>NZ_JBDQQP010000016.1:0-19523 GCF_039888735.1 Streptomyces sp. CAU 1734
TCACCCTCTCCGCCCTCACCGCCACCCCCCGCCACACCCCCCGCGCCGTCATCGTCGCCCTCCACGGCGTCGGCATGAGCGCCGGATACTTCGACAACCGCGCCCGCCCCGGCCTGTCCCTGCTCACCCTCGGCGCCCAGCTCGGCCACACCGTCATCGCCCCCGACCGCCCCGGCTACGGCGCCTCCGCCACCGCCCTGCCCCGCGGCCAGAACCTCGGCGACCAGAGCGACACCCTCCACACCGCCCTCGCCCGCTACGCCGAAACCCACCCCACCGGCGCCGGATTCTTCCTCCTCGCCCACTCCGGCGGCGCCCGCCTCGCCCTCGCCGCCGCCGCCGACCCCCGCGCCGCCCGGGTGATCGGCCTCGACCTCTCCGGCATCGGCACCCGCCTCGCCGCCGCCCCCCACCAGCTCCCCGGCCCCGCCCGCCGCGGCGACTGGCGCCGCCACTGGGGCTCCCTGCGCCTCTACCCGCCCGGCGCCCTGCGCCTCGGCGGCCAACTCGTGCGCCCCGTCCCCGCCCTCGAAGCCGCCGAAACCCCCGCCTGGCCCGCCCGCTACCCCCGCCTCGCCGCCCGCGTCACCGCCCCCGTCCGCTTCACCTTCGCCGAACAGGAACGCTGGTGGCACCACGACCCCGCCGCCCTGCGCGAACTCCTCGCCCCCCTCGCCTCCCCGCGCGCCGAAGCCGTCCGCCTCCCCGACGCCGGACACAACATCAGCCTCGGCTGGGCCGCCCGCACCTACCATCTGCGCGCCCTCGCCTTCCTGGAGGAATGCCTGCTCACCCGCGACGCCGCGGACCCCTCCAGCACCCTGCGCACCACCGCCGGCCCCCGCACCCCCGCCGCCCCGCACCCCCCGCACCACCTGACATCCCCCTGAAGAAGGTTGACCTGGATCTGACACGGTTCCCATTGACCGGCCGACCGGGAGCTAAGAGCCTTTCAGTGAGCATCCCGTGACGTAAAGCCGCATACGTCATCGGCGACGCCGGCCCGGACACACCGGCCCGGCAGACCGGCGCCGCCCACCCGGCAGACGCGACCGGCCCGCCCACCCGGCGGGCCGGTCCGCCCTGCCCGCACACACCTTCAGTTCGCCCGGGTTCATCCCGAATCACCGCAAGGAACACACACATGAGTGACGTGAAGGATCTGGTCCAGGTCGCCGGCATCATCGACGCCGACGAGGCCGCGATGCTCGCCGAGGAAGGCGTCGACTGGTTCGGCTTCCCCCTGCGCCTGCCCTCCGGCAAGGACGACATATCCGAGGCCGACGCCACCGCCGTCATCGGCTCCCTGAAGACCCCCCAGGAGGGCGTCCTCATCAGCTACCTCACCGACGCCGACGAGATCAGCGCCTTCACCGCCGAACTCGGCGTCCGCGCCGTCCAGCTCCACGGCGACGTCGAGCCCGAGCAGCTGCGCAAGCTCAAGACCGCCCGCCCCGACCTCTACGTCCTCAAGAGCCTGGTCGTCAAGGCCGACAACGCCGACGAACTCCTGCGCCTCGTCGACGACGTCGCCGAATGGGTCGACATGTTCATCACCGACACCTTCGACCCCGCCACCGGCGCCAAGGGCGCCACCGGCCTCACCCACGACTGGTCGGTCAGCGCCGAACTCGTCCGCCGTTCCCCCAAGCCCCTCATGATGGCCGGCGGCCTCACCCCCGAGAACGTCGCCGACGCCATCCGCGCCGTACGCCCCGCCGCCGTCGACGCCCACACCGGCCTGGAGGGCCCCGACCGCCGCAAGGACCGCGCCAAGGTCGCCAAGTTCGTCGCCGAATCCCGCAGGGCATTCGCCGAAATCGCCTGACACACCCCGGGCCCACCCCGCCCGGGCCCGGCCCCCCGCGGCCGGCCCGGGCCCGGAAGGCCCCACCGACCGACGAAGAAGCAGGTTCCCATGGTGACCGGCCCCACAGTCCACCCGCTGCCCCAGACCAACCAGCTGCGGGCCATGCACACGATCATCCGAGACCGCGACGCCTCACGCGCGGACTTCGTCCGCTACTCCCGGCGCATCATCCGCCTGCTCCTCGAATCGGCCCTGGACCAGCTGCCGTTCGACAAACACCAGGTCACCACCCCCGTCGGCGCCACCTACGACGGACTGGGCTTCACCGGCGACCTCTGCGCCGTCTCCGTCATCCGCGCCGGCGACGCCATGCTGGACGAGGCCCGCGACCTCATCCCCGGCCTGCGCATCGGCAAAATCCTCATCCAGCGCGACAAGACCACCAAACTCCCGCACCTGTACTACCAGAACCTCCCCGACGACATCGCCGGCCGCCACGTCCTGCTCACCGAACCGATGCTCGCCACCGGCGGCAGCGCCAAAGCCGCCATCCGCGTCCTCCTCGACGCCGGCGTCCGGGAGAAGAACATCGTCTTCGTCAACTTCCTCGCCTCTCCCGAGGGCATCGAAACCCTCCACGCCGCCCACCCCGCCGTGACCGTGGTCACCTCCTCCATCGAGGAACGCCTCAACGAGAACGCGTTCATGATCCCCGGCATCGGCGACTTCGGCGACCGCTTCTTCGGCACCACCGACTCGGCGGTGACCCCGTGAACCACCGCTCCCTGGCGGACTCCGCCCTCACCGCCCTCGCCCCCGCGGTCTGGGGCTCCACCTACCTCGTCACCACCGAATTCCTCCCCGCCGACCGGCCCCTGCTCGCCTCCGTCCTGCGCGCCCTGCCCGCCGGACTCATCCTCCTGGCCATCGGCCGCACCCTGCCCCGCGGCATCTGGTGGTGGCGCGCCCTGGTCCTGGGCGTCCTCAACATCGGCGCCTTCTTCTACCTCCTCTTCGTCGCCGCCTACCACCTCCCCGGCGGCGTCGCCGCCCTCGTCATGACCATCCAGCCCATGCTGGTCCTGCTGCTGGGCACCCTGCTCCTCAAGGACAAGATCAAAGGCGTCCACGTCACCGCCTGCGTCCTGGGCGCCGCCGGAGTCGCCCTCCTCGTCCTCCAGCCCGACGCCGGACTCAGCACCACCGGCGTCATCGCCGGCCTCCTCGGCGCCGTCTCCATGGCCCTGGGCATCGTCCTCACCAAACGCTGGGGCCGCCCCGAAGGCGTCGGCCTGCTCACCTTCACCGGCTGGCAGCTCACCGTCGGCGGCCTCGTCCTGGTCCCCGTCGCCCTCATCGGCGAAGGCCTGCCCCGCACCCTCACCGGCGAGAACCTCTGGGGCTTCGCCTACCTCGGCATCATCGGCGCCCTCCTCGCCTACGCCCTGTGGTTCCGCGGCGTGGAACGGCTGCCCGCCCTCGCCGTCTCCTTCCTCAGCTTCGCCTCACCCCTCGCCGCCACCCTCCTCGGCTGGTTCGTCCTCGACCAGGCCCTGTCCCCGCTCCAGATCACCGGAGCGCTGATCGTGGTGGCCGCCGTCGTCCTGGCCCAGCCCCGCCCCGCCCGCCGAACCCCCGCACCCCCGCCCGCGCCCGCCCGCGCCGGCGAACAGCCCCGCGAGCACGCCGGCGCCTGACCACCGCCCGCGCCACCGGCCCCGCCCGCCCGAGAACTTCCCGTCCCACCTCCCCCGACGAGGACGGGAAGCGGGCCGTGGCACACCGCGGCGATTCCCCCGCCCGCGGTGTGCCACCCGCCCCACCCCGACCTCAAGGACAGGACCCACCGCCGTGCCCCACATCCACATCTCGCACCACCCGCGGAACTTCACCCCGCAGCAGCTCACCGACATCGACACCGCCCTCACCGAGGCCGTCACCCGCCTCTTCCCCGCCGACGCCGACGCCGTCTCCATCTCCCTGGAGCCCGTCACCCCCGAGGAATGGGGCACCACCGTCATGCCCCACCTCGCCGACCAGCAGGGCCGCGACCAGCTGCTGCGCACACCCGGCTACTGGAACGGCAAGTGAGGGACACCGCGATGAGCAACCGCCACACCATCCCCCTCGTCTTCACCGACGAGGTCCGCGACGCCCTGCGCACCGGCCGCCCCGTCGTGGCCCTGGAGAGCAACGTCATCACCCACGGCCTGCCCTACCCCGACAACGCCGCCACCGCCCGCAAGGTCGAGGACGCCGTCCGCGCCGGCGGCGCCGTACCCGCCACCATCTGCATCGACGCCGGCGAGATCCGCGTCGGCATGACCGACGCCGACATCGAGCGCTTCGCCTCCCTGCCCGGCATCCCCAAGGTCTCCAGCCGCGACATGCCCGTCGTCCTGGCCGGCGGCGGACCCGGCGCCACCACCGTCGCCTCCTCCGTCGTCGCCGCCGAACTCGCCGGCATCACCTGGTTCTCCTCCGCCGGCATCGGCGGCGTCCACCGCGGCGCCCAGGACACCTGGGACGTCTCCTCCGACCTCATCCAGTTCACCCGCTCCCGCACCGCCGTCGTCTGCGCGGGCGCCAAAATGATCCTCGACCTCGGGCTGACCCTGGAATACCTCGAAACCCAGTGCGTCCCCGTCGTCTCCTACCGCTGGGACGACTTCCCCGCCTTCTACTGCCGCACCAGCGGCCACCGCGCCCCGCACCGCCTCGACGACGAACACGCCATCGCCCGCGCCGCCGAGGCCCACTGGGCCCTGGGCAACCACAGCTCCTTCCTGATCACCACCCCGGTCAGGGAGGAGGACGCCATCGACTCCGCCGAGGTCGACACCGCCATCCGCGAAGCCGTCACCGCCGCCGCCCGCGACGGCGTCACCGGCCAGGGCATCACCAAATACCTGATGCACGCCGTCGACGCCGCCACCAGGGGCCGCTCCGCCCGCGCCAACATGGCCGTCCTCGCCTCCTGCGCCGAAGCCGCCGGCCGGCTCGCCACCGCCCACGCCCAGCACCTCGCCGAACGGGCACAGAAGAGCTGACCGCCCGCCCGGCACCCCGCCGAACGAGCACAGAGCCAACCGCCCCGCCCGGCACCCGCCGAACGAGCACAGAGCCAACCGCCCCGCCCGGCACCCGCCGAACGAGCACAGAGCCAACCGCCCCGCCCGGCACACACCGGACCACCACGCGCACCAACGCACCGAACCTCACCGAGGAGAAGCATGTCCGACAAGCTGTTCGAGCCGGTCACCCTGGGGAAGCTGACCCTGAGCAACCGCATGGTCATGGCACCCATGACCCGCAACCGCGCCACCCCCGACGGCCGCGCCACCGCCCTGATGGCCACCTACTACGGCCAGCGGGCCGGCGCCGGCCTCATCATCACCGAGGGCATCCAGCCCAGCGCGGTCGGCCAGGGCTTCCTCAACACCCCCGGCCTGCACACCCCGCAGCAGACCGAATCCTTCAAACCCGTCACCGACGCCGTCCACCGCGCCGGCGGCAAGATCGTCGCCCAGCTCATGCACTCCGGCCGCATCGGCCACCCCGCGCTCTACCCCCACAGCGCCCACCGCTCCGTCGCCCCCTCCCCGGTCACCCCCGCCGGCCAGTGCTTCGGCCCCGACGGCCCCCTCGACTACCAGCAGCCCCACGAACTCACCCGCGACGAGATCGCCGCCACCGTCCGCGACTTCGCCGACGCCGCCCACCACGCGATCGAAGCCGGCTTCGACGGCGTCGAGATCCACGCCGGCAACGGCTTCCTCCTCCACCAGTTCCTCGCCTCCAACACCAACGAGCGCACCGACGAATACGGCGGCTCCATCGCCGCCCGCATCCGCTTCCCCCTCGAAGTCATCGAAGCCTGCGCCGACCGCATCGGCGCCGACCGCGTCGGCGTCCGCATCTCCCCGGCCAACCCCTACAACGACATCACCGAGAACGACACCGACGAGCTCTACCACGCCCTCGTCGCCGCCCTGCCCCCCGTCGCCTTCCTCCACATCATGGAAGGCGGCAACCGCGCCACCACCGCCGCCGTCCGCGCCCAGTGGACCGGCACCATCATCCTCAACCCCCACCCCGGCGACATGACCCCCGTCACCGCCGACGCCGCCGCCGAAGCCCTCGACCAGGGCGTCGCCTGCGCCGTCGCCTTCGGCGCCCTCTTCCTCGCCAACCCCGACCTCCCCGACCGCCTGCGCGCCGGCGGCCCCTTCAACGAACTCGACCCCGCCACCCTCTACGGCGGAGACCACCGCGGCTACACCGACTACCCGTCGCTCGGGGAGGCGGAAGCCGCGTGAACACCGCGGGGGACATGCTGCTCTTCTCGGGACGGGCCCACCCCGCCCTGGCCGACGCCGTCGCCGCCGAACTGGGCACCGAACTCGTCCCCACCAAAGCGATCGACTTCGCCAACGGCGAGATCTACATCCGCTACCACGCCTCGGTGCGCGGCAAGGACTGCTTCGTCATCCAGAGCCACACGGCCCCCATCAACAAATCGATCATGGAACAGCTCATCATGATCGACGCACTGAAACGGGCCTCCGCACGCAGCATCACCGTGATAGCCCCCTTCTACGGATACGCCCGCCAGGACCGCAAACACAGCGGCCGCGAACCCATCTCGGCCCGCCTCATGGCGGACCTGCTCACCACCGCGGGCACCGACCGGATCCTCACCGTCGACCTCCACGCCGACCAGATCCAGGGCTTCTTCAACGGCCCCGTCGACCACCTGTTCGCCATGCCGGTCCTCGCCGACCACATCGGCGCCCAGGCCGACCGCGACGCCCTCACCGTCGTCTCACCCGACGCCGGCCGCGTCCGCGTCGCCGACGGCTGGTGCGACCGGCTCGGCGCCCCGCTGGCGATCGTCCACAAACGGCGCGACAAGGACGTGGCCCACCAGGTCACCGCCCACGAGGTCGTCGGCGAGGTCAAGGACCGCGTCTGCGTCCTGGTCGACGACATGATCGACACCGGCGGCACCATCTGCGCCGCCGCCGACGCCCTGTTCGCCCAGGGAGCACGGGACGTCATCGTCGCCGCGACACACGGAGTCCTCTCCGGCCCCGCCGCCGACCGGCTGAAGAACTCCGCCGTCAGCGAGTTCGTCTTCACCGACACCCTCCCGGTGCCCGGCGCCCTCGGACTGGACAAGATCACCGTCCTGCCCATCGCGCCGCTCATCGCCGGAGCGGCCCGAGAGGTGTTCGAGAACGGATCGGTCACCCGGCTTCTCCAGGGCCGGTGAACACCGGGGCGGGCGGGCCCGACGGGGGCCCGCCCGCCCGCATCGGGGGACGCGGCACACCACCGCGCCTCCCGGCACTTCCGGGCGGACGGCCCGGCACCCGGCACCCCCGGCCCCCGGGCCGGACCGCCGCCGCGGGCACCCGCCCGCGCCGGCCGCCGCGCCGGCGCCGGTCCCGCCGCACCCGCGGTGCCCCCACCCCGCGGACACGGGTCCGACACGGCGGGCCATGGCAGACCGGACGGCCGCCCAGCCGCACCGGTCGCGCGGGCGCGGAGCGAGCGCGCCCGCTGTTCCAGCGAGGAAAGTAAGGAAACGAGATGACCTTTCAGGAGCCCAGCGTGCCCGACCCCTCCCTCACCGGCGCCGTGACACTGCCCGGCCTGCTCGCCCAGCGGGTCGCCGAACACCCCGACGCGGCCGCGGTCGTCTACCGGGACGAAACCCTCACCTACCGTGAACTCGCCCGCCGCAGCGCCGCGGCGGCCGAGTACCTGCTGCACCTGGGCGTCACCCGCGACGACTGCGTCGGCCTCTTCGTGGAACCCTCCACCGACCTGATGGTCGGCGCCTGGGGCATCCTCACCGCCGGCGCCGCCTATCTGCCGCTCTCCCCGGAATACCCCGAGGACCGGCTCCGCTACATGATCGAGAACAGCGGCGCCAAAATCCTCCTCGCCCAGGAGCGCCTCACCTCCCGGCTGTGCGAACTCGCCCCCCGCGACACCACCATCATCACCCTGCGCGACACCGAGCCCTTCGCCCCGCCGCCCGGCCGCGAGCCGCCCGCCGCGAACCGGCCCGCCCCCGGCGACCTCGCCTACGTCATCTACACCTCCGGCTCCACCGGCCGCCCCAAGGGCGTCATGATCGAGCACCGCAGCATCGTCAGCCAGCTGCGATGGCTCCGCGACACCCACGGCATCGGCCGCACCACGACGATTCTCCAGAAAACCCCCATGAGCTTCGACGCCGCCCAGTGGGAGATCCTCGCCCCCGCCAACGGCGCCACCGTCGTCATGGGCAGCCCCGGCGTCTACGCCGACCCCGAGGGCCTCATCGACACCATCGACCGCCACCGGGTCACCACCCTCCAGTGCGTCCCCACCCTCCTCCAGGCCCTCCTGGACACCGAGAGACTCGACGCCTGCACCTCCCTGCGCCAGATCTTCAGCGGCGGCGAGGCCCTCTCCCGCGTCCTGGCCCTCCAGACCACCCAGGAACTCCCCGGCCGCGAACTGGTCAACCTCTACGGCCCCACCGAATGCACCATCAACACCTCCTCCCACACCGTGCGCGCCGGCGCCCTGCGCGACGCCCCCGGTGAGGGATCCCAGTCCGTCACCATCGGCAGCCCCGCCGCCGGCACCGAGTACCACATCCTCGGCAAGGACCTCGCCCCCGTCGCCCCCGGCGAGATCGGCGAACTCCACATCGGCGGCATCCAGCTCGCCCGCGGCTACCTCCACCGCCCCGACCTCACCGCCGAACGCTTCCTCGACATCGAACTCCAGTCCGGACAGCCCCCGGTGCGCCTCTACCGCACCGGCGACCTCGCCCAGTGGAACACCGACGGCACCGTCCAGTTCGCCGGCCGCGCCGACAACCAGATCAAACTCCGCGGCTACCGCGTCGAACTCGACGAGATATCCCTGGCGATCGAGAACCACGACTGGGTCCGCAACGCCGCCGTCATCGTCCGCAACGACACCCGCACCGGCTTCCAGAACCTCATCGCCTGCATCGAGCTCAGCGAGAAGGAAGCCGCCCTCATGGACCAGGGCAACCACGGCTCCCACCACGCCTCCAAGAAGAGCAAACTCCAGGTCAAGGCACAGCTGTCCAACCCCGGCCTGCGCGACCGCGAGGACCTCGCCCGCCGCACCGCCCACGACCTGCCCGGCGCCTGCGCCACCACCGAACAGCGCCGCCGCATCTTCGCCCGCAAGACCTACCGCTTCTACGAGGGCCCGGCCGTCACCTCCGCCACCCTCCACGACCTCCTCGCGGCCCGCGTCCCCGCCGGCGTCCCCCGCGACCCCGCCGACCTCACCCGCGACGAACTCGGCCGCCTGCTGCGCTGGTTCGGCCAGTGCCAGAGCGAGGAACGCCTCCTGCCCAAATACGGCTACGCCTCACCCGGCGCCCTCTACGCCACCCAGATGTACCTCGAACTCGAAGGCATCGCCGGCCTGGAGGCGGGCTACTACTACTACCAGCCCGTCACCCACCAGCTCGTCCTCATCAGCACCGCCGCCGCCACCGGCACCCCCCGCGCCCTGGTCCACTTCATGGGCAGACACAGCGGCATCGAACCCGTCTACAAGAACAACATCCGCGAAGTCCTGGAAATCGAGACCGGCCACATCCTCGGCCTCTTCGAGCAGATCCTGCCCGACCACGGCCTCGACATCCGCCCCCTCGCCCACGACGAGGCCGTCCGCCACCGCCTGGACTGCGCCGCGGACGACCACTACCTCGGCACCTTCGAACTCGCCCCCGCCGGCCCCGCCCGCGACGACGAGTCCGATCTCTACCTCCAGACCCACGGCGACCGCGTCGCCGGCCTCCCCGCCGGCCAGTACCGCTGGAACAACGGCACCCTGACCCGCTTCAGCGACGACATCGTCCTCAAGAAGCACGTCATCGCCATCAACCAGTCCGTCTACGACGCCGCCTCCTTCGGCATCACCGTCGTCAGCCGCGCCCGCGAGAGCTGGCTCCACTACATCGAACTCGGCCGCCGCCTCCAGCACCTCATGATGAACGGCCTCGGCCTGGGCTTCATGTCCTCCGGCTACAGCTCCAAGACCGGCAACCCGCTGCCCGCCTCCCGCCGCATGGACACCGTCCTGGCCGACAACAACCTCCCCACCGGCCCCTCCTACTTCTTCGTCGGCGGCGCCGTCAGCCCCGACCAGCAGACCAGCGAAGGCATGCGCGAGGACGCCGTCCACATGCGCGGCCCCGCCGAAATGATCCGCGACGACCTCGTCGGCTTCCTCCCCGACTACATGATCCCCAACCGCGTCGTCGTCTTCGACCGCCTCCCCCTCTCCGCCAACGGCAAGATCGACGCCAAGGCCCTCGCCGAATCCGACCAGGTCAACGCCGAACTCGTCGAACGCCCCTTCGTCGCCCCGCGCACCGAGACCGAGAAGACCATCACCCGCGTCTGGGCCCGCATCCTGCGCCGCGACAGCGTCTCCGTCCAGGACGACTTCTTCGAATCCGGCGGCAACTCCCTCATCGCCGTCGGCATCATCCGCGAACTCAACACCCGACTCGGCGCCGCCCTGCCCCTGCAGAGCCTCATCGAGTCCCCGACCGTCGAAAAACTCGCCCGCCGCCTCGAACGCGACGCCATCGAACAGTCCTCCCGCCTCCTGCGCCTGCACGCCGACGGCCCCGGCAGACCCGTCATCTGCTGGCCCGGACTCGGCGGCTACCCGATGAACCTGCGCACCCTCGCCTGCGAGATCGGCCTCTCCCGCGCCTTCTACGGCGTCCAGGCCCACGGCATCAACGAAGGCGAGACCCCCTACGCCACCATCGGCGAGATGGCCGCCGCCGACATCGCCGCCATCAAGGAAATCCAGCCCGACGGCCCCTACACCCTGTGGGGATACTCCTTCGGCGCCCGCGTCGCCTTCGAAACCGCCCACCAGCTCGAACAGGCCGGCGAACGCGTCGACCACCTCTTCCTCATCGCCCCCGGCTCACCCCGGGTCCGCGCCGCCGACGGAGCCGTCCACGGCCGCGACGCCTCCTTCACCAACAAGGCGTTCACCACCATCCTCTACTCCGTCTTCACCGGCTCCATCACCGGACCCGAACTCCGGCAATGCCTCGAAGCCGGCCGCGACGAAGCCTCATTCGCCGCCTTCATCAGCGACCTCAAGGGAATCGACGAAGAACTCACCCGCCGGATCATCGAAGTCGTCCGCCAGACCTACGAATTCGAATACTCCTTCCGCGAACTCGCCGAACGCAACATCACCGCACCCGTCACCATCTTCAAGGCCCGCGGCGACGACTACTCCTTCATCGAGAACAGCAGCGGATTCTCCGCCGCCGACCCCACCGTCATCGACCTCGACGCCGACCACTACAGCCTGTTGCGGAACCCCGACATCCGCCAGCTCGTCAAGCACATCCGCTACCTGCTCGGATAGCCCCCGGCACCCCGCCAGGCGAGCCCGCCCCGCCGGAACGAATCCGGCGGGGCGGCCGTATTGCCCCGCCCCTGACACCACAAGAAGAAACCCGCCCGCAGCCATCCCGTTCCTGACGCAAGTTGACAGCCACCTGACCCTGCGCCGATTGACGCACATAAAGCCGCCCAACAGACTTTTGGTAAATCCAGGCGGACCTCCCACCGCACTCCACCATCCGTCGAAGACCGTTCGGAAACGCCGCTGTCCTTGCTGACGAGGAGTTAAAATCCATGCGCTTCAATCTCATCGGCCCCTTTGAGATCGTCACCGATGACGGCAGGATCCACCGCCCCGGAACTCCGAAGGTCTGCCAGACACTGGCCCTGCTGCTCACCCGGCCCAACGAGATCGTCACCGCCGAATCCCTCATCCAGGACCTGTGGGGCGAAAAACCCCCGCGCAGTGCCGTCACCACCCTCCAGACGTACGTCTACCACGCCCGCCGCATGTTCGTGAACGAGAACCTCGCCGCCCCCGGCCGCTCCCTCATCGTCACCAGCCCCCCCGGCTACGCCATCCGCGTCGACGACTCCGAGGTCGACATCCGCATCTTCGAACGCCTCGTCGCCCAGTCCCGCAACGAACTCAGCGAAGGCGACCCCCTCGCCGCCCTCACCACCGTCCGCCGCGCACTGGACCTGTGGCGCGGACCGGCCCTGTCCAACTTCCCCGCCGGCGACGTCCTCACCGGCCACATCGTCCACCTCGAGGAACTGCGCATCCGCGCCTTCGAGATACGCATCGAGGCCGAGGACCAGCTCGGCCGCCACCGCGAATCCATCCCCGAACTGCGCCGCCTCATCAACGACTACCCCCTCAACGAATGGTTCCACAGCCAGCTCATCGCCGCCCTCGGCGCCGCCGGCCGCCGCGCCGAAGCCCTCCAGGCCTACCAGAACGTCCGCCGCCTCCTCGCCGACGAACTCGGCCTCGAACCCTCCCTGGAACTCAAACAGCTCCAGATCTGGCTCCTGAGCCCCGTACGCCAGCCCGCCCCCGGCCGCGCCCCCACCCCCGTACCCGGACGCACCCCCGGCCGCGCCCCCCTCACCGCCCGCCCCACCCGCCGTGAACACCTCGCCGCCCCCTCCGGCATCTGACACCCCGCCCCCGCACCCCCCGCACGGAAGAGTCCCGGCACGGCCCACCGGGCCGTACCGGGACTCTTCCGCGCCGGGCGCGCGAACCTCAGACCGTGCCCGCGCCCTCCGGCGCCGCGCCGCCGCCCGCGGCACCCGCCGCCGACACCTCGGCCAGCACCCGCAGAATCGCCGTCTGCCGCGCATCACGCTCACGCACCAGCTCCTCGTACGAGGAACCCCCGTACGCCCGCTCCGCCTGCCCGATCAGCGAATCGATCGTCTCCTGGTCCATCGGAGGCCGGCCCAGCTGCTCCCAGCCGCGCTCCAGCCCCGACCCCAGCGTCCCCAGCCACTTGCGCAGCCCGCCGTGCCCCCCGCCCAGATGGAAGGCGAGAAACGGGCCCACAGTGGCCCAGCGCAGCCCGATGGAGTGCGTGACCACCCGGTCCAGCTCCTCCAGCGACACCACACCCTCACGCACCAGATGCACCGACTCCCGCAGCAGCGCCGACTGCAGCCGGTTCGCCGCGAACGCCAGAATCGGCTTCCGCAGCACCACCGGCACCCGGCTCACCGACTCGAAGAACGCCACCGCCTCCGCGACCGCCTCCGGCGACGTCCGCTCCCCGGCGACCACCTCCACCAGCGGCACCACATGCGGCGGATTGAACGGATGACCGACCACCAGCCGGCTCGAATCCGCCATCCGCGCACCCATGTCGTCCGGACTCAGCGTCGACGTCGACGACAGGATCAGCGCCTCCGGCGCCGCCGCCTTCCCGATCCGCTCGAACAGCTCCTGCTTCAGGGCCAGATTCTCCGGAGCGTTCTCCACGATCACCGACGCCCCGGCCACCGCCCGCTCCAGGTCCGGCTCGAACTCCAGCCGCTCCCCGAACCCGGCCGGATCCGCGCTGCCCTCGGGCAGATACGGCGCGAACAGCTCCAGGCCCTCGGCCACCACCCGCGGCGCGTCCGGGCGCCGGCTGTTGACCCGCACCCGCAGCCCATGGCCCAGGAACAGGGCGATCCAGCCCAGCCCGATGGTGCCCGCGCCGATCACCGTGACCGTCCGCCCGCTCTGCGCGGCGCTCATCCCCGGCCCCCGTTCAGCTTCGGGATGACCTGCTCGGCCATCAGCCGCATCGTGGTGGCCGCGTCCTCGAACGACAGATGACCCGAGTGCACCCCCAGGCTGATCGTGATGTCGTCACCGAACCACCCGGAGATCCGCTCCAGCTGCGCCCGCACCTGCTCCGGCGCGCCCACCAGCAGCTTCTGCTGCTCCATCTTCGACTCGAAATGCGAGGTGCGGGTGGCCTCCACCAGCTTCTCGTACCCCGGATACGCCTCCGACCGCGTCGTGCCCCACGAGGCCACCGCGTCACGGATCGCCGCCGAGTTGCGGTCGTCGTCCAGCCGGCCCTTGACCCGGGCCCGCTCACCGTCCTCGTCCACCACACACGGATAGCTGAAGTGGATCTGCTCCGTCCCCGGCTCCCGGCCGCCCGCCGCCCACTCCGCGCGGTAGAGCGAGAGCCGGTGCTGCAGCTCCTCGGTGGACATCACATTGGGCACCGTCTGCAGATGATGCCCCGCCCGGCCCGCCTCCGCGCACGACTCGGCACTGCGCGCCGTCGTCACGAACACCGGCGGATGCGGCTGCTGCACCGGCCGCGGCAGCAGCGTCACCGGACCGAACCGGTGGAACCGCCCCTCCACGACCACGTCCTCCTCGGCCCACAGCCGCTTGATGGCGTCCACCCCCTCGACGAACCGGTCCTTCGACTCGTCGATGGAGACCCCGAACGCCTTGAACTCGTCCGGCAGGAAAGCCCGCCCGAACGCGGCGTCCACCCGCCCGCCCGAGATGTTGTCCAGCATCGCCAGCTTCCCCGCCAGCTTCACCGGGTGCTGGAACGCCGGAATCGTGGCACTGGTGCCCAGCCGCACCCGCGAGGTCCGCCCCGCCGCCGCCGCCAGGAACGTCACCGGGTCGGGACTGTAGCCGCCATAGGCGAAGAAGTAGTGCTCCACCATCTTCACATGGTCGAACCCCAGCTCCTCGGCCAGATCCACCAGCCGCAGGGCCTCGTCGAAGTACTGCTGCGCACCGCGGTCGGCCGGGCCGACCGTGGGAAAGAAGACAATCCCGAATTTCACGGAGAACTCCTAGGGCGTTTCAGATGAATCAGGCGGGAGAAGGAGGGGAGGAGCCGGGGAGGAGCGGGGGAGTGCCGGTCAGCCGCGGTCCGAGCCGTCGTGCTCCAGATCACGCGAACGCACCTGCCAGGAACCGTCCACCGGCACCAGCCGGTCACGGCAGACCACACTCGCGAAGATGTCCAGCTCACCCCCGCGCTGGGTCCGCATCGCCAGCGCGTACGCCCGGGTCACCAGCGAACCGTCCCCGGCGTCGGTCACCTCCAGCATCCCCAGCCAGTGCCGGAAATCGACCTTCGCCTCCTCCAGCCGCACCTTGCGGGCCCGCGACGAGGCCCGGATGGCCTCCCGCCCCCGCAGCGGCTCATCCAGCCGGCTCGCCTCCTGGAACACCGCGTCCTCGGTGAACGTCCCCGCCCACTCATCGGGCCGGCCGTCGTCCAGCAGCCCCATCTGACGGGCGTAGAACTGCTGCACCCGCGCGTACACCTCCGCGGAGACAAAACCGTCCGCCGCGTTCCGCACCGGGTGCGGGGTCACATCACTCATCGAACTGCCCTTCCGATCACGCCGGATCACCGGCATCGCCATGGGTCACAACAGGGAGGGAACAGAAGCCGAAAACCAGCACCGGCGGGCACCGAAGGCCCCCGCGGCACACCCGGGCCCGCGCGTCACGCCGCGCAGATCCCGCCGTCCGCACTCAGCAGACCCGACCCGTACGCCGCCGCCGCCGGATCGAAACGCAGCGCCACATGACTCGACAGACTGTGCACATCACGCCACAGCCGCTGCAGCGGATGCCCCGCCAGCTGCGCCGTGCTGCCACAGCTGCGCAACAGCCGCTCGACCACATCCACCAGCTGCTCCACCGCGAACGCGCACTCCGCCGGCGACCGCAGCACATCCAGCGCACCCGCCCGCGGCGCGTCCGCCACCCCCGCCGCCCGCTCCATCAGCAACTGCGCCGCCCCCACCGCCACCACCGCACGCGACAGCGCGATCCGCAGCCCCGGCTCCTCCTCCCGCGCCCCCGTCCGCGAGTCATCCGCCCACACCCGCAGCGCCGCCCGCGCCGCCCCCAGCGCCGGAGCACCGAACAGCAGCCCGCTCACCAGCCGCAGCGGCACCGTGTGGCAGCGCGCGTCCGAACCCACCGCACGCCCCTCGGCCATCTCCTGACGCGCGAAGGCCCGGTGCGCGGGAACGAACACATTGTCCGCCAGCAGCGTGTTGCTGCCCGTACCCCGCATCCCCACCGACGTCCAGGTGTCCGCCACCCGGAAATCCTCCCGGGGCAGCGCCAGGAACCACGGCTCACGCCCCCCACCCCGCGGCACCAGCGCACACACCAGCGCCCAGTCCGAGAACCCCACCGCACTGGTGAAATTCCACTCCCCGCTCACCCGCCACCCGCCGGAGACCTCCGTGGCACCACCCCGCGGCATCAGCGCACCCACCACCGCCGTCTCCGGCCCCTTGGCCCACAGCTCCGCCTGCCCCTCATCCGGCAGAAACGCCCCCATCCGGCTCGCACCCGCCAGCACCGACGCACACCACCCCGCCGACGTGCACCCCTCCGCCAGCGCCGCCACCCCCTCCAGCAGCTCCCGCGCCGACCCCGCCCGGCCCCCGAAACGAGCCGGCACGAAATGCCCCGCGAACCCCGCCCCCACGATCCCCTCCGCCACCGCCGGCGACAACGCGCCCGCGGTATCGGCCAGATCGGCGTCCCTGGCCGCCAGCGCGGACAGCTCCCTCGCCCGCACGGACAGCTCCGTCATCCCCGATGGCGGCCAGCTCGGCATCAAAACCACATTCCTCGCTCGTCGTAGCGGCACAGCGGTGCGAAGGGCCGGCACAGCGGCCCCCCGAAGGCGGCACAGCGGTGCGAAGGACCGGCACGAAAACCCTCACCGCGCACGATCCAGACCGACTGGAACACTGCTCGACCCCTCACCCCGAACGCCCGTCCGCCACCAGCGTCCGCCGCGCCACCAGCAGACCCCCCGACTCCCCGCGGACCAGATCGTCGTAGCACAGCAGCGAACCGCGCACCTTCAGCGAACCCCCGCGCGGCGTCGCCATCGCCAGCGCGTAATACCGCGTCCGCAGCGAACCCTCCTCATCCCCCTCCTCGACCCCCACCATCCCGAACCAGTGCCGGAAATCCAGCCGCTGCGCCGCGATCCCCGCCACCCCCGCCCGCACCGACGCCAAAATCGCCGCCCGCCCCCGCTCCGGCTCCGGCTGCACCGTCGACGCGAACACCGCGTCCTCCGTGAACGTCGCCGCCCACGCCTCCGGATCCGCCTCATCCCCCTCCAGCAGCCCCATCTGCCACGTATAGAACTGCTGCACCTGCGCATACACCCCGGCCGGCACCCCGGCACCCGTCCCGCTCCAGATCGCACCCATCGCACGCGCGGCACTGATCGCACTCATCGGCAAACCCTCCTCATCGCTCACGGCGGCACTGACGGGACCAGCCTTCTCCCCGCCTCTCGAGCCCGAGTTGAGCCGCGCGGGCCATCGTGACCGCCCAAGCCCGGCAACCGGCGAAACGAGGCCCGCCCGCCATGCGCGCCCCGCCCCGCCGCCACGGCCCCCGCACCAGGCCCCGCGCCCGGCCGGACCGGCCGCACCGCCGCGCCGAACCGCACCACCCAGGCCGCCCCGCACACCCGCGGGACACGCCCCGCCCGCAGCGCCCCCGCCGCCGCCCCACCGGCCGCCCCGGGCACCGCACCCGGGGCCCGGCGAGCCGCCCGCACCCCGGGACGCCCCACCCGCCCGGCACGCACCCGGCCCCGCCACACCCGAACAGCACCCGTACAGCACCGCCGAAAGGAACCACCCGAACCATGAACAGCCACCCGACGGCCCGCACCCTGCGCCGCGCCGGAACCGCCCTGGGCACCGCCGCCCTGCTCACCGCCGCCCTGCCCGCCGGCACGGCAGCCGCCGGCCCGCACCCCGCACCCGCCCGCACGGCCGTCGCCGTCACCGACCTCGGCACCCTCCCCGGGGGCACCACCAGCCGCGCCTACTCGGTCAACAACAACAACGTCACCGTCGGCTACTCCACCAACGCCCAGGGAACCACCCGCCCCGTGCGCTGGTCCGCCGCCGGCACCATCAGCGACCTCGGCACCCTCCCCGGCGACACCGGCGGCACCGCGTTCAACCTCAACAGCCACGGCGTCGCCGTCGGCCGCTCCACCGCCGCCGACAACTCCGAACACGCCGTCCTGTGGCGCCCCGGCCGCCGCACCCCCTTCCCCCTCCAGACCCTGCCCGGCTCCACCAAGTCCCGCGCCTACGGCGTGAACAACCTCAACGTCTCCGTCGGCTTCTCCGCCACCCCCGACAACGTCTACAAGGCCATGCGCTGGACCCCCGGCGGCCAGGCCACCCACCTGCCCCCGCTGCCCGGCGCCACCGCCTCCGCCGCCGCCAAGATCAACAACCTCGGCACCGCGGTCGGCTACTCCCAGCAGGGCAGCGCCCAGCGGGCCGTCCGCTGGACCCCCGCCGGCACCCCCGTCGCCCTCGCCGGCGGCCCCCTGCCCGGCGACGACTCCACCCAGGCCAGCTGGATCAACGACCACGGCGTCGTGGTCGGCAACTCCTACCGCGCCGGCGCCGGATACGACGGCCCCTTCCACGCCCTGCGCTGGACCCCCGGCAACGCCGCCGTCCCCCTCCAGCCCCTGCCCGGCGACACCGGCACCGCCGTCTACGGCATCAACAACCAGGGAGTCGCCGTCGGCTTCTCCTACACCCCCGGCGGCGTCTACAGCGCCGTCAGCTGGAACGCCGCCGGCACCGTCACCAACCTCGCCGCGACCATACCCGGGGCCTGCGAGGCCTACCTCATCAGCGACAACGGATCGGCAGTCGGCTATCTGACCACACCCCAGGGCAACGTCCACGCCGCCCGCTGGCAGAGCTGACCGCCCGCGACCCAGGAGCAGCCATGTCACCAGCAGCCACCCGCCACCACACCCGCGAAACCCGGGTGAGCGCACCGGCCGCCGACGTCCACCGCCTCCTCGCCGCCGAGGACAACTGGCCCAGGATCTTCGCCCCCTTCATCCACCTGGAGAACCTCGGCCCCCGCGACGGCGGCGACCGGATCGGCATGTGGACCCACTCCGGCGACACCATCGAGCACTTCACCGCCGTCCGCCACACCGACCCCGACGCCCTGCGCGTCGCATTCCGCCCCGACAACCCGCCCCCGCACCTGGAGTCGATGCTCCGCACCTGGGTGACCGTCCCGCTCTCGCCGACCGAGTGCCTGCTGCGCCTCGAACACGACTACCGCCCGGCGCCCGGCGCCGCACCGGACGCCGACGACGCCCTCACCGCCACCCTCGACACCATCGCCCGCACCGAGACCGCCGCCGTCCGCGCCGCCGCCGAACTCGGCCCCCTCGCCCTGGTCACCGTCGAGGACACCGTCACCGTCCCGGCCCCCGCAGACCGGGTCCACACCGCCCTCTTCGACGCCGCCGGCTGGCCCGCCTTCATGGACCACGTCCTGCGCGCCGAGACCCTGCCCGGCGGCCCCGCCCACACCCACATCCTGGACATGGAGACCGCCGAGGCCCGCGGCGGCACCTTCACCACCAGAACCGCCCGAATCGCCCTGCCCGGCCGCAAGATCGCCTACAAACAGCTCCTGCTGCCCCCGCTCGGCGCCAGCCACCACGTCCAGTGGCACCTGGAGGACCACGACGGCGGCCGGGCCACCACCGTCCGCTCCGTCCAGACGGTCGTCATCAAGGAGGACGGCGTCGCCGCCGTCCTCGGCCCCGACACCGGCATCGAGGCCGCCCGCGGCTTCATCCGCGCCGAACTCAGCACCAAGGCCCGCCTCATCCTCGACGCCACCGCCCGCCGCTTCACCGCGGCACCCACCCCCTGACACCACCACCCGGCCGGTGCGGGCGCCCCACCGCCCGCACCGG
>NZ_JBDQQP010000016.1:19533-29818 GCF_039888735.1 Streptomyces sp. CAU 1734
GGCCCCCCCCCCCCCCCCCCCCCCCCCCGCCCGCCCCCGGGGCCCGGCGCCCCACCGCCGCGGCCCCGGGGGAGAGCACCCCCCTTCGAGACGTCCTCGACCACCCGCCCCCACCCTCGACCGACAGACCCCGAGCCCCACCCGACCGACCGACTCCGGGCCCCGTCCACGAGCCGGCAACCACACACGAGGTGAGCTGTTCAGTGAAGGGAATCATCCTGGCAGGCGGCAACGGCACCCGCCTGCACCCGATCACCCTCGGCATCTCCAAACAACTGCTCCCGGTCTACGACAAGCCGATGATCTACTACCCCCTCTCCGTGCTCATGCTCGCCGGAGTCCGGGACATCCTCCTCATCAGCTCACCCGTCGACCTCCCGCAGTTCCGCCGGGCCCTCGGCGACGGCAGCTCCCTCGGCATCAACCT
Organism: Streptomyces sp. CAU 1734; assembly: GCF_039888735.1. Taxonomy (NCBI): domain Bacteria; kingdom Bacillati; phylum Actinomycetota; class Actinomycetes; order Kitasatosporales; family Streptomycetaceae; genus Streptomyces; species Streptomyces sp. CAU 1734. Next base: position 19,961 of record NZ_JBDQQP010000016.1, read on the forward strand.
CACCTACGCCGAACAGGACGAACCACGCGGCCTCGCCGAGGCGTTCATCATCGGCGCCGACCACATCGGCGACGACTCCGTCGCCCTGGTCCTGGGCGACAACGTCTTCCACGGCCCCGGCTTCGCCCAGCTCCTCCACCGCCACCTGCCCCACCACGAGGGCGCCCTCCTCTTCGGCTACCCCGTCCGCGACCCCGAGCGCTACGGCGTCGGCGAGACCGACGCCCACGGACGCCTGCTGTCCATCGAGGAGAAACCCGCCCACCCCAAGTCCAACCGGGCCATCACCGGCCTCTACTTCTACGACAACGACGTCGTCCGCATCGCCCGCGGCCTCACCCCCTCCCCGCGCGGCGAACTGGAGATCACCGACATCAACCAGGACTACCTCACCCGGGGCAAAGCCTCCCTCGTCGACCTCGGCCGCGGCTTCGCCTGGCTCGACACCGGCACCCACGACTCACTCCTGGACGCCTCCCAGTACATCCAGACCCTCGAACAGCGCCAGGGCCTGCGCATCGCCTGCATCGAGGAAGTCGCCCTGCGCATGGGCTACATCGACGCCGACCAGTGCCACCTCCTCGGCACCCGCCTGCGCAAATCCGGCTACGGCCAGTACGTCATGTCCATCGCCGCCGCCGCCCGCGCCGAACTCCACGCCCCGCCCCGCGCCCTGACCGCCCTCGACTACGCCGGCACCGCCGCCGACCCCTGGCCCGGCCTCGCCGCCGGCTGACCCCGCCGGCCGGGGCGTACCCGCCCCGTCCCGCCCCGCAGCCGCGGCGCCCCGGTGAGCCGTGCCGCCGCGGCACCGGGGCACCGGGGGAGCGGGGGGAGCGGCCCGGCTCGCCGCGCCCCGCGGGGACAACCCCGCCGCGCACGGAATCCGCCCGTCCGTTCCGGGCGGCGGTACGCGGCCCACGGGGCGGCGCCCGAGCGCCGGCGGGGGAGCGGCCCGGACGCCCGGCCCGTGACCGCCCCGGCACGGGCCCCGCGCATCCGGGAGACAACCCGCCCCGCCGCGCACCGGCCGGGTCCCGCCGGCTCGTTGCGCCCCCCCGGGGGCCGGTGCGGGCCCGGCCGCGCGCCCGCGCGGGGAGCGGAACCGGGCCGAAGGAGACGGGTGACGGGGCCGCGCACCGGCCCGCGCCGCGCGCACGGTCCGGCACGGGACGGCGGCGCTCCCGTCCGAGCGGGAGATGATTCCGGTGTACGCGGTCCCGGGACCCGCCGGGCCCGCCGCCGCCCGTTCCCCGGCCGCCCGACCGGGCCCGCGCGCCTCGCCGGCCCCGTACCCGTCCGGACGGCCCCTCCGACCGTACCCCGCCCGCCTGGACAGACAGACAGACAGACAGACAGGCAGACAGACCGGTGCCGGAACGGCCCGGCGCGGCTCACACGGCGGTGACAACCGGACGCCGCGCACGTGCTTCCCGCGGAGGGTCTTGAGCCCGGCGCCCCGCGCACGGCCCGCCGGCTCCCGTGGGCACCGCTCGGTGCGCTCCGGGCGGTACCGGGACCGGCGGGCCGCCCGCCGCCCGCGTACGGTATCCGCCGCCGGCGCCCGCCGGGGCGGAAACACGGCGATGCCCGGCCGTTCCGCCGAACGGGCCGGAAGACCGGGCACCATCACACCGCGCCGGCGCGCCGGCCCCTGTGCGGGCCCCGCACCGTTTCCCCCGTCGCGCGGTGTCCCGGACCGACCGCGTCCCCCGCGGCGCGCTCCGGACCGTTCGGGGCCGTGGTGACGGGAGGGTCCGTCACCACCCCCGCGACAGCCGCCCGCGGCCCGGTCGGGACCGCCGGAGACTGTGTCCCCCGTGGTGTGCGCTACTGATTCCACCAGCCGCTCCCATTGTTCGGACACCCTCCCCGGCCTGTCCGAACAATGACACCGTGCGGTCCTGTGAGGGAGTGCGCGATCACCGCTGACCGCGTACCGGAACACGCTCCGGCCAGGGCCGGGGCCGGCGGCGAACAAAAGGAGGACGGACCGTGGCGGGTCGTCGAGAAGTACCGGTGGACCCCGAGGCGGGGCCGGTACAGCAGTTCGCACACGAACTGCGGGCACTGCGGACATCGGCGGGCGGCATCACCTACCGGGAGATGGCGCGCCGCGCCGGATACTCGGTGACCACCCTCTCCCAGGCCGCGGCCGGCGAACGCCTGCCCTCCCTCGCCGCCCTGCGCGCCTACGTCACCGCCTGCGGGGGAGACCTGAGCGCGTGGGAGGCCCGCTGGCGCCGGGCCGGCGAGGACGAGGCCACCGTCCGCACCGGCACCGCCGACGGCACCACCACCCCGCCCTACCGGGGACTGACCCGCTACGAACCCGGCGACCAGCACCTCTTCTTCGGCCGCGACGCCCTCCTCGCCGACCTCACCGGCCTCCTCGCCGCCCGCCGCTTCGTGATGCTCATGGGAGCCTCCGGAAGCGGCAAGACCTCACTGCTGCGCGCCGGCCTCATCCCGCGGCTGCGCGACCCCGGCACCGCCGGCACCCCGTGCACCGCGATCAGGATCCTCACCCCCGGCCCCCGGCCCGCCACCACCCACGCCGCGGCCCTCGCCCCCCGCACCCCCGGCACCGCGGAGGAACACGGCCCCGCCCCCGCCCCGGCCCGCTCCCGCCAGAACGGAGCCCACCGGACCCGCACCGAGCCCGCCGCCCCGGAACTGCCCGGCGACACCGTCGTCATCGTCGACCAGTTCGAGGAGCTCTTCACCCTCTGCCACGACCCCGCCGAGCGGGCCCGCTTCATCGAACTCCTCCTCGCCGCCCGCGAACCCGGCAGCGGCCTGCGCGTCATCGCCGCCGTCCGCGCCGACTTCTACGGCCGCTGCGCCGAACACCCCGGCCTCGCCCACGCCCTGCGCGACGCCCAGCTGCTGATCACCCCCATGACCCCGGCCGAACTGCGCGAGGCGATCACCAAACCCGCCCGGGCCGCCGGGCTCTCCGTCGAACGGGACCTGACCGCCCGCATCATCGAGGAGACCGCCGGCCGGCCCGGTGTCCTCCCGCTGATGTCCCACGCCCTGCTGGAGACCTGGCGCCGCCGCCGCGGCCATCTGCTGACCCTCGCCGCCTACCAGGCCAGCGGCGGTCTCGACGGAGCGGTCGCCGCCACCGCCGAGGCCGCCTACACCCGGCTCACCCCCGCCCAGGCCCGCGAGGCCCGCCGCATCCTGCTGCGCCTGATCTCCCCGGGCGACGGCACCCCCGACACCCGCCGTCCGGCCGCCCGCGACGAACTCGGCCCCGCCTGCCCGGCCGGCGCCCTCGCCCCCGCGGCCCACCCCGCCCCCGGGGCCCACCCGGCCCCCGGCAGCCGCCCCGACCCCGGCACGGACACCGCCGCCGTCATCGGCCGCCTCGCCGAGGCCCGGCTCATCACCCTCGACGGCACCACCGCCGACCTCACCCACGAGGCCCTGATCACCGCCTGGCCCCGCCTCGCCGCCTGGATCGCCGAGGACCGCGAACGCCTGCGCGTCCACCGCCGGCTCACCGAGGCCGCCCGCACCTGGGACACCCTGGGCCGCGACAGCGGCGCCCTCTACCGGGGAACCCGGCTGGCCGAGGCCGCCGCCGCCTTCCTCACCCCGCCCCGCCCCGGCGAACTCTCCCCCCTGGAGAACGACTTCCTCACCGCCGGCACCGCCGCCCGCCGCCGCGAACAGCGCCGCGCCCGCACCGTCACCGCCACCGTGGCCCTGCTGCTCGTCCTCACCACCGTCGCCGGCGCCGCCGCCTGGCAGCGCCACCGCGACGGCACCGAACGCCTCGCCGAGGCCACCTCCCGCCAGGTCGCCTCCACCGCCGAGAACATGCGCTACGCCGACCCCGCCACCGCCCTGCGGCTCAGCGTCGCCGCCTGGCGCATCAGCCCCACCCTCGAAGCCCGCGCCGCCCTCTTCGGCGCCCTCTCCCAGCGCGAACAGGCCACCCTCCCCCTGGTCGCCGACCAGAACCGGCCCCCCATCCCGCCCCAGCTCAGCAGCGACGGCGCCCGCCTGGCCACCTTCGGCGACCGGGTACGGATCTGGGACGTCGCCGCCCGCCGCCAGACCCACTCCCTCGAACTCGACCTCCGCGAACAGCGCAGCGCCCGGCTGCTGTCCTGGGACGGCACCCAACTGGTCACCACCGGCGACGACGGCCGCCTCCAGCTCCGCAACACCGTCACCGGCGCACTGCGCCGCCTCCCCTTCCGCTCCGCCGACGTCCAGTCGCTCAACCTCCCCGACGACGCCAGCCTCCATCTGCGCACCCGCACCGCCGTCATCGTCTGGAGCACCGAGCGCGACCGGGTCGTCTTCCGCCGCGCGGCCGGGGCCGCCCCCCGCTCACCCCACAGCGCCGGCGGCCGGCTGATCGCCGTCTGCACCCGCCCCGACGCCCTGGAGATCTGGCACATCGACGCGGACCGCCGCACCCCGACCTCCCACACCTCCCGCACCTCCCGGGAGATCTGCGCACCCGCCCGCGACGACCACCGCGATGTCCTGATCGACTACGGAGTGCCCCGCCTGATCAGAATCACCCCCGGCCAACCGGTCCGCATCTGGGACCTGTTCCGGGGCAGGGAACTCGCCTCCCTGCCCGCGGCCACCCACTTCGCCGCCACCCACGACAGCCGGTTCCTGGTGACCGCCGACGACCGGGAGATCCGCGCCTACCGCATCACCCGCCTGGCCCGGCCCGTCTTCCGCTACCCCCTGAAGGGCCAGCGCATCCAGTCACTGCGCCTGGACCCCTGGCACGGCCAGATCCACTACACCGAGGAACCCTCCGGGAACACCTCCACCGTGCACACCCTCTGCGTCGGCAACGCCCTGGACCCCGGCTGGATCCCGGGCGACATCCCGGACACCCCCGCGCCCCCGCCGTCGTCGCTCGGCGCCCGCACCGCCGTCGCCGTCGGCCCCGACGGCGTCGACCGGTTCGCCACCGGCATCGCGACCGGACAGGTCACCATCTGGAACAAGGCCAACAACCGGCGCCTGGCCGCGTTCGCCGCCACCAGCGGCGGCACCGGACCGGAGGAACACGAACCGGTCACCGCCCTGTCCTACTCGCCCGACGGCCGCATCCTGGCCACCGCGGGCGCCGCCGGCACCGTGCGCCTGTGGGACGCCCTCTCCAGCCGCCCTCTGGGCGAACCCCTGCTGACCAGCGGGGACACCGTCAAGGAACTCACCTTCAGCCGCGACACCCAGACCCTGACCCTCGACGGCGAATACACCCCGCCCCGCACCTACCCCATCGACCCCGACCGGGTCGCCGCCGCCGTCTGCGCCCGCGCCCGCGGCGTCCTGACCCGCGCGGACTGGAAGACCCACATCCCCGCCGTCCCCTACCGAGACATCTGCTGACCCCGCCGGGCCCGGCGCGCGAACGGGCCCGCGGGGACGGCGTACGCCTTTCCCGTACGGGAACGGCGTACCGGATCCCGTACGGGAAAGGCGTACGCGGCCGGGCCGCCCCGCCGCCCGCCCGGCCTCTTCGCGGTGTCCTCCCCGGTACGGAGGGATGAATTCCGGCCACCCCGGCGCCCCGGCGGGCGCCCGGACGCCCCGCCGCCGCCCGCGCGGACGGCCCCGGCCCGCCCGGCACCGGGCCGCCGCCCGGCGTCCCGGGGGCTCCGGCGGAGCGCGGTATTCCGGTGGCTGCCCGGATATGTCCCGCCCGCGCGGCGCCGGTTCACCGCCCCGCGGGCCGGCCCCGCGGGCCCGTGCCCGCAGCCCCGCCCGGCACCCCGGACGCCGGGAATCAGCCGATGATCAACTTCCCGCTTCCCGGCACTTTACTTGCCCTTGACCCGGTGGCAGGCTGAAGATCACTTCGGCCCGGACGGTTTCGGCCACCCCAACTCCCCGCGTTCATGCGGCAGTTGACGCTGCGCCGAAGCATTCCGGACAACCTGACATCCCTGATCGGAGAACGATGAATCGTCGTATGCGCACTGCGGGTCTGGCGGTATCGGTGTCGGCGGCAGCCATGGCGCTCGCGCTGGCGGGCAGCCCCGCCCACGCCGCGGGGCAGACCGCTCCCCCCTCCGGCGGCGGCCTGATCAACATCAACGCCCCGCTGATTTACAACACCGGTGACATCGACCTGATCGAGGACGTCTTCGAGCACATCAGCATCCCGATCCTCGGCCAGGCCGTGCACCAGATGTACGACTGGGCGCGGTTCGACGGAGTCCTCAAGCGCTGACCCTCGGCCGGCCCGGGGCGCGCGGGAGCGCGCCCGGGACCGGCCACACCCTTCCGCCGTACCCGCCGCCTCCGTTCACCGGCCGCCGCACCCCGGCGGAGCGCCCCACCGCCCCGCCCGGCGGCCCGGAGGAAACGGCATCCCCCCACCCCCCGGCGCCGGGCCCCGCGCCCGGCCCGCGGGAAGCCGCGGGCCCCACTCCCGTTGCCGGCCCGCGCGCGAACTCCCGCGCCCGGCCCGGGAGCACGGCGGCACGGGAGCGGCACGGCCCTCCCCGTACGACCCTCCCGTACGCCACCGGCCCATCTCCCCGCCCGGCCCCCGGCGCGAACCCCGCGCCGGGGCCCGGAAGCACGACGGCCCGCCGGCGCCGGGGCACGGCCCCACCCGCACGGCCCCACCCGTACCGCCCCCCCGGCCCGTACGGGCCGTGCGGACCCCGCGCCCCGGCCCGTCCGAACAATGGATCTCCCCGCCCGCCCGGGCACGCTCTCCCGGCACCTCCCCGGGGCGGGTCCGCGCCCGCCGGACACCGGCCTCACCGGCGCCGGCGGCCCCGGTCCGCCCCGGCCCCGGGCGCATTGTCCGGGACGCGAGCGCGCTCACCGGCGGGCACGGCCGCCCGGTGAACAATGATCGGATCCGGCATCCGCGCACACCCGCGGCGTTAGCATCTGGCGGCGAACCGGCCGCGACGACGCGGTCCGACGTCCCGCGCGCCCCCACCCGTCACGGAGGTCCAGCTTGTACCCCCGCACCGCGCGTCTGCGCCGCACCGCCGCCCTCACCGCCTCGGCCGGCCTGATCGCCACCACCCTGGCCGCGCTCCCCGCACCCGCCGCCGCCGCGCCCGCACCCGTGCCCCCGGCCGCCGCCGCGCCCGTGCCCGCCTCCGCCGCCGCGCGGGACGGTGTCCGGCTCCAGTACCGCACCAGCGCCCCGGCCGCCACCGCGAGCCAGGCCGCGCCCTGGTTCCGGCTGGCCAACACCGGCAGCACCGCCCTCCCGCTGTCGCAGGTGACGATCCGTTACCACTTCCGGGCCGATACGCCCACCGCCCGCTACCGTTTCGCCTGCGACTGGGCCGAGCTCGGCTGCGCCGGGGTGACCGGCACGGTCCACACCCCGGCCGAGGAGTCGCCGGGCGCCGACCGCTATCTGGAGATCGGCTTCACCGGCGGCACCCTGGCCCCCGGCGCCGGCTCGGGCGATCTGCGGCTGCGGCTGCACCGCACCGACTGGCGGAACGTCGACCAGAGCGACGACCACTCCTTCGGCCCGGGCCGGACCGCCTGGGCCGACTGGTCCAGGGCCACCGTCCACCGCGACGGCACCCAGATCTGGGGCACCGCGCCCAACGGCACCGTGCCCTCCCCGGCGAACACCTTCTTCGACGACTTCGCCTACACCGGCCCCGGCGACTGGCGGCTCGGCGCGCACGGCTGGTACACGCGCAGCTGGGGCGGCGGCCCGGGACTGGCCGGCGCGGGCTGGTCGCCCTCGGCGGTCTCCTTCCCCACCGTCGACGGCGAGCAGGTGCTCCGGCTGGACTCGCACACCGACGGCACCCTCGCCGGCACGGTCCAGGGCGAGATCTCCCAGCAGCGCAAATTCCACACCGGCACCTACGCGGCCCGGGTGTGGTTCAGCGACGCCCCCCTGGAGGCCGGCGCGGGCGCCGCGGACGGGGACCAGTCCGTGCAGACCTTCTTCACCATCACCCCGCTGCGCCACGACATGGACCCGGAGTACGGCGAGCTCGACTTCGAGTACCTGCCCAACGGCGGCTGGGGGCATCCGGGCCACGTCATGTTCGCCACCTCCTGGGAGACCTACGGCACCAGCCCCTGGAACCCGGTGAACACCCACACCACCAGGGACCGCAGCCACGCGGGCTGGCACGATCTGGTCCTCCAGGTCTCCGGCGGCACCATGCGCTACTACATCGACGGCGAGCTGCTGGCCGAGCACGGCGGCATCCACTACCCCGAGACGCCGATGCTGCTGAGCTTCAACAACTGGTTCAACGCGATCCTGCCGCCGGACGGCACCCGCCGCACCTACCGCGAACAGGCCGACTGGGTCTACTTCGCCAAGGACACCGTGCTGACCCCCGCGCAGGTGAAGGCCGAGGTCGCCGGCCACCGGGCGCGCGGCACCGCGTTCACCGACACCGTCCCCGCCCCCTGACCCCCCGCCTCCCGGCCGGCCCGCCCCGGCCGGCCGGGAAGGCCCGGCGGACCCGCGCCCCCGTCCGTCCCCGCCCCGGACGCGGGGCGGCAGCCGCACCCGGGGCCGTGCACCCGGGGCCGTACCGCTCCGGATGATCACCGCGTGATGGCCCCCGCGCCCCGCCGGCACCCCGGGTCCCGCGCTTATCACCGGATTCCGCGTACAACCCTGCGGGTGCCTCGTGGGTCTCCTTGGCGACCACCACTGTGGTCGCACCTACGAGGAGACCGTCATTTCCGCCATACGCAACACCCTGACCGCCACTGCCGCCGTCACCCTGGTCCTGGCGACCGCCGCCGCCTGTGGCACGGTGGAGAACCTGACCGCCGGGCAGAAGCTCGACCGGGCCTTCGACAAGCTCGGCAAGGAGCACTCGCTCTTCATCGAGCTCGACCTGGACACCGACGCCGCCTCCCTGAAGGCGCTGGACGCCGGGTCGGCGCCCGAGGACAAGCTCCCCGCGGGGATGGCCGAGCTGTTCACCGACGGCCGGGTCTCCTTCTCCCTGCACTCGCGCAAGCCGCTCACCGAGTCCGGCGAGAAGGACATCACCGCCGCGGCCGTCAAGATCACCGGCCCGCAGGGTGCCCAGGCCGAGTACCGCATGGTGGGTGACACCACCTACTACCGTGCCGACCTGGAGTCCTTCGGGAAGCTGATGGGCAGCCCGATGCCGTCCCCCGCGGACCTGCCCCCGGGCGCCGAGGCGCTGGAGGGCGCCCTCAAGGGCGAGTGGGTCAAGGTCTCCATGAAGGACCTCGAGAAGTTCACCGAGCAGTTCGACGAGCCGGCCGGCGCGGGTGCCCCGAAGCCGGAGAAGCTCGACGACGTGCTCGACGCCAAGACGCAGAAGAAGATCGTCGGCGCGCTGAAGGACACCATCGCCCGCGAGGTCGACTTCCGCACCGAGGACGGCAAGGACGGCGCCGAGCGCGTCACGGCCACCGCCTCCCTGCGCACCCTGGTCACCGCGATGATCGGCGAGCTCCGCCCGCTGGCCGCGCAGCTGCCGCCGGGTGTGGAGCTGCCCACCGCCAAGGACCTGAAGCAGGTGCCCGACCGCAAGGCCGCGGCCTCCTTCACCCTCCGCAACGGCGAACTGACCGAGGTCTCGGTCGACATCGCCAAGCTGGCGAAGAAGGACGGCGTCAAGAAGTTCGGCCTGGTGCTGCGCATGGGCGAGGCGCCGAAGGTCAAGGCCCCGGCCGGCGCCACCGAGCTGAACCTGGACGAGCTGATGGGCGGCCTCTTCGGCGGCGCCCCCGGAGGGTCCTTCGAGTCCTCCCCGATGGAGGACCCCGGCTTCGAGCCGACGCCCCAGCCGTGACCCGGTGACCCGGTGACCCGGTGACGCCGAGGGGGCCGGCGCATCCACCCGGATGCGCCGGCCCCCTCACCGCGTC
>NZ_JBDQQP010000016.1:29918-80117 GCF_039888735.1 Streptomyces sp. CAU 1734
CCGCGCCCCTCACCGCGTCCCGCGCCCCTCACCGCGTCCCGCGCCCCTCACCGCGTCCCGCGCCCCTCACCGCGTCCCGCGCCCCTCACCGCGTCCCGCGCCCCTCACCGCGTCCCGCGCCCCTCACCGCGTCCCGCGCCCCCCGCCGCTCAGAGGCGGACCCGCCAGCTCACCGAGGTCTTCATCGTGTCGGCCGTCCGGGGATCGCGGACCGCGGGCGTGCGGTCCTCGACGGTCACCGTCAGCCGGTGGGTGCGCAGATCGAGCAGGCGCGGCGTCAGGTCCGAGACCCGCAGCCGGGTCCGGTCCGCGGCCTTCCTCAGCTCCTTGCCGTCCAGATACCAGCGCACCCGCAGCTGCCGCCCGTCCGCGCCGGTCAGCCGGGGCACCTCCACCCTCGCGGTGTGCCGCGCCCGCAGGGTGCGGTCGGTGGGGGTCAGCGCGGTGGCGATCTCCGCGTGGCGGTGGAAGCCGGCGATCATCGCCTCGACACCGGGCAGGTTGAAGGGCTTGCCGGTGGAGCGCATCAGCGAGTTCTCGGTGGGCCGGTTGAGGCCCGCGACGAAGTAGCCGCCGCCCTCGTACGCGCCGACCGTGCCGCCGTCCGGCGAGGGCTCCCCGAGCCAGCGGTGCCACTTCACGCGCTGCGCCGCCATGGCGTCCGCGCCCAGCACGGAGATGTTGGAGTCCTGCGGCTCGGCGCCCGTGTACCGCTCGTACCCCGGGTAGCCGGGGTAGAAGTACTCGTCCGCCAGCTTGCCCAGCGAGTGCCCGGTCTCGTGGATCGCGACCTGTCCCGAGCGGTCGTTGCCCGCCGAGGCGGTCGAGATGCCCTCGTACCCCAGGGCCGCGCTGGGCTGGTTGTAGCCCGCGCCGCCGTACTTGGCGCTGTTGGCCAGCACGATCACCAGATCCGCCTCGGGAGCCCTGGCGACATAGCCGTCGACCTTGTCCTGGTCGACGCAGAGCAGCCGCTCGATGTCACCGCACCAGAAGTAGGAGCCCAGCGCCGTGTCCCGGACGACCTCCCGGCCCGGGTCGCCGGAGACCCCGGACTCGCGCGAGACGGCGTCCACGGTCCAGACGTTGAACAGGTTGCGGTAGGTCGTGTACGGCTCGACCGCGGCCAGTTCGTCCCATATCTCCCGCGCGTCGGTGCGGAACCGCGGCAGTTCGGCGGCCGTGTAGCCGTCCCCGACGACGACGATGTCCAGCCGGTCGGCCGTCGCCCCGCCGTCGACCGCCTTGGTGACCTCGCCGTCCAGGGCGCGCTGCGGCGCCGGCAGCCGCCGCCCCTGCGGCGCGTCCACACCCTCCCGGGGCACCCGCACATGCCCCGAACCGGCCGCGGAGCCGTTCTCCGGGCCCGGTATCTCCACCTCGACCGCGCCCGGTGCGTCCGCCGGCGGCGGTGCGGCGGAAGCGCCGGGGGCCGCGGCCAGTACGGCGGTGACGGCGGTGGCCACACCGGCCGCCGCGATGGCCCGGCGCAGGGCTGCGCGCATGGGATTCCCCTCCACGACAAGAAGATTAAGCAGCCTGGTAAATATGCTGAACTGCCCGCTTAACCTAGGTGGGTGTGCGGGACCTGCGCAATGCCCTGCCGTCACTGAATACTGGGAGCCATCCAACGATCAGGGAGTACCCATGGACGAGCCGGCCGAGATCGGCCGCCGGGTTCAGCGGCTGCGCAAAGAACGCGGCCTGACGCAGCGGCAGCTGGCCCAGCCCTCGTACACACCCGCCTATGTCTCCACCCTGGAATCGGGCAAAGTACGCCCCTCCGAGGCGGCGCTGCGCTTCTTCGCCCAGCGGCTGGAGACCTCGTTCGAGGAACTCACCACCGGCCGCCCGGCCCACCTCGCCACCGAACTGCGGCTCGCCCTCACCGACGCCCAGCACGAACTCGCCACCGGCGCCGCCGACGAGGCCGCCGTCCGCTACCGGCGCCTGCTCACCGACGCCGAACACCTCGCCCTCGTGCCCGAACAGGCCGAAGCCCTCCTCGGCCTCGGCGACTGCGCCCTGGAGACCGGCGAACTCGACACCGCCCGCCGCCACTTCGAGGCCGCCGAACAGCTCCTCGCCGACCAGCCGCTGCCCCGCCGCGCCCGCGCCATCCGCGGCCGCGCCCTCGCCCATCTCATCGCCGGTGAACTCCGGTACGCCTGTTACCTCCTCGAATCCACCATCGACGAACTCACCGCGGGCAACCTCGCCGACCCCGAGGCGCTCGTGATGCTGTACGCCGCGGCGATCGGCCCCTACATCGACATGGGCGCCCACGGCCGCGCCTCACACGCCGCCGATCTCGCCCTCGCCCTGGCCCCCCAGGTCCGCGATCCCGCCCTGGTCGCGGGCATGCACCGGCAGGTCGCCCGCACCTTCCTCGCCGAGGGCCGCAGCGCCGACGCCGACACCTCCCTCGCCAAGGCCCAGGCCGTCTACCGGCAGCTGCGCATGCGCACCGACCTCGCCCACTGCCACTGGATGCGCGGCTACATCCACGCCCAGAACGGCGATCTCGCCCCCGCCGAGGCCGAACTGCGCACCGCCCGCGACATGCTCACCGCCAAACGTGCCTCCCTCTACGCCGCCCAGGTCGAGGTCGAACTCGCCGACGTCCTGCGCCGGCTGGGCCGCCTGGAGGAAGCCGCCGGCCTGGCCACCGCCCTCCTCGAACTCGACGACCGCCACGGCGCCGTCCACGCCGCCGGCGCCCACCGCCTGCTCGGGCTCGTCGCCGAGGACCGGGGCGACACCGAATCCGCCGAGGAGCAGTACGTCCAGGCCCTGGCCCTGCTCGAACGCAGCGGCGCCAGCGGCGATCTCGCCGACCTGTGCCGCCTCCTGGGCGACCTGCTGCGCCGCAACGGCCGCACCGAAGCCGCCCTGGACGCCTACCGCACCGGGCTCGGCCACCGCGCCGCCCCCGGCACCACCACCCTGGGACCGCCCCCCGCCCCGCCGCTGCGCCATCTGTGACCCGCCCGCCCCCGGGCGCCCGGCCCGCTCAACCGGCGCCCGGCCTCACCGCTCCGGCGGCCGGGGCACGGCCGCATGCTCGCGCGCCCAGTGCCGGGCGAGCCGGGTGAAGGCGAGCGTGGCGGCACTGGCGTAGGCGCTCTCGCGCCGCAGCACACTGGCCGTGCGGGCGGGCAGCGGGGGAGTCAGCGCGACCGGGCACAGACCCGGGTGGTCCCGGGTGACGGCGTCGGGCAGCACGGTGGCCAGCGTGGTGCGCCGCACGATCTCGGTCAGCGCGCTCAGGGAGTTGGCCTCCACCGCCACCTGCGGCCGGGCCCGCTGCGCCTCGAAGTAGGCGTCGATATGGGCCCGGGTGGCGAAATCCCCGCTCAGCAGGGCGAGTGGCAGCCCCGTCAGCTCCCGGGCGGGCAGCGGACGCGAGCGCCCGGCCCGCGGATGGTCCGGGCCCGTCACCAGCGAGAGCGTCTCGGTGAACAGATCACCGCCCTCGACACCCGGGAGATGGACGGTGCTGAACGCGATCCCCAGATCGAGCTCGTCCGCCAGCAGCGCCGCCTCGATCCGGTCCTGGGTCATCTCCCGCACATCGAGCGTCAGCGCCGGATACCGGGCATGGAACTCCGCGGCCAGCGGGCCGATCAGATACGCGGTGAAGGTGGGCGTCATCGCCAGCCGCAGATGGCCCCGGGCCAGATCCTGCACATCCAGCACCGCCCGCCGCCCCGCCGCCAGATCCCGCAGGGCACGGCGCGCGTAGCGCAGATACGTCTCCCCGGCGTCCGTCGGCCGCACCGTGCGCCCGGTGCGGTCCAGCAGCTGCACCCCCAGGGTCTTCTCCAGCTGCCTGATCTGCTGCGACAGCGTCGGCTGGGAGATCCGCAGCTCCTCGGCGGCACGGGTGAAACTGCCGTGCTCGGCGACCGCGAGCAGATACCGCAGATGACGCAGTTCAAGGCCCATACCACCAACTATAGATCACACCTATAGCAGCCATGCCCAACACGTCTTGGACACTATAGATACAGGTCATGCATGGTGAATGACGTCGGCCCCCACCGGCACCCCTGACCGAAGGACAAGGCCATGCACCACCTCACCGAGGGAACCCGCCGCTTCCGCGAGAACGTCTTCCCCGCCCGCGCCGAACTGTTCCGCCGGCTCGCCACCACCCACCGGCCCGCCACCCTCTTCATCGGCTGCTCCGACGCCCGCGTCGTACCCGAACTGATCACCCAGCAGGACCCCGGCGAGCTCTTCGTCATCCGCACCGCCGGCAACCTCGTCCCCGCCCACGCCCCCGGCACGGACGCCGTCGCCGCCGGAATCGAGTACGCCGTCGCCGTCCTCGGCGTCAGCGACATCGTCATCTGCGGCCACTCCGCCTGCGGCGCCATGACCGCCCTCGCCGAACACCACGACCTCACCGCACTGCCCTCCGTCGCCGGCTGGCTGCGCCACGCCGACGCCGCCCCGGCCCGCACCGCACCCGCCCCCGGCGAGTCCGCGGTCGACGCCCTGGTGCGCGCCAATGTCCACGCCCAGCTCGCCAGCCTCGCCACCCACCCCAGCGTGGCCCGCGCCCTGGCCCGCGGCACCGTCCGCCTGCACGGCTGGGTCTTCGACATCCCCACCGGCACCGTCCGCGAACTCACCCCCGCCGCCACCGCCGCCCCGGCCGCCTGACCCCCGTCCCCACCCCCACCCACCCGAAGGAGCCACCCCGTGATCCACGCACAGCTCGACCCCACCGCCCGCACCCTCCTCGCCGCCGCCGCCGTCGAGGCCAAGACCCGCCGCGACCTGACCTGGCGCGAGCTCGCCGAGCCCACCGGCCTCTCCACCGCCTTCGTCACCGCCGCGATCCTCGGCCAGCACGCCCTGCCCGAGCGGGCCGCCCGCTCCGTCGCCGACCGCCTCGGCCTCGGCGACGACGCCGTCACGCTGCTCCGGACCATCCCGGTCCGCGGCACCGGCGACAGCCGCCCCTCCACCGACCCGACCATCTACCGCTTCCACGAGATGCTCCAGGTCTACGGCACCACCCTCAAGGCCCTGATCCACGAGGAGTTCGGCGACGGCATCATCAGCGCCATCAACTTCCGGCTCGACGTGAAGAAGACCGCCGACCCCGACGGCGGCGAGCGCGCGGTGATCACCCTGGACGGCAAGTACCTCCCCACCAAGCCGTTCTGACCCACCCGCCCGGGGGCGGGCCATCCCGCCCGCCCCCGCCCCCGCACCCCAGGAGCCCCCCCCGTGACCCCCGTGACCTCCCCGACCCCGGTGACCGGACCGCACACCGACTTCGCCCAGCGCACCATCGACCTCGCCCGCCGCAACGTCGAGGAAGGCGGCCGGCCCTTCGCCAGCGTCATCGTCCGCGACGGCGAGATCCTCGCCGAGAGCCCCAACCTCGTCACCCGGACCGGCGACCCCACCGCCCACGCCGAAATCCTCGCCATCCGCGCCGCCTGCACCCGCCTCGGCACCGAACACCTCACCGGCGCCACCGTCTACGCCCTCGCCCACCCCTGCCCCATGTGCCTGGGCGCCCTCTACTACTGCTCACCCGCCGAAGTCGTCTTCCTCACCGGCCGCGACGACTACGCCGCCCACTACACCGACGACCGCGCCTACTTCGAACTCGACACCTTCTACGCCGAGTTCGCCAAGGACCACACCGAGCGCCGGCTCCCCATGCGCCTCGACGCCCGCGACGCGGCCCTCGACGTCCACCGCACCTGGCAGCGCCTCAACAACAGCGCGCCCCGCCCCCCCGCGCACCCCCGGCGCCTGACCCCGCCCCCCGGTCCCCGCCGCCGCGCCCAGCACCCCGCCCCGGCGGAGACCCTCACGGAAAGGGATGCGGATACAGCTCCAGATCACCATGGAGCGGAACCCCCGCCGCCCGCCCCAGCCGGAAGGGCACCTCCAGCAGCCGGGACAGCCCCAGCGTCCGCCGGTTGACATGCCCGAACGTCATCGGCAGCGCCCCCGGCACCACCACCTTCGCCGCGAACAGCCCCAGCCGCTCCCGCACCCCGCGCTCCTCCTGCCGCACCACGATCACCTCCAGACCCGCCGCCGCCAGCCGGCCGGCCGTCCGCTCCAGCAGCACCCCGGCATCCGCCACCGGCTCCGGCGCACCCGGCCACGCCTCCCGCCACCCCACCTCGGGCCCGCCCCCGACCAGCGCGTCCACCCGCGGCACCGCCTCCGGAAGGCTGTACAGGGCCAGATGATCCTCCAGCGTCACCACCAGCTCCGGCCGCTCCAGCATCCGCCGCAGCCGCCGCGGATCGTACGCCGCGGGCTCCGCCCGCATCCGCCGCGCCGCGTTGAACACATTGGTCACCACCTCCGCCACCGCCGAGCGCACCGCCACCCGCGGATCGTGGTGCGCCCCCGCCGCCACGAACACCGCCGGCGCCCCGCGGTCCCCCTCGTACCGGGCGACCGCCACGACCGCGGGAACACCGAAGTCATTGGTCGCGTCCAGCACCGTCAGCCGGTAACCCGCCAGCGCCGCCCGGTCGGCCAGACACCCCGTCTCCCCGTCCGCCTCCGGCAGCGCGATCCGCCGCAGCGCGGTCCGCGCGTACCAGGCCATCAGAAAGGCGTCCCGCTCCGCGACCTCGAAGAGCCCGTACAGCGCCGCCTCCGGCGCGCTGTTGCCGAGCCCGCACCCGCTCGACGTCTCGTGCACCACCCGCGGCCGGTCCGGAGCCGGATCCCAGTACGCCACATGCTCCGGCACCGCGACCGCCCGCTCCCGCGTCAGCGACCAGCCGTGCACCCAGTCCAGCACCAGATCCGGACGGTAGGGCACGACCGCCGAGCCGGGCACGGACCCGAGAGCCGGATCCGGCAGCCCCAGCCGCCGCGGATCCACCGCCCGCTCCGGCCCCAGCTCGGCGAACGAGGCCCGCAGCACCGTCCGCCGCCCGCCCGGCGCCATCCCCGCCAGCCGCTCCACCCCCTCGAACAGCGCCACCCGCTCACTGCTCGCGAAATCACCCGCCCGCCCGTGACCGGCCTCCCGCTCCCCCCACCCGCCGGTGACATACGCCGACGTCAGGCTGTGCACCGAATCCTCCGCCCGCACCACCTCATTGACCGGGCCGAACCGCTCGTCGCACAGCTCCGCCCGCAGCCCGGCGGCGGAAGTCCGCGGATTGGGCCCGCGCAGCACACCCGGATCCGGCAGCGGCGCGGGCACCCGCCCCGGCCGCGCCGCCTCCGCGCTGTCCGGCGGCAGCGGAGCGCACACCTCGCACCCGCCCAGCGGCCGGAACTCGTGCGAGGACCAGGTGGCCCGCCCGCTGTGCACGATCCGCACCACCGCCCCGCCCCCCTCACCCGGCACGGGCTCCGCCGCCAGCCCCGCGGCCAGCGCCGCCACCGCCCCGGCCAGCGCGGGGGAGGGCCCCCCGCCGCCCAGCCGCAGCCCCGCACCCGTCCACGGCACCCGACCCCCGATCGTGGCCAGCCGCCGGTACTCCGTGCACGACAGACACCCCGCCGCCCCCGGCCGCAGCACCGGCCCCACCACCGTCACCGCCCCGTCCCAGCGCACCGGCACCAGCACCACCGGATGCGCCAGCGCATGCCGCGACAGCTCCGCGGCCGTCCCCAGCGTCCACTCCGGCCCCAGCACCACCACCGCCGGCTCCCCGCCGCGCACCTCCAGCGCCCCCGCCGCGTCCACCACCCGCACCCCGCGCCGGGCGAGCACCTCCCCGACCGCTCCCGCGCCCCGGGCCACCACACCCGTGTCCGCGGCCACACCCCCCGCCGCACCCGCTCCGGGCCCGCTCACCTGCTGCCTCCGCCAATGTCCAGAACCGTGAAACCGCACTCCCGCAGGGCGGCCCCCAGCCGCCCGCCGCCCCCCGCCGCCCCGAACTCCGCCACCCGCACCCCGGCCCGCCGCCCGAGCGCGGTGTGCAGCGCGGACTCCCGCCCGGCCACCGCCGCCAGCCACCCGGCCGTCCAGCACTCGTCCTCCCACCCGGCCCGCTCCACCCCCGCCGAGGCCAGCGCGGCCACCGCCCCGCCCGACGCGGCGATCCACCGCGCCGCCGGATCACGCTCCCGCGCCCGCACCCGCACGACCGAGGCCAGCGCCGCGAACGCCACCGCGTCCGCCGCCGTCGCCTCCACCGCCCGGCCCAGCACCCGGCCCCCGGGCCCGCCCGCCGCACCCTCCTCCACCACGGCACGGAAGACACCCGGCCCGAGCCGCGCCACGGACAGCCGCGCCCCCACCCCCAGCCGCCCCGTCAGCACCGACCACCAGTACCGGGCCTGCGGATGATCCGGCGGCCCCGGATCCGTCATTCCCTCCCCGCCGCCGACGGCCGCGCGCAGCGCGCCCCGGCGCAGCGCCCGGCCCAGCGCATGCGCGTCCCCCGCACCCACCACCACCCCCTCGCGGCCCCCGCCCAGCCGCAGTTCGGCCGCCCGGCACACCGCCTCCAGCCGCGCCAGATCCGCGCGCACCGCACCCGCCACCAGATCCCCGCCCGCCGAGGCACACCCCACCAGCGCCACCGGCAGCTGCGGCAGCGAACCGGGCAGCGGCGGCGCCAGCACCCCCACCCGCTCGTCACCGAGCTCCGCCACCGAGGCCAGCGCCCCCTCCAGAGTGAGCGGCCCGCCCCCGGCCGCCGGCCGCGAACCGGTCCAGGGACGGTAACGCGCCCGCAGCGGACGGCCGTCGGCGACCAGGACCGAGACCCGCCCGCCGCTCTCCCCGCCGTCCGGGTCGGGCAGCCCGCCGACCGCGCAGAGCAGCCGCTGCACCGCCGCCCCCGCCACCAGCTCGGCCAGCTCCCCGCCCCCGCCTTCCTCACCCTCACCGCCGGTGATCCGCAGCCGGACCACCAGCGCCGCCGCGTCCGCCCGGACCCGCCCCGGATCCCCGGCCGGGGTGACGAACCCCGTACCCCCGCCGACCCCGGCGGCCACCGCCAGCGGCTCCCCGCCCCCGGCCTCCGCGGTGAGGAGCAGCCACCTCTCCCCGCCCGCCACCGCGGCGGCCCGGACCCCGCACCCCTCCAGCGCCCGCACCGCCGCACCGGCCAGCGCACCACCCGGCCCCGGCTCCGGCCCCTCCACCCGCACCCGGGCCCGGCGCAGCGCGCGGGCCGCCCGCTCCGGGCGCTCCGCCGCCGCGCCCAGCCACCCGGCGGCGGGGGAGCGCGGCACCGGCGCGTTCCCCACCAGCAGATCGTGCGCGCGGAGCCCACCGATCAGCGTGCACAGCGCGGCCCGCAGCGCGGAGCCCGCCGGAGCGCGCGAGGCCAGCGCCGCCGCCCCGCCGTCCGTCCGCAGCGCCTCCTCCACCAGCCGCCACAGCCCCGGCAGCGCGCCGCTGCCCTCCAGCGTGACGCTGCCGGCCCACCCCCGCAGATGCAGCCCGTCCCGCAGCGCGGTGACCCGCACCCCCGGCCGCAGCCGCCACCGCCCCAGCTCATCCACCGCATCCGGCACGACCGGCACGTCCGGTGCGAGCAGTCCACCCGCCGCCGGCGCCCCACCCGCAGGCGTCACGGCCGCCGCCCCGCACGGTAGGTCTCCACCACGAACTCCGCCGCCTGCACCGGCACATCCCGCCCGCCCGGCGCCGGCAGCGCCTCCTCCAGCATCACCCCGTCCGGGTGCCGCGCCAGCCACTTGCCCAGACAGCGCAGATGCAGCGCGTTGCCCAGATCGGCGAAGTGCGGCTTGGGACGGGCCACCTGATACAGCAGCTCCTGCGCCGCGCTCTCCCGCACCCCGCCCGCCACCGGATGCACGAACACCTGATCGGGCAGGCCCAGCAGGGCCCGCCAGCGCGCCACCGCCGCCACCGGCACCTCACCGCCGGCCGCCAGATCCGCCCGCAGCGCCCCGACCGTGCCGGCCGCCAGCCGCCAGCGCCGCCTGCGCAGCACCACCCGCCCGTAACGCAGCCGCGGAGTGCGCACCAGCGGGCCGCCCGGCACATCGGTGACCCACTCGGGCACCAGCGCACCGAAATCGGCGCCCCCGTGCGGATGGTCGGCCGGCAGCGCCGCCGCCCGGCGCGGCAGCATCATCGGGGCGAGCAGGCCCGCGTAGAACACATCCATCAGCTCACCCGTCGCCCGCAGCCGGATCCGGACCTGGTCACTCGCCTCGTCGTGGACCAGCTCCACATCCGCCTCGCCGATCGCCGACCGGCTCCGGTCCGGCCCGATCTCGTCCGCGACGAACAGCGGATGCAGATTGGCGTTGAACCCGCTGACCGGACGCACCTGCGCGGCCCGCGCCCCCGGCTCCCGCACCCGCCCGATCTCCCGGGCGATGCCCCGCGCGGCGGCCGGGTCCAGCGCGTCCAGGAACCGGCTGCTGAACCGCCCCCACCCGCCGTACACATGGTTCAGCACCAGCAGCCCGCCCGGATCGCGCTGCACGAAATGCGCGTACGACAGCGGACGCCCGGACATCCACGGCGGCAGCCGCCGCCCCAGCCCCGCGACCGCCTCCGCGGACAGCACGGCGTCCTCGTCCGGATCGTCCCCGCCCCGCACCGCCGCCGCGAGCCCCGCACGCAGCCCGGCCACCTCCGCCGCCCCCGACACCGGCAGCCCCCCGGCGCCCCGCGCGCCCTCCGGGCCGCGGAACGCCTCCAGCCAAGCCTCGGCCGCCTCCGGACCGAACTCCCACAGATGACGGCAGACCCCGCCCGGCCCGTACCGCCCGACGAAACGGTCCCGCACCACCCGCCGCACCAGATGCCCGGGGTCGAACACCTCCGCCACCGCCGACACCTCCGCGAGCGCCCGCAGATCGGCCTCCCCGAAGGCACCCGCCAGCGCCAGCGGACGCCGGGCCACCACATCCTCGGTCAGCACCGTCAGCGGGCCCGCCCCGCCGGGCACCGGCACACCCACCGCCGCCAGCACCGCCTCCCACCGCTCCCGCAGCCCGGCCAGCAGCACGGTGCGCCGCACGGGATCCGCCCCGGCGAACTCCGCCGTCATCCGCGCGATCTCCTCGATCCGGCCGGCCAGCACCTCGTCCCCGGGCAGCGCGGCCGGACCGCGCAGCCACCCGGCCAGACCCGGCAGCGGATCCGGATCCTGCGGGTCCACCGGGGCGGCCGGCACCAGCAGCCCGGCGTCCACGAGCTGTTCCAGAAACCGCGCCGCCGCCGCCCGGCCGCCCGGCCCGGCGAGCACACCGGCCAGTTCGTCCAGGGTCGCGGGCCTCTCGCACGCCGCCGCCACCCGCAGCAGCGCCGCGCCCGCCGGACCTCCCGCCACCGCGGCCTCGTCCTCCCGCGCACCGGTGAACCGGCCCCCGGTGAACACCGGCCGTATCCGGGCCAGTTCCACCCGCTCCGGCGCCCGCCGCGCCGTGCTGCACATCCGGTACGCCGGCGACGCCCGCCGCCCCGGCTCCGCCAGCAGCGCCTCCCACACCGCGCCCACCAGGGTCTGGCTCGTCCGGACCACCGCCCGCACCCCCGCCGGACCGGGCGGCGCCCCGGCACCCTCCGGCCCGCCGTCCAGCGGGCCCCAGCCGACGGCGGTGAAGTAGGAGAGCGGACTGGTGCGGGTGCAGGACCGCAGCGCGTGCCGCAGCACCCCCGGCTCCTCCTTGCGCGCCCGCCCCCCGCCGTTCCCCGCCCCGGCGCGGTCGACCGCCCGCAGCAGATCGGGGCTGGTCAGCGAGATGGCCAGCCGCAGCGACGGATCGCGGCAGATCTCCGCCAGCGCCCGGCGCTCGGCCCGCAGCGCGCCCTCGGCCCGTTCGGCGAGCCGGGCGAGCGCCGCGCTCCTGCGCCGGTCCAGCTCCAGCCAGATCCCCAGCCCCGGCACCCGCGCCGGCAGCTCTCCCAGCCGTTCCACCAGCGCCGGACGCACCGGACGGCCGTTGTGCAGCGCCCGGCGCAGCGGCAGCACCACCTCGCGGTGGAAGCCGGCGCCGTGCCCCTCGCGGCTCGCGTACAGGGCGTCGCCCAGGCCCGGCCGCAGGGCCGCCAGCAGGGTCTCCACCTCGGTGAGGCGGCGCAGTTCCGCGCGGAAGGCGGCGCCGTCCGGCGTCTGGGCGGGGTGGTCGGTGAGCGTCGCGCGCACCAGCGCGTAC
The DNA here is from genome assembly GCF_039888735.1 of Streptomyces sp. CAU 1734. Taxonomy (NCBI): domain Bacteria; kingdom Bacillati; phylum Actinomycetota; class Actinomycetes; order Kitasatosporales; family Streptomycetaceae; genus Streptomyces; species Streptomyces sp. CAU 1734. The sequence goes on from NZ_JBDQQP010000016.1 coordinate 42,024, forward strand.
GGGGCCGTCCGCGCCGCGGGGACACCGGTGTCCCCGCGAGTGCCGGCGGCGGCCGGTGCCGCGTGGTGAAGGGGGGCAAGCGTGGTCACGGCGATCCCTGTCGACTCGGCCCGGGGGCGCAAGGGGGCGGGGTCCGTCCCCGGAGCCGGGAGCCAGGGGCCGGTCTCCGGGGACGGACGTTCACGGACGGTGTGTCACACCGCTTCGGCCAGGCCGACCGGGCGCGGGCCGCTGCAGGTCACACAGTTGCTGCACACCGAACACGAGGTGGACGAGGGCGAGGTGATGGGCCCGCCGTCGAACCCGACCGTGTCGCGCATGGACGTCACGGTGATGTCACCGAGATCCAGATCCTGGAGGTCGAAAGCGATCTCCATGTCCGTGTGTGCCATACAGTCTCCTGACGCCGTAGCCGGAAGAAACAATCTGACGGTTATGCAGATTGCGGCCGACTATACCCCCGGACCAAAGACGGAAGGGGGCGGGAATTGTCATTCCCCGGAGTTTGGCGGAGGTTCGCGAACCTGCTTCGAGCGGAATGTGATCTACCGTTGAGTGAGGGTCGAGCAGCAGGTCAGCGGGGTGATAGGGGCCTGTGCAGGGAGGGTTGCCGGCGGCTGGGGAAAATCATCGGACCGGATGTCCGGCGCATCGGGAAAGAGCAATCCCGGATATGGATGAACACCCCGGAGTGCGGGTGAGAATAGGAGTGGGGGAGTGGGCCGGAAGGAAAGGGCGCACCGTATGAGGAATTCGGGACACCGGCCGCGCGCCGCGGGACACCGGCCGCGCGCCGCAGGGTGCCCGCCCGGCCGCCGGTCCCCGCGGGGCCGGCCGCCCGCCGCCCCGGTGAGGTGTCCGGGGAACACCCCCGGCGGGCCGGCGGGGAAGCACACACGGCGTGCCGTCCGGGCCACCTCCCGGAGAGCACGCCGTGTGTACGGTCCGTCAGCCGATCTGCGCCACGGCGACGGTCGCGTCGAAGACCGGCACACCGTCCTGCACCGCGTCGACCCGCACTCCCTTGTCGCGGCCCTCGGTCTGCGGGGGCACCGCCTCCGCGGTGATCCAGCAGGGGCTGGAGAACTCCACATACCGCCGGAAGTGAACGTTCATGGACGCGGGCCACCTCGGGCCGCCGTCCGGCGCGCAGGCGTGGGCCGCCTGCCGGGCCGCCTCCAGCAGCAGCATCCCCGGGACATGGTCCACCGGGTGGTCGAAGAGCACGGGATGTTCGGTGTCCACGCGCAGCTGCCACCGGGCCGGCTCGGAGGACGGCGAGAGGACCACGTCCTGGACGCCGGTGCGCCCGCACCTCTCGGGGGGCAGCGGGGAGCCGGGCCGCGGCATCTCCCAGAACACCCGGGTACCGGCCCTGCCTCCCCGCAGCCGCTGGTACACCGCCGGCGAGTGGCAGTTGAAGACGGTGCTCGCCACCGCCAGCAGATTGTCACCCCTGGTGACCTCGTAGTGCATGGAGAGCGCGACCGGGAGATCGCGCCGATAGGTGATGTTCGTACAGTTCACATGGAGCTTGAGTTCGGCGGGAGTGCGCTCGACCCGCATCGCATGCGGATTGACCGCGTAGCGGAAGCGTGACCAGCTCAACTGGTGGCCGAAGGGAACGCCATAGGCGGTGTGGGTGAGAAGCGGCAGCGTCTGCCGGATCGTCTCGCACAGCAGCAGCGGATCGTACAGACCGCTGTCGCTGGCGTAGAAGCTGTGGCGGCGCGGCCATTGGGCCTCGATTGTGAACGCATCGGGTCCGCTCGTCGACCAGCCGGTCAGAAAGACGTCGGACAGCGCGGCGCGGTGCACGTACTCCTTGGCGACGGTGGTGGTGAGAGATCTGTGTGCTGTTGCGGGGCGTTCAGTCGAGATGAGCATGCCATTCCCCTCTGGCGTGCGTATGTGAGGCGTGATGACCTGACGGGTCATCGGCCTGGACTGTAAAATAAAGTGCGTTCGCTTTGTTTGTCGAGAGAAGGTGCAGAAGTGGGCGAGCCTCAGCTGAAGCAGGAACGGGCGCTGAAAACACGGCAAGCGATCATCTACGCCGCTGCAGAGGTGTTCGACGAAAGCGGTTACCACGGTGCCAGCATGCGGAAAATCATGCAGAGGGCGGGAATCACGCTCGGCGCGGTGTACTTCCACTTCCCCAACAAGGAAGCCCTTGCCATCGCGGTGATGAACTCCCAGCCGGAGACGATCATGCCGCGATTGGTCTCCGACGGTTTGCAGCGGCTGGTCGACATCACGCTCGTCTGGTCGCACCAGCTCCAGGCCGACAAGATCCTCCGGGCCGCCGTGCGGCTCGCGGTCGAGCAGAGCGGCTTCGGCATCCACGACGCCGACTCGTTCGACGCCTGGAAGAAGATCATGGAGGAGTGCCTGCTGGACGCCCGTGACCGGGGCGAACTCCGCGACTTCGTCGACGAGCGCAAGGTCGCCGAGTTCGTCGTCGGGGCCTGCACGGGCATGCAGCTGTACTCCGACCTGGCCGCCGGGCGGACCGATCTGCCCCGCCGCACGGTCAACATGTGGGAGCTCCTCATTCCCGCGATCGCCAGCGAAGCCGGCAGAAAGGCCGTGAAGGTGAGTCTCCGCAGGGCGGCGACTCTGGTGAAATAGCCGCCGAGCGGCAACCGGCCCGGGGCGGGACCCGCCGCACCGCCGGGCCGGACGGACCGGGCTCACCGTCCCCCCGGGCCGTATCCCGGAGGCCGCCGTGACCGCGCCCGTACCCCCGACCCCGCCCATACCCTCGACTCCGCCCGTACCCCCGACTCCGCCCGTACCCTCGACTCCGCCCGTACCCCCGACCCCGCCGCTGACCAGCGCACTGGCGGGCCGAACCGTCCTCCTGGCCGGCGGCAGCTCGGGCATCGGCCTCGCCGCCGCCCGGCTGCTCACCGGCCTCGGCGCCCGCCTCGTCCTGATCGCCAGGGACGAGGCGCGGTTGCGGACCGCGGCCGCATCGCTCGGCCCCGGAGCCGCTGTCACCGCCCTGTGCGCCGACATCCGCGACGAGGACCGGCTCGCCCGGATCCTGGACACGGCCGGACCCGTGGACCACATCCTGGTGACCGCCGGCACGGTCACCCGCGCCCCGCTGGCCGAGGCCGGCCGGGAAACCCTGCGCGACTGCGTCGAGGACCGGCTCCAGGGCGCCTGGGCCGTCGCCCGGGCAGCCGCGGACCGGCTCACCCCCGGCGGCTCCCTGACCTACCTCTCCGGCATCCAGGTGGCCCGCCCCCGCCCCGGCACCGCCGCGATGATCGCCGCCGCCGCCGGGACCGAGGGACTGGCCCGCGCGCTCGCCGTCGAACTCGCCCCCCGCCGGATCAGGGTCAATGTGCTGCGCCCCGGCACCGTGGACACCCCCGCGATGCGCCGGCGCCTCCTCGCCCCGGGCGGCCCCGCCGCCCCCGGGACCGACGAGGACGCCGCCGTGGCCGCCGCCGGACGGCACCTGCCGCTCGGCCGCTTCGGCACCGCCGACGAGGTGGCCGCCGCCGCGCTGTTCCTCATGGCCAACCCCTACGTCACCGGCTCCGTCCTCACCGTCGACGGCGGCCAGTCGCTGCTCTGACCGCCAACGGGCCCGCCCACGCTCCCTGTTCCGGCCCGCGCTCCCTGTGATAGAACCCATCTTCGACAGAACACGAACGACTTGTTTTCCCCTGTGCATGATGCGCCGCCCGCGTTCCGCCCGCCCCCGCCCCCGCTCCGGTGAAGGACGTGCCCAGCGACATGGACATGCTGAAAGACAAGGTCATCATGGTTACGGGCGCCTCCAGCGGCATCGGTGCCGCCGCCGCCCGCCTCTTCGCCGCCGAAGGCGCGGCCGTGGTGATGACCGCCCGCCGTGGCCATTTACTCGACCGGCTCGTCAAGGAGATCGCGGACACCGGCGGCCGGTCCGCGGCCGTCCCCGGCGACATCACCCGCCCCGGCGACGTCGCCCGGGTGGTGACCGCCGCCGTCGAGCAGTACGGCCGGCTCGACGGGGCCTTCAACAACGCCGGCTGGGCCACCGCCGGAACACCCGTCCACCAGACCGCCGACGAGGTGTTCGACCAGATCATCGACATCAATCTGCGCGGCGTGTGGAACTGCCTCAAACACCAGATCCCCGCCATGCTGGCCGGCGGGGGCGGCTCGATCGTCAACACCGCCAGCGTCGCCGGGGTGATCGCCACCGGCGCCAACGCCTCCTACATCGCCGCCAAACACGCGGTCATCGGCCTGACCAGGGCCGCCGCCGACGAGTACGCGCCCCGCGGCATCCGGGTCAACTCCCTGGTCGTGGGCAGCACCCTCACCGAGCTCATGCGCGAGGTCCTCGCCGACACCCCCGCCCTGGAGGCCGCCTTCACCACCCGGTCCCTCCAGAAACGCATGGCGGAACCGGTCGAGGTCGCCCAGGCGGCGGCCTGGCTGTGCAGCGACCGCTCGTCCTTCGTCACCGGCACCGCCATGCCCGTGGACGGCGGCTGGACGGCCGCGTAACGCCCCCGCCCGCCCGGGGCCACGCCCCGCACCCCCGGGAGAACGCCGCGCCGCCGGCGGGCCCCCGGGGCGGCGCCCCGGGGCGGGACCGGGCACGGGGGAGCGGTGTCAGGGGAGCGTCGCCGGCAGAGCCGGATCGGCGGATCGTGAACGCCGCGCCTCCGGCGGCGCACGGAGCTCCGGGACGCACTCCGGGACGCACTCCGGCACCACCTCCGAGATGTCCTCCCGGTCGGTGAGAATGCCCGTCAGCACCAGCCGCCAGATCCGGTGCAGCAGACTGACCGCGCTCTCCGGCGGCTGCGCGGCGTCCGGACCCGCGGCGCGGCGTGACATCATCTCGGCCCCCGAGACCAGGTGCACGGCCAGCGCCGCCACCGCGTCGGGGCGCGCCGCCGAGCGCAACTGTCCCTTGTCCCGGGCCTGTTCGACCAGATCGTGCGCCACGGGCAGCCACGCGGCCGACCACTGCGGCGCGCCCGGCCGCTCCCGCGCCAGCCGCATCATCGCCCGCACGGCGTCGTTCTCCTCGATCTCGCGGGTCAGCTCCAGGGTCAGCTCGACCAGCATGCGCAGCGGCGGATCCGACCGCGCGCCGACCCGGTCCAGCATCGCCCCCGCCGCCGCGCGGCCCTCCTCCTCCACGGCCTCCGCCAGCTCGGCCTTGGACGCGAAATGGAAGGTCAGCCCGCCCAGGGAGATTCCGGCGGACTTGCTCACCTGGGACAGGGACGTGCCGGCGTAGCCGTCCCGGTCGAAGTGCGCGGCGGCCGCCCGCACGAGGGAACGGCGGCTCCTGGCCGCCCTCTCCTGCTTCACCATGTCTTCTCCGAAGTGCGTGAGACAGAAGCGCGGCGGGATGTGCCCCGGCTCGGTCGGTGCGCTGTTCCGTGCACTTCCTGATGTGCTCCGCTCCAGCTTCCGGGTCCCCGCGCGGCCAAGGCAACGCGAAGTTGCCGAAGTTGCGACGACACGGTCCCGCGCTGTCGCGGGGCTGGAAAAAAAGCGAACGACCGCTACGATAATTATCCTGAGCGCCCGGCTGGCCGACGCAGCAGGAAGGACCGTGCCATGGCAGCGAACGACACAACCCGCACTCGGTTAACCATCTCCGTGATCACCGAGCAGCTATTCGGGCATCTGCCGCGGGCCGACCAGCGGTACTGGGCCCAGGCCTATCTCCAGGGGCTGCTCACCACCGAGGGAAAGAAGTCGGTGCGGCGCATCGCCGCCACCGTATCGGACTCCTCGACGGCGTCCCAGTCGATGCACCAGTTCGTCAACGCCAGCCCCTGGGACTGGGGCCCGGCCCGCGCCGAGCTGATGCGCTGGGCGGAACGCCGCTCCGCACCCCAGGCATGGGTGCTGGACGCGGCCGTCATGCGCAAGCGCGGCGACCACTCCTGCGGAGTGCACCGCCGCTTCGTCCCCGCCACCGGACGCTCCGTCAACTGCCAGGTCGGCATCGGGGCGTTCCTCGCCACCGACACGGACGCCTTCCCCGTCGACTGGAGCCTCCTGCTCCCCGGCGCCTGGGCCTCCGACGAGGAACGCCGCTCCCGCGCCCGCATCCCGGACCACGTCGGAAACCGCCCCTTCGAACAGCACGCGCTCGGCCTCGCGGACCGGCTGGCCTCCGGCACCCGCCTCAGCTCCCCGCCCATCGTCGCCGACCTGAGCATGTCCACCGGCGCCGCGTCCCTGGTACGCGCCCTCAGCTCACGGGGCCGCGACTTCGTCGTCGCCATCCCCGGCCGCACCCCCGTCGTCGCCGGCATCCGCCCCCCGGCCCGCCATCCCCACCCGGGCGGCACCCTCCCGGCCGCCATCGAGGCACAGCGCTTCTTCGAGCTCAAACCCGAACGCCACTTCCGGCTCGACACCCTCGGCGGCCACGAGGGCCTGCCCGGCCGCACCTCCGTCGTCACCGGCCTGGTCCGCCTCCCCGAGGTCAGAGCCGCCCGCCAGAACCCCCACCACACCTACCGCCTCTTCGCCGTCCGCCACCACGCGGGCCGCCGCTCCACCCGGCTCTGGCTCACCAACATGGTCCACCGCCGCACCGACGAACTCGTCGCCCTGGCCCAGCTCCAGCGCAAGGCGGGCACCACCGTCCAGCGCCTGGAGGACGAATTCGGCCTCCTCGACTTCGAGGGCCGCTCCTACCCCGGCTGGCACCACCACATGACCCTGGTCTCGGTGGCCTACGCCTACAGCCGCCTCGAACTCCACTCCGCGCCCCCTCTGCTGAGCGCCACCGCCTGACCTCCCGCACGGCCCGCGCCCCGTCCCTGTCTCCGCTCTCCCCGGCGGAGCGGGCACGGGGCGCAGGCACGCCCGGCGTGACGCACGCCCGAGCCCCGCGACTCCGTGAACGGGGCGCGGGGCTCGGTGAGTTGCGGTGGGTGACTACAGGCCGGCGGTCCGGGCGAGGGCCACGAGTCCGGCGAAGGCCGTGGGGGAGACCATGAGGGCCGGTCCGCCGGGGCGCTTGCTGTCCCGGACCGGGACGACGCCGGTGGCGGACGCGTACCCTGGAGCCCACTCCACGCAGGAACCACCGCTGCCGCTGTGCGAGGACTTGATCCAGTTGAGGGGTTCGGTCGTCACGTCGTGCCCTTCCGTACCTGGTTGATCATGGCCACAGATTCCGCTTGCGAGGGGGCTTCTGTCTGTAGCTGATGGTAGGCCCTCACCAACGGCACCACGGATGTGAGCTCACGGTCCAGATATCCCTGGCTCTGGGACTCGACATAGGCGACCACTGAGCGATCCGCCAGTGTCAGCAGGTTCACCAAACGGTTGAAGGGGCGCCTCTCTCCCATGGAGAACGGGGCGATTTGAAGCGACGTGTTCGGCTGCTCCGCGAACTCGGCGAGGTGCCGCAGCTGTTCCTCCATGACACGGGGCCCGCCGACCCACCGGCGGATACAGCTCTCATCCAGGACGGCAATCACCAGTGGCGGTACGGGTTTGGTGAGTGATGCCTGTCGCTCTATCAGGAACGACACTCGCTCGTCGGCCTGCTCGGGCGTGCTGAAGCCCCGCTTGACATGGCTCGCCTCAATGGCTGCCGCGTACTCACGAGTCTGAAGCGGCCCGGGGATCACCCCCACTTCGAACAGGCGGATCTCCACCGCCCGGCCCTCATACCCGACGTACTCCGGGAAGCCCTCCAGCAACGCCCCGTGCCGGATCTCGCGCCACGCGCGTTCGAACGTATCGCTGGTCTCTTCGAGTCCGAAGACCACGTCAGCACTACGCGAAAAGCGGAGAGTCGGTGGTTTACGTCCAGTTTCGACCCCCGAGATGTGCCTGCCGGAGTACCCCATCCGCGCGGCAAGCTCATCCTGCGTCCAGTTGTGCGCCTCGCGTGAGCTGCGCAAACGCGCTCCGAAAGCCGCCTCAGGGCTGCTCTCGGGGCGTAACTCCTTGATGTTTACCAATGTTTCCTCCTCTTTTGCCACGTTGAGGAGCGCTCCACTATAGGGCCACAGTGACACCACTTGGTAGCGGAAGCGCTACGGAGAGGAGTGACCGTGTCCAACCCCAACCCCAACCCCCACCCCGACCCGAACCCCGACCCCGACCCCGACCCCAACACCACGCCCGCCCCCGATCCCCTTCCCGCCGTCCTCATAAGCGCACAGGTGCGGCTCGGCCGCGCGGGAGACCACACCGCGTGTCCGAGTGGTGAACTCACCCCCGGCACACTCGCGTACGACACCGCCGTCAAACGAGTGGGTGTCGTCATGGACGAATGCGGAACACACATCTGGCTCCGCCCGGTTCACGGCGGGTGTGAGTGGGAAGTACTCAGGGGAGACGTTCGCGCGGCCACGGTCGCCGATCAGCTCTCGGCGGCTCTCGCCGAGGCCAACGCAAACAGCCGGCAGAGGGTCCGCAGCGCGGGAACACCATGGGGATGACCCGGCGCTTCCGGTATGTGCTGTGGACGCTGAAGCGGGTGGAATCCATCGGGGTGGACGCACACATCACGTGTGTGTCCGGCACCCCGGCGTGCGGGGCGGAACCGCCCGTCACTCCGGAAGGGCTCGCCGTCGATGGCATCGCCGCATGGGCGGAGCACCACCTGCGGATGACCGGTCACCGCCGATACGACCGCGTCATCCGCGACACCGTCCAGTGGGATCCGCCCGAGGACACCGACCCCCGGCACATCACCGGGGTGAGCACGTGAACAGGACCCGCACACACCGGCGTTGAAGACGCCGGCACGCTTCCGCCCCCCCTTGAACACCCGGCCGTCTCACCGCGCGGGTCCGTCATGAGGGGCGGCGGACCCGCGGAACAACCCCCTTCGGGGGGAGGGGAGCCGGAACCACCGTCCGCTCCCCGGCCCCGGCCGTTATCCCCCGCCCGGCCGGGGCCACCCGCACCACTCAGGCGCGGCCGGCCGCCGCCTTCGCCGGCCGCGGCGGCATCAGATGGCGCCGGGCGAGCAGGGCGAAGAGACCGTATCCGCCGGCCATCAGCGCCAGCGTGAAAATCCACTCGTGGGAGCCCCCGGGGCGGTAGACCCGCCCCCGGTTGCCGACATCCACCGCGGCCACCGACTGCCCCCGGGCCAGACCCTCGCGGCCCGTCCCGTACAGCGAGACGTCCTCGCGCGGGGCGAGGCCGCCGGCCGAGCGGAAGGTGCCGGACCACTCACACGTCTCGTGGCCGGGGTGCGAGAAGCAGCTGAGCCGGTCCGCGGTGAAGGTGCCGGTGACGCCGTCCGCGGTCGCGGCCCGGAACACATTGCCCAGATTGGGCAGCGACACGTACAGCAGCAGACAGGCACTCATCAGCAGGATGAGGGAGACGAACCCGGACGGCCCGCGCGTGCGGCGGGGCCGGGGCGCCGGGGGAGCGGACGCCGGCCGGGACACGGACGGGGGCGCGGTCGCGGGGGAGGCCACGGCCGCGGGTCACGCGGTCAGGGCGCAGTCGCAGCGGGTGCGTTCGTCGGCGGCCCCGGCCCGCATGTGGATCACCATGGCGATGACCATCGGGATGGTGACGAGCGCGTTGTAGAAGAGGTGCAGCTCCACCCGGGGCGCGATGAGCTGGACGATGCTGGTCGGCACCGCCTTGCCGGCGATGAAGGCTCCGCTCACCGCCTGGACGAGCAGCAGCAGATGCTCGAAGTGGTGCCACACCTGGACACCGAGGGTGGCCTTCCACCAGGTGCCCGACCGGCCGGTGAATCCGGGCATCAGCAGCAGGAACCCGGTGAGCATCAGCAGCGCGTAGCCGTAGTGCATCCACTCGGAGGTCACCAGCCACGGGAAGGGCACACCGAGCACGCCCCGGGCCTCGGGGGTGGGCCAGCCCAGGACGTAGATCTGCACGGCCTGGGTCAGATGCTCGGCCCAGTGCGCGATGACGATGAACAGGAACACCCGCAGCGCTGTTCGGTGGTGAGTGGTGTTGAGGGAATCGATCAGGCCATTTCTCTGCCGGGACGTGGGCGTCAACTGCGCTCCCATCGCGGGCACCTCCATCGATCGGGTCCGAGTCCGGGGAATCATCCCATCAGCCGTGTCCGCGCGGGGTCTTCTTCGCGATTGCGGTATCGGACAACAGCGCATTCGGTGAGTCCTTTCACGCAACTCAGGGCGCTACCGTGGATCCATGCTGCCAAGGACCTATGAAGGACAGGACTGTTCCCTCGCCCGCGCCCTGGAGGTGATCGGGGAGCGCTGGAGTCTGCTGATCGTCCGCTCCGCCCTGCTGGGGGTGAAACGCTTCGACGGATTCCTCGGACATCTGCCGATCGCCCGCAATGTCCTGACCAACCGGCTCGCCCGGCTGGTCGATCTCGGGATCATGGAGCGGGTGCCCTATCAGGACAAGCCGGTGCGCCACGAGTACCCGCTCACCCCGATGGGGCGGGACCTGACCACGGCCGTGGTCGCGCTGATGCAGTGGGGGGACCGGAATCTGCCGATGGAGGCCGGGCCGCCGCGCCGGGCCGAGCATCTGGGCTGCGACGGCCGGGTGCATGTGCGGCTGGACTGCGACGAATGCTCCCGCGAGGTGCGTCAGGAGGAGGTGGCGGTGCGCCGGATCCGCTGACCGGACGGCGGGGCGGCGCGCCGCGCACGGGGGCACAACACCCCCGTACAGCAGTGCCGTTGCGCACGCCGGGAGATGCCCGCCCGGATCGTACCAGCACACGATGATGCCTCCGCCACCACCCCCGGTGGCCGCGTGAAGGAGGCACACCGTGGGAACGGCAATGGGCGCCCTGCGCAGACTGCTCATGGCTCCGTCACTGAGTGAGGTGGGCTTCGCCGGGCGCGGTTTCCCCGTCACCGAGACCGCCGCCACCCGGCAGCTGGAGACCATCCCGCAGACCGTCGTCACCGGCTTCGAATGGGGCATCGCGGCACGCGACCTCGCCGAGACCGAGCGCCGGCTCTCCCTGATCGACGCCGAACTGCGCGGATTCGCCTACGAGGGCGCCACCATGGCCTGCGCCATCCGCGACGCGATGGGCCCCGGCCGGGGCCGCCGCACCCGGGAACTCCTCGAAGGGGCCGGCCGGCCGCACATCTTCCTCAACTACATCGGCATCGGCTTCGCCATGGCCAAGCTGCCCCGCCCGCTGTGGAAGAACATCATGCCCGAGCTCGACGGCGACGACTTCTATCCGCCGATGAGCTGGCTCGCCGTCGACGGATACGGCTTCGACCGCGCCTACTTCGACCCCCGGCGCTGGGTCGAGGAGCAGCGGCTGGACAACCCCTACCCCTGGGACGGCCACGCGGACTACTTCCGGCGCGCCGTGGACCAGGGCATCGGACGCGCCCTGTGGTTCATCAACGGCGCCCGCACCGACCAGGTCGCCGCCGCCGTCGGCAGGTTCGCCGCCGCCCGCCGCCCCGATCTGTGGTCCGGCATCGGTCTCGCCGCCACCTTCGCCGGCGCCTCCACCCCCGCCGACCTCGCCGCCCTGCGCACCGCCGCCGGCGCCCACCGGGCCGAGGCGGCCCAGGGCTCCGTCTTCGCCGCCAAGGCCCGCCACTTCTCCGGCACCGTTCCCGGCCACACCCGCACCGCCGTGCACGCGCTGGCCGGCCTCACCGTCGAGGACGCGGCCCGCCTCGCCGACGACCGGGCCCCCGCCATCCGTCCCGGCACCACCGAGCCCACCTACGAACTGTGGCGCCGCTCGGTGCGTGAACACCAATTCGCGGATCTGTCCGAGCACTCCTGAAGTGGACGCCTCCGGCGCCCTGTTGGGAGATTCGAAAATCATATAGGGAAATTCCAGGGAACGTGTATGAGGGGCGGTTTAATACGTGTCCATCTTGCGTGCGCTGAGGCGCCGAGTCCTCACACCCAATGTCCGGGAAACGCAGCTGGAAACGCGCGGATTCCATGTCAAGGACCCGGCGGCCAAACACCAGCTCGAAACCGTGGGCGCGACCTTTCTCCAGGGATACGCCTACGCGGTCGAGGCCCGCTCCGCGGCCGAGGCCGAGGAATGGCTGGAGACCGTCCCGGTCGCCCACCGCGGCTTCGCCTACGAGGGCGCCGGCATGGGCGCCGTCATGCTCGACTCGCTGACCGGCGGCAGCAAGCGGCTCACCGGCCTGCTGGAGGGCGAGGGCGCCCGCCACGACTACATGATCTACGTCGGCATCGGCTGGGCCATGGCCCGCCTGCCCCGCTTCCTGTGGCCCGACATCGCCGCCACCGACCCGGTGCTGCGCTGGCTGATCCTGGACGGATACGGCTTCCACCAGGCCTACTTCCACACCGACAGCCATGTCCGCAACCCCCACCCCGCACACCCCTTCCACTGGGCCGGCGGCACCGACGCCTACAGCGCCCGCGTCATCGACCAGGGCATCGGCCGCGCCCTGTGGTTCGTCGGCGGCACCGACCCCGACGTGGTCGCCGGACTGATCGGGGCCTTCCCCGAGGACCGCCACGGCGATCTGTGGGCCGGATCCGGGCTCGCCTGCACCTATGCCGGCAGCGCCGACGAGAACGAGCTGAAACGATTCGCCGCTCTGGCCGGACCCCATCTGCCGAACCTGGCCCAGGGCTCCGCCTTCGCCTCCGAGGCCCGCGTCAAGGCCGGCACCACCATCGACCACACCCGCATGGCCGCCCGCGTCCTGTGCGGCGGACGCACCCCCGAGAACGCCGCCGCCGTCTGCCGCGACCTGCGCCCCGCCCACTGCGACGGCGGCGACACCCCCGCCTTCGAGACCTGGCGCCGCCAGATCGCCGCCACCATCACCGTCCCCCTGTACGCACAGAACGGAGCCGGCGCATGACGCACCCCATCACCTGGCTGCGGAAACAAGCGCCGGGAATTGTCGCACTCACCCTCATGGTGAGCCTTTTCTACGCGGTGAAACCGGCCGAGCAGTCCGCAGCCGACGACCGGCGCCTCGCCGGGCAATTCGCCTTCGAATCCACATCGATAGCCATGCCCGCCGGATTCCGGCAGCAGACCGTCCGCAAAGTCAACAAGGCATACAAACACATCGAGGGCTGGATATCCTCCGTCGGCGCCGCGGTCGCCATGAACGACCTCGACGGCGACCGCCTCGCCAACGACCTGTGCATCACCGACCCGCGGATCGACCAGGTCGTCGTCACCCCCGCCCCCGTCAAGGGCCGCCCCGGCGCCACTTACCAGCCCTTCGCGCTCGACCCCGCGCCCCTGCCGGAGAACGACATCACCGCACCCATGGGCTGCGTACCCGGCGACTTCAACGAGGACGGCGCCACCGACCTCCTCGTCTACTACTGGGGCCGCACCCCCGTCATCTTCCAGGTCAAGAAAGAAGCCTGGGACAAGAAGATGCCCCTCGGGCCCGAGTGCTACGAACCCGTCGAGCTCATCCCCGGCAACGGCGGCTCCCTCTACACCGGCCCGCTGTGGAACTCCAACACCGCCACCGTCGCCGACTTCGACGGCGACGGCCACAACGACATCTTCATCGGGAACTACTTCCCCGACAGCCCGCTCCTGGACGACACCCAGGACGGCGGCGTCACCATGAACGACTCCCTCTCCCACGCCCAGAACGGCGGCGGCGGCCACTTCTTCCGCTGGACCCCCCGCGGCTTCACCGAGGTCCCCGGCGCCCTCCCGAAGAACATCTCGCGCGGCTGGACCCTCGGTGTCTCCGCCACCGACCTCGACGGCGATGTCCGGCCCGAGCTCTACCTCGCCCACGACTTCGGCACCTCCGCCCTGCTCCACAACCGCTCCCGCCCGGGGAAGTTCTCCTTCACCGAGGTCAAGGCCGACCACACCGCCCTGACCCCCAAGTCCAAGGAGATGGGACGCAGCTCCTTCAAGGGCATGGGCGTCGACTTCGGCGACCTCGACAACGACGGACTCCACGACGCCTTCGTCTCCAACATCACCACCTCCTTCGGCATCCAGGAGTCCAACTTCGCCTTCATCAACACCGCCCGCGACAAGGCGAGCCTGCGCACCAGCCTCGGCGAGGGAGTCGCCCCCTTCGAGGACCGCAGCGCACCCCTGAGCCTCGCCTGGTCCGGCTGGGGCTGGGACGTGAAGATGGGCGACTTCGACAACGACGGCACCCAGGAGATCACCCAGGCCACCGGCTTCGTCAAGGGCAAGCGCAGCCGCTGGGTCCAGCTCCAGGAACTGGCCACCGCCAATGACCAGCTCGTCCGCCACCCCTCCTTCTGGCCCAACGTCGTGGAGGGCGACGACCTCGCCGGCGACCAGTTCCTGCGCTTCTTCGCCAAGAACGACGACGGCTCCTACAGCAACCTGGCCAAACCCCTCGGCATCGGCGTCCCCGTCCCCACCCGCGGCCTCGCCACCGGCGACGCCGACGGCGACGGACGCCTCGACCTCGTCGTCGCCCGCCAGTGGGACGCCCCCGTCTTCCACCACAACCAGAGCCCCTCCGGCAACCGCTCCCTGGACCTGAGCCTCACCGACGCCACCGGATCCCCGGTCATCGGCGCCCAGGCCACCGCCACCCTCCCCGACGGCACCACCCTGCTGGGCCGCGTCGACGGCGGCAGCGGCCACTCCGGCAAGCGCAGCCACGAGATCCACCTCGGCCTCGGCGACGCCGAAGGCCCCGTCCAGGTCCAGCTGACCTGGCGCGACCGCACCGGCGTGGCCCGCAGCCAGGACCTGCGGCTGGCACCCGGCCGGCACGCACTCGAGCTCACCGCCGCGGCCAAGGAGAAGTGACCATGCCCCCCACCACCCGCAAACCCGCCCCGCCCCGGCACGACGCCAAGGTCATCGCCGCGCTGCGCCGGTTCGCGATCTCCATCTCCGTCCTGAACATCCTCGGATACACCGTCCTCGGCTTCGAACAGGCCTGGCTCTGGCCCTTCGTCGCCGTGCTGACCGCCTACCTCACCGAGATCGTCCTGGAGGCCATCAGCGCCCGGGGCGAGAACCGCACCCCCCGCTACGCCGGAGGCGGACGCAAGGGACTGGTGGAGTTCCTCCTCCCCGCCCACATCACCGGCCTCGCCGTCAACATGCTCACCTATGTCAACGACCGCATCTGGGTCATGGTCTTCGGCGTCGTCGTCGCGGTGGGCGCCAAATGGGTGCTCCGCTCCCCGCTCAAGGGACGCATGCGGCACTACATGAACCCCTCGAACTTCGGCATCACCATCATCCTGCTGCTCTTCCCCTGGGCCAGCATCGCCCCGCCCTACCACTTCACCGAGTACCTCTACGGCCCCGCCGACTGGGTCCTGCCGCTGATCATCATCACCCTCGGCACCCTGCTGAACGCCAAACTCACCGGCCGCATGTGGCTGATCGCCGGCTGGCTCGGCGGCTTCGCCCTCCAAGCCGTCATCCGCGGCTGGACGATGGACGTCTCCATCCTCGCCGGACTCGGCATGATGACCGGCACCGCGTTCATCCTCTTCACCAACTACATGATCACCGACCCCGGCACCTCCCCCTCCCGCCGCGGCTCCCAGATCGCCTTCGGCGGCGGCGTCGCCGCCATGTACGGCCTCCTCACCGCCCTCAACATCGCCTACGGCATCTTCTTCGCCACCGCCCTGGTCTGCCTGATCCGCGGCGGCTACCTCTGGGGCCTGGACCGCCTCGCCAAGCAGCGCGCCGCCGCCCCGCCGGCCACAGCCCCGGCCGCCCGCCCCGCCGAACACCTCACCGCGGTCCCCTCCCCGGCCCCCGCGCCCGCGGCACCCGCCCCCGCCGCGGCCGGCACCCGGCCGCCCGTCCCGGCCACCCTGCGCCTCCCGGCCGCCGACGCGTGCACCGCGGGAACCTGCCAGCACGGCAAGTGCGCCGCACAACGCGCTGCCAAGGACAAGAAGGCGGTACTCCCGGTATGAACAGAATCGCCATCGTCGGCATCGCCGCCCGCTACCCCGACGCCACCACCCACCGGGAACTGTGGGAGAACGCCGTCGCCGGACGCCGCGCCTTCCGCCGCCTCCCCGACACCCGCATGCGGCTCGACGACTACTACGACCCCGACCCCACCGTCCCCGACCGCTTCTACGCCCGCAACGCCGCCGTCATCGACGGCTGGGAATTCGACCGCGTCGCCCACCGCATCGCCGGCAGCACCTACCGCTCCACCGACCTCACCCACTGGCTCGCCCTCGACACCGCCGGCCGCGCCCTCGCCGACGCCGGCTTCCCCGCCGGCGACAAACTCCCCAGAGAACGCACCGGAGTCGTCGTCGGCAACACCCTCACCGGCGAATTCTCCCGCGCCAACGTGATGCGGCTGCGCTGGCCCTACGTACGCCGCGTCCTCGCCGCCGCCCTGCGCGAACAGGAATGGGACGACAGCCGCCTCACCGAATTCCTCGAAGGCGTCGAACACTCCTACAAACAGCCCTTCCCGCCCATCGACGAGGACTCCCTCGCCGGCGGCCTCTCCAACACCATCGCCGGCCGCATCTGCAACCACTTCGACCTCAACGGCGGCGGCTACACCGTCGACGGAGCCTGCTCCTCCTCCCTCCTCTCCGTCACCACCGCCGCCACGTCCCTCCTCTCCGGCGACCTCGACCTCGCCGTCGCCGGCGGCGTCGACCTCTCCATCGACCCCTTCGAGATCATCGGCTTCGCCAAGACCGGCGCCCTCGCACGCAAGGAGATGCGGCTCTACGACCGCGGCTCCAACGGCTTCTGGCCCGGCGAGGGCTGCGGCATGGTCGTCCTCATGCGCGAGGAGGACGCCCTCGCCGCCGGACGGCGGATCTACGCCACCATCGCCGGCTGGGGCATCTCCTCCGACGGCCAGGGCGGCATCACCCGCCCCGAGGTCAGCGGCTACCGCCTCGCCATGAGCCGGGCCTACGAACGCGCCGGATACGGCATCGAGACCGTCGGCCTCTTCGAGGGCCACGGCACCGGCACCGCCGTCGGCGACGCCACCGAACTCGAAGCCATCATCGGTGCCCGAGCCCTGGCCGACCCCACCGCCCCCGCCGCCGCCATCAGCTCCGTCAAGGGCATGATCGGCCACACCAAGGCCGCCGCCGGGGTCGCCGGACTCATCAAGGCCACCCTCGCCGTCGACGCCGCCGTCCTGCCGCCCGCGATCGGCTGCGTCGACCCCCACGAACTCCTCACCAACGGACAGAACAGCCTGCGGGTCCTGCGCAAGGCCGAACCATGGCCCGACGGCGTCCCCCTGCGCGCCTCCGTCACCGCCATGGGATTCGGCGGCATCAACACCCACGTCACCATCGACCGCACCCCGCCCGCCCGCCGCACCCCGCCCTCCCGGCGCACCACCACCCTCGCCGGCTCCCTCCAGGACGCCGAAGTCCTGCTCCTCGACGCCCCCTCGCCCGAGGCCCTGAGCGAACGCCTCACCGAGATCGCCGCCTTCGCCGGCCGGCTCTCCTACGCCCAGCTCGCCGACCTCGCCGCCACCCTCCAGCGCGAACTGCGCGAACTGCCCCACCGCGCCGCCGCCGTCGTCACCTCCCCCCAGGACGCCGAGACCCGCCTCACCCGCCTCGCCGACCTCGCCGGGGCGGGGGAGACCACCCACACCGCCCCCGACGGCCGCGCCTTCCTCGGACACCCCGCCGGACCCGCCCGGATCGGATTCCTCTTCCCCGGCCAGGGCTCCGGCAAGGGCACCGGAGGCGGCGCCCTGCGCCGCCGCTTCACCGAAGCCGCCGAGGTCTGGGACCGCGCCGCCCTGCCCGCCTCCGGCGACATGGTGGCCACCTCCCTCGCCCAGCCCCGCATCGTCACCGGCTCCACCGCCGCCCTGCGCGTCCTGGACGCCCTCGGCATCGAAGCCGATGTCGCCGTCGGCCACAGCCTCGGCGAACTCTCCGCCCTGCACTGGGCCGGCGCCCTCGACAGCGCCGGACTCCTCGAAACCGCCCGGGTCCGCGGCAAGACGATGGCCGACCACAGCTCCTCGGGCACCATGGCCTCCCTGGCCGCCTCCCCCGAACAGGCCACCACCCTCACCGAGGGCCTGCCCGTCGTCATCGCCGGATTCAACGGCCCCCGGCAGACCGTCATCGCCGGCACCGGCGACGCCATCGCCGAAGCCGCCTCCCGCGCCGCCGACGCCGGCATCACCTGCACCCGCCTCGCGGTCTCGCACGCCTTCCACTCACCCCTGGTCGCCCCCGCCGCCGACGCCTTCGGCGAATGGCTCACCACCGTCCCCTTCACCGGCGTCGGCCGCCGGATCGTCTCCACCGTCACCGGCGAGGACCTTCCCCCCGACAGCGACCTGCCCAAACTCCTGCGCCGCCAGATCACCGACCCGGTCCTGTTCACCCAGGCCGTGCGCACCGCCGCCGCCGACACCGACCTGTTCATCGAAGTCGGCCCCGGCCGCGTCCTGTCCACCCTCGCGGCGGCGGCCACCACCGTCCCCGCCATCGCCCTCAACACCGACGACGAATCCATCACCCCCCTCCTCCAGGCCGTCGCCGCCGCCCACGCCGCCGGAGCCCCGCTCATCCACGAGCGCCTCTTCCGCGACCGGCTCACCCGCCCCCTGGAGACCGACGCCACCTTCTCCT
The DNA here is from genome assembly GCF_039888735.1 of Streptomyces sp. CAU 1734. Taxonomy (NCBI): domain Bacteria; kingdom Bacillati; phylum Actinomycetota; class Actinomycetes; order Kitasatosporales; family Streptomycetaceae; genus Streptomyces; species Streptomyces sp. CAU 1734. Next base: position 60,573 of record NZ_JBDQQP010000016.1, read on the forward strand.
TCTTCTCCAGCCCCTGCGAAGCGGCCCCCGTCACCGGCCTGCCCCACACCCCCGCCCCCCGCGAGGAGACCCCCGGCACCCCGGACACCGGCCCCGCCGAGACCCCCGGCACCGAGAGCGCACTCGACGTCCTGCGCACCCTCGTCGCCGAACGCGCCGAACTCCCGCCCGAGCTCGTCGCCGACGACTCCAGCCTCCTCGACGACCTCCACATGAGCTCCATCACCGTCGGCCAGCTCGTCAACCAGGCCGCCACCCGCCTCGGGATCGCCGCCGCCCACGTACCCACCAACTTCGCCACCGCGACCCTCGCCCAGCTCGCCGAGGCACTCGACACCCTCGCCGGCACCGCCGGATCCGGCCCCGCCGCACCCGCCGCCACCGTCACCGGCGCCGCCGCCTGGGTCCGCCCCTTCGCCGTACGCCTCGAACCCGAACCCCTCCCCGCCACCGGCCCCGCACCCACCGGCCCCGGCGCCTCCTGGCAGCTGTTCACCACCCCCGGCCACACCTTCGCCCACGACCTCCACCGCGCCCTTCAGAACACCCCCACCGGCCCCGGCGTCCTGGTCTGCCTGCCCCCCGGCGCGACCCCCGCCGACACCGAACACGCCCTCAACGGCGCCAAAGCCGCCCTCACCGGACACCGCGAGGGCCGCTTCGTCCTCGTCCAGCACGGCCCCGGCGCCGCCGGACTCGCCAAAACCCTCCACCTCGAAGCACCCCACCTGCGCACCACCATCGTCCACACCGCCCCCGTCCCCGAAGCCATCCCCGCCGTCACCGCCGAGGTCGCCGCCACCACCCGCTTCACCGAGGCCCACCACGACAGCGACGGCACCCGCCGCATCCCCACCCTCGGCGCCCTGCCCATCCGCGCCGAACGCACCGAACACGTCCTGGACGCCTCCGACGTCCTCCTCGTCACCGGCGGCGGCAAGGGCATCACCGCCGAATCCGCCCTGGCCATCGCCCGCGCCACCGGCGCGCGCCTCGCCCTCCTCGGCCGCGCCGACCCCGCCGAGGACCAGACCCTCGGCGACAACCTGCGCCGCATGACCGACAGCGGCGCCACCGTCCGCTACGCCCGCGCCGACGTCACCGACCCCGCCCGCACCGCCGCCGCCATCGCCGAACTCACCGACGCCCTCGGCCCCGTCACCGCCGTCCTGCACGGCGCCGGACGCAACGAACCCGCCCCCCTCACCACCCTGACCGGCGACGACTTCCGGCGCACCTTCGCCCCCAAGGTCGACGGACTGCGCACCGTCCTCGACACCGTCGGCACCGGCAACCTCAAACTCCTCGTCACCTTCGGCAGCATCATCGGCCGGGCCGGACTGCGCGGCGAGGCCCACTACGCCACCGCCAACGAATGGCTCGCCGACCTCACCGAACAAGTCGGACGCGACAACCCCGGCTGCCGCGCCCTGTGCCTGGAATGGTCCGTCTGGTCCGGCGTCGGCATGGGCGAGAAACTCGCCGTCGTCGAATCCCTCGCCCGCGAGGGCATCACCCCCGTCACCCCCGACCAGGGCATCGACATCCTGCTGCGCCTCATCAGCGACCCCGACGCCCCCGTCACCACCGTCATCAGCGGACGCACCGAAGGCATCGAGACCGTACGCCGCGAACTGCCCCCGCTGCCCCTGCTCCGCTTCACCGGCACCCCCCTGATCCGCTACCACGGCGTCGAACTCGTCACCGAGGTCGAACTCAACGCCGGCACCGACTCCTACCTCGCCGACCACCTCCTCGACGGCAACCTGCTCCTGCCCGCCGTCCTCGGCATGGAGGCCATGGTCCAGGTCGCCTCCGCCGCCACCGGCTGGGGCACCCCGCCCGTCATCGAGAACGCCCGCTTCCTGCGCCCCATCCTCGCCCCCGCCAACGGCGCCACCCGCATCCGGATCGCCGCCACCGTCACCGCACCCGACACCGTCGACGTCGCCATCCACGCCGAGGAGACCGGATTCGCCGCGGAACACTTCCGCGCCCGCCTCCTCTACGCCCCCGCCGACATCCCCCAGGGACCCCCGGACACGGTCCCCGACGGCGTCCCGCCCGCCCCCCTGGACCCCGCCGCCGACCTCTACGGCTCCGTCCTCTTCCAGGGCGCCCGCTTCCAGCGCCTGCGCCGCTTCCACCGGGCCGCCGCCCGCGACGTCGACGCCGACGTCGCCGTCGTCGAGGGCACCGACTGGTTCGCCGGATACCTCCCCGGCCGGCTCCTCCTCGCCGACCCCGGCATGCGCGACGCCCTGATGCACGGCAACCAGGTCTGCGTCCCCGACGCCACCCTCCTGCCGTCCGGCATCGACCGCCTCCACCCGCTCGCCGCCTCCGACGCCGAACCCGGTGAACTGCGCTACTGCGCCACCGAACGCTTCAGCGACGGCGACATGTACGTGTACGACATCGCCGTCCGCACCCCCGACGGCACCGTCGTCGAACGCTGGGAAGGACTCACCCTCCACGCCGTCCGCACCACCGACGGCACCGGACCGTGGGTACCCGCCCTGCTCGGCAACCACCTGGAAAGGGCCCTGGAAGACGTGCTCCCGACAAAGATCGCCGTCGCCGTGGAACCCGCCCCGGCCGGCCCGCCGAACACCGCCGACGACCGCAGGGCCGGCACCTCGGCCGCCATCCAGCGCGCCCTGGGCCTGCCCGTCACCGTCACCCGGCGCCCCGACGGCCGCCCCGAACCCGCCGCCGGACGCCGCGTGTCGGCCGCCCACGGCATGGGCGTGACCCTCGCCGTCGCCGGCCCCGAACACTCCGACGCGGCCGTCGCCTGCGACGTCGAACCCGTCACCAGCCGCACCCCCGAGGAATGGCAGGGCCTGCTCGGCGGCTGCGAACCACTGGCCGCCCTCATCGCCCGGGAGACCGGCGAGAGCCCCGACACCGCCGCCACCCGCGTGTGGAGCGCACTCGAATGCCTCCGCAAGGCCGGCGCCGGCGCCGACACCCCGCTCACCCTCACCCCCGGCACCAAGCCGAACTGGGTGGTCCTCACCGCCGGAGACCTCCGCATCGCCACCTTCGTCACCCGGCTGCGCCACCCCGCCCACCCCGCCGGCACCCCCGCCGCGGGAGGCGTCCGCGTCGAAGCGCTCCGCACCGGAGTCTTCGCCGTGCTCACCGGCACCACCTCCACCGAAGGACGGCCCAGGCCATGACCGACACACGCCCCCTCCACTTCGAACTCCGCCACCGGGTCGCCTTCGCCGAGACCGACCTCTCCGGCTGCGCCGACCACGTCGGCTTCCTGCGCTGGCAGGACCGCTGCCGCGAACTCTTCCTCAGCCAGTACGCCCCCGGCCTCCTCGGCCACCAGTGCGAGGAAGCGCCCACCGGCCCACTGCGCCTGTTCACCCAGCAGCTGACCTGCGAACTCCTCGCACCCGTCGCCGCACTGGACGAGATCTGCGTACGCCTGAGCTCCGCCGAACCCGGCCACAGCCGGCTCGACCTCGGCTTCGACCACATCAGAATCGGCCCCGGCGGCGCCGAGACCCTCGTCGCCCGCGGCAGCCAGCGCCTGGCCTGTCTCAGCACCGAGGACGGCACCGCCCGCCCCGCACCCATCCCCGCGGACCTGGTCCGCGCCCTCGGCGGGCGCACCGGCCGCGGCCTGACCCTCGCCGGGAGGGCCGCATGAGCCCGCGCACCGCCCACGCCGTCCCCGCCGCCGAACGCGTCGACCCCGACGACCGCCGCGCCCTGCGCGCCGCCCTCGGCACCTTCGCCACCGGCGTCACCGTCGTCACCGTCGGCGGCCCCGTCCCCCGCGGCATGACCGCCAACTCCTTCACCTCCGTCTCCCTCGCACCCCCGCTCCTGCTCGTCTGCGTCGACAACGACGCCGACATGCACCGCAGCCTCCAGCTGTCGGCCGGCTTCTGCGTCTCCGTCCTCGGCACCGGCCAGGAGGACATCGCCCGCCACTTCGCCGACCACTCCCGGCCCGTGGGCACCGGCCAGTTCGACACCGTCGCCCACCACCCCGGCCGCCTCGACGGAGCACCCCTGATCACCGGCGCCGCCGCCCACTTCGAATGCGAGAAATGGCGCGTCCACGACGCCGGCGACCACACCATCTTCCTCGGCCGGATCATCGCCGCCGCCCAGGAACCCGCCCGCGGAGCCCTGCTCTTCCACGGCGGACGGTTCGGCAGACCCGCCCTCAGCCCCCGCGAACCCGGCCGCGCGCAGGGCAGAGCCGCATGAGAACCCGCCGGCCCGACATCAGGATCCACCCGCCCGGACCACCGCCGTCGGCCCTCCCCGGACTGCTGCGGAAACTCGCCGCGGACCGGCTCGCCATGATGCGCGACGCCGCCGCCCTCGGCGACGCGGTCCGGGTCTCCATGGGCCCCAAGAAGCTCTACATCTTCAACCGGCCCGACTACGCCAAACACGTACTCGCCGACAACAGCGACAACTACCACAAGGGCATCGGCCTGGTGCAGGCCCGCCGCGTCCTCGGCGACGGCCTGCTCACCAGCGACGGCGCGACCTGGCACACCCAGCGCGTCAACGTCCGGCCCTCCTTCAAACCCGGACGCATCGCCCGCCAGGCCGACGCCGTCGCCGAGGAAGCCGCCAAACTCGTCGCCGCCCTGCGCGGCCACGAGGGCGGCGCCCCCGTCGACATCCTCCACGAGGTCACCGCACTCACCCTCGGCGTCCTGGGCCGCACCCTCCTCGACACCGAACTCGGCGGATACGACTCCGTCGCCCCCGCCTTCGAGGACGTCCAGGACCAGGCCATGTTCGAAATGGTCACCCAGAACCTGGTCCCCTCCTGGATCCCCCTCCCCGGCCAGCTCCGCTTCCGCCGCGGCCGGCGCGAACTCCACCGCGTCGCCGACCTCCTGATCGCCGACCGCACCGCCCGCCTGCGCGACGGCCACGACGACGCCGACGACGCCCTCGCCCGCATGATCACCGCCGCCCGCACCCACAACAACCCCGAGGCCGCCCGCGACCGGCTCCGCGCCGAACTCGTCACCCTGCTCCTCGCCGGGCACGAGACCACCGCCAGCACCCTCGGCTGGACCCTCCACCACCTCGAACGCAACCCCGCCATCCGCGACCGGGTCCGCGAGGAGGCCCGCCGCGTCCTCGGCGACCGCACCCCCACCGCCGACGACCTGCACACCCTCACCTACACCACCCGCGTCGTCCAGGAGGCCATGCGCCTGCACCCGCCGGTCTGGGTCCTGCCCCGCGTCGCCCAGAACCACGACACCGTCGGCGGCTACCACGTCAGCGCCGGCGCCGACGTCCTGATCTCCCCCTACATCCTCCACCGCAACCCGGCCCTGTGGGACGAACCCGAACGCTTCGACCCCGACCGCTTCGAACCCGCCCGGGTCGCCGACCGCCCCCGCTACGCCTACCTCCCCTTCGGCGCCGGACCCCGCTTCTGCGTCGGCAGCAACCTCGGCATGCTCGAAGCCGTGTTCGTCACCGCCCTGCTCACCCGCGACCTCACCCTCCGCTCCGTCCCCGGCCGCCCCTCGGTCCCCGAGGCCATGCTCTCGCTGCGGATCCGCGGCGGACTCCCCATGACCGTCCACCCCGCCGCCTGACCCGGCGGCACCGACAACCACCCACACCGGCACACAGACGAGGGCCGGCCGCGGAGACTCTCCGCGGCCGGCCCTTGCGTACGGTCCCGGTACCCCTCAATACGCACCCCGCTCCCCGCGCGGGGGCAGATCCGCGCCCAGCCGGGCCAGCAGCACCGGCGGATCCAGCACGTCCACCGGCCGCAGCACCACCTCGGCCGGCGCCAGCAGCGCACCCGGATACACCGTCACCGGCCCGTGATGGCCCACCGACAGCGGCCCCGGGTCCTCATGGCCCCCGTCGTGGTCCTCATGGCCGTACGCCATCGAGTGCGCCAGCAGATGCCAGGTGCCACTGGGCACGTCCCGCAGCTCGAAGGAGCCCGGCCCGCTCAGCGCCGCCCACCGCACCGGCCGGCCCTGGCGGACCCTGCCCGGGAAGAGACCGAGGAACACCGGCCCCCGCGCCGCGCCGGGCGCCGCCGCCACCCGCCCGCGCAGCCCGGTGCGCTGCGCGATGCCCGACGGATGCGACGCCGCGGTCTGCGGCATCTTCGGCAGCACACCGCCCAGCTCCCGATAGGCACTGGGGGAGAGGCCCACACACGCCTTGAACCGCGAACTGAAGGTGCCGATACTGCTGTATCCGACCTGACTGCCGATATCCGCCACACTGAATTCCGTGTGCAGCAGCAGCCGCTTCGCCTCCTGAATCCGCAGCGCGGAAAGGAAACGACCCGGCGACGTACCCGTCACTTCACGGAAGAAACGCGTGAAATGAAATTTGCTGAACATGGCGGTCCGCGCCATGTCATCAATCGTCAGATCCTGGCTGAGGTTGATGTGCATATAGTGGATCACCCGGCGGACGGCATGTTCGATCGTGGTCGTGGTCACCGTGTCTCCCCATCGTGGAAGAGATGTCAATTCCGAGTTGGCTGAGTCGCACGCAAATCGAGAACATGAGCCATGTGATGCGAACGCCTGCGGGCCGCCAGCTCCTCGGCGAACCGCAGCCAGGACTCCGAGCAGTGCCGGGCTATGTCCGCCACCGCCTCCGTGCAGTGCGGCGGAACCGCATCCGCCCGCTTGCGCCATGCCTCGTCCAGCAGGAAATGGCCGTGCAGCCAGCGGATGACATCCCGGCCCGACTCGGACTGCCGCAGCGACGGATCATTGGCCAGCCGGCGCAGCGTCTCCAGCGGATGACGCGTGCGCGGCGCCAGCGACCCCGCCCCGCGCCCCCGCGCCTCCGGATCCGGCACCGCCCGCACGGGGGAGGGCGCCCCGCCCCCGGCGGCCGGCCCCGGAGCCCCGGCACCGGCCCCGGAGCGGGCCGGCGGGCTCTCACCGCGCGCCCCGCGCCCGGGGCCCTGACGGCTCTCGGGGACGGGGGCCTCGCCCCGCAGCAACCGCCTGCGCACATCGTGCGCGGTGCCCAGCGAGAGCCCGGTCTCCTTGACCACCGCCCGCAGCGGCAGCGCGGGATCCCTGGTCATCAGCTCCGCGGCATGCATCCGCTCCGCCGTGCGGTCCAGCGGATGCACCCGCCCGTCCGCACCGGTACGGCTGTTCAGCGGCGGAGATCCCACGGCTGAACACCGGCGCACCCCGGCCACGGTCTTGGCGTCCAGACCGGTGTGCCCGGCCACCGCCCGGTCCGACAGGCTCGGATGGGAGGCCAGGATGCGCTGCGCCGCCGCCTTCCGGTCGGCCACCGACAGCGGCAGCCCGTGCGAGATGTTCGCCGCGACCGACCGCAGGAAGATCTGATCCTCCGGACCGTCGAAGAACCGCACCTCGACCGAGTCCTGATTCTTCAGCACCGCCGCCGCGATCCGGTGCATCCCGTCGACGACCCGCATGGTCGGCCGGTGCACCAGCACCGGGGGCAGCGGGGCCGAAACCGCGGCGAGCCGCCGCACATGGGTGGTGTCCATGCCGTTGATACGTGGTGAATCCGCGGCCGCCAGCGAATCGATGCGCACCAGCCGGATGGAATTGTCCGGCGGTGACGAGCGGTCAGCGCTTTTCATGGTTACCCCCAGCATGAGACCCGGCGCCCTTCCTCAGGCGGCCTTTTCGCTTCCCCCTGGAAGGGCTGTCACGTGCGGTGAGGAATGCATCCCGGCCAGCAGATTACGGCCGCCGGCGCCCCGGTGGCGTCTTGATCTCACCCGACGCGCCGACTCTGGATAGTCGGGCTCCGGCTCACGACGACTTGAGGAAGTCGTTCGGTCGAACGGCCGGTCATTGCTTGAACACCGATGCGAGATCTAGTTTTCTGTCATGCCGCAAGGCGCCCCGCTCCACAAACCGATGGGAGGGCTGAATGCGAGACAACCGGGAGAACGAGACCGCCGCAGTCGACGCGGCCGCGGCAACCGCCGCGGACACGGCAGTGGCGCCCGGCGGCAGCGACGACATCACCACCGTCACCCTGGAGGCCTATGCCGACACCATTGTCCCCGGACAGAAGCGATGGGCCGGCGACCGGGCGGTCGCCGGAGCGGCCGAGGGCCCCGGAGCCGTGGAGGCCGGCGCGCTCGAACTCCTGCGCTGGGACGCCACCGGCATCAGCGAGGGCCTCGACGACCTGGCCCGGCTGGCCAACGCCCACGCCGCCGAGTACGCCGCCGAACACGGCCTGGCCCTCGACCCGGACGTCCCCGCCTTCGTCGCCCTCGACTACGACGCCCGCGCCGAACTGGTCCTGCGGCTGACGAAGCCGGGCCACCCGGAGAAGGACTTCTGGGTCCTGCTCTCCCTCTTCTGCAACATGGCCTTCGACTCGGCCGCCCACCTCAACACCGCCCGGGCACTCGCCGACGGACACCCCGGCCTCACCGCCATGGGCATCCCGGCCCCCGGCCCCGACGGCCTGTGGCGCTTCACCGCATCCGGCTACGGCCGCGCCTTCGCCCGACTCCACCCGGACACCACACCCACGGGGAGCCCCGCATGAGCAGCAGCGCCGAGAGCACGGACGTCCTCGTCATCGGCAGCGGCTTCGGCGGCGCCATCACCGCGTACCACCTCGCGGCCGGCGGGGCCAAGGTCACCGTCCTGGAACGCGGACCCTGGCTGAAGAGCACCGACTTCGAACACGACTACAAACTGGGCTCCTCCTACACCCGCGCCTTCGACTTCACCGTCGGCGACGGCATGAGCATCCTCGGCGGCAACTGCGTCGGCGGCGGCAGCGTCGTCTACTTCGCCGCCATGCCCCGCGCCCCCCGCTTCGTCTTCGACCGGCACGGCTCCATCGGCCGCCGCATGTGGCCGGCCGCCGTCAGCCGCGACACCCTCGACCCCTGGTACGACCGGGTCGAGCAATCCCTCTCCGTCACCCCCCAGGGATGGGAGGACGTCAGCTACGCCGGCGGCCTGTGGGCCGCCGCCTGCAACCACTCCGGCCGCACCGCCAACCCGCTCTCCGTCGCCATCGACGGCTCCAAATGCGTCAACTGCAACTGGATGATGGCCGGCTGCCGCTTCGAGGCCAAACAGTCCCTGCTCGTCAACTACCTGCCCGCCGCCCTCTCCCACGGCGCCGAGATCCGGCCCCTGCACGAGGTCCAGCACCTCACCCGCACCCCCGACGGCGGCTACCGCGTCCACTACGACACCGTCCACGAGGAGGACTACCGCATCCACACCGGCAGCGGCACCATCGACGCGAAGATCGTCGTCATCGCCGCCGGCGCCGGCGCCACCCCCGTCATCCTCCAGCGCAGCGAGGCCCACCTGGGCACCATGCCCCGGGCCGTCGGACGCTACTTCTCCGGCAACGGGGAACGCCTCAACACCGCCGTCGTCAACGAGAGGAGGGCGGCCGAACTCCTCGGCCTGGACCGCGGCGACGGACTCGCCTACGCGGCCAACCACATCGGCCGCGGCCCCACCGTCGCCAACTGGGACCGGCTCGACGCCGCACTGCCCGAATACACCCGCTACTCCCTCGAACAGCTCTACTTCCCGCCCGGCCTCGGCACCATCCTCGCCCAGGTCCCCGACGCCGCCGGACGCTCCTGGTTCGGCCCCGGCAAGAAGGAGATCCTCAAACGCTGGACGTCCTGGCTGACCATCTTCACGATGATCGAGGACGACAACGAGGGCGTCTTCGGACCGCCCCCCGCCACCGGCAACGCCCACCGGATATCCCAGCAGATGCTGGGCCGCGGCAACCTCTCGTACACCCCGGCCAAAACCACCCAGGCCGCCTGGGACATGTCCGACGCCGACGTGAAGGAGATCCTGGAGAAAGACGGACTGGCCACCGTGATGCCCTGGACCAACGACCTGGTGGGCGCCTACACCGTCCACCCGCTCTCCTCCTGCCGCATGGGCGACGACCCGCACACCTCCGCACTCGACGACCGCAACGAACTCCGCGGCCACCCCGGAATCTTCGTCACCGACGGCTCCGCCGTCCCCGGCGCCCTGACCGTCAACCCCGCCATGACCATCGCCGCCCTCGCCGAACGCGCCGTACCCGGCATCGTCTCGGCCGCCCGCTCCCGCGGCGTCCCCGTCACCTACGGCGCCCCGCCGCCCGCCGGCCCCGCCGGCAGCCGCGCCAAGAACATCCTGCCCCTGCTCCCTCCGTCCGCGCAGCCGCAGAGCGTGTCCTCCGCACGCTGACGACACCGCTCAGGCCCCCGTCCGAGGGACCACCCGGTCCCCGGACGGTCCGCATCCGAGGTGAGTTGCTTGAAGGAACCGTAAAGCCGTTCGCATCCAAGGGAAGGAAAAGACCATGTCCGACTATTTCGAGTACCGGCACACCGTCGGCTTCGAGGAGACCAACCTGGTGGGGAACGTGTACTACGTGAACTACCTCCGCTGGCAGGGAAGGTGCCGCGAACTCTTCCTCAAGGAGAAGGCCCCCGCCGTCCTCGCCGACGTCCAGGAGGACCTCAAGCTCTTCACCCTCAAGGTCGACTGCGAGTTCTACGCCGAGATCACCGCCTTCGACGAGCTCTCCATCCGGATGCGGCTGGCCGAACTCGGCCAGACCCAGCTGGAGTTCACCTTCGACTACGTCAAGCTCGCCGACGGCGAGAGCCTGGTCGCCCGCGGCAGGCAGCGGATCGCCTGTATGCGCGGCCCCAACACCGCCACCATCCCCTCCCTCATCCCGCCCGCCCTCGCCCACGCCCTGGAGCCCTACGGCAACGGGACCCGGGTCCTCGCGGGACGCGCCGCATGAGCGGCACGGCGCCCCGGCGCACCCCCGCACCCGTTCCTTCCGCACGACTGGTGAGTTGCTTCACGGGACCCACCCGGGGCGGGAACGCCGGCCACCGGGCCCAGGGCACCCCCGCCCGCCTCTTCCCGGCCCCGTGAGTCCTTTCACGCAACCCACCGCACCGCCCCGCCCGGTGAGTCCTTTCACACAACCGGCCCCGCACCCCGCCCCTTTCCCCGGCCAGTGAGTCCTTTCACACAACCAACGCCCGACCGGCGAGGAGAAACCACATGAACGCACTCAACGACATCCTCAAGGACCTCTCCACCGACATCGACGAGGTCGCCCGGCTCGTCGCCGGACTCGACGACGACGCCTGGCACACCCCGACACCCGCCCCCGGCTGGAGCGTCGCCGACCAGATCTCCCACCTCACCTTCATCTTCACCCTCGCCCGGACCGCCGCCGCCGACCCCGACACCTTCAAGGCCATCACCGCCTCCGCCGCCGGCGACTTCAACGGCGCCGTCAACTCCGCACTCGCCCTCTACAACACCCTCCCGCCCGCCGAGCTCCTGGCCCGCTTCCGCTCCGAGGGCGAGGCATCCGTCGCCGCCCTCGGCGCCGTCCCCGCCGACTCCACCGTCCCCTGGCTCGTCAACCCGCTGCCGCCGGCCGTCCTCGCCGCCGCCGGAATCATGGAGCTCTTCGCCCACGGCCAGGACATCGCCGACGCCCTGCGACTGCGCCGCGAACCCACCGACCGGCTGCGCCACCTCGCCTTCTTCGCCTTCCTCACCCGCGACTTCGGCTACCAGAGCCACGGACTCACACCCCCGGCCGAGCCCTTCCGCTTCGAACTGACCAGCCCCTCCGGCGAGACCTGGAACATCGGCCCCGACACCGCCGGCCAGAAGATCAGCGGCCCCGCCCACGACTTCGCCCTCCTCGTCACCCGCCGCCGCCACCGCGCCGACCTCGCCCTGACCGCCACCGGCGACGAGGCCGACCGCTGGCTCGACATCGCCCAGGCCTACCGCGGCCCCGCCGGCCAGGGCCGCACCCCCGGCCAGTTCACCGAACCCCAGGAGTGACGGCCATGACCAGCGCGAGCCCGAACCGCGTCACCGTGATCGGCTGCACCGTGACCGGCATCTCCATCGCCCTCGCCCTGGTCCGCACCGGCACCGAGGTCACCCTGGAGGACCGCGACCCGGCCGCCCTCGACCGCGCCCTGCACGCCGGCGCCGGCCTCCCCCTCACCCCCGGCCACCCGCCCGCCCACGTGGTGATCATCGCCACCGCCCCCGGCGACACCGTCGACACCCTCGTCGAGGCCCAGGCCCGCGGCCTCGGCCACACCTACACCGACATCCACGGCACCAGCCCCGCCGTCCGAGCCGAAGCCGAACTCCGCGGCTGCGACCAGGGCGGCTACCTCCCAGGCCACCCGCTCACCGGCCGCGACCGCCCCGCCGGCCCCGACGCCCACCTGCTCACCGGCCGCACCTGGATCCTCTGCCCCTACGACACCACCACCGCCGAAACCGAGACCACCGTCACCGCCCTGGTCACCGCCTGCGGGGCCCGCCCCCGCCGGCTGGCCCCCACCGCCCCCGGACACACCTCGGGCCCGGACCGCCTGAGCATCCCGTCCTGAACCCCGCCCCCGGCCAACCGACAGCGAAAGCGAAGAGGAGAACGACATGAGCCGCCCCGACACCACCCCGAACAGCGACGGCGTCAACCGCGACGCCCTCGCCCACAACCTCACCGGAGCCCACGACCCCGACTTCCTCGCCCTCGGCCTCGGCGGCACCAACATGATGGCCATGCTCTGGACCATCGCCTCCGGCCGCCGGGCGGTCGGCGTCGAACTGCGCGGCGGCCCCTCCCTCGGCGTCCACTGGAACATCCGCGAGGAGCTCTACCACCACCTCGGACTCATCGACAAGATGATGATGGAGCGCTACGGCGAGGCCCGGATGCCCCGCCGCGGCGACGGCAAGATCCTCTACCTCGCCGACAGCCTCTACCAGCCCGGACTCCCCGCCGGACCCGTCGCCGCCGACGAGGTCGTCACCGGCTTCCTCAGCTCCTACGTCGGCGCCGAGGCCCGCATCGCCGGCACCGTCCAGCACGCCGAGTTCATCGACGACCGCTTCAAGGACGGCCACCCCAACCGCATCGTCACCGTCCTGGACCCGGTCGCCCTGCCCACCGCCCCCGACGAGCGGCGCCTGGGCGGCTCCATGACCGAAGTACTCGACGGCCCCTCCGCCTTCCAGTCCCGCGCCGCCGACGTCCTGATCCTGCTCCGCCGCTACCTGGAGGCCGTCGAGCGCCAGGACCTCAACGACGGCGTCACCCCCCGGGTCCGCCTCTTCAGCCAGCACCGCGTCCTCACCGACGGCACCGGCTTCCAGGACACCGGCGACGGCCGCAAGCGGGTCCGCATCGAAGCCGTCCGCGAACTCGACTTCAAGGGCAAGTTCCGCCGCGTCCGCGCCCCCGGCACCGACGTCATCGACCTCGGCGTCCCGCGGGTCTTCATGGTCGCCCAGGGCTTCCGCAGCGACGACGCCGACCAGCTCGGCTTCACCCAGGAGGACGTCAAGGTCGACCACGGCGACGGCCGCGGCCCGGTCGTGGCCCAGGCCGACTACCTCGCCGGACTCATGGACGTCCTGGTCGACGGCCGCCTCCGCCGCCGCGTCGCCTCCGAATTCGACGAGGACGGCACCGAGTACTGGGTCCGCCAGATAGCCGTGGGACACGAGGGCGACCCCGCCGTCGGCTGGGTCCTGGTCCAGGTCCCCGACTTCAAGAAATTCGACCCCATCGCCGCCGGCCTCATCCCCGCCGGCACCGACCACGAATCACCCGAGTACTACGCCGGCTACCAGTACCTGCTGCGCGAGTTCTACCTGGAGCAGTCCTCCCACATCCTCGGCATCCCCGCGAGCGAACTGCGCACCGTCCAGATGACCTACGGACCCAAGATGTTCAGCCTCGTCGAGCGCACCGGCAAGGACGCCCTGGTCGCCGCCAACGGCGTCATCGCCGGCGACTCCTTCGGCAACGGCCACTTCATGACCAGCGGCGGCGCCATGACCGGCATGGTCGGCCACGGCCGGCGCGTACTGGACTACTGGCGGGCCATCGAGGACGGCACCGCACACGGCGACGCCGTCCGCGCCCTCGCCGACGGCATCAAGGAGGACACCGACGGCTGGCTCCACGTCAGCGCCCAGGAATTCAGCCAGGCCGCCCCCATCAACTTCGGCACCGAGCGCATCCAGCAGATCGCCGAGTCCAGCGGACGCGACGCCTCCGCCCGCGCCGCCGCCATCGACGCCTCCCGCCGCCACCGCCACACCCTCGCCCCCCTCGACTACTCCGACTGGCGCCGCCCGGTGATGTACCCGGGGAGTGTGTACGCCTTCCCGCTGCCCCCGCTCAGCGCCACCCACCCGGCCGCCGCCCGCGTCACCGTCACGGCGGGGAAGTGAACGCCATGACCGGACTGCGCCCGGGCCTCGAACCCCGCCAGGACGAGATCGCCGCCATGATGGCCTCCGCGACCTCCTTCGTCACCGACTTCATCGGCAACCTGGACACCGCCCCCCTCAACGGCCTCGCCGCCCCCGGCACCGCCGGCCCCTCCGACGACGTGGCCGCCCTCCTCGCCCCGCCCGCCGAGCACCCCGGCGAATTCGGCGACCTGCTCCAGGTCTTCCGCACCGCCGCCGAACAGTCCGCCGACACCGCCGGCCCCAACACCTTCGCCTACTTCCCCGGCGGCGGCCTCTTCACCGCGGCCCTCGCCGAACTCCTCGCCTGCACCGTCAACCGCTTCACGGCCGCCAGCTCCATGGCACCCGGACTCGTCGCCATGGAACACGGCGTCATCCACTGGTTCGCCCGCCAGTTCGGCCTCCCCGCCACCGCCGGCGGCCTCATCACCACCGGAGCCTCCACCGGCGCCCTCTCCGCCCTCCTCACCGCCCGCCGCCGGCTCCTCGGCGACGCCCCCTACGACAACAGCGGCACCGTCTACGTCACCACCCACACCCACCTCTCCGTCTCCAAGGCCGCCCGCATCGCCGGCCTCTCACCCGACCAGGTACGGCTCGTCCCCGTCACCGACGACCTGCGCATGGACGCCGACGCCGCCACCCGGATGATCGAGGCCGACCGCGCCGCCGGCAAACACCCCTTCCTCATCGTCGCCACCGCCGGCACCACCGACACCGGAGCCGTCGACCCCATCGGCCGCCTCGCCGACACCGCCCGCGCCCAGAACATGTGGTTCCACGTCGACGCCGCCTACGGCGGAGGATTCCAGCTCACCGCCCGCGGCCGGGCGAAACTCGACGGCATCGACCGCGCCGACTCCATCGCACTCGACCCCCACAAATCCATGTTCTTCCCCTACAGCTCCGGCGTCCTGCTGGTCCGCGACGAACGCCTGCTGCACGCCGCCCACAGCGCCGACGCCCCCTACCTCCAGGACATGGACCGCGGCACCCCGCTCCCCGACTACCAGGACCTCGGCACCGAGATGAGCCGCGGCTACCGCGGACTGCGCCTCTGGCTGCCCCTGCACCTCCACGGCGTCGCCGCCTTCCGCGCCGCCCTCGACGAGAAACTCGACCTCGCCGAGAGTGTCCACCGCGCCCTCGCCGACCTCCCCGAGCTCGACGTCCTCACCCCCGACCTCACCGTCATCAACTTCCGCCTCCGCGGCGGCGAGGAGATCAACCGCACCCTGCTGGAGACCATCCACGCCGACCGCCGCGTCCACCTCACCAGCACCCGCATCCGCGGCGAGTACACCCTGCGGCTGTGCGTCCTCAACCACCGCACCCACCGGCGCCACGTCGACCAGGTCATCTCCATCGTCCGCGACGCGGTCCGCACCGTCACCGCCGCCACCGCCGCCGCGGGCGCCCGGTGAACCCCGCCGCCGCGACCGCAGGAAACCGCGCCGCACAGCCCCGTACCGCGGCACACCGCACCACCACGGCAAAGACCGGCCGCACGGCAACCCCACACCGCCCGGCCGGCCGCACCCGATCGGCCCGCTCAGCCCGCCCCGCTGTCCGGAAGATCCAGCCACCACTGCGCCGACCGCGCCCAGGACACCGTCCTGGCCAGCCCCTCCCGCAGCGGCGTCTCGCACTTCCAGCCCAGCACCCGCTGAGCCTTCGCGGTCGCCGGCACCCGGCGCGCCAGATCCTCGTACGCCGGACCGTAGGCGGTACGGGTGTCCACACCGGAGGGCACCTCGGCCGACCCGGTCAGCTCACCCACCAGCTCCACCACCTCGCCGACCGCGGACTCCACCTCGCTGCCCAGGTTGAAGACCTCGCCCACCGCGGCGGGAGCCGTCCCGGCCAGCACCGTCCCGGACACCGCGTCGTCGACATAGGTGAAACAGCGGGTCTGCGCGCCCCGGTCGTAGACCACCGCGGGCCGTCCGTTCAGCGCCCGGTGCACCGACCGGCTCACGATGTAGGCCGGACGCTGGCCCGGACCGTAGGCGTTGAAATAGCGCACCACCGACGCCCGCAGCCCGTGCTGCTCGGCGAAGGCGAAGGTCATGTGCTCGGCCAGCGCCTTGCTGGAGGAGTACGTCCAGCGGCTCGCCCGGGTGGAACCCAGCACCCGGTCCCCGTCCTCCGCCCACGGCACGGCCGGATTCTTCCCGAAGACCTCACTGGTGGAGGCCACCACCACCCGCGCGTCCGCCCGGCAGGCCAGATCCAGCACATTGCGGGTGCCGGAGAAATTGATGTCGATCACATCCAGCGGCCGGGACAAATACTGGTCCACCCCCACCACCGCGGCCAGATGGTAGACGACCTCCGCCCCCGCCACCGCGGCACCCAGCCGCTCCGGATCCCGGATGTCACCCGTCACGAACCGCACCCCGTCCGGAACACCCCGCCCGCCCGCCGGGGGAGCGCCGTCGAAGACGGTCACCTCGTCCCCCCGCGCCAGCAGCCGCGCCACCAGATGACCGCCGAGGAAACCGTTCCCTCCGGTGACCAGCGCGCGCGCCATCACCGCCGCCCGATGCCGCGGTAGACATGACCGGCACCGCGGACCGCGGCGATCTCCCCGGCCGAGAAACAGTCCCGGCCGTCCAGCACCAGCGCCCGCCCGGCCAGCGGCAGCTCCCCGAAGTCCAGCCCGGCCAGCTCCGGATGGCGTGCCAGCACCGCCACACAGTCCGCGCCCCGCACCGCCTCCGCCACGCTCTCCTCGGGCGCGATGCCGAACATCGCCGTCGCGGCGGCCCGGTCGGCCAGCGGATCGTAGGTGCGCACCTCGGCTCCCGCCGCGGTCAGCGCCCGGACGGTGTCCAGCACCGGAGTGGCCCGCAGATCACCCGAACCGGACTTGAACGACAGCCCCAGCACCGCGACCCGTGACCCGGCCGCCGGCCGGCCCAGCGCCGCCAGCCCCTCCACGATCAGCCCCGCGGTGTGACCGGGCATCAGCGAATTGACCTCACGGCCCACCGGAGCGGTGCGGATCTCCACTCCCCGCTCCCGCGCGGCCCGCCACACCATCCACGGATCCTTGGTCAGACACGACCCGCCGACCCCCACCCCGGGGGTGAGGATGTTGACACTCCCGCCGCCCTTGGCGATCGTGTTCGCCGCGCCGATCACCTCCATCACATCGGCGCCGAACAGATCGCAGAACTGGGCCAGTTCATTGGCGAGCGCGATGTTCAGATCGATCCACCAGTTGTCGGCCAGCTTCACGATCTCGGCCGACTCCAGCGAGTCCACCACAATCGTCCCCACCCCCAGCGACCGCTCCCAGAAGCCGGCCGCCGTCCGGGTGGACTCCTCGTCGAAACCGCCCACCACGATGGGGAAGGTACCCAGCTCCCGCAGGGCCGCCCCCTCCGCCAGCCGCTCCGGCGTGAACGCCAGCGCGAAGTCCCGGCCGGCCACCAGACCGCCCTTCTCCAGCAGCGGCGCCACCACCGTACGGGTGGTGCCCGGCGACACCGTGCTCTTCAGCAGCACCAGCGTCCCCGGCCGCAGCCGCCCGCCGAGCTCCTCACACACCTCGCGCAACTGCTCGTCGGCGAGCGAACCGTCCGGGCGCACCGGAGTGCCCACGGCGATCACCACCACATCGGCACCCTCGACAGCCGCGGGATCGGAGGTCACCCGCAGCAGCCCGGCCGCCGTGGTCCGGCCGATCAGCTCCGCCAGACCCTCCTCCTGGAACCGGCAGTACCCGCGGCCGATCTCCGCGACCAGGGTCTCGTCGGTGTCCACACCGACGACCTCCAGACCGCGCCCGGCCAGCACCGCCGACAGACACGAACCGACATATCCGAAACCCACGACGGCCACCCTGGGGAGCCGGTCATCGGGAAGAACAGGCATCTTCGCTCCTCGGGGGAAAGGCAGGGACACGGCCCGGACGCCGATCAGATGTAGTGCGTGTTGGGCTCCAGGCCGCACAGAATGCGCCCGTAGAGCTCCGCGTTGGTGTCCGGGTGCATGATCGCGTGCTGATTGACCACCCGGACATCGCGCTCGATGCGCTGGATCGGCACCGTCTGGTAGATCGAGGTCCCGCCGCTGGCCGAGGAGAAGATGTCCACCGCCTCCTTCACCAGCCGGCCCACCCGGCCCATGTCACCGCGGACCCGCGCCCGCTCCTCCGCGCTCCACGGCGAACCGTCCGCGTTCTTGGCGTCCACCAGATCGGCCGCCCGGAAGGCGTGGAACTCGGCCTCGTCCACCCGCAGCACCGCCTCCGCCACCTGAAGGTGCGTCAGCTGCGCCTGCTGCCGGCTGGAGTGGTCGGTATAGGTGATGCCCCGGCCCGGCAGCCGCTCGAAGAACGCGTCCCGCGCCCCCCACGCCAGCCCCAGCGTCACCCCGGAGATCGTCGCGCACGCCGTGGGCAGCAGCGGCCCCCGGAAGAGCGGGATCGCGGCGTTCAGCTCGGAGGAGTACCGCTCGCGCAGCACCTCGCTCATCCGCAGCACCCGCTCCGCAGGCACGAACACATCCCGCGCCGTGGTCGACACACTGCCCGAACCGCGCAGGCCCGAGGTGTACCAGTCGTCCACGATCTCCAGATCCGACAGCGGAATCGCCGTCATCACCGGCTCCATGGAGCCGTCCGGATGCCGCAGCAGCGCCGCGTTGGTGTCCCACTGGCTGTGCAGCGCGGCACTGTTGAACGCCCAGGTGCCATTGACCACCACCCCGCCCTCGGCCGGGACGGCCACCGCCGACGGGCTCAGGATCCCGCACACCCGCACATCGGGCACGGCGTGGAACTCGTCCTGCACCGCGTCCGGGAAGAGCCCCGCGATCCAGCCGCTGATCTGCCAGATGGCGGTGGACCAGGCGGCCGAACCGTCCGCGCGGCCCAGCTCCGCGATCACCTCCACCACGGTACGGGTGTCGCTCTCGTACCCCCCGTACCGCGCGGGCACCCGCAGCCGGGTCAGCCCCGCCCCGGAGATCCCCGCCACCACGTCGTCGTGGAGCCGGCGGTTCTCCTCCGACCACAGCGCGTGCTTGCTCAGCACAGGTCCCAGATCCCGGGCCCGCTGGACCAGTTCCTGCCGTGACGGTGCTTGTGCGGTCGCCATCAAGTTCCTCCCCGACGAGCGGTGAACGTATGCCCCGACCGTCCCACCGCCCTCCCGCCCCCCGCATCTCCCCACGTGCGCCCCGGACCCCGGGGCCGCCACACCAAGCCCCGCCGGCGATTGAGGCG
>NZ_JBDQQP010000016.1:80127-193306 GCF_039888735.1 Streptomyces sp. CAU 1734
CCCCCCCCCCCGAGTCCGGGGCAGCGCCCCGTAACGGCCCGCACCAACCCCCCCGCCCCCGCACCCCCCGCATCGCACGCCGGGAGATGCGCCCCCCGCGCCCCCGCCGCCACGATGAGCCCAATTCCACAGGGCCGTCGAAGGAGGAATGGTGACCACAGCACTGGACGCCTACTACGGGACGTTCACCAGCGACAAGGAGAAGGAGGCGCTCGGAGTCCCCCTGAAGCTGGTGGGCGCCTGGGCCAGGAACGACGCCGACGGCGTCGCCGACGTCTTCACCGAGGACGGCGTCCTCATCCTGCCCGGCGATGTGTACAAGACCAGCCGCGAGGAGATCCGCTCCTTCATGGCCGCCGCCTACGCCGGCCCCTTCAAGGGCAGCGGCGTCACCGGCCAGCCCGTCGACCTGCGCTTCATCGGCGACGACGTGGCCCTGATCCGCACCCACGGCGGCATCCTCCCGCCGGGGGAGAGCGAGATCGACCCGGCCCTCGCCGTCCGCTCCACCTGGACCCTGGTGCGCCAGGACGGCGAGTGGAAGCTCACCGCCTACCAGAACAGCCCCCGCGGCTCGGGCGCCACGCTGCGCTGGTGACACCCCCTCCCACCCCACCGACTAGGCAGGAGAAACCGATGTCGAACCAGGCCGCCAAGGCAGCACTCCTCGTCGACCAGGCGAAGGAGTGGGCCGGCCACTACGGAGCCTTCCCCAACGGGGAGGAAGGCGCCGTCCTCAGCGTCCCGCTGCGATTCCGCGGCGCCTGGGACCGCAATGACGCCGACGGCGTCGCCGAGGTCTTCGCCGACAACGGCAGCCTCCTCCTCGGCGACGACCAGCTCCAGAGCCGCGAGGAGATCCGCACCCGCCTCGCCGAGAGCTTCGCCGGCCCCTACGGGGGCACCCGCATCACCCACGACCCCGTCGCGGTCCGCTTCATCACCGACGGTGTCGCCGTCGCCGTCACCGAGGGCGGCCTGCTCCGCGACGGCGAGACCACTCCCGCACCCGAACAGCTCGTCCGCGCCGTGTGGGTGACCTTCAAGCAGAACGGCGAGTGGAAGCTCTTCTCCTACCAGACCAGCCCCGTCAAGGGCTGACCACCGCGTCCCCGCCGGGAGACACCGCTGTGAAAGCACTCGTCCTCGCGGGCGGATCGGGCACCCGTCTGCGTCCGCTCAGCCACTCCATGCCCAAGCAGCTCCTGCCGATCGCCAACAAGCCCGTCCTGGAGTACGCCCTGGAGAACATCCGGGCCGCGGGCGTCCGGGAGGTCGGCGTCATCGTCGGCCAGTGGGCCGGGGAGATCGCCGAAGCCCTCGGCGACGGCTCCCGGTTCGGGGTGCGCATCACCTACATCCGGCAGGACCGGCCACTGGGCCTGGCCCACTGCGTCCGGCTGGCCCGCCCCTTCCTCCGCGACGACGACTTCGTGCTCTATCTCGGCGACATCGTTCTGCCCGACGGCATCACCGAGGCCGCCGCGCGGTTCGGACACGAGCGCCCCGCGGCCCATGTCATGGTCCGCAAAGTGCCCGATCCGCGCGCCTTCGGCGTCGTCGAACTCGACACCGGCGGACGGGTGAGCGCACTGGTGGAGAAACCGCTCCGCCCCCGCAGCGACCTCGCCCTGATCGGCGTCTACTTCTTCACCCCGGCCGTCCACCGGGCCGTCGCCGCCATCCGCCCGGGCACCCGCGGCGAACTGGAGATCACCGACGCCCTCCAGTGGATGGTCACCTCCGGCGCCGAGGTCACCGCCGGCGAACACGACGGCTACTGGCAGGACACCGGCACCGCGGACGCCGTCCTCGACTGCAACCGGCGCCTGCTCCCCACCCTCCACCACACCGTCCGCGGCGAGACCGACCACCTGAGCGTCCTCGACGGCCCGGTGACCGTCGAACCCGGCGCCCGGGTGATCGCCTCCGTCATCACCGGCCCGGCGATCATCGGCGCCGGCACCGTGGTCGAACACAGCCGGATCGGCCCCTTCGCCTCCATCGGCCGCGACTGCGTGGTGCGCTCCACCTGGGTCAGCGACTCCATCGTCCTGGACGGCTCCACCGTGGCCGACCTGCCCCGTCTGCACGACTCCATCATCGGCCGCTCGGCGACCGTCGGACCCTCGGGCGCCCATCACCGCCTGCTGGTCGGCGACCACACCCGAGTCCAGATCGCCGCATGAAGAGCAATCTCGAAGAAGAGCGGGACGCCCCGCCTCACTACCGTTTCCCCCAGACGACACGCAGCTTCCGAAACCCGCTGCGCAGGAGTGTGCGCCCATGACACAGAACGCCGACCCGGCGGAACTGACGGACAGACGCAGCCGGCCGGCCCCGGCCGCCCCGGCTCCCGTCCCCATCCCCGTCCCCGCGCCGGCCGCACAGCGCTCCTGGCTGCGCCGCCCCTGGATCCTGCCGCTGGGCCTGCTGGTCGCGGGCTTCCTCTACATGACCTGGCCCCGCTATCTCGGCCTGGACCCCTCCCAGTCGCTGATCCCCCTCGACCCGGGCTTCACGAGCCACTACGCGTTCCTCGTCCTGCACATCGTCTTCGGCACCATCGCCATCGTGACGGCCGTGCTCCAGGTCTGGCCGTGGCTGCGCCGCAACCACCCGGCCGTCCACCGCTTCAGCGGGCGCGCCTATGTCATCGGCGGCATGGTCCCGGCCGCGCTCCTCGCCCTGGTGATCATGCCCTTCGGCAACCTCACCGGCCTCGGCGCGGTGGGCACCACCCTCTGGGCGATCGGCGCCCTCGCCGTCACCATCGCCGGCCACCGCGCCGCCCGCGCCCGCCGCTGGGAGACCCACCGCACCCTCATGGTCTACAGCTTCGCCCTGTGCATGGGCCCGGTCACCGGCCGCGCCCTGTTCCACAGCGTCTGGTACGGCACCTCGCTGATACCCGACTTCAACTACGCACTGCTGCCCGTCCTGGCCCAGTTCGCCGGGTTCTGGCTGAACTGGATCATCACCGCTCTGGCCGCGTACTGGTGGCTGCGCCGCACCTCCGCCCGCCGGAGGGGCGCCGCAGCGCCCGCGCGGTAGCACCACGCACCAATCGGAAGGAACCACTCACCATGACCACTTTCGTGCTGATCCACGGCGCCGGCGACGCCGGATGGAGCTGGCATCTGGTCGAAGCCGCCCTCCGGGCCCGGGGCCACGACGTGGTCGCCCCCGACCTGCCCAGCGACGACGACACCGCCACCTACCCCGACTACGCCGAAGTCGTGGTCAAGGCCATCGGCGACCGCACCGACCTGGTCATCGCGGGCCACTCGCTCGGCGGATTCACCGCCCCCCTGGTGGCCGACCGCACCGGCGCCCGCCTCATCGTGATGGTCTCCGGAATGATCCCGCGGCCGGGCGAGAGCGTGAACGACTGGTGGGGCAACACCGGCCACAGCGACCTGGTGTACGAGCCGGCCGCGGGCGACGACGAGAACGCGCAGTTCTACCACGACGTACCGGCCGATCTCGTGGCCGGCGCGCTGAGCCGCGAACGCCGCCAGTCCGAGACCCCGATGGACAAGCCCTGGCCGCTGGAGCGGTGGCCGGACGTGCCCACCCGGGTCCTCATCGGCGGCGACGACCGCTTCATGCCCGAGGAGTGGAGCCGCAAGGTCGCCCGGGACCGCCTCGGCGTCGAGGCGGACGCGATCGAGGGCGGCGGACACTGCATCCCGCTCAGCCGCCCGGAGGAAGTCGCCGACTACCTGGAGCGGTACGCCGCCGAGTGACCCACCGCGCCCGAACCGGCCGAGCCCCGTACGCGTCACGCGTACGGGGCTCGCCCGCGTTCCGCCGCCGTCACGGACGCGACCGGCCGGTCACCTGATGGGGTGACATGCCTCCGGCCCGGCAGCAAGTCCGGTGCCCGGCGCGTACAACGTGATGACATGGGACTCGGGGACAGGCATCAGAAGAAGGACGTCGAAGCGGCCCTGAAAAGGGCGGAGGCGGCGGGGCTCAAGGTGACCCGTACGGGCAAGAACCATCAATGGGGTTGGGTGCTCTGCTGTCCGTGCAACCGTAAACACACGGTGCCCTGCACCCCGCAGAGTCCGGGGGAAGAGGCCCGGTACATCGATCGATTCACGCGGAGGCATGCGCACTGTGCGTAACTGGTACTTCAACCTGGTCCTCCAGGACCCTCTCACCGAAGAGCAGGACGACAGGCTGACGGAGCTGGCGAGCTTCCACGACGGACGCATCGGCCTGGAGACGGGGCCTGACTCCGCTCTGTTCTCGTGCTCCTTCGAGGCCGAGACGCTGACCCAGGCCATCGCCGACGCGCTGGCCCGATTCGTGGACCTGCCCGGTGTCCTGGTCCGCAGTGTCGAACTGGACGAGTTCGCCCTGGAGGACAACGGCATGGCGACCCCCGCCGTCCTCCCCCCGCCGCCCCCACTGGCGGACACTCCCTCGGCCCGCTGACGCCGCCGGCGACGAGCCCCGCTCCCTCCCGCCGGGGGAGCGGGGCTCTTCCGCGCCCGCCCGGCCGCATTCCCGTCCCCGCCCAACAGCGCAATCCGGAAGATGCCCGCCCCCCTGCCACGGTGCGACGCTCGACGCCGGCGGTCCTGCCGCAAACGCCCCGGCATCCCGGCCGGACGCTCCGCCTCGGCCGCGACGCCGCCCGGCCGGCCGCGGCCGTTCCCGTTCCCGGAAAGGACCTTCATGCGCGTCCTGTTCGTCACCTGCCTGAACAAATCGCAGCTGAACCTGATAGCCCCGCTGGCCTGGTCGATGCAGACCGCGGGGCACGAGGTGCGGGTGGCGAGCCATCCCGACCTGGCCGCCGACATCACCGGACTGGGCCTGATGCCCCACCCCGTCGGCGAACCGGCCCCCAACCTCCGCGACGATCTCGCGGCGGCCGAACCGGAGAAGCCGCCCGCCCCGCCGCGCCCGGCCGCCGGCACCGCACCGCGGCCCGCCTCCCGCCAGGACGAGTACGCGGCCGACGACCCCTACGGCGAACTCGCCGCCCTGGCCACCGACTTCTTCCCGCTCCTCTCCGACGACTCCACCTTCGACGACCTGGTGGAATTCGCCCGCCTGTGGAAGCCGGACCTGGTCATCTGGAACACCCTCTCCTTCGCGGGCCCCGTCGCCGCCCTCGCGAGCGGCGCCGCCCACGCCCGCTTCCTGTGGGGCGTCGACTCCCTCGGGCAGCTGCGCACCGCCGCCGCGGCCGAACTCGCCCACCGCCCCGACCCCATGCGGCAGTGGCTGCAGCCGGTACTCGACCGCCACGGCCTGAGCTGGAACGAGGAGATCGCCCTCGGCCAGTGGACCATCGACCCCTGCGCCGACTGGATCCACCACCCCCGAGGCATCCACTACCTCCCGGTGCGCCCCATCGCCTTCAACGGGCCGGCGCGCTCCCCGGCCTGGGTGTACGAGAAGCCCGAGCGCCGGCGTGTCTGCCTCACCCTCGGCTTCTCGCACCGCGAGTCCCACGGCATCGAGGCGTCCGCCGGTGAACTCCTCGAAGCCGTCGCCGACATCGACGCCGAGGTGGTGGCCACCTTCACCGCCAAGCAGCTCGACTCCTTCACCACCATCCCGGACAACGTCAGGCTGGTGGACTTCGTACCGCTGACCACCCTGCTGCCCACCTGCTCGGCCATCGTCCACCACGGCGGCCCCGGCTCCTTCAACTCCGCGATCGAGCACGGAGTCCCGCAGCTCATCGTCCCGGGCACGTACTGGAGCGAGAAGTGGTGGGCCCCGGTGGCCTTCGCCAACGGAGTGGAGGACCAGGGCGCCGGCGTCTATGTCGCCGACTCCGACCGGATCACCGCCGACCTGCTCCGCACCCAGCTGCTGCGCGTCCTGGACGACCCCTCCTTCGCGGCCAACGCCGCCCGGCTGCGGACCGAGCGCCTGGGCGCCCCGAGCCTGAACGACGCCGTCGCCGCGATGGAACGGCTGACCGCCGCCCACCGCGCCGCCGCCCGCCCCTTACAGACCTGAGAACCGGCCGGCCCGGACCCGACCCGACGGACCGGCCGCAAGCCCCACCCGTGAGCCCGTGCCGACCCGGCACCGGACCAATGGAAAGGAACGCCATGGAGACACCCCCCGAGACCGTTCCCCGGCCCCCCCGGGCCGGGCGGCGGGAATGGATCGGGCTGGCGGTGCTCGCCCTGCCCACCACCCTGCTCGCCCTCGATCTGGGCGTGCTCTACCTGGCGCTCCCGTATCTGAGCGCCGACCTCGACCCCAGCAGCACCCAGCAGCTGTGGGTCATGGACATCTACGCGTTCATGATCGCCGGGTTCCTCATCACCATGGGCACCCTCGGCGACCGCATCGGCCGGCGCAAGCTCCTGCTCATCGGCGCCGCCGCGTTCGGCGTCGCCTCCGTGCTGGCCGCGTACTCCAACAGCGCCGAGATGCTGATCGTCACCCGCGCCCTCCTCGGCATCGCGGGCGCCACCCTCGGCCCCTCCACCCTCGCCCTGATCAGCAACATGTTCCAGGACGAGAAGCAGCGCGGCATCGCCATCGCCGTCTGGATGAGCTGCTTCATGGCCGGCACCGCGATCGGCCCCGTCGTCGGCGGCGCGCTGCTGGAGTACTTCTGGTGGGGCTCGGTCTTCCTCCTCGGCGTCCCCGTGATGCTGGTGCTGCTGATCGCCGGACCCCGGCTGCTGCCCGAGTACCGCGACACCAGCGCCGGACGGCTCGACGCGGCCAGTGTGGCGCTCTCCCTCGCCGCCATCCTCCCCGTCATCTACGGCCTCAAGGAACTGGCCGCCCACGGCCCCTCCGCGACGGCGTTCATCAGCGGCGCCGTCGGCATCGCCTGCGGTGTCCTGTTCGTCGCCCGCCAGCGCCGGCTGGCCGCACCCCTGCTCGACATCAGCCTCTTCCGCAGCCGCGCCTTCTCCGGAGCCATGGGCATGCTGCTGATCGGCACCGCCACCATGGGCGGCGTCGGCCTCTTCGTCACCCAGTACCTCCAGATGGTCGACGGACTCTCGCCGCTCGCGGCCGGGCCGTGGATGCTGCCCTCCGCCCTGGGCACGGTCGTCGGCGCCATGCTGGCGCCCGCACTGGCCCAGCGCTTCGGCATGGGACAGGCCATCGCCGGCGGAGCGATCGTCTCGGCGATCGGCGGCGCCCTGCTCACCCAGGTCGGCCCCGGCTCCGGGGCACTGCCCGTCATCGCCTGCTTCACCCTCATCTTCCTCGGCCTGGGCCCGATGGCGGCCCTCAGCACCGACCTGATCGTCGGCGCCGCACCGCCGGAGAAGGCCGGTTCGGCCGCCTCGGCCTCCGAGACCAGCAGCGAACTCGGTGTCGCCCTCGGTGTCGCCCTGCTCGGCAGCGTCGGCACCGCCGTCTACCGGGCCGAGGCCGACAGCGGATACAGCGCCGACCTTCCCGCGCAGGCGGTGGACGCGGCACGCGAATCCCTCGCCGGCGCGTCGGCCGCCGCCGTCGATCTGTCCGACACCCTCGCCGCGGCGCTTCTCGGGCCCGCCCGCGACGCGTTCACCAGCGGCCTGACCACCGTGGCCGCCGTCAGCGCGGCCTCCATGGTGCTGCTGGCGGCACTCGCCGCCGGACTCCTGCGCACCCCGAAGAACACCGAACAGCCCGCCCCCGACACCGCCCCCGACACCGCCCCCGAGAACACGGCCGGGAAGACGGCCGAGACCGCCCCCGAGCCCGCACCCGCACCGGAGAACGAGCCCGCGCGGGCGGCCACCCCCGCCCCGTAGCCCATCCGCACCACCCCGCACACACCACCGCGGTCGTACGGGAACCCTCCGGCGAGGGTTCCCGTACGACCGCGGTTTCCGTCCGGCGGCCCGTGCTCAGCCGCTGATGGGGCTGGACTGATGGGACAGCAGCCGCGGCTGCCCGTCGTCCTCCAGCGCGATCACCCAGGTCGCCCGGATCCGGCGGTCCGGCGCTATCGCGCTCTCCCCGGGACGGATGATCCCGCCCTCGGTGACCGTCACCGCGGCCCGGTCGCCGAGGAACTTCAGATACAGCGGCCCCCCGCTCACCCGGGCCCCCTTCAGCGGCCCCGCGAAGCCCCGGGCCATATAGGCGCGAATCTCCTCACGGCTCGTCAGCTGCTCGTCCTGCATCAGCAGACTGCCGTTCTCCGCGAAGCAGTCCGCGAACGCGTCCGCGTCGTTCGCCGCCCAGGCCGCCTGCACCTTCTGGGCCACCGCGAGCACCGCCTTCTCGTCATCACCGGTGAAGGAGCGGTAGTACGAGAGGTCCTCCTCCACACCGGCGGCGGCCAGAATCTCTGTCGCACTGCCCCATGCCGTGACGGTCGCACTCATATCGGCTCTCCTTGTCAATTCACTGTCCGGCCGGCGGCCGGTGCAGGGCGGACCCCACGCCACATCGTCACACCCGCCGGGAAAGGGACGCGTCTTCAGAAATGCGGTGCACCCCGCGCGCCCACCCCGCCCGAAAACACCCCGCCGGCACCTGTTCAGGCACGTCAGGAGAAGAGCCGGAACCCCCGCTGCGCCATTCTTGGAACAATCGTTCAAGGAGGGTTCATGTACGACTACGTCATAGTCGGCGGCGGCTCGGCCGGCAGCGTCCTCGCAGCTCGACTGAGTGAGGACCCACAGGTCAAGGTGTGTCTCGTAGAAGCCGGGCCGGTGGATTCCGCAGAACAGATCCATATTCCGGCAGCCTTCTCGAAACTCTTCCGCACCCGCCTCGACTGGGACTACGACACACACGACGAGCCCTATCTGAACCGCCGCCGTGTCTATCTCCCGCGCGGCCGGGTACTCGGCGGAACGAGCTCGATCAATACACAGATCTACATCCGAGGGAACCAGGCCGACTACGACTCCTGGAATCAGCCCGGCTGGAGCTACCGCGAACTCCTCCCGTACTTCAAGCGCTCCGAGGACAATGAACGCGGCGCCTCCGACTACCACGGCAGCGGCGGCCCCCTCGCGGTCTCCGACGGCCGCGCCGCCAACCCCATGTCCACCGCGTTCGTCGAAGCCGCCGTCGAAGCCGGATTCGCCGCCAACGACGATTTCAACGGAGCCGCACAGGACGGATTCGGCGCCTTCCAGCTCAACCAGCGCGACGGCCGGCGCGCCAGCACCGCCACCGCGTTCCTGCACCCCGCGCTCGCCCGCCCCAACCTCACGGTCGAGACCAACCTCCAGGTGCACCGCGTCCTCATCGAGGACGGCCGCGCCAGCGGGGTCGTCGGCTACCGCCTCGACGAACTCGTCACCCTGCGCGCCGAACGCGAGGTCATCCTCTCCGCCGGCACCTACAACACCCCCCAGCTGCTCCAGCTCTCCGGCATCGGCCCCGCGGGCCTTCTCGGCGCCCTCGGCATCCCCGTCATCCTCGACCAGCCCCAGGTCGGACAGAACCTCCAGGACCACGTCCTGGTCCCGCTGGTCTACCCGCACGAACACCCCATCAGCATGCTCGCGGCGGGCAGCCCCGAGAACGTCGAGCGGTTCATCGCCGAGGGACGCGGCCCGCTCACCTCCAACGGCCCCGAAGTCGGCGGATTCGCCCGCACCGACAGCTCACTGGCCGCCCCCGACGTCGAATACCTCGCCGCCCCGGTGATGTTCACCGACAGCGGCCTCGGCATCCCCACCGCACACGCCCTCACCTTCGGGCCCTCGCTCCTGACCCCGCACAGCCGCGGCGAGGTCGGCCTCGCCTCCGAGGACCCCACCGCCAAACCCCGCATCCTGCACAACTACTTCGCCGAGCGGGCCGACCTCGACACCGCCGTCGCCGCCCTGCGCATCGCCCTCGACATCGCCGGCCAGAAGGCCCTCGCCCCCTACACCGCCACCCCCCACCTCCCGCCGGCCTCCGCGTCCGACGCCGACCTGCGCGCCTACATCCTGCGCGTCACCCACTCCATCTACCACCCCACCTCCACCTGCGCCATGGGCGCCGTGGTCGACGCGGAACTCAAGGTCCTGGGCGTCGACGGACTCCGGGTCGCCGACGCCTCCGTCATGCCGGCCGTGCCCCGGGGCAACACCAACGCCCCCACCATCGCCATCGCCGAGAAGGCCGCCGACCTCATCAGGGGCCGCTCCCTCACCCCCGCCGACCTGCCCGCCCGCACCGAGCCGGCCGGCCGCGCCGGAGCCGTACCCGCCGGCGTCTGACCCGTACACACACCGAAAGGGCGGTCCGGCACCCGAGTGCCGGACCGCCCTTCCGCACTGCCCCGGCCGCGTCAGCGGCCGGACAGCTCCCGGTACCGCGCGATCTCCGCACAGACCAGATCCACATCGTCCGTGCTGTTGAAATAATGGAACGAGATCCGGGCGAACTCCCCGCGCGGCGCGATCCGGATCCCCCGGGACGCCAGATGGCCGCCCAGCGCCCGCGGATCCGCGTCCCGCAGCGCCACATGCGCACCCCGGTCCCGCGCATCCGCCGGACCGGCCAGCCGCTCACCCGCCGCCGCCAGCGTCCGCGCCGCACGCTCCGTCAGCGCCGACACATGCCGCCACACCTCGTCCGTACCCGCCCGCTCCAGCAGCCCCAGCGCCGCATGCGCCGCGTACGCCGCCGGCACCGCGTGATTCCCGGTCTCCAGCCGCCGCGCCCCGTCCGCGAAATCCAGCGTGAACGCGTCGAACGCGTCCGGATCGACCCGCCCGAACCAGCCGGTGAACACCGGATCCCGGTCCCCGCGCACCCCCGGACGCACATAGAGAAACGCCAGCCCCGGCAGCCCCAGCACATACTTCTGCGTACCCGACACCAGATAGTCGACGCCCAGCGCGCCGACATCCACCGGCTCCACCCCCACCGACTGATACGCGTCCACGAACGTCCGCGCCCCGGCCTCCCGGGCCAGCGCCGCGATCCGCGCCACCGGCAGCCGGGTCCCCTCCCGGTAGGTCGTCGTCGGCAGGGACACCAGCGCGGTCCGCTCGTCGATCAGCTCCGCGTACCCCGCCAGCACCTCCTCCGGCTCACCCCCCGGCACGAACACCACCTCCGCGCCCAGCACCCGCTGCGCCAGCAGCACATGGGCGACCGTGGGGAACTCCTCCTCCGTGGTGACCACCCGGGGCCGCAGCCGCCAGTCGGTCGTCGACGCGACCTGATACGCCCCCTGGGTCGCGTTGGGCATCAGCGCGATGTCCCCGGGCCGCGCACCGATCAGCGCCGCGAACCGGGCACGCGCCTCCTCGATCACCGTCTCCCACACCGGCCACGGCGCCCCGGGACCGTCCATCGCCCCGAACATGGCCCGCACCGCACCCACCACATCGGTCGACGGCGCGCCCAGCGAACACGAACTCAGGTGAACACCGCGGCGCAGCATCGGGAAACGCTCCCGGAACGCCGCCGCGTCCAGCCGCCCCGCCCCGCCCGGCCCGGCGGCCCGTGCCGCCGCCCCGGGTGCGGTCCGTGACCCGGTGCGCGGGCTCGTCGCGGTCATGAGGAACCCCCCTGACCGCCCGCGGGCCTCGCGACCGCGCCCGGCACATCCACCGCCGCCGCGTTGGCGAGCGCCGCCTGCCGCGGCATCCCCATGTAGTGAATGATCACTTCATGATTGGTGGAGGTCACCGCGTTGTGGGACCCCGTCCGGTAATAGAGGTCCAGCGCCACCGGCTGCGCCCGCAGATCCGGTACCTCACCCGACCGCAGCGCCGCGACAACCGCCGGCACGTCATACGCCAGCAGCACGTTCTCCCGTACGTGATAGCCCTCACCGCGCAGGGACACCACCGGCAGCTCCGGCTCCCCGCCGCCCTCCACCACCGGATGGGTCAGCAGGTCGTAGCGGAAGATCTCCTCGACCACCGCCGCCTCGGCCGCGGGCAGCCGGGGCCGTATCTCCGCACCCCACCACCGCCGCAGCAGCTCACGCCCGCCGGGATCGGTGTAGAAGAGCGTCACCCCCTGCGCGATGTCCCCGGTCCCGCCGATGGAACTCGCCATCGCCTCCCGCAGCGGCTCGGCCGCCGGATCACCGGAGTTCTCGATGAACGAACCGATACTGCGCAGCGCCTCCGACTGGCTGATCCCCGCCAGCTCCCGCAGCCCCACCCAGGTGGACCGCAGCACACACATCTCCGCGATCACCCGCGCCCAGTACAGAAAACGCTGCATCCGCTGGTTCTCGGCGAAGGTGACGGTGCTGTTCGCCAGCATGTACTCGAAGTCGTCGTTGTCCCCGCGCACCGACACGATGCCGTACCGCGACTTCTGCTCCGAATAGTCGGTGTTGGGCAGCATCAGCATCGGATAACAGGCGATCCGCGAGACCCGGCGCGAGAGCTTGTCGTACCCCGCCATGAAGGACTCCACCGTCTCACCGGGAGCCCCCCAGATCAGCTCGGCGTACAGATCGAGCCCCTCCTTGTCCAGCCGCTCCGCGAGATCCTCCCAGTCGTTCACCTTCATGTTCCTGCGGTTCATCAGACCCAGGGTGGTGTCGTCCAGCGTCTGCAGGGCCAGCGTGAACGAACTCCGCATCCCCGCCCTCTTCATCTTCCCCACGATCTCGAAGAACGACTTGGACTTGTTCTTCGCCCACGACGTCTCCACCGCACGCGGAAATCCGTACTTCTCGCGCAGCTCGATCAGATCATCGATGAAGTCCACATCACCGCGCAGCAGGCCGAAGTTGGCGTCACACAGCACAATCGTATGCACCTGATGTCTGGCGAAGAGCTCCAGCTCCGCCCGCAGCCGCTCCCGGGAGAACGCCCGCACCTTCTGCCCGACCGCCCCGCCCCAATAACAGAAGGCACACTTGTAGGGACACCCGCGGTTCGTCTCCATGATGGCCACGTCGTACCGGAAGTTCCCGGCCCCGTCCGTCAGCTCCAGCGCCCCCGTCAGAAACGGCGAGGGAATGTCATTCAGATCCTCGATGCGGTCCCGGTCGGGATTTCGGCACACCGTGCCGTCCTCCGCCCGGTACGTCAGACCCGTTATCCCGTCCAGCTCCCGCGGCGACACCCCGTCGAGCCGGGCGGCCACGATGTCCCGGAAGACGAACTCACCCTCCCCGTTGACCACGGCATCGACCTCGGGGAACATCCGGAACACCCGGTCGCCCTGGTGGGCCACGTGCGTACCGCCCATGATCACCCAGCCGTCCGGGTTGAGCTGCTTGAACGTCTCCGCCAGACACCCGAACGTACGGAAATTCCAGCCGAGCACCGAGAACGCCAGAACATCCGGAACACTGTCCCGGAACATTTCATTCGCCATACTGGAAAGGCTCTTGCCGCCCCGGTAGTTGAGAATTCGGATATCCGCCTCGCGGGCAATGCGCGGATCGGCGAGAGCGGTTGACTTCATGTACCCCATGGCCAGCGGCATCGATTCCATCGGGGAATCCCAAACGCTCTGCTGCACCAGGTAGACCAGGGCTTTCTCACGCGACATCGTCAGGACTCCCTTGATTCCGCTCCGGCGGAAGTGCGATTCCCCCAGGGTGGCCGCGGCGCGGCGAGCGGAACATCTCCGAGGATGCGCAACAGCCCGCCGTTCAGCGCGGGCGGGTAAAGAATTCCTCAACCGCGGCAATGACCGTGCCAACCGCCCCGTCCGGCATGTGCGGACCGATCGGCAGACTCAGCACCTCGTCGGCGAGCCGCTCCGAGACCGGCAGCGCCCGCGCCGCCGCCGGCCCGCCCGCGTAGGCGGGGGAGCGGTGCACCGCCACCGGATAGTGGATCAGCGCCTCGACCCCGCGGCCGGCCAGATGCAGCCGCAGCTCCTCCCGCCGCGCCGAGCGCACCACGAACAGATGCCACACCGGCCGCGCCCGGGAACAGGCCGCGGGCGGCAGCCCCAAGTCCGGGAACCGGCCGCCGCCGAGCTCGCGCAGATACCGCTCCGCGACCGCCGACCGCCGCGCGTTCCACTCGTCCAGCACCGGCAGCTTCACCCGCAGGATCGCCGCCTGCAATTCGTCCAGCCGCGCGTTGGCCCCCACCACCTCGTGCCGGTACTTCACCAGCGAACCGTGGTTGCGCAGCAGCCGGATCCGGTGCGCGAGCGCGGCGTCCGAGGTGACCACCGCACCGCCGTCACCCATCGCCCCCAGATTCTTGCCCGGGTAGAAACTGAACGCGACCGTGGAATCGCCCGCCCCCACCCGGCGCCCGTCCAGCACCGCGCCCGGCGCCTGCGCCGCGTCCTCCACCACGGCCAGCCCGTGCCGGGCCGCGACCTCCTTGATCGCCCGCAGATCCGCCGGATACCCGTACAGATGCACCGGCAGCACCGCCCGGGTCCGCGCGGTGACCGCCGCCGCCACCCGCGCCGGATCGAGCGTGCCGGTCACCGGATCCGGCTCGGCCGCCACCGGCCGCGCCCCGGCGGCCGACACCGCGAACCAGGTCGCCGCGAAGGTGTGCCCCGGCACGATCACCTCATCGCCCGGGCCGATCCCCAGCCCCCGCAGAATCAGCTCCAGCGCCGCCGCCCCACTGCTCACCGACACACAGTGCGCCCCGCCGCAGTACGCCGCGAACTCCTCCTCGAACGCCTCCACCTCGGGCCCCAGCACGTACCACCCCGAACGCGTCACCCGCTCCCAGGCCGCGTCGATACCGGGCTTCAGCTCCGCGTAGGGAGCGCGAAGATCGAGGAAGGGGACCGTGATGTCCATACCGTGGCTTCCCTTGCTGTGTCGTCGTCATCGTCACCGTCGTGTCGTGCCCGCCGTGCGGTACGGACGTACGGTCCCGCCGCGCCTCCGTACCGGCGAGTGCGTGTACCTCCCGGCGCCGGGGGTGCCCCCTGCCGGACACGGGCCGTGCGGGGAGCGAGTGCCCGCGACGGCCCGCCGGACCCGGGAGACCGGTACCGCGTCGTACGGACTCGGTCCGTACCCGGGGCTCCCCGGCGTGCCCGGGGGCGGTCGTGTCCGTGTTCCGCGCGGGGCCGGGGGTGCCCTCTGCCGGACACGGGCAGGTGCCCGGTCCGGGCCCCGGGGTGCCGGCACCGTGCCGCACGGGATCCGTCCGAGTCCGAAACCCCCCGCGCGTATGCGTACTTCTCCGTGTCGCGCCGGGGAAGCGCCCGCCGCACCCGGCCGGTGCGGAGACCCGCGACAGCCCGCCGGCCCCGCCACCCGCCGTGCCCTTCCCCGTATCCGGCTGGTCCCGGGTCTCCCGGCGCGGTCCGGTTCCCGCGTGGCCGCGGCACCGCCGGTTCGGGGGCGTCCGTGCCGGGCCGGTGAATCCGCCGTACGGACTCCCGGGCCGGACCGGGTCCGTGTCCGGAGTGCCCGGGTGCCGACCGTACCGGCACCGGGGCCGGTGGCCCGTGCCGTTCCCGCGGGGGCGCGACCGCCGCCGGTGCGGAACCTCCCGGACCGGCGGCGGTCCGCGGCGCCCCTGCCGGGCGGAGCCACCGCCCCGGCCCGAGGTGACCACCGCGCCCCTGCCGGGCGGAGCCGCCCCTCTCGGACCGGTGGCCGTCGTACCGGCCGCCGGTACGGAGCTCCCCGCACGGGTCCGGGTACGGGTCCGTCCGGGTCGCGCGGAAGGCTTTCCGGGCGGGCCCGTGCCCGCCGCTGTGCGAACTCCCGGGCCTGGCGCGGCCGGTGTCCCGTGGGGCCGGTGCGCCCGCCCGTACGGCCGCCGCGCCGACCGGCCGGGGTGCGGGGGCCGCCGGTGGTGCTTCCGGGGGAGGAGTCCGTGCGGGGAGCCGCCGCTCCCGGGGCGGGTCGGTCCGGGGCTCTGCCGGGTGCGGGCCGGCGGGGCTGGCAAAGGCTCTGTACCGGCCAGTTCCCGGGGCGCCCGGGGGCCGCCGGCGGCCGGGCGGCGGGCCCGCCGCGCGGGCCGCGCGCCGGGGCCGCAACTCCCTGGCGGAGCCCGGCGCGTGCCCGGGGTGACCGGGCCGCGGCAGGGGTGCGCGGGGAGCGCCGTGCGGAGTGTTCCGCCCGGTCAGCGGCGCGGCCAGCCGATGTCCTCGGGGCCGGAGCCGGGGCCGCCGGAGGCGCGGGACGTGTGCACCGCGGGCATGGCGGAGAGGCGGACAACGCGAAGGAAAGTACGCATGGCGTCTCCTCGGGAACGAGTGGTCGAACTCGGCCGAGACGGCGAGTTCGCGACGCCTGGAACCTAATGGAGCCGCACTGGAGTGGCAATGAATTGCCAGACTTTGGCAACTCGATGGCGGGGCCCGTTACGGCGGGTCCGGGGCCCGAGGGGGAGCGGCGGACGCCGTCCGGGCACACGCGCGCACCCGTACGGCACGGTGCCGTACGGGTGCGGGTGCGCGCGGACAGGGCCGCGGCCGGCCGGCGGCGCGGTGGCGGGGGTGGTCTCAGGCGGCGCTCCCGTCCAGGGGGCGGACGCGACGGCGGGCGCACAGCTGCCGGACCAGCGCGACCTGGTCGCCCAGATTCCGGCGGGACAGCTCGTGTGCCGTCACCTTCACCCCGAACTCCTGGCAGATCCGCCGGGCCAGCCGGGTGACCAGGAGGGAGTCCCCGCCGCGGGCGAAGAAGTCGGAGTGGCCGGTGAGGCCGCCCGAACGGCGCAGCAGCTCGCACCAGGTGGCGACCATGAACTCGCGCACCGCACACTCCTCCGTGCCGGCCGCGGGCACCGGGCCGCCTTCCCGGGGGGTGCCCAGGGCCGGTCCGGCGAAGGGATAGCCGGGCAGGTGCACCAGCCCTCCGCCGGCGCACAGCCGCGCCAGGTCGAGAGGCTGTCCCAGGGTCCACAGTGCGCCGAGCGCGGACAGCAGCCCCTCATCCGCCCCCGCGGGGCCGTGCGGGCCGCCGGGGGAGAGCGCGACGGCGGTCAGCCCGGCCGCCGAGGCCATGGCGGACAGCGTCCCCGCGGGCCCGAATTCGAGCGCCACGGCGTCGGGATGGCGCCGCGCCACGGCGGCCGGTGTCGCGGCGGTGTCCGCCCCGGCCGGGCCGCGGGCCGTCACCAGCCGGGCCGCCTCCTCCAGGCCGATCTCCCCGGCCAGCACGGCGGCCACGATGCCGCCCAGGCCGCGCCCGACCAGCGCCGCCGGGCGCACGCCGAGCCCGGTGAGCGCGGTGGCCGCCGCGTACTGGAGCGCGAAGGCCCCCGGGTCCCGGCCGAAGGCCGCGCGGCAGGCGTCCAGCGCGTCGGCGAATCCGGGCAGCACGGCGGCGTACCGCCCGGCCGCGCCGGGCGGCGGGGTGTCGCCGTCCGGCAGCAGGAAGACCACGGGCGCGGGCCGCCCCCGCCGGGAGCGGCCCCGCCGCACCCCGGTGCCGTCGGTCAGCCGCCGGGCGATCTCCTCGCTCGAACGGCCGGTCACCGCCAGCCGTTCGGTGAGCCTGGCGCGGCCGGTGGCCAGGGTGCGGGCCACATCGGCGGCGAGCGGGGCATGCGCGGTCAGATGCGCGGCGAGCCGCGCCGCCGAGCGGGACAGCGCCTCCGGGTCCGCGGCGGAGAGCACGATCAGATGCTCGCGCCCGGCGCCGGCCGGCCGCGCCCCGGACAGCGGGGGCGCCTGCTCGACCAGGACATGGGCGCGGGCGTCGCCCACCCGGGCGCGCCGCGGCGGCGCG
This sequence comes from Streptomyces sp. CAU 1734, assembly GCF_039888735.1. Classification (NCBI taxonomy): domain Bacteria; kingdom Bacillati; phylum Actinomycetota; class Actinomycetes; order Kitasatosporales; family Streptomycetaceae; genus Streptomyces; species Streptomyces sp. CAU 1734. Next base: position 97,676 of record NZ_JBDQQP010000016.1, read on the forward strand.
CCGGCCCCGGGGGGCTCGGGCGATCCGGGGGAGGGGAGGGCGTCGCCGGCCTCGGCCGTCATGCCCTCGCGCACCACCAGCAGCGCCTCCACCAGCGCGGCCAGCCCGGCGGTGTCGTCCGGGCCGCTCCCGCTCACCTCTCCGCCGCGGGCCGGGCCGCCCGGTATCACGCCGGTCCGGCCGCCGCCCGCGCCGCGGATCACTCCGTGCGGCTGCGGGCCCTCGGCCCGCAGCTCGCTCAGCCGCCGCAGCACCACACAGGCCGCGCCCGCGGTGTGCCCGTCGTCGTCCGGCGCGCCGCCGGTGCCGCCGGCGACCACCACGGACTGGTCGCACTCGCCGGTCAGCAGCGCCTGGACGGCCGCCTGCACGGCGACCAGCGCCGAGGAACCGGCGGCCGGGAAGTCCTGCGCGGGTCCGGTGAGGCCGAGTTCGTACGCGATGCGCCGGGCGGCCCGGCCCGGCGCGCCGCCGCCCGCGGCCGGTGCCGCGTACACCCCGGTCGTCCGGGCCTCGCGGTACGGCGCCGACCCGGAGTCCTCCAGTGCCCTCCAGACGGCCTCCAGCATGAGCCGGTGCGGGCGTTCGCCGGCCGGGCTGGCCGCCCGCCACCGGGCGGACATGCCGGTGACGGCGATGTCAGGGGAATAGTCGCGGGTCATCTACGCCGCCTCCTGGTTGGCATCGGCGACGGCGATCCCGCGTCGCGGACACTGATTGCCAACCAAAAATAGGCCATTGGCAGACCTCTAGGCAACGACTTGCCAAAAAGACAGTCCGTCAGGACCGCACGTGATGAACGCCTTTACTGTGAACATCGCTGCTCGGAAGGGTTCCGGCGGGTGAAAATGTTTGCCAGAACCAGAGCTGGTTGGCTAACCTTTGGCACATGCGGGTTGAAACCTGTGACACCGAAGCGGCAAGATGGTGAGACTCCGAGCATCCCGGTACGCCGATCCCGCCGTCCGTCCCTACTGCTGAGGGCAAACACGTGTTGGAGCAGCCATCCTTCGGGCGCCGGCTCAGGAAACTGAGGACCGAACGAGGTCTCGCGCAGGCCGCCCTCGCCGGCGACGGCATGTCGACCGGCTATCTGTCGCGCCTGGAGTCGGGGGCCCGGCAGCCGACGGAGCGTGCCGTGACCTATCTGGCCGCCCGGCTCGGGATCAATCCGGCCGACTTCGAGGAGTCCGGGGCCGCCTCGCTGGCCCAGAGCCTGACCATCGCCGCGTCGCTGGACTCCGACGACACCGGTGAACTGCTGGCCGAGGCGCTGAAGTCGGCCCAGGAGCAGGACCCCCTGCTGCGCTGGCAGAGCCTGTGGCTGCTGGCCCAGTGGAAGCGCCGCCGCAGCGAACACGCCGAGGAGCGTGCCCACCTCGATGAGCTCGTCGCCCTCGGCGACGAGATCGGCCTGCCCGAACTGCGCGCCCGGGGGCTAACCCAGCTCGCCCGGTCCATGCGCGCCTCCGGCGAGATAACCTCCGCGATCGAGGCCGCCGGCACGGCCCACCGGCTGGCCCGCGACAGCCGGCTCTCCCGCCAGGACACCGCCACCGCGCTGCTGGTGCTGGTCTCCGTGGAGGCCGAGGCCGGCCGGCTGCCCGAGGCGCGCCGGCATGCCGACGAGCTGACCGGGCTCGTCGCCGGCCGGTCCGACGCCCTGTGGGCCGAGGCCATGTGGACCGCCGCCGCGGTCCGGGTCCGCCAGGGCGAGTTCGCCCCCGCGCAGGGCCTCCTGGAACAGGCCCTGGACCGCTTCGACAGCCGGGAGAATCTCACCCTCTGGCTCCGGCTGCGGGTGGCCGCCGCCCGGCTGCACCTCCAGAAGTTCCCGCCGGAGCCCGGCATCGCCCAGCGCTATGTCGACGCCGCCGAGGCCGGCTTCCCCTTCGCCGGCACGCCCGCCCTCGGCCAGGAGCTCACCGCGCTGGGCGCCGAACTCGCCTTCCTGGAGGGCCGCGTCGGCGACTCCCGCGCCCTGCTCGACCGCCTGGCCTGCTCCGATCTGCGCATGACCTACCGGGACCGGGTCCGCCTGGACATCCTCGACTGCCGCCTGCACATCGTGGAGGGCGACGAGGAGGAGGGCCTGAGCGGTCTGCAGAAGCTGGCCGTCGAGGCCCAGGAGACCGGCAGCATCGACCTGGCCGCCGACATCTGGCGGCTCACCGCCGAGTCCCTGGTCCAGGCCCGCGGCAAGTCCCGCGACCCCGGCGCCGCCTGACCCCGGGACCGGCGGGCTACGCTCCCGGCCGCCAGTCGAAGGGGAAGTGCTTGCTGGACCCGCCGCGGTACTCGCGGGAGAAGTCGAAGCCCTCGGCGCGGTCCTCGCTCACCACGCCCCAGGTCGCGACCTGGCCCGGACCCACCTCCGCCCCGGGGGCGTTGACCAGCTGCACCCGGCGCGCGGGGTCGGAGGTGGGGCCCGTCAGCGCGGTGGCGCCCACACTCACCCGGTCGGAGACGGTCGCCCGCCAGTACGCCAGATCCGGCGCGGCCTCGAAGCGGATCGGGGCGTACCGCACGCCGCGCACCTCGCTGATCAGTGAGCCGAAGGTGCCCGGCCACCCCCCGGCACGGCCGCGGAAGATCTCCTCCAGGGCGTCCCGCTGTGCCGCCGTCCCCTTCTCGTCGATGTAGAACATCGCCGCCATCGTGGCGTCCGGGTCGTTCACCCACATGTTCCCGGCGAACTCGCCGAGCGCCACGACACCCAGGCCGTCCAGGCGCACATCGCCGAAATGCCCCTCGTGGATCTGCCACACGAGCGTGAACAGACAGGCGCCGTCCGTCGGAGCCTGCGCGAAGGTGCAGGGGCAGGGCATCGAGCAGCTGCACACGTCGAACCACTCGCCCTTGAGGTGCCAGTCCGTACCGCTCATCACGGTTCCCCTTTCTCGATACCCCGATGGGGTATTCGCCTGAAGGGAGGCTAGCCCGCCGTCCGGCATCCCGTCAAATACCCATGGGGGGTATCCAGTCGGGCGGGGGACGACACCAACAGGCCCCGCCGGGGCAGCGGTTCGGACCCGGCCCCGGACCCCGGCCGGCCGCGTCCCGCCACCCGCGAACCCCGGAAGCCCGCCCCCGGAAGCCCGCTGCCCCGCCCCCGGGAGCCCGCCGCCCCGCCCCCGGAAGCGCCGCCGTCCCGTCGGCGGAAGCGCGGTCGCCCCGCCCCGGCCGCGTACAAGCGACCGCCCGGCTCCGCACGCAGAGAGACGCCCGGCACCCCGCCCCGCCCCAAGCATGGAAGGACAGCCACCGCCCGGCACACGGGAGGGAAGAGAATGCGCACCACGCATCAGCAGCCCCCGGACATCGCCGAGAGCGCCCGCGGCCCGGCCGGCGGGCGGGACGATCCCGCCCCGCCCCCCGCCCACGGCGCCCCCGCCTACAGCGCCGCCGCCGCGCAGACCGCGGCCACCGCCCTCGTCCAGCTCTTCGTGCAGCACTTCACCGGCACGCCGCCGGAACGCACCCCGCCGCCGCGCCCCGCCTGCACCTGCGGCGTCCCGCCCGCCGCGATCCCCCCGCCGCCCGCCGAAGGGACCGGCCGCCGCGCCGCCGCCGCGTCCCGGTGAGCAGAGCAGCCGGGAGGATGCGCCCGCCCGCCGCCGCCGGGCAGGCTCGTATCCGTCCTCCGCGGGACCCGTGACCGGCCGCCGCCGCGCGGCCGGCCGCCACTCCCGCGGCCGGTGATCCGCGACGCGCCGCGCAGACCGCCGCCGTCGCACTCCAGGAGGTGGCGATGAGGTCGCTCGTGCGGATGGTGCTGCGCGGCTCGCTCCGGCGGATCCGCTACATCCGGGCCGTTCCGCCCGGCTCGGCAGAGCCCGCGGTCGCCCGTGTCTACGCCCAGGCGCGGAGCGACTTCGGAGTCGTCGCCCCGCCCACCGCCCTGCACTCGCCGGCGCCGCGCTCGCTCGCCGCGAGCTGGCTGCTGCTGCGCGAGACGCTGCTGGCCGAGGGAGCGGTCAGCCGCGCGGCCAAGGAGGCGGTCGCCACCGCCGTGTCCCGGGCCAACACCTGCCCGTACTGCGTCGAGGTCCACCGGGCCAAACTCGACACCCTGCCCGCCGACCCCGGCGCCGCCGACCCCCGGCTCACCGCCTGGGCGTCCGCCGCCGGCCGGGGGGAGCCCGCCGAACCGCCCTTCACCCCGGACCTCGCCCCCGAGATCTGCGGAGTGGCCGTCACCTTCCACTACCTCAACCGCATGGCCGCCGTCTTCCTCGACGACTCACCGGTGCCCGCCTTCGCCCCGGACTTCCTGCGCGGACCCCTGATGCGCACCGTCGTCCGGGGCATGCGGGCCGACTCGCCCCGCCGCCTGGCACCGGGACTCTCCCTGGACCTGCTGCCCGCCGCACCGCTGCCGCCCGGGCTCTCCTGGGCCCTGCCCGCCCCCCATGTCGCCCAGGCCCTCGCCCGCGCCGCCGCCGCCGTCGAACGCGGCGCCCGCTCCGTGCCCGAGGACGCCAAGGAGCGGCTGCGCACCCGGCTCGCCGAGTGGGACGGGACACCGCCCGGGGTCAGCCGCGCCTGGCTCGGCCCCGCCGCCGGGGACCTGCCCGCGGCCCGCCTCGCCCTGCTGACGGCCCTCGCCCCCTACCAGGTCACCGAGGACGACATCGCCGCCTTCCGCCGGGACCACCCCACCGACCGGGAGCTGATCGAGCTCACCTCCTGGGCGGCGCTGACCACCGCCCTGCACATCGGCAGCCGGCTGACCCCCGCGCCGCGCCCCTGACCGCGCCGGGACCCGGACACCCGGGTCCCGGCCGCCGCGGCGGGCGGTACCGGGCCCCGGAACCGGGTCCCGCCGCGCGGGTGTTCAGAACTCGCGCATCCCCACGAACCAGCCCCGCCCGTTCGGCCCGCCCGCGACGTACTCCACCGAGCACCCCGCCCGGCAGAACGCCGCCTCGTACTGGTCCTGCCCGAACAGCGACACCATGTACTCGTCCGTGGCATGGCTCAGCCCCGCCCCCGGATCGGAGACGGCGTAATGGACCGTCACCCGGGACCGGTCGCCCACCCGCGCCGAGTGCGACAGCCGCGCCACGGTCCGCCCCGCCCCGCCGACCACATCGGCCTTCACATACCCGTCGATGAACGTCTCGGGGAACCACCAGGGCTCGATCACGATCACCCCGCCGACCTCCACATGGGCGGCGAAGCTCCGCAGCGCCGCCTCCAGCCCCCCGACCGACCCCGCATGCCCGATGGAACTGAACATGCACGTCACCACATCGAAGGTGCGGCCCAGCGCGAACTCCCGCATATCCCCCTGGTGCAGCGGCACACCCGGCAGCCGGCCCCGGGCCACGTCCAGCATCCCCGCCGACAGCTCCAGCCCCTGCACCTCCCCGAACAGCACCCGGAACGCCTCCAGATGCGCCCCCGTGCCACAGGCCACGTCCAGCAGCGACACGGCCTCCGGGAAACGGTCCACGACCAGCTCGCGCACCTCCTTCGCATCACCCGCGCAGTCCCGGCCGCGCCCCAGATAGACCTCGTCGTAGACGGCTGCGACTTTCTGCTCGTACATGCGGTACTCCAGGATGTGGGAAGGAAACGTGCGACCCCCGGCGGGTCAATCCCGCCGGGGGAGTGGTGGTGCACCGGGTCCGGCGGCGCCCGTCAGCGCTTTCGCCACACGGACACATCGGTGTCCAGGACTTCGAACCGGCGGCCCCGCCCGCCCACCACCGCGAGCTCGTCCGACTCCGTCACCAGGTCGAACACACCGTCGAGCAGCGGCCGGAAGCCGTCCTCACCGCCCGGCCCGGCTATCAGCAGCAGCCCGCCCGAGCCCAGGAACGCGTCCGAGCCGGTGAACTGACCCAGCAGCGCCGCCGGATCACCGGGCAGCCCCAGCGGATCGGCCAGCAGCACCGCGTCGAAGCGGCCCAGCTCCGCCGGGAGCGCATGGCTCTCGGCGACCGCGAAGGAGACCCGGCAGCCCTCGGCCGCCCGGGGCGCCCGTGCCTCCAGCACCGCCCCGTCCCCGTCGCCCTCGCCCGAACCGCCGCGCCCGTAGGTCACCGTCTCACCGAGCGCCAGCCGCCCGGCCGCCTCCACACACTCCGGACTCGGGTCCACGCCCACCGTCTCCGGCACCCCGGACCGGGCGAGCGTGAAGGTCCCGCCGCCCACGGCACAGCCCACGTCCAGGATCCGCCCCGGCCGCGCACCGGCCCGCTCCGCCTCCCTCAGCAGCGCCGCCGCCATCCGCTGCGGGAACGCGTGCGCCGCCATCAGCGGATGGTCCTCCCGGCCGAAGGTCTCCCCGGCACTGCCGCAGTGCATCAGCAGCGCCCGCTCCAGCCGCTCCCGCGCCGCGCGCGCGTCCGCCGGCGCGGCCGACCGCACCGCCCCGGTCACCGCCGGGGCGGTCACCTCCGCGGGGGCGATCAGCCGGATCCCCGACTGCTGGAGGAAGTGCGGACGGAAGTGGAACCGCGACCAGATGCTCGCCTCGTCACCCGTGCTGACGAACGCGCCGCCCAGGATCATGTGATGCCTGCCGTCGAAGCAGGGGGTGCTGAAATCCTCGTAGTAGGGGTGGACGGCGAAGGACTCCAGCGGATTGAAGGTGTCCTCGCACAGCGTCCACAGATTGCCCGCCGCGTCGTGCACCCCCTGACCCGTCGGCGGCGCGTGGTCCACCGGCGACTCCGACCCCCAGGCGAGGTTGAGATTGACCCCCTCGCGGCGGAAGGCGGCACCGTCGCCGCGCATCACCGGGTCGTCCGCCGGCCCCGGCTCCGCGGGCAGCTCCCGCGTCAGCCGGTGCTCGGCCTCGGTCGGCAGCCGGTAGGCCCGGCCGTCCCGCGCCCCGCGCCAGGCGCAGTACGCCTTGGCCTCGTGGTAGTTGACACACGCCGGCCAGTCCCACGGCATGTCGATCTCCTCGAAGGTGGTCCGCAGCCGGTACGAGTGCAGACCGCTGGGCCCCTCCGGCACCCAGAACTGCGGCCACTTGGCATTGCGGAAGGCCCGCCAGTTCCAGCCCTCCGGCGACCACAGCTCCGGCCGCCGGTAACCGCCGTCGGCGACGAACTCGTGATACTCGCCATTGCTCACCATGTACCGGGAGGTCTCGAAGCCGGCGACCTCCACCTCCCGGCTGCCGTACTCGTTGTCCCAGCCGAAGGAGGGGAAGTCGGCCGGCTTGCCCAGCCGCACCGCACCGCCCGCGATCGGCACCATCGCGTTCCGGGGAACGGACCCCTCGGCCGGCTTGCCGCCGCTGCCGGTCCGCCGCATCGGCGCCGGCGCCGGCCACGAGGGATGCGCCGACACCAGCCGCACCGGCAGCTCGCGGATCAGCACCGAACTGGTCTCCAGATGGATGCGGTCGTGCTCGAAGGCGAGGAACAGCGCCCACGCCGGATCGTCCATCGTCACCGGACGGCCCAGCTCGGGAGCGAACCGCATCGTCTCGATCACCCCGCGCACCAGCCGGTACACCGTCGCCCGGTACGCGTGCACCTCGGACACCGAGGGCCACACCATCTCGTTCTTCGACAGGTCGTCCCACGACATCTCGTCGACACCGGTCTCCAGGACATCCTCGAGATACGCGTCGACCGGATCGGCCAGCAGCCCGCTCACCCGCAGCTTGTTGACGTACAGCGTCGCCGGGTGTCCGTAGTAGAAGATCATCGGGTGCCGCAGGTTGTGCGCCGGCGGCCGGTAGAACGCCTCCGCCGTCTGCAACCCCGCGAACAGCGACTCCGTCAGCGCCCACGAGTTGTCGAAGTACTCCAGCGCCCCCTCACGGGTGCACACCGACAGATCCGGCAGCGCCAGCGAGGTCAGACACCCGTCCGTCCCCGCGCCCGGACACTGCCCCGCCACCGGCAGGGCGCCGGTGAACCACCACGAGCCGCGCGGCCCCGCGAGCCGCTTGTCCTCGTGCCTGGTGACATTGATCTCCCACGGCTCTGCCACAACGGTCGTCATCGGTTCCGGCCTTTCTCGCAGGGCGAATCTTGCGGAAAAAGGGAAGAGACGACCGCGTCACGGGGTCTGGTCCGTCCCCCTCCCGCCAGACGCTGCCATCCCCGGGACCCGCCCGGCATCTTCAGGATTGCGCCACCCGCGCGAACCCCCGCGAAACCGCGCGGACGCCGCCATCGCACACCGGCGCCCGCGCGGGGGCCCGCCCGCCGCGCGGGCGCCCGTCCCCGCTCCCGCCGCCCTCACCCCGCCAGCGGCGTACTGACGTTGGCCACCACCCGCCAGCGCCCCCGCTCGTGCGTGAACGACAGCACCGACATGAACCGCTCGGTGTGCCCCCACTCCGGCACGGACAGCGTCGAGTTCAGCACCAGCACCGCCGTGTCGCACCCCGCCACCGTCCGCCGCACCTCACGGAACTCGCTGGTGAAATCGAGCGTGAACAGCCCCGCGAACAGCTCCCCGACCGACGCCGCGCCCTGATGGTACGAACCGTCCGGATCGACCTTGACCGCGTCGCTCCGGTAGTGCGCCATCAGCCGGCCCACATCCCGCGCGTCGAAGGCCCGGTTGTACCGCTCCCACATGCCCGCCAGCTCCGCCCGGCACCCGGCGGCCCGCCCCCTCTCCCCGCCGTCCCCCGAACCCGCCCGCGCCTGCCCCGCCGTCCCCCAGAGCAACGCCGTGACCAGCACCGCCGAACCGATTCTCCGTGCCTGCACACGCCTCGCCATGGTGTTCCCCTCGGTTGGTGATCGATGTCCCGCGGCCCGCCGCGCCGGCGCCGCGACTCGGCAATCCAGAAGATGCCCGGCGCCATACCGGATGCGACGGTCAGATGCGGGAAGGACGGGGGCGGAGCGGAAAGCCGCCGCTTTTCCCCGGGGCCCGAGAGTAAACGGACAACGACGCCAATGGGGAATACATGTACGGCAAAGAATTCGCTGACATCTACGTCGCGTTCTACGAAGGCACCGGAAAGGACTACACGGCCGAGGCGAAAGAAGTCCACCAGCTCATCACCGAACGCCACCCCGGCGCCGGCTCACTTCTCGACACCGCCTGCGGCACCGGACCCCATCTGCGCGCCTTCCGCGACCTCTTCGGCCATGTCGAGGGCGTCGAGCTGTCCGCCGCGATGGTCGCGGGCGCCCGCGAACACCTCCCCACCGTCCCCGTCCACCAGGGAGACATCCGCGACTTCGAGCTGAACCGCACCTTCTCCGCCGTGACCTGCATGTTCAGCTCGATCGGCCATGTCGGCTCCACCGCGGAACTGGACGCCACGCTCCAGCGCTTCGCCGCCCATCTGGAACCCGGCGGAGTGATCGTGATCGAGCCCTGGTGGTTCCCCGACACCTTCCTCGAGGGGTACGCCGGCGGCGGCACCGCCACCGACGGGCCGCGCGTCATCGCCCGCCTCTCGCACACCACCCGAAAAGGCCGCGAAACCCGGGTCACCGTCCACATCGCCGTCACCGACCCGGAAACCGGAATTCACCACTTCACCGACGACTACCCGCTCCACCTCTTCGAGCGCTCCGAATACGAAGCGGCATTCCGCGGCGCCGGCTGCACCGTCGAATACCTTCCCGGCAGCGGAGCCCTCGGCCGCGGACTCTTCGTCGGCACCCGCACATGAGCACCCCGGCCCGCACCGCGACGCCCCCCGGCACCGCACCGCCCCCCGGCACCGCACCGCCCCGGGGCGACGCCCCGGGCCGGGGCACCCCGCCCGCCGGCCAATCACCCGGCCAATTGCCCGGCCAATCCGCCGGCCGGCCCGCCCCGCCCGCTGGCCGGCACCTCCCGCCGCCGGGCGGATTCACCCCGCCCCGCGGCGGGGTCAAACGCACCCCGGGCGACCTCGCCCTCCTCGGCGGCCCGCCCGCCTTCCCGCACCCCCTCACCGTCGGCCGTCCCAACCCCGTCGACCGCACCCGCCTCTTCCAGCGCCTCACCTGGGCCCTGGACAACCAGTGGCACTCCAACGGAGGCCCGCTCTCCCTCGAGTTCGAGGCCCGGGTCGCCGACCTCGCCGGCACCCGCCACGCCGTGGCCACCTGCAACGCCACCAGCGCCCTCCAGCTCCTGTTCCGCGCCCTGGACCTCTCCGGCGAGATCATCATGCCCTCGCTGACCTTCGCCGCCACCGCGCACGCCGCCCAATGGCTCGGCCTCACCCCGGTCTTCGTCGACACCGACCCCCGCACCGGACTCATCGACCCCCGCCTCGCCCGCGCCGCCATCACCCCCGACACCGCCGCCGTCGTCGGCGTCCACCTCTGGGGCCGGCCCTGCGACGCCCGCGCCCTGGAGAAGACCGCCGCCGACCACGGCCTGCCCCTCCTCCTCGACGCCGCCCACGCCCTCGGCTGCACCCTGGACGGCACCCCCGTCGGCGGCTTCGGCGCCGCCGAGGTCTTCAGCTTCCACGCCACCAAGATCGTCGGCGCCTTCGAGGGCGGCGCCGTCGTCACCGACGACGAAGACCTCGCCCGCCGCGTACGCGCCCTGGCCAACTTCGGCAAGGGCCTGGAGCACGTCTCCGCGGCCGGCGGCACCAACGCCAAGATGAGCGAGGCCGCCGCCGCCATGGGCCTCACCTCCCTCGACGCCCTGCCCCGCCACATCGCCGACAACCACGACCGCCACCGCGTCTACCGCGAGGAACTCGACGGCGTCCCCGGCATCACCCTGCTCCCCTTCGACCCCGCCGAGCGCCACAACCACCAGTACGTCGTCATCGACATCGACCCCGAGCGCACCGGCATCGGCCGCGATCTGCTCCTGGACCTCCTGCGCGCCGAGAACGCCCTGGTCCTGCCCCCGATCGGCGCACCCCCCTGCCACCTCCTGGAGCCCTACCGCTCCACCCGCCCGGTCTCCCTCCCGCACACCGAGGCCCTCACCGCCCGGGTGCTCTCGCTCCCCACCGGACCCACCGCCGCACCCGAGGGCATCCGCCGGCTCTGCGAGATCGTGCGGTTCGCCGTGGCCCACGGCGCCGAACTGACCCGGCGGTGCCGCACCCCGAGGACGGAGTCCCGATGAACACCACCACCGCCGCGCCCCCGGCCGCGGCCGCCCGGACCGTCGAGAACTGCGCGGCCCCCGGCGCCGACCTCCGCGACGCCGCCGAAGCGCTCCGGCACCTGTCCGCCGCACCCCGCCCGCCCGCCCCCGGCGACCCGGCCCCCGCCGGCCGGGCCCCCTACGGCGTGACCGCCCCGTACGCCCGCCATCTCGTCGCCCTCGCCCACTCCTTCGGCAGCCGCCCCTTCACCCCGCTGGAGACCGTACGCCGGGAACTGGGCACCGGCCGCGACACCTTCCGCTCCCTCCTGGGCCACTTCCACCGCATCCCCGAACTGCGCACCGCCGTCCTCGGCGGACCCGCCGGAAAGTACTGGGCCAACACCGTCCTGCCGCTGGAGTCCAGAGGCGTCATCGACGCCATCCTCCGCAACATCCCCGCGGTCCCCGACATCGTCGCCCTCTACCCCGGCCCCACCTGCATGTTCCGCTGCCACTTCTGCGTACGCGTCACCGGCGCCCGCTACGACGGCTCGATCCTCGCCGACGGCAACGCACGGCTCGCCGCCGTCATCGACGAACTGCCCGCGGACAACCCCCACCGGATGTACATCTCCGGCGGCCTGGAACCCCTCACCAATCCCGGCCTCGGCGCCCTCGTCCACCGCGCCGCCGCCCGCGGCTTCCGCCTCACCCTCTACACCAACTCCTTCGCCCTCACCGAGCGGACCCTGACCCGCCAGCCGGGCCTGTGGGACCTGCACGCCATCCGCACCTCCCTCTACGGCCTCAGCGACCGGGACTACCAGGCCACCACCGGCAAGGCCGGCGGCTTCACCCGCGTCCGCGCCAACCTCCTGCGCCTCCAGGAACTGCGCGCCGCCCAGGACAACCCCCTGCGCCTGGGCCTCAGCCACATCGTCCTGCCCGGCCGCGCCGCCCGGCTGCCCGAACTCATCGACTTCATCGCCGAACTCGACGCCGCCGCCCCCGGCCGCCCGATCGACTTCCTCAATCTGCGCGAGGACTACAGCGGCCGCCCCGACGGCAGGATCAGCCCCGCCGAACGCGCCGAACTCCGCGACGCGCTGGCCGCCTTCGAGGAACGGGCCGCCGCCCGCACCCCCGCCCTCGCGATCGACTACGGATACGCGCTCCAGAGCCTGCGCACCGGAACGGACGCCGAACTCATCCGCATCCTGCCCGCCGACATGCGCCCCACCGCCCACCCGCAGGCATCGGTCCAGATCGACCTGCTCGGCGATGTGTACGCCTACCGGGAGGCGGGCTTCCCGGGCCTGGCCGGCGCCCCGCGCTACATCCTGGGCCGGGTCGGTCCCGGCAATCCGCTCTCCCGGGTCGTCGACCGCTTCGTGACCGGCGGCACCCGCATCACCCCCGCCGACGGCGACCACTTCTTCCTGGACGGATTCGACCAGGTGGTCACCGCCCGCCTCAACCAGACCGAGGCCGACCTCGCCGCCGGCTGGGGCCCGGACCGCGGCTTCCTGCGCTGAACCGGCCCGCCGGCCGGCGGCGCGCGAGCGGGGGGCGGATCACCGCCCCCGCTCTCCCGCGCGCGCCGCCCTCACTTCCGCACGGCCGCCTCCGGCTGTGGCCCCGGCTGCGGTTCCGGGGCCGGGGCCGGCTGTGCGGCCGGCCCCCAGACCCTGCGGTGCACGGCCAGCCGGTGCTCCTCCTCCGGCGTCGTCTCCACCCGCGCCATCGTCCACCGCAGCAGCGGCGGCGCCATCAGCGAGGTGGCGATCGCCACCAGGATCACGATCGTGTACGAGGCCGGATTCAGCACCCCCATCCGCAGCCCGGCGGTGGCGATCACCACCTCGATCACCCCCCGCGCATTGAGCGCCGCCCCCAGCGCCAGCCCCTCCCAGCGGCTCAGCCGCCCGGCCATCGCCCCCAGGAACGCCCCCGCGAACTTGCCCGCCACCGCGATCACCAGCACCACCACCGCGGGCACCGCGAACCGGGTGTCCGCCAGCGCGGTCAGATCGATCCGCAGCCCCGCGGTCGCGAAGAACAGCGGCGCCAGCACACAGGTCAGCACCCGGTCCAGCGGCGCCAGCGGCGTCAGATCGGCCCGGCCGCCCGCCCCGCCCCCCGTGTCCCGTGTCCCGTCCCGGCCGCCGGTGCGCACCGAACCGATCGCCACCCCGCAGGCGAACGCGCCCACGATCGCCTCCAGCCCCAGCGCCGCACTCCCCGCGGCCGACAGCAGGATCAGCACCACCACCGAGGTCAGCACCGTCCCGGCACCCCGGGCCCGCCCCAGCACCAGCCGCGCCAGCGGCCGCACCACCCACACCGCACCGGCCACCGCCACCGCCAGCATCACCACCGACCGCACCACATCGCCCGTGTGCAGCCCGGAGGCCGCCATCGCCGACAGCAGCGACAGCATCAGCCAGCCGCACACATCGTCGAAGACCGCGGCCGTCAGCGTCAGCTGGCCCACCCGGCGGTGCAGCATGTTCAGATCCGTCAGGGTCCGGGCGATCACCGGAATCGCGCTGACACACATCGCCACACCCATGAAGAGGGCGAAGACCCACGGACTCCCGTTCGGCCCGGCCAGCGCCCGCGGCAGCAGCAGCCCGCACGCCACCCCGCCGGCCAGCGGCACCAGCAGACCGCCCAGACTCACCTTCAGCGCGGTACCGCGCTGCCGTCTGACCAGCCCGGGATCGATCTGCGCACCCGCCAGCGCCACCAGGAACAGCACTCCCAGCAGCCCCACGGATTCCAGCAGATGCATCTGGCCGCCCTCGCGCGGGAAGAGCCACCCGGAGAGCGCCGGCGCGGCATGGCCCAGCACGGAGGGACCCAGCAGCAGCCCCGCGGTCAGCTCCCCGACCAGCGCCGGCATCCGCCACCGGACCGCCAGCGACCCCAGCGCCACGGCCAGTGCCAGCAGCACACCGACCTGCACCAGAAACACCAGCACCACATCCGGGGCGAGCGGCGCCACCTGCTCCACAGCCACGATCGCCGTCAACTCCCTCCGCAGCCACCGCCGTACCCCGGCACCGCCATTCTCGGACCGCCCCGCACCGCGCGCTTCTCCTGACATGCGCGGTTCGCGGCGGCCGGTGACGGCCGCGGAGGGAGGGGGAGCCGGGACCGGTCAGCCGGCGGTACGGGCCGCCTCCCCCAGCACCACGGGCAGCGCGGTGACGTCATTGCCGATGAACGAGCGCTGCGGCTCGATCCCGTCCGCCCCGCCCGCGAGCGCGAGCCGGGGGAAGCGGCCGAACAGCGCGGGCAGCGCCACCTCGGCCTCCAGCCGCCCCAGCGCCGCCCCGAGGCAGTAGTGGACCCCGTGCCCGAAGGCCAGATGCTCCTTGTCCGCGCGGCGCGGGTCGAAGACCTCCGGATCGCCGTGCACACCGGGATCCCGGCCGTGCGCCCCGAAGGCGATGATCATCGTCTCGCCCGCCCGGATCACGACCCCCTCCCCGAGATCGATGTCCTGCGTCGCCCACCGCAGCGGCATGTGCATCACCGGGGGATGCAGCCGCAGCGTCTCCTCGACCGCGCCGGACCACGGCTCCGCCCCGGCCAGCGCCGCGTCCAGCCGGTCGCGGTGGAGCAGCAGTTCGCGCACCGCGTTGCCGATGAGGGCGATCGCGGTCTGGCTGCCCGCCCCGATCATCAGCAGCAGAGTGGAGAGCAGCTCCTCCTCGCTGAGCCGGTCCGCGTCCTCCGCCCGGGTGGTGAGCAGCAGACTCGTCATGTCGTCGCCGGGATTGCGGCGCTTGAAACCGATGAGCCGGCGCGCCCCGGCGATCAGATCGCGGGTCATCACCGCCGCCTCCTCCACCGAGGCGCCGGTGTCCGCCACGGCCTGCGCCACCCGGAGCATCTCGGGCCGCTGCCCGTCCGGGACCCCGAAGAGATCGCAGATCACCCGGGTCGGCACCGGATACACGAACTCCGCCCGCAGATCCACCGGCTCATCGGCCGGCCGCTTCTCCAGCGCGTCCAGCAGACCCCCGACGATCGCCTCGACCAGCGGACGCATGGCCTCGATCCGGCGGGGGGCGAACGCCGGGGCGATCAGCTTCCGCAGCCGGGTGTGGTCCTGCCCCTCGGAGGTGAACATCGACTCCACGTCCACCCAGGGGAAGAGCCAGTTGACCGCGCCCGGCCGGTACCCCGGCACCGACTTGCGCGGATCCCGGGAGACTCCCGGATGCGTCAGTAACCGCTTGACGACATCGCCGCGGGTCACCGACCACGCCACCACGTCCTCGGGGAGCCGGACACGCACGGCCGGACCGGCCTTCCTCAGCCGGTCCACCTGCTCGTACATCCGGGCGCCGCCGGCGCTCTCCAGGGTCGCGACGGAGCCGGTGCCGGGACAGTGCGGGCTGGTCATGAAGTACCTCCCGTGACAGGGACGAGTTCTGCGGATGTGCCGGGCGGGGCGCGGGTGCCCCGCGCACCCATGAAAGTCCACCTCTCCCGCCGGCACCAGACCGCCCGCACCCGCGGCCGTCACCCCCGCGCGTCCCCGCCCCGCCGCCCGTCCCGCTCCTCGTCCTGTTCCGCGAGTCTGCGGAACAGGGTCCAGCTGGTCTCGTTCGGCTCGCTCCACGACTCGGGCGCATGCGCGAACTCCGGCCGGTGCGCGGCGATGTGGGACCGGATCCGCCCGGGCACCTCGGACCAGGACCCCAGCTTCCGGCCCCGGCAGTGGTAGACCAGCCCGCCCGGCCGCCGGCCCTGCTCCATCCAGGGCAGCCAGGGCGACATCCGCGTCCACGACATCGTGCTCTCCACCCGCGGCGCCGAGGTGCCCAGCACCCCGGCGGGGGCGAAGAACTGGAAGAGCTCCAGCGCCCGGTAGGTGTCGTCCGCCGAATGCGCGGGGAACTCCGCCACCGGCAGCGGCGAGGGGTACTCCAGCGGTATCTCCAGACTGAAACAGACCTGGTCCCCCAGCTCCGCACAGGGAATCGGGAAGGGCCGCAGCCGCTGGTTCGCCGGATCGTTCCAGACATGGATCACCGGCTTCCCCTCCCAGGTCCCGAGAATCTCCCGGCTCACCGGATCCAGCAGGAAAGCGGCCTCCCGCGACAGCAGCCGGTACCCGTCGCCGTCCGGCACCAGGCGGGCCACATTGACCCCCTCGAACCCGAACAGACGCCGGTACGGCTCGCCCGGCCCCCAGGAGTGGACGTCCCCCGTCCAGTGAAAGGTCACCTCGCTGCCGTCGAGCGCGGCACGGGTGCGGCCGAATGCCTGAAGGAGTTCGGCTGGTGTCATACGGATACCTCTTCCCGGGAGAACGGGCCGCTCCGGCGGAACACGGCCCCCGCGACCACCCGGGCCGGCCGGACGGACGCCCGGCCCACGCTACCCATCCGGCCCGCGCCCGCCGCGCCCCGGCCCGGCACGGGAGCACGCCCCGCCGCCCGGCGGCCGAACTCACCGCGCACCGGCGGGAAATGGGAGAACGCCGGGGGAATGAGCACCGCCCCGGAGGTGGTTGAGCGGGCATGACTTCACCCGCAGCCAACCGACTGGGCCGTATCGGCATCTGGACCGCCGAGCTCAACTCGACGGAGCCCGCCCACCGGGCACAGATCACCGAGGCCGCCGCCGAACTGGAGGAACTCGGATACGGCACCGTCTGGCTCGGCAGCGGCCCCCCGCTCGCCGCCGTCACCGCGGTCCTCGGCGCCACCGAGCGGATCACGGCCGCCACCGGAATCCTCAGCATCTGGTCCCACGAGGCCAAGGACCTGGCGGCCTTCACCGCGGAGACCGAGCGGAGGACCCCCGGCCGCTTCGTCCTGGGCCTCGGGGTCAGCCACGGCCCGCTCGCCCCCCGGTACGCCAAGCCCTACACCAGGATGACCGCCTACCTCGGCGAACTCGACGACGCGCCCGAGCCCGTACCGGCACAGAACCGGATCCTGGCCGCCCTCGGCCCCCGGATGCTCCGGCTGGCCGCCGAGCGCGCACTGGGCGCCCACCCGTATCTGGTCACCTCCGGATACATCGCCGAGGCCCGCTCCCTGCTCGGCCCCGGAGCGCTCCTCGCGCCGGAGCTGATGGTGATCCTCGACACCGACCCCGACCGGGCCCGCGCCACCGCCCGCGACGCGCTCGCCTTCTATCTCACCCTGCCCAACTACAGCGGGAATCTGCTCCGGCTGGGCTTCGCGGAGAGCGACTTCGACGGCGGCGGCAGCGACCGGCTGCTGGACGCCCTCTTCGCCCTCGGCGACACCGAACACGCCGCCGCCCGCGTCGGGGAGTTCCTGGCCGCGGGCGCGGACCATGTCTGTGTGCAGGTCCTCTCCGCCGGCGGGGACGGCGTCGTGCCGTCCAGGGCGGCCTGGCGCGAGCTGGCCGAGGCCCTCCCGCTCGGCTGAGCCGGGGCACCGGCGGGGCGAGTCGCCCGCCCCGCCGGTGCCGTCCGTCAGACCTCGGTCATCACCTGGTCCAGCGACTTGCGCACCAGATCCGGCACCTCGCAGTCGGGCGCCGGATAACCGACCGGGATGACGGCGAACGCCTTCTCGTTCGCCGGGCGTCCGAGCACCTCGGAGAGGAAACGCATCGGACTCGGGGTGTGCACCAGCGCGGCCAGCCCCGACAGATGCAGGGCGCTGAGCAGCATCCCGACCGCGATCCCCACGGACTCGTCGACGTAGTAGTGCTTGCGCTTGGTGCCGTCCTCGCCGAGCCAGTAGCGCTGCTGGAAGACCACGATCAGCGCGGGCGCGTCCGTCAGATGGGGCTTGACCTCGTCGGTGCCCAGCGGCCGCAGGGCGGCCAGCCACTCGTCCCCGAGCCGGCCGTCGTAGGAGACGCGCTCCTCGTCCTCGGCCGCCTCCCGGATTCGCCGCCGCACCGCGGCGTCCCGGACCAGGACGAAGGTCCAGGGCTGCTGATGGGCGCCGGACGGCGCGGTGGCCGCGCAGGCGATGGCGTCCCGGACCGCCTGGAGCGGCACCGGGTCGGGGGCGAACTGCCGCACCGTGCGCCGCTCGTCCATCCTGGCGCGCAGCTCCGCCGCGCGGGACAGTGACTGCGTGGGGGAGATCCGGTCCGGACGGTAGGGAACGGGACGGTAGGGGTCGCCGTGCGTGGGGGTCCAGCGTCGCGTCGATATGACCATGGGGCGAGTGTGCCCGGCTTGAACGCCGCGGGGGAGAGGGCGATCCGTCTTTCCCGCCCGCCGCCGCGGCCGTACGCTCCTGTCCGCACCGCGACCCGGCCCCCGCGGCCCGTCGCGGCGGGGGCGGGAACCCCGGGTCACCGCGGCGGCGTCCCCGCCTCCGGACACCCGGTTCCGCCGGACCCCGCCCGGCCCGGCGCAGGAAGGGGCACGACATGCCACCCGCCACCGCCGGGACCGTACCGCCCGAGTGCCCCCGGCACACCGCCGGGTCCGCCGCCCCGATCCCGGCACCCGGGCCACCGCCCCTCCCACCGCCTCTCCCGCCGCCCGTGCCGCGCCCGGACGGCGGGACCCGCCCGCCGCACCGCGCACCCGCCGCCCGCCGGATCCCCCCGCTCCCCGTCCGCCCGCCCCGGACCGCTCCCGTACGGAGGCAACCGCATGCTGCTCACGACCGCCGTCCTCGTCCATCTCGTCCTCGTCGCCACCTCCCTCACGCTGATCGGCGCGGAACGGCTCTCCCGCCGCACCGCGCGCCCCGCCCCGGCCGGGCCGGGGCCCCGGATGCCCGAGGTGTACGAGGCCGCCTTCCTCGCCGGCGGGCCCGGCCGGGTCGCGGACACCGCGCTCGCCGTGATGCACACGGACGGGCGGCTGGTGATCGGCGGGCCGGGGATCGTCTCGGTGGCCCGCGAGGTGGCCGGCGACCCGGTCGAGCGGGAGGTGATCGAGTGCCGGGCCGCCGCGCCGGACGGCTCGCTCGCCACGCTGCGCCGGGCGGTGGCGGCCACCGGCACCGTGCAGGGGATCGGCGACTCGCTCGCCGCGCGCGGACTGATGGCGCCGGCCGGCCGGGGCCGGGCACGGGCGCGCGCGGCGGCCGTCGCCCAGCGCCGGCTCTGCGCGACGGCCATTCCCGTCGCGGTCGCGGTGACCGCCGCGGCCCGGGCCGGCGACTGGCCGCGCCCCGGAACACCGTTCGCCGTCCTGGTCCTGCCCGTGCTCATCGCCGGCCTCGTGGCGGGATCCTTCGTCGCGCGCCGGGCCGGGAGCAGACTCACCGCGGAGGGGGAGGAGATGCTCGCCGACGGGCGCAAGCGGCACCGGGCGTCGTACGACCCGGCGCGCACGGTCGCGCTGAAGGGCCCGCGCGCGGTCCCGGACCCGGCGGCCGGGGCCCTGCTGATCGCCGCCGCCGCGATACCCCTCGCCCTCGCGGCGGCGCCCGCGGCGGCCACCGCCGCCGTCGCCGCCCCCGTGTGGTGCGGCGGCGGGGGCGGCTCGGGCTGCGGCGCCGCGAACACCGCGAACCCGGCGGACACCTCGGCCACCGCGGACCCGCCGGATTCGGCGAGTACGGCGGACACCACGGGCGGCGACGGAGGCGACGGCGACGGCGCGAGCTGCGGCGGCTGCGGGGGCTGCGGCTGCGGCTGACCCCCGGCCCCGCCCCGCGCCCGGCCGCCGGGCGCCGTGAAGTCACCGAGGGGCCGCGGGTGTCCGGGTTCCGCGCGGGGTGGGATGCACCGGGGTGTCGCGCCCGGCCTCGGGGCGTCGTGAAGTCACCGCCGGGCCGCGGGTGTCCGGGTTCCGCACCGGACAGGCCCCCTCCCGTGGCCCGTCGTGGCGCGGACCGGCGCCGGCCACCGCGAAGCCGCTCCGGCCCCTCCCGCCCCCGGTTCTGCGGCGGGCAGGGCAGGCACCGGGGTTGCGCGGTGGGTGCTGCTGCGCCGGTGACGGCGCGCGCCGCAGCCGGACCCCGGCCGCCTCACCGGCGGTGGACACCCGGGCCGCCGGTGACGGCGCGAGCGTCCCCGCCTCCGGGGGCCGGACGGCTCCGTGGCCGAGGACGGACGGCCACCACGACACGGCGGGCACCCGCCCCGGCCCCGAGGACCGGCCGCCCCGCACCCGGGTGGCCTGCCACCCCGGGCACCGCACCTGCCGGGCCCCCGCCAGGTGCGGTGCCGCCCCCGCCGGACTCAGCGGTCCTTGAAGCGCTCCAGGGCCCCGAGTTCGAGCGCGCGGGTGGCGGGGCCGCCGGTGTGGCCGGCGTTCTCGACGATCCGGAGCTCCGCGCCCGGCCAGGCCCGGCCGAGCTCCCAGGCCGTGCCGAGCGGGGCGCTCAGATCGAGACGTCCGTGGATCAGCACACCGGGAATCCCGGCCAGCCGCCCGGCGTCGCGGATCAGCTCGCCCTCCTCCAGCCACGCGCCGTGCGAGAAGTAGTGGGAACAGATCCGCGCCAGCGCCAGCCGGGCCGCCGGCGGGCGGCTGCTGTACGGCTTGGCGCCGCCGCCCGGTTCGGCGGAGACCGCGGCGTCCTCCCAGGCGCACCAGTCGGCCGTCGCCCGCTCCCGCACCGCCGGGTCCGGATGCCCGGTCAGCCGGGCGTAGGCCGCGACGACATCGCCGTCCCGGCCGGTCCCGGGCGCGCCGGCGAGGAAACGCTCCCACTCCTCGGGGAAGAGCCGCCCCAGACCCCGGTAGAGCCAGTCGGTCTCCGAGCGCCGGGTGGTGGTGACACCGGAGATCACCGCCTCGGAGACCCGCTCCGGATACCGCTCGGCGTACGCCAGGATCAGCGTGGAACCCCACGATCCGCCGAACAGCAGCCAGCGGGGGATCTCCAGCCGCTCCCTCAGCAGCTCCATGTCGGCGATCAGATGGTGGGTGGTGTTGGACTCCATCGAGGTTGCCGGATCGCTCGCATGCGGGGTGCTGCGCCCGCAGCCGCGCTGGTCGAACAGGACGGTCCGGTACCGCGCGGGATCGAAGTACCGCCGCCATCCGGGCCCGGCGCCCGAGCCCGGACCCCCGTGCACGACGAGCGCGGGCCTGCCCCGGGGATTGCCGCAGACCTCCCAGTACACGAGGTGGCCCCCGCCCACATCGAGCATCCCCGTCTCGTACGGCTCCACCGGCGGATATAGCTCACGCATGCCCGGACCTCCCCGATCCCGATCCCGATCCCGATTCCGATTCCGATTCCGATTCCGATGCCCAGAATATGACAGCGCTGTTACATTACGGGGGTGTCCACGTCCCCTCCTCCCCGCTCCGGGCCCGCCGCCCCGGGACCCGAGCTCCTCGGCACCCGGCTGCGGCTGCTCCTGGAACTCCTCGACGGCGATGTCGCGGCGATTTACGAAGACCTCGGCCTGCCGGGATTCCGCCCGCGCCACGCCCCCGTCCTGCGCGCCCTGGCCGAGTCGGGCCCCGCCGCCATCCGGGACATCGCCCGCGCCGCCGGAGTCACCCACTCCGCCGCGAGCCAGACCGTGGCCGGGATGGAACGGGACGGTCTGGTCGTCCTGCGCCCCGGCGCGGACGCCCGCGCCCGCATCGTCCACCCCACCGCGCGGGCCGAGGCGCTCCTCCCGCTCCTGGCCGCGGAGACGGCCGCCACCGCGGCCGCCGCCACCGCACTGGAGGCCGAACTCTCCTTCCCCCTCGGCTCTCTGATCGGCGAGGCCCTCGCCGCGCTGGAACGCCGCCCCATGCGCGCCCGCATCGCCGACGCGGCCCCGCACCTCACCGCCCCCGGCCGCCGCGCGGACGGGGGGCCGTCGCGCGTGTGAGTCCCGGGACGCGCGGCGGTGTCAGCCCCGGTCGACCCGCTCCCGCAGCACCTTCCCGCTGACCGCGTCGACCGTGATGTCGGCCTCGGTCCAGTCGCCGGTGTCCGCCACCTCGGTCTCCCAGACCACGGTGGAGGTGTTGCCGGCGTCGTTCTCGTCCAGCTGGAGCCCGGTGACGGTGCCGGGGAACTTCTCCGTGGCCGCGTCGGCGGCCTGCCGCGGGGTGCGGGCCGCCCGGTCGAGCAGCCCCGCGAGCTCCCGCCTGTCACCCGTGTCCTGGTCCGGTTCGGGACGGGACGCCAGGACCTTCCCCGTGACGGCGTCGATGGTCACGAGATGGGCGGTGCCGTCCTTCAGCGCCACCGTCGCCGTCCACAGCGGAGCACCCGGGGTCGGCGAAGGGCTGGGCGAGGGACCGGTGTCACGGTCGGCGCGCCCCAGATCCAGCTCCACGAGCTCGCTCCCCGCCACCTCCCCGGTGGCCGTTCCCGCCGCCTTCTCCCAGCCGACCTCCGCCGACCGGACCAGCGCCTCGCGCCGAGCCCGCTCCCGGGAGAGGGAGGCCCCGGCGGACGGGGTCGCCGAGACGGCCCGGGCGCCCGCCTCCCGGCCGGCGTCGGCCGCGGAGACCACCGAACCCCCCTTCTCCGCCCCGCAGCCGGCCACCGCCGGCACCGCGGCGGCGACGGCACAGACCACCGCTGCGGCCCGCACCCGCAGCGAGCGCGCCCCGCCGGCCCGGGCGCGCACGGCGGACCCCGGCGGACCGGGCGGGCACGGCGGGACACCGGGGCGCCCGGCGCCCGGTCCGGACGGAATTCCACTGCGCAGAAGGGGCATACAGCCACCCGTAACCCCTCACCCGCCGCTCCTACCCCGGCGCCGCACGGCGCCACCCGATCGGCCCCGCCCCCCCGGCACCGGGCGGACGGCCGCCCGCTCACTTCAGAACATCCCCCCGCACCACGGCCGAGGGCAGCTCGCCGGAGTGCGCCTGCCGGGCCCGCCCGGCGAACATCGCGGCCAGCGCCGTCAGCTCCGCGTCGGTACGGCGCGGCCGGGTGCCCGGGGTCTCCGCCTTGACCGAGAGCAGCGTGGGACCGACCCGGATCTGGATGGTGGAGCCGTAGCCGGTCTCGTACTCGCCGCGCAGCGCGTCGCGCCGGTCGCCCGCCGCCCCGACCGAGGCCCGCTCGGGCTGTCCGAACCAGGCCCCGGACGCCTCCTTCCACAGAAAGGGGTACGCGTCCGACGCGGCGCCGGCACTGTGGTGGGCGAAGACACTGAAGGTCATCCGCCCCTCTCCCTCCTTGGCCAGAACGACCGTTCCGACCCCCCGCGCCGGGGCGCACTCGCCCGGCTTCCCGCCCGCGCAGGCCCGGCCGGCCGATTTCCCGCTCATGTCCAGCACCATCGAGTCGGTGACCTTCCACCCCGGCACCGTGAACGCCTGCGGCAGCACCGCCTTCACCTCGGCGGGGGTGAGCGGGGCCGGCGCCTCCCGGGCGCCGGGCCCCCTGTCCCCCCGGCCCGGCCCGCCCTCGTCCCCGGCACAGCCCGCCAGCACCAGCGCCGCCGCCAGCGCGCCCGCGGCCGCCGCGGTCCGCCCGTGGAACCCGATCGTCATCTCTACCCCCCGGCACGTTCCGTCCGGTCATACGGACGACCCTCCGGCCCCGGCGGTTGCACCCCGCCCCGCGCGCCCCGCCGCCGCGGACTCCCCCCGCCCGGGCGCGTACGTGAACACGTACTTGAACACGTACGTGAACACCCGGGTGACACACGGCCCGCCCCACACCCTCACCGGGCCCGAGGGCAACGCGGACTTGCCCAGGTGGGCCGAATTGCGGAAAACCCCAGCGGCAAGAGCAATTTGGAAGATGTGGCACCCCCGGGACACAGCTACTTTCCTAAGTACCGGAAGTCGTCGTAACTGCTTTCTCAGGAGGTCCACATGAAGCCCGTCAAGGCTGCGCCGGCCGTGCCAGCGGCCGCGTTCCCGGTCATGTGCAACGCCGCCTGATCCGACCGCTCGCAAGGCCACTCCGGCGCGGGGGAGGAATTCCCGCCCCGCACCCGGCTGTGTCCCGGGCATGGATTCTGGGGTAGGGATGCGTCAATTAACTGTGCGGGCCGAGCGCCGAGTGGTGGGTTTCTCACCGGTGCGGGCCCTGATCAATACGGGCGTCACGGCCGAGTGGCCCCGGCGGGCCCGCACCGGCCTGCGGCTCATCGATCCGGACGACCCGGCCTGCGCCGCGGACGGGGACGGTCCGGCGCGCGCCGATGAGCCGCGGGCCGGCGACCGGACCCCGCCGCTCCACCGGGAGCGGGTGGTCCGCGCCTTCCGCGACGTCGGACGGGCCTGGCTGGACCAGGTGGGTCCGTGCCGTGTCGATGTGCTCGACGCCCATCTGCTCGACGACGGCAGCCGGCTGTTCTTCGAGACCCTCGCCACCCTCACCGGACCGGCCGGCGGCCCGGTCGCGGTCGGCTACCCCGAAGCCCCCGCCGGGGCGGCGGACATCTCCACCGCCGCCCGCAGCGAACGCGTGGGGCGCATCGAGAACCTCGCGGGCCCGGACGCCGAACTCTCCGGAGAGGAGGCGGACTTCCTGTACGAGCAGGCCGTCGGCTATCTCCGCACCGGCGACGGCTGGACCGCGGAGCGCATCCTCCGCGCCATCCTGCGCCGGCGCCCGGACCCCGAGGTCTGGGGCAGGCTCCGGCTCGCCCGCGCCATGCTCGGACGGCCCGCGGAGACCGGCCCCCGCCCCGCGCACCCCGGCCCGTCCGACAGTGACAGCGGCGGCAGCGGCAACGGCAGGGAGCGCGACACCGCCGCCGGCAGGACCACGGGCAAGGGCACCGGCACCGGCAGGAGCAAGGGCACGGAGCGTGAGACCGGCGCGGACACCGGTCTCGGGACCGCCGCCGCCCTCGGCGGCCCCCCGCCGCCGCTGCGGCTCGAATCGGGCTGGGACCTGCTGGAGAAATGGTCCGACACGGCCGGGCAAATCAACAAAAACGCGGTGCACAAGGCACTCTTCGCCATTGCTGACAGAACGGCGTTCAGGACGTACGAAACCTTCGACGACGCCACCCAGCCGCGTGACTTCTTTGTCCTGGTGAAGGATAATTTGGTCCTCAAGATCTGCGTGCGTGACTTCCACGCATTCGCGATCGCCTACGTCGGGCCAATCGACGGGGCGCCGGGAATCGACCTCGGCACCGGCCGGGCGGCATAAGGAAGTTTCCCCCGGCCGGCGGGTGCCGCATTACCCGCGCAGGACTGCTTGACAGGGTGCGGAGCCTGTGGAAATGTCGATGCCACTTGTGACACCTGGGCTTCCTCTGTCAAGAAATTCGGGGAGACGCGATGCCGCCGATGGAATTATCCGGAATAGATGTTTCCTCGCGGGTCCGGGCCCGCGATATTCAAATGGCCGGGGTGGCGGACCTCCGCCGCCGGGTCCTGATGATTTCCGGTGCGATCGACACCGTCGACCACGATGTATCGGTGTGCGTCAATCTCCCCGAGCCCGGTCTCTGGCAGGTCATCAAATCCGAGACGAATCTGACGGACCAGACCTGGATCGCCATGCAGGCGGCCACGGACGAGGACTCCGTCTTCGTCAACGACGCCGACACCCTGGTGATGTCGCGCCAGTTCGCCAAATCGTTCATCACACCCGACCAGCGCCGTCTCACCTTCCACGGCGGTGAAGTGCGCCCCGGTGAAGCCGTGGTGAAGATGTACTCCCTGGAGACCACCGGCCGCAGGCCCGTCTACTCCTACTCCCGGTTCAGCCCGGTCGCCACCGACAGCCCGGAGAAGACCGCCGCGACCCTGGAGCGGCTGATCGCCGAGGGGATGCCGCAGCGCCAGGTCATCGAGGTCATCGTCCCCGTGACGGTCATCGGGTGATCACCTTCGTCCCCGAGCCCCATCTGCTCGACTCACCCCGGGGCCGGTACTGGCCGGCCGCCCCCGGCACCGCGCCCCGTGACATCCGCACCGCCCGGCCCCCGGCCGCCGCCGACGTCGTCATCGTCGGCGCCGGCCCCGCCGGGCTCGCGGTCGCCTCGGCCCTCTGGCACCTCGGCGTCCGCGATGTCGTCCTCCTGGACCGCGACGGCAGGCCGTGCGGCCGGTTCTTCGACCGGATCGACACACTCCGGCAGCGCGTGCTCCGCTCGCCCTACGAACACCACCCCGGCGTCGAGGGCTACCGCGACTGCGAACTCCTCGACTTCGCCCGGCTCCACTGGGGCCTGCTCACCCCCGTGGAGCGCCGCGAGGTCCGCATGGCACAGTCCGGACACCGCTCGGTCGTCCCGGTCGACGTCTTCCAGGCGTACTGCCGGCACATCGCCGGCCTGCACCACGTGGACGAACAGACCTGGCGGGCCGAGGTCCGCGAAGTCCTGCCGGGCACCGACACGGTGACCGTGCGCGGCGACGGCTTCGCCACGACCGCCCCGTACACCGTCCTGTGCCTCGGCGAGGAACGCCGGGCGGCACCCGCGCAGTGGTGGGACGGCCCGGCCACACCCCCCGGCGTCAGCCACTGGGACGAACCCGTGCCCCCCGGCGCCGAGCGTCTCGTCGTCATCGGCGCCGGCCTCAGCGCCGCCCACCTCATCGCCAACGCCCTCGGCGAGGGCAAACGCGTCGACTGGATCCTGCGCGCCTCCGCCGAGCGCTACCAGTGCGCCGATGTCAACGCCTCGTTCTTCCGGGCCGAGGGCCGGGCCCGCTTCGACGGCACCAGCTGGGAAGACCGCCTCACCCTGATGCGCGGACACCGCAGGGCCTCCGTGATGTTCGAGTTCCGCCCCCTCTTCCAGCGCGCCGAGGCCGACGGCCGGCTCACCGTCCACCGCGGCCGGGCCGTCACCGCCCTGCCGCAACGGCGGGCCGGACTCGCCGCCGTCCGGCTCGCGGACGGCGGCCACATCACCGGCGACCACATCGTCCTCGCCCTCGGCACCACCGTCTCGGGCGGCGAGCGCCTGCTGCCCCCGGACGTGCCCGCCACCCGCGACGGCTGGCCCGACCTCGACGAACAGACCCTGGCCCACCGCAACGCCCCCCGCGTCCTCGCCGTCGGCGCGGCGGCCGGCATGGTCCTGGGTCCCGCCGCCCGCAACATCGACGGCCACCGCGTCGCCACCGCCCGCGTCGCCGCCACCATCGCCGCCGGACTCGGCGCCAAGGACCGCCCGCGCGTCACCGACGGCAGAGTGATCGCCCATGTCTGACCACGACAACAACAGCGTCACCGACAACGACGGTGACGACGACCCCCGGTTCGCCCTGATCCCCTCCGACGGCTCCGCCCTGGCCGAGACCGGCGTCATCCTCATGGGACTGGACGCCGAACGCCTCCTGGCCGGGCTCGGCATGGCCACCCTCGCCGACGACCCGGCGCAGGTCGCCCTCGCCGTCGACCGCGTCCGCCACGGCGTCACCGCACCCGTCACCTTCGACGCCCTCGTCGCCGCCGGCGCCCACCGCTGGCACAGCGCCCGCACCGCCCTGGCCGAGGTGGACCGGACACCGCCCGCGCCCGCCTCACTGCGCCGCTCCTGGGACCGGACCCTGCGCCTGATCGCCCACTGCGACCTCGGCGGACCGGGCCCCGCGACCACCGCCCACCTGGCCGCCTGCTGGCTCCGCCGCGAGGAGATCGACAGCCGCGCCGCCCGGCCGGCACCGGTACCCGCATTCCCGGGGAGGTGACACCGCGATGTCCCAGCCGGCAGCACCGCCCGACGACGCGGGACTCCTGAAGGTCTTCCGCGCCCACCCCGACACCGCCCGGCCACTGCTCGGCCTCCACCAGCGGATCATGCGCGGACCATCCCCGTTCACCGCCGCCGAACGCGAACTCATGGCGGCCTACGTCTCCGGCCTCAACGACTGCGCCTACTGCCACCGCGTCCACACCGCGACCGCGGAAGCCCTCTCAGTTCCCGCCGGCGCGGTGACCGCCGCACTCACCGACCTCGCCACCGCCCCCGTCGGCGACCGGCTCAGACCCGTACTGCGCTACCTCCGCGTCCTCACCCTCACCCCGGCCCGGGTGACCGGCGAGGACACCGAAGCCGTCCTCGCCGCCGGCTGGGACGAACGAGCCCTGCACGACGCCGTCATGGTCTGCGCCCTCTTCAACTTCATGAACCGCATGGTCCACGGCCTCGGCGTCCGCGCGGACCAGAGCTCCGTGACCGCCTCCGCGAACCGGCTGCACCGGCACGGCTACAGCGGGATCGCCGCCCTGCTCGGCCCCTGACCGCAGCCGCCGTCCCGGCCGGCCGCACACCGGCACGAACGCACCCCCGCGGCCCCGCCGCCTCACCCGGACAGCCGCCGTCCGGGTGCCCGGTGCCCCCGGCACCGGTCTACTGGCCGACGAACCGCAGTCACCCCCCGGTCAGGAGAGAGAAACCGTGACGACGACAGCGATCGTGGGCCTGGGCAACATCGGATCCCGGCTGGCCGCGGATCTGGTCGACGGAGGCCGGCCCGTCCTGCTCGCCGGCCGTGACCTCGCCGCGGCGCGGGAACTCGCCGGCCGCCTCGGCGACCGGGCCACCGCCGTGACCACCGCCGAAGCGGTGGACCGCGCCGACGTCCTCGTACTCGCCGTCTGGTTCGACACCATCAAGGAGCTCATCGCGGAGTACGGGGACCGCCTCGACGGCACGATCGTCGTCGACCCCTCCAACCCGATCGCCCCCGACGGCGCCGGAGGATTCACCAAGACCATCCCCGAGGACCAGTCGGCCGGCGAGATCATCGCCGGCCTGCTGCCGCCCGGCGCCCGGCCCGTCAAGGCGTTCGGCACCCTGATGGCCGACTCCCTGCGCACCGCCGCCAACCGCACCCCGCACCGGGGAGCCGGCTTCTACGCCGCCGACGACACCGCCGCCGGCGAGGTGGTGGCCGCCCTCATCAGCGACGCCGGCTTCGACCCGGTACGCGTCGGCGGCATCGGCAGCTCACGGCGGATCGAGGTCTTCGGAGACCTCCACGAAGGCACCATCGGATCCGTCCCCACCGCGCGGGAGGCCGCGGAACTCCTCTGATCACAGCGGCGGAAGAACCGCGGCGCCCCCGGGAGACCCGGGAGCGCCGCGCTCGTCTCACGCCTGATCCCCGAGATCCCCCCGGCCGATCCGGCGCTTCCTCCCGAGCTTCCTCAGCACGGGCCACGGTTCACGAACCGCGCGTCCGCTTCCCCGCTGCTTGTGCGGCCGGCACCAGCCGCAGCATCCCCGCCGGCGGCGGTGGGGTGAGTGAGCCATCTCTTCCTTTCCCACGCGCCCCGCCCTGGGGCCGGCGTGGGAAGTGTTCCCTCGTCATGGGGACCATGGTACGAACCGGGCCGCCCGCCGCGCCGCCTCAGTCGCAGAACGCGGCCGCGGCCAGCCGCCCGAAGCTCCCGGTCGAGTCCGCGTTGTAGTTGAACGCCGCGGCCCGGCCGCCGTCCTCGGTCGCCAGGATCAGGGACGACCAGCCGTGGATGCCGCCGTCATGACCCCAGACCGTCACCTCGCAGGGCAGCACCGAGGGCGAGAGCCCCAGCCCGCCCGCCGGCCCCAGCTCCTCGGGTGTACGGGTGAGCATTTCGTCCAGCTCGGCCCGGGGGAGGAGCCGCCCGCGCATCAGGGCGGTGTGGAACCGGGTGAGATCGCGGAGCGAGGAGATCATCTCGCCGGCCGCACCGCCCGAGGACGGGTTGAGCTCGGTCACATCGTGGAGCGGGACGCCCGGGTCCGCCGCGAAGAAACGCGAATGGGCACGGGCATGCGGCCCGGGGATTCCCGTCCGCGTACCCGGCAGGAAGGTGGAGGTGAGCTTCAGGGGCCGGATCAGACGGCGCTCGATCTCGGCGCCGTAGGACCGTCCGGTCACCTCCTCGATGATCATCCCGGCCAGGATGTAGTTGGTGTTGGAGTACTGCCGGCCGGTGCCCGGGGCGAAGGCGGGAGGATGCGCGAGGGCCGCCCGCACCAGCTCCCCGGGCCGGTGGGTGTCATAACGGTGTGTCAGGAACGCGCTGGTGAAGAGGCGGGCCGCGATACCGGGGTCGCGGTCGTACCGGAACAGGCCGCTGGTGTGGTTGAGCAGCTGCCGTACGGTGATGGCGGAGCCGTCGTTGCCGTTGCCCCGCACCAGCCCGGGCAGCCACCGCTCGACGGTGTCGTCCAGATCGATCCGTCCCTCGCCCTGGAGCTGGAGCAGCACGGTCGCCACGAAGGTCTTGGTGACGCTGCCGATCCGGAACCGCTCGTCCGCCCGCCGGGGCCGCCCGCTCGCGGGATCCGCCACCCCGACCGCGGCCGACCAGCTCCGCCGCCCCTCCTGAATCCGCGCCAGCCCTCCCAGCCGGTCCGCGGCCTTCTCCAGATCGGCCCGCATCAGCGCCTGAATCCGCGCCGGCCCCCGGGCCCCCTCCCCGCCGCCCGCGGCACCGGCCGGCCCGGTGAGCGCCACCAGCACCCCCGCGGCGACCGCCGGAACGGACAGCTTCCTCCGAAGAGTCTTCCTGATCAACGAGTCGCCTCTCTCCCGCCCGCGCGCACGGCCGTCCGCACCCACCCGACGGGACGCCGCCGTCCCCCGCGGCGTTGCCCCGCACCCGGTCACGTCCGCCGCCGGGACCGGCATCCCCCGGCTCAACCGGCTCGTTGGAGCACGGAAGCGCACCTGTGGATCACGCGCCCCCTCAAGCACCCCCGCACGCCCGGGTGCAAGCCTTCTCACCCCTTCCGGCCTGCCTGAATGCTGATCCTGTTATACGCGGAACCCCATTCCTCAGGAGGCACTCATGGCACTCACGCGTTCCCTGGCCGTCGCCGCGGTCGTCACCGGTCTCCTCGCCGCCGGCACCGGCGCGGCGCTCGCGGCCCCGTCCGCGGCGGCCGTGAGCCGGTTCGACGACGGCAGTTTCGAGTACCCCACCGCACCGGCGAACTCGTTCTCCACCCTCACCGCCGGGCAGTCGATCGGACCGTGGAAAGTCACCTCCGGAGCCGTGGACCTGATCGGTGCCGGATTCTGGCAGGCGGCCGAGGGCGACCAGTCCGTCGATCTCAACGCCGGCCAGACGGGCGCGGTGGCGCAGACCTTCTCCACGATCGCGGGACGCACCTACACCGTCACCTACGCACTGGCCGCGAACCCCGCGGGCGGCCCCGCGGTGAAGACCGGCAGGGTCCTGGTCGACGGGCAGAACTTCCAGGACTTCTCCTTCGACTCCACCGGGAAGACCTTCGCCGCCATGGGCTATGTGCAGCGGCAGGTGACCTTCGTGGCCAACGCCCCGACGACGACCCTCGGTTTCGCCAGCACCGTGCCCGGCGCCTACGGACCCGTCGTCGACGACGTCCGCGTCACCGCCTCCTCCCCGTGCTCCTGTACGGGGTGACGGCCCGGCACCCGGCCCCGCACCGCCTCCGGCCCGCCGCGATCCGCGGCGGGCCGGTCCGGCCTCCCGGCCCCGGCGTCCCCGCTTTCCGGATGGCCCGGACGGCCGCCGTACCCGCCTGATAGGAAGAGGCGAGGGAACACCCCGACCGAAAGGCAGCGCATGTCGGACGAGTTGCTCATCCGGAAGATCGGCCACGGCTTCGACCACCTCGACCGCGACGGCGACGGCCTGCTGACGGAACACGACCATGTCCTGATGGGACAGTCCGTCGCCGCCTCCCTCGGACACACCGGAGGGTCGCCGGCCGAACAGCGGGTGGTCGCGGCCTACCTCGCGATCTGGCGCGAGCTCCACCTGCCCCATCTGCCGCCGGGCGCCGACGCGGTGAGCCGCGCGCAGTTCATCGCCTCCACCCGGACGCTCGCCGACGACCCGGCGGCGGCCCGCGCCAGTCTCGGCGCCCTCGCGGAGGCCTTTCTCGCGGTGGCCGACACCGACGGCGACGGACGCGTGGACGCGGAGGAGTTCTTCGCCTTCCAGTACGGGCACTTCCCCGGCCTGACCCGGCAGGACGCCGCCGAGGCGTTCCGGCGTCTGGACCGGGACGGGGACGGCGCCCTCTCCCGGGAGGAGTTCACCGGCGGCGTCATCGATTTCTGGACCAGCCGCGACCCGGCCGCCCCCGGCACCTGGTGGACCGGCACCACCGACTTCCCCCCGGCCTGAGACCGCCCCCGGCCCGTGGCTCCGGCGCCGTCCGGGCACGCGCCGCCGCGGGTGGCGGGAACGGATCCCTCACGGGCCGCCGGGCTGCCATGCTGGCCCGGCGCGATCCACCGAACCTTCTTGCACACTCCTTGGAGGCGGCCCGATGAGCGACACCACGCACCCGGCGGACGAACTGGCGGAGCAGCGGCGGAGCAACGCACTGATCGTGGCGGAAGCCCTTCAATTCCTCTATCCCGCCGCACTGCGCGCCGCCGCCGAGACCGGCGTCGCGGACCACCTCGCGGACGGCCCGCGCACCCCGCGCGAACTGGCGGCGGCCATCGGGTGCGACCCGGGCAATCTCCACCGGGTCCTGCGACTGCTCGCCACCCGCGGCCTGTTCGAGGAGGACGGCGACGGACGCTTCGGCCTCACCGCCGACGGCGACACCCTGCGCACCGGCGCACCGCTGTCGGCCCGCGCCGCGGTGCTCATGCTGACGGACCCCACGATGTGGCGCCCGGCCGGCGAGATGACGAGATGTCTCACCGACGGCGGCTCGGCCTTCGACGCCATCTTCGGCACCCGGTTCTTCGAGCACTTCTCCCAGGGCCCCGAGATCGCCGCCGTCTTCCACGCGGGCATGGCCTCCGTGTCGGACGCCGAGCACGCCCCCATCGTCCGGAGCTGGGACTTCCCCGAGGGCGCCACGGTGGTCGACGTGGGCGGCGGCTACGGCGGCCTGCTGCGCGAGGTACTGGCCGCCGGGCCCACCCTGCACGGCATCCTGTACGACCGGGGCCATGTGCTGGCGGGCCACGGCCTCGACGCCCCGGTACCCGGCGGCGCCGATCACCGGGGCCGCTGGGAGACGGCCGAGGGCGACTTCTTCGACTCGGTACCCGCCGGGGACATCCTGATGCTCAAGCGGATCCTCCACGACTGGGACGACGACCAGTGCGTGACCGTGCTGCGCAACTGCCGCGAGGCCCTGGCCCCCGGCGGCCGGGTGCTGGTGATCGACGCGGTGGTCCCGCCCGGCAACGAACCGCACCAGGCCAAGGTGCTCGATCTGATGATGATGACGTCACTGACCGGCCGGGAACGCACCGAGGCCGACTTCGCGCGCCTCTTCGCCGAGGCGGGACTGCGGCTCGAAGAGGTGGTCCCCACCCCGGCGGTGGCCTCCATCGTGGTGGCCGCCGCGGCCGGCGGCTGACCCCGCCGCACCCCGGCCGTCCGGACCACCCCGCACCACCGGTCCGGACGGCCCCGGCGCCGCGCACCCCCCGGGGTCAGCCCGCCCCGTCCGCGTACAGCGCCGCCACCGCACCCGCCGCACGGGCCAGTTCCCCGCGCACCTCCGGCGGCGACAGCACCTCCAGGCCGGTGCCGAACGCCAGCAGCCCCCAGGTGTCCGCCAGGGACTCGAAGCCCGCCTCCACCCGCATCCGCCCCTCCCCGTCCGGCACCGCCTCCCCCCTGAGCCGGCCCGCGTACAGACAGAGGAACAGCTCCAGGCACTCCCTCCGCACCCGGACGCTCACCCGCACCGGAAGGACCCGCTCCCGGGCCGCGCGGCGCATGTCCCCCCAGACATCGGCCAGTTCGAGCCCCGGCCGCCGCCGCACCGGCTCGTCCACGACCACCGCCGTGACCACCCGGTCCGCGCGGAACAGCCGGGGGGAACCGGCCTTGTCCGCCACCAGATACCAGACACCCGCCTTCACCACGAGCCCGTACGGGTCGACCAGATAGGACCCCGGCTCGGTGTCCCCGCCCCGCCGGTAACTCAGCGCCAGCCGCCGGTCGGTGAAGACGGCCGAGCTCAGCACATCGAGATCGACGGCGGGCACCGCGAAGCGCGCCCAGCGCTCCGGATCGACCAGAATGCGACGGCTCGTCAGCTCCGCGGCCGGCCGGTGCGGCTCCGGGAGCGCGGCCATGACCTTGCGCAGCGCCGAGCCGAGCGCCTCGTCCAGCCCCAGCGCGGTGTGCGCGCCCCGGGCCGCGAGCACGAACAGCGCCCGCGACTCGTCCTCGGTCAGACCGGTGACATCCGTGCGGAACCCCGGCAGCAGCGCGACCCCGCCATGACGCCCCCGCTCGGTGTAGACGGGCACCCCGCAGGCGGAGAGCGCCTCGATGTCGCGGTGAATGGTGCGCACGGACACCTCCAGCCGCGCGGCGAGCTCCGCCGCCCGCACCAGGCCGCGGGTCTGGAGCAGCAGGATGATCGAGACGAGCCGGTCGGACTTCACGGGCACACAGTCTCCGGAAAACATGACGTCGGCTGTCAGGTTATCCCGCCAGAGTGCCGACGTCCGAGCAGACCGAGACACACCCACCGGGAGAAACCGCGACATGAACGACCCACGTCCGCTGTACGAGCGGGCCGCCGCCCAGTTCACCGCCCTGCTGGAGTCCGTGACCCCCGACCGCCTCGGGGATCCCACCCCCTGCGCCGAGTTCGACATACGGGCACTGCTCACCCACAGTGTGGACGGGCTCCACCTGATGGCCCACATCGGCGAGGGCGGCGACTGGCGGACCGCGCCTCCCCGGCACTCCGCCGCCACCGCGGACAACGCCTGGAACACGGCGTACGAGGACGCCCACCAGCGCTTCACCAAGGCGTGGTCGGCGGACGAACTGCTCGGCCGGACGGTCTCGGCCCCCTGGGGGGCGACCATGCCCGGCGCCGCCCTGTTCTCCTTCTGCGTGCTGGAGACCGTGGTCCACGGCTGGGACCTCCACCGGGCGCTGGGCCGGCCGCTCACCCTGGACGCGGCACTGGCGGAGGCCATCTGGCCGGTGGCCCGCGACGAACTCCCCGCGTCCCCGCGCGGCGGCCCCGTCCCCTTCGGCGAGGTGCGCCCCGCGCCCGGGGGAGCCGGCCCCTACACCCGCCTCGCCGCCTGGCTGGGCCGCGAGGCGGGCGCCCCGCCGCACGACTGACCGCGCCCGGGGCACCCCGCCGGGGTGCCCCGCCCGCGCACCGCCCCGGCGCCCCGGCCGGTCACAGCCCGAGCGCGTCCAGCACCGCACCGGCGAGGATCCGCGGCCCGTCCCGGGTGAGCACCGACTCCGGATGGAACTGCATGGACGCGAAGTGCGGGCCGCGCAGCGCGTACACCTCCCCGCTCTCCGCGTCCCGGCTCACCTCCACCACACCGACGCCCTCCACCTCGCGCTTGTCCTCGTCGCTCCACGCGGCGAACGTGTTGTAGAAGCCGACCCGTTCGCGCGCGCCGAACAGATCCACCGGCTTCTGGAGCCCCTGATTGGGGGCCGGGAGCCGGGCGACGCCGAAGCCCAGCGCCAGGCTGAGCACCTGATGGCTCAGGCACACCGCCACGAACGGCCCGCCGCGCTCCAGCAGTTCCTCCACCGCCGCCCGCAGATGGGCGATCTTCGGATGGCCGGCCTCGCCCGGATCACCGGGACCCGGGCCCATCACCACCAGGTCCCAGCCGTCGAGGGAGTACTCCTCGTCGAACCGCCTGACCGTCACCCCGATCCCCGCCGCCCGCAGCTGATGGCAGATCATGTAGGTGAAGGTGTCCTCGGCGTCGACCACCAGCGCGCGCCGCCCGGCGAGCCGGGGCTGCTCGGCGGTCCGGCCGGCGCCGTCGCGCAGCCAGAAATCGGCGATGGTGCGGTTGCGCCGCTCCAGCACCGCCCGGACCTCGGGATGGTCGTCGAAGCGCACCGGGCCGACGGGCTCCAGCGCGGCCAGCAGAGTGGACGCCTTGGCCCGGGTCTCGGCCGCCTCGGAGGCCGGGTCCGAGTGGCGCACCAGGGTCGCGCCGACCCCGACCTCCACCCGGCCGGCGGCGTCGATGGCCGCGGTGCGGATCAGGATGGCGGAGTCCAGCGCCCGGCCCCCGGCCTCGTCCCGGCCGATCAGGGCGGCCATACCGCTGTAGTAGCCGCGGCCCCCCGGCTCGTACCGCTCGATCACCCGGCAGGCGCTCTCCAGCGGCGACCCGGTCACCGTGGGCGCGAACATCGTCTCCCGCAGGATCTCGCCGACCTCGCAGCCGGTGCGCCCCTCGATCAGATACCCGGTGTGCGCGAGGCTGGCCATCTCCTTCAGATACGGGCCGGTCATCCGGCCGCCGCCGTCACAGATCCGGGCCATCATCTTCAGTTCCTCGTCGACGACCATGTACAGCTCGTCGACCTCCTTGCGGTCGGTGAGGAAGTCCATCACCCCGCTCAGCGTGGGCCCGGCCGGCGGATAGCGGTAGGTGCCGCTGATCGGGTTCATCACGGCCGTCCCGCGGTCGACACTGATGTGCCGCTCCGGCGAGGCGCCCACGAAGGTCCGCTCCCCGGTGTGGATCAGGAAGGTCCAGTAGGCGCCCGCCTCCCGGGCCAGCAGCCGGGAGAAGACCGAGAGCGCGCTGTGCGGCCCGTAGTCGGTGATCTCGGCGACGAAGGACCGCTTGATGACGAAGTTCGCGCCCTTCCCGGTGCCGATCTCCCGCTCGACGACGGTGCGGACGATCTCCTCGTACGCCTCGTCGTCGATGTCGAAGTGCCCGCCGCGCAGCGCGGTCGCCACCCTGGGGATCCGGGGCAGCGCCTCGGCGAGAGGGACGCGCCGCTGGCCGGTCACGGTCAGCGCGATCAGCGGCGCCCCGTCGTCGGGGACGGCGAAACCGCGCTCGGCCAGCTGCCGGTAGGGGACGATCGCCAGCACCTCGTGGTGCGCGCCGGGCCGGGACGGCCCGGCGGGGAGCGGCAGCGCGTCCAGGGTCGCCGGTTCGCTGATCTCACCGGTCAGCACCTCCAGGGTGTCGGCGCCGGCCGCCGACTCCGGGCGGTGCAGCAGTGCGTACGCCCCGGCCCGGCCGGCCAGGATCCGGGTGAGCGGATCGCCGCCCCGGGCCCGGCCGGTGATGTTCCCGCTCACGCGAAGACCTCCTTGGCGGTGACGGCCATCGCGCAGCGCTCGGCGGCGTAGTCGACGGCCAGGCGGTGATACTGCTCGGAGAAGTCGGCCACCGCGTCGGCGACGAGGAACGGCTGGATGTCATGGGTGAAGGCGTCCACGGCCGACATCAGCACACCGACATGGGCGTAGACACCGCAGATGATCAGCTGGTCGCGGCCGGTCTCCCGCATGCGTTCCAGCAGCGGGGTGTTGAAGAAGGCGCTGTAGCGCCACTTGGTCAGCATCCAGTCGCCCGCCGCCGGCGCGAGCGGGCCGGCCACCTCGCGGTCGGCCGGGTCCGGGCGCATCCCCGGACCCCAGAAGTCCTTCAGCAGCCCGCGCTGCCGCGGCGTCATCCCGCCGGGCTGCGCGGTGTACGCCACCGGCACACCGAGGGCGGCGCAGCGGTCGCGCAGGGCCGAGGCATTGCTCACCAGCTCGTCCCGGAGGCCCTGCGGGAAGGGGGCCAGGAAGTACCGCTGCATGTCGTGGACGAGCAGCACCGCGCGGTCCGGGTCGGGTTCCCACTGCGCGGTGTTGGCCGGCAGATCACCGGCGGACGGCAGCGGATAGGGCTCGATGGGAGGGATACCGGACATGGCCTGGTCCTCCAGGTTCTTTCTCGGTGTCGGGAAAGGATCCCGGGCTCAGCCGCTCCAGGCGGAGACCACGGAGACGGCCTGCTGCGGATTGAGCCGCGGATCGCAGAAGGTGATGTATTTGTCGCCGACCCGCCCCGGATCCTCGCCCTGCGAGACACACTCGGTGACATCGCTGGGGGTGGTCTCCAGATGCAGGCCGCCGCAGACCCCGCCCGCGGCGGTGACGGCCTCCTGGAACCGCAGCACCTCGCGGGTGACGGTCTCCACCAGCCGGGTCTTGTTGCCGTCCGGGGCGGTGACGGTGTTGCCGTGCATCGGATCGGTCAGCCAGATCACCGGGTGCCCGGCCGCGCGGACGGCCGCGACCAGCCGGGGCAGCCGCCCGGAGATGAGCTCCGCGCCCATCCGGGTGATGAGGGTCAGCCGGCCGGGCTCCCGGCCCGGATCGAGCCGCTCGCACAGGCCCAGCAGTTCCTCCGGCTCCATCCCCGGTCCGACCTTGCAGGCGACCGGGTTGCTCACCTCGGACAGCAGCGCCACATGGGCCCCGTCCAGCTGGCGGGTCCGCTCCCCGATCCACGGCCAGTGGGTGGAGCCGAGGAACAGCCGGCCGTCGTCGCCGGTGCGGAGCATGGGGATCTCGTAGTCGAGGAGCAGGGCCTCGTGGCTGGTCCACACCTGCGCGCAGACCGGGTCCCGCCCGGCCGCGTGCCGGTACCAGCCGAGGTGTTCCATGATGTCGGCGGCGGCCAGGTAGCCGTTGAGGATGCGCAGCGGGTCGGGCCGTCTGGCCTCCGGGTGCGGGTCGGGGCCGTTGACCATGTGGCCGCGGAAGGTGGGGATCACCATGCCGCCCACGGTCTCGGTCGAGCTGGAGCGGGGCTTGGCGAACTGGCCGGCGATCCGGCCCACCCGGATCACGGGCTTGTGCGCGTTCATCCGCAGGGTGCCCGCCAGCACATCGAGCAGCGCGGCCTTGCGGGAGGCGTCGGCGGTGGTGCACTCGGCGGGGTCCTCCGCGCAGTCCCCGGCCTGGACCACCATGGCCTCGCCGGCGGCCACCCGGGCCAGGGCCTCGCGCAGTACGGACAGATCGGCCGCCCGGACCAGCGCGGGGCGCGAGAGCAGCGTCTCCCGCACGAGGTCCACCTGCGCCGAGTCGGGCCAGTCGGGCTGGTGCAGTGCCGGCCGGACTCGGATGTCACTCAACACGTTGTCCACGAGCGTCTCCAATGTGGCGCCGGGGTTGCGGTCGGGTGGGGATGCCCTCGCACGTGATCCCGGGAACGGGGAATGCCGCACCGCGGGGACGGGGACGGGGGACACCCCTCGCACAGGAGGGGACGCCGCGCCCCGGGGAGCAGAGGGGGTGCCGTGCCCGGTCCGCCCGCGGGCGGCGGCGGGCCGGTCAGCCCGGCAGACCGCCGTTGATCTCGACGACCTGCCCGGTGATGTAGGCGGCACGGTCCGAGACCAGGAAGGAGACCAGATCGGCCACTTCCTCCGGGGTGCCGGCCCGGCCGAGGGGAATGCCCGCGAGATGCCGCTCGGCCACCTCGGCGGGGAGGCCGGCCGTCATGTCGGTGGCGATCAGGCCCGGGGCGACGGCATTGGCACGGATGCCGTAACGGCCGCACTCCCTGGCCAGCGAGCGGGTGAAGCCGATGATCCCGGCCTTGGAGGCCGCGTAGTTCGTCTGGCCGGCGCTGCCGTGCACACCGGCGATGGAGGAGAGGGTGACAATGGCCCCCCGGCGCCGCCGGATCAGCGGATACACCGCCGCCCGGCAGACGTTGTAGGTGCCGTCGAGATTGGTGTCCATCACCGAACGCCACTCGTCCTCGGCCATCAGCGCCAGCGGCCGGTCCCGGGTGATGCCCGCCGAGGTGACCACCGCCGACAGCGGGCCGAGTTCCTTCCCGGCCGCGCCGACGAACTCCCGCACCTGCGCGGCGTCGGCGACATCGACCCGCCGGTGGTGGACCCGCGCCCCGGCCTTCTCGGCCTCCAGGGCGGTCAGGAGGGCCGCGTCCTCGTCCGAGCGGTAGCAGAACGCGATGTCGTATCCGTCCTCGGCGAGACGGACCACGACGGCCCGCCCGATGCCCCGGGACCCGCCGGTGACCAGCGCGACCGGCCGCGGGTCCGGTGCGGGGCCGGGCCCGTCGCCGGACCCGGTGCCGGCGGCGCTCACGCGGCGGACCCGGCGCTCAGCTCGGCCTCGACGATCTCCCGCACCAGCCGGAGGCTGCCGATCTCGGCCAGCCGCGACTCGTCGATCTTCACGCCGTAGCGCTCCTCGACCCGGACGGCGATCTCCAGCGAGATCAGCGAGTCGACCTCCAGGTCCTCCTTGAAACGGGCGTCGTCGGTGACCTCCTCGGCGGGCAGGTCCAGTGCCTGGGCGACGACGGTGCGCAGCTCTTCGACATCGAGCGGCAGAGTGGTGTTCGCGGCCATGGGGCTGCTCCTTCTCGTGGGTCGGGAGGGTGAACGGTCAGGGAGTGCGCTGCGGGCCGGCGAGGTACACCGCGGACACGGCGTCGTCCCCGTCCTCCCCGCAGGTGGCCAGCACGCTGTGGTCCGGGTGTTCGTCGAGATGCGCCACACCGGCGGCGGCCTGGAGCAGCCCGAGCGCACCGGAGGCGGCGCCGAGCCCGGTGGCCGCGTCCAGCACCGATTCGGCGGACGGCGCCCCCGGATCGGCCGCGTCCGAGGTCAGCCACAGATCGGGGGTGTGCCCGCCGGCCCGGGCGATGGCCGCGGCCAGATCCGCGCCGCGCGCGCAGCCGGTCACGGTCGCGCGGACCGCGGTGCCGCGGGCGGCGGCCCGGCCGGCCGGCTCCAGGACCAGCGCGACGGCACCGTCCAGCGCGGGCGCGCCGAGCAGCTTGGTGACGGAGTCGCCGGCCGGCTCGACACCGATCACCAGCACGGTGTCCGCCCGGCCGGCGACGATCAGCGCACGGGCCCAGTACAGGGCGTCCAGACCGCTGGTGGGCCCGTTGCACAGGGTCACATTCGGCCCACGCAGTCCGTGCGCCATCGCCACCGAGCCGGCGATGACATTGCTGGAGGTCTGCGGCAGCCCGAGCGGGCTCAGCCCCAGCACGGTGTCCCGGGCGATGGTGTCCGCGAAGGTGCAGACGCTCTCCAGGATGCCGGTGTTGGTGGACACCACCACGGCGGTGGTGTCCCCGGGGCCGCGGTAGCCGCCGTCGCCGAACAGGCCGGCGTCCCGCAGCGCGGGAACGGCGGCGCGCAGCGCCAGCCGCGAGGCGCGGTCCTTGTGCCGCAGATCGCGCCCGGTGAGTCCGGTGACGGGGTCGAAGCCGCCCTCCCGGACGGTGCCCAGGAGCTCGTCGGGCAGGGTCAGCCCGGGGACGGCGAGTCCGACACCGGTGACCTCGGCCGTCCGGGCGGCCGGTGCGGCGGGATGCGCTGTGCTCATCGGGCTGCCTCCAGTATCGCGGCGGCGTTGATCCCGCCGAAGCCGAACGCGTCGATCTGGGCCAGCGTCAGATCCTGGCCGACGGCCGGGCCCCCGCGCACCAGCCGCAGCTCCCGCGCCTCCTCGACCGGGTCGGTCAGGCCGAGTACGGGCGGCACCTGGCCGCGCTGCACGGCGAGCGCCGCCATCGTCAGGCTCAGCAGGCCCGAACCGCCCAGCGTGTGCCCGGTCATCGACTTCACGGCCGTCATCAGCGGCCCGCTCCCGGGGGCGAAGATCCGCGAGAGCACGGCGGCCTCGGTGGAGTCGTTCTTCGGGGTGCCGCTGCCGTGCAGCATCACCAGGTCGATGTCCTCGGGCGAGACCTCCGCCCGCCGGTGGGCGTCGCGCAGCACCCGGGTGATGCCCTCCGGATCGGGGGCGGT
Organism: Streptomyces sp. CAU 1734; assembly: GCF_039888735.1. Classification (NCBI taxonomy): domain Bacteria; kingdom Bacillati; phylum Actinomycetota; class Actinomycetes; order Kitasatosporales; family Streptomycetaceae; genus Streptomyces; species Streptomyces sp. CAU 1734. The sequence continues at coordinate 138,991 of NZ_JBDQQP010000016.1, forward strand.
GGGGTGATGGGCGTCGCAGTTGACGCCCACCCCGCGCAGCCGGGCATGCACCCGCCGGCCGGGACCGGCGGCCCGGGTGAGCACCACCGCGACGGCGCCCTCGCCCATCAGCATCCCCCGGTGGGAGCGGTCGAAGGGGCGCAGCGCGTCGGGCACGTCGTTCTGCACCCGGTCCAGGGTCCCGAAGGCGCTCTCGCCGATCGCGTCGGTGCCGGCCACCACCACGGTGTCCGCCTCGCCGAGTTCGATCAGATCGGTCGCCATGGCGAGCGCGTACAGGGAGGCGGCGCAGGCATTGGCGTAGGTGTAGGTGCGGGCCGCTCCGTACCGCTCCCGCAGCGCCGTGCCGAAGTGCAGGTCGGCGGGGTCCAGCGGGGCGCCGTGGCGCCACCAGAGCTCGGCGCTGCGCTGCTCCTGGAGCGTGGTGCCGACCAGCACCGGCACCTCCGCGAGATCTCCCGGCAGGCCGGCGTCCGCCAGCGCCTGGTCGATCGCGGCGACGAGCCAGCGGGTGGCACGGCCGGGCTCGTCGACCCCGGGCACGGCCCGGTCGCTGATCTCGTACGCGTGCCGGGCACGGTACTTGTCGTGGTCGAAGACCTGAAGGGGGCCGAGGCCGTCACGGCCGGCGCACAGCGCGTCGAAGATGTCCGACGGGGTGCCGCCATTGCACGCGACCGCTCCCATCCCGGTGATGTCCCAGGTCATAATGCCTGCTCCCGCAGTCGGTAGGCGGCCACCTTGCCGGTGGCCGTGGCTGGCAGCGCGGCGACGAACTCGACCCGCGCCGGGCGCTTGTAGGGGACGAGGCCCGCGCGGACCGCGGCCCGGGCGGCGCGGCGGACGGTGTCCTCGTCCGCGCCGGCGTCGGGCACGAGGAAGGCGACCGCGCACTCCAGGCCGTCGGCGTCGGGCCGGCCGACCACCGCGCAGTCGCGGACACCGTCGACGGTGCGGATCACGGTCTCGATCTCGGCGGGGGGCACCTTGTAGCCGCCGAGGTTGAGCACGTCGTCGGCCCGGCACAGATGCGTCAGGGCGCCGTCCGCCTCGCGGCGCACCAGGTCGCCGGTGTAGAGACCGCCGTCGGCGAAGGCGGTCCGGCCGGCGTCGGGGCGGTTGAGATAGCCGAGCGAGACGGTCGGCCCGGCGATGTGCAGCCGCCCCTCCACCCCGTCGGGAACCGGCCGGCCGTGCTCGTCGCGGACGGTGGCGACGGTGCCGGGGACGGCCAGCCCGGCCCGTCCGGGCATCGGCCGGTCCGGCGGGGTGGCGACCACCACATGCATCACCTCGGTGGCGCCGAGGCAGTTCATCACGGGCGCCCCGAAAGCCTTCTGGACGCGGAGGCTGAGATCGGCCGGGCAGTTCTCGCCGGCCGTCAGGCACAGGCGCAGCGCCGCCACCTCGTCGTCCCCGGGGTGCACGGAGCCGGCCAGGGCCGCGTACAGCCGGGGCACCGAGCAGAGCACGGTGGGCCGGTGCCGCAGCAGCGCGCCCCGCACGGTGCGCGGATCGATCGCGCCGCGGATCAGGGCGGTGGTCGCGCCGGCGTCCAGGGCGCACAGCACGGAGCTGCCGAAGCCGTACCCGAAGGACATCCGGGCGGTCGACAGCACGATGTCGTCGGTGCGCAGCGCCAGCAGCCCGCCGAAACCGTCCAGCATCGCGACGATCGCGGCGGCGGAGTGCCGGACGCCCTTGGGCTCCCCGGTGCTGCCCGAGGTGTACTGGATCAGAGCGGCCCGCCCCTCCCGGTGCCCGGCCGGGTCCCGGGCGATGTCGGGACGGTTGGCCGAGGTGAGGGCGCCGGTGCGGATACCGGTGCGGACCTCGTCACCGGTGAGGACCACACCCCGGCCGCCGTGCCCGGCGGGCGCGGTGTCGAGATGGCGGACCCCGGCCGCGCAGTCGGCGGCGATGAGCTCGCGGTCGGCCTCGCCGAGCACCGGGCTGACCGGGACCGGCACACAGCCGTGCCACCACAGCCCCAGCACGGCGGCGACGGTGGCCGCGGAGTCCTCGGCCACCACCAGGGCACGGGTGCCGGGGGCCACCCCCCGGGCCCGCAGGGCACCGGCGTAACCGCGGGCCGCCTCGTGCAGCGCGGCATAGGACACCGCCCCCAGATCGGGATCCAGATAGGCGGTGTGCGCCGCCCGCCCCGCCGCGACATGACGACCCGTCAGGCGATGTACGAGATCGGTCCCGTCCGCCGGCCCGGCCGCCGCGGCGGCCGCCGGGACCCGGGCCGCCGCCGGCACCGCCGTCCCGGCCACCACCCCGCCGCCCGCCGCCGCCGGTGCCGCCGGTGCCGCCGGTGCCGGTGCCGCCGGCCCGCCCGGCTCCCGCTCCCGCCCCCCGCGCTCCGCCAGCAGCGCCGCCGCCGCGAGAACACTGTCGATCCCCCCGGCCTCCTCGTCATTGAGCGAAACCCCGAACGCCCACTCGATCCGCGCGGCGATCTCCACCTTCTCCAGCGAGTCCACCTTCAGATCACGCTGGAAGGAAGCCTCGGCCGCCACCTCGGCGACCTCGATCTCGACCACGGACGCCACGATGTGGCGCAACCGCTCCACGGCATCTGCTATCCGCTCGGACGACACAGGACGGGCTCCTTGTCGGGCTGTACGACGGCCGGCCGTAACGGCTTCCGGTGGCTCCGGAGGATTCGCCAGGACCGTAACCGAGCCGGATTCCGCCCGTCAGCGGCCCGATCGCGAGTTCGTCAAGTCCATGTCAGCCGCTCACAAGTTTGTGTCAGCCCACCCACAGCGGCCCGTCCGGCACGGCACCCTGAAGTGACATCACCACCCGGATCGCGGACCTGACGCACTTTCCGGTCCGTGCTGGCGGAGCCGGGGGAGCGCCCTTAGCGTCGGGAAGGCGACAGCCGGAGCCGGCCGGCGCCGGAGGCCCCCTGCCCCGGAGCACTCCGGTACGCGTCGTCCGGCGAGGTTTCCCCCGTCCACCACAGAACTCTCCGACCGAAGCCAGGAGAACCGATGCCGCTCACGTCCCACACGCTGCTGCCCCAGGGCGCCCGCCTCAAGCTCGCCGAACTCCCCGGCCTCGGCGGCGGAAACGCCTGGCGCGCAGCCGTCGAGACCAGCCCGGCACCGGACCTGCCGGTGCTCCTCGCCGACCGGCCGCTGGCCTGGACGGACGGCACCCTCCGGTCGGAATTCAGCCTCCGCGACCTGGACACCCTCGCGGACGCCTGGTCGGCCTGGTACCTCGACCGCGGCGTGGGACCGCGCGACCGCGTATCGGTGTACCTGGAGGACACCTTCGCCTACCAGGTCCACCTCACCGCCCTGGCCCGCATCGGCGCCATCGGCGTCCTCATCAACGGCCGCATGCTCCCCGAGCTCGCCCTCGGCCTCGTCCGCCGCACCGGCTCCACCGGCCTGTTCACCGACGCCGAACGGCTCACCCTCCTCGCCGGCCGCGAACGCGAACTCCCCGAACTGCGCTGGACCGCCCTCGACAGCGAGACCGGCGTCCTCGGCACCCGCGCCCCCAAGTCCTCCCGGCTCTTCCGCCACGGCGACGACGACCCCGTCGTCATCTGCCACTCCTCCGGCACCACCGGCAACCCCAAACCGGTCATCTGGGCCCACCGCCAGAGCACCGCCGGAGCCTGCTACCGGCTCGTCAACCAGCCCGAGCAGGACGGCGTCGTGGTCCTCGCCGGCGCCCCGCAGTCCCACTCCAGCGCCATCGCCTTCACCTTCTACTCGCTCCTCGCCGGAGTGCCCACCATCGGCTGGTCCGACACCACCGGCCCCGGCATCGCGCGCGGCTGCGCCACCCACCGCCCCACCGTCGTCCTGGCCTTCAACGAAGCCCTCTCCCACCTCGCCACCCACGACCCCGAACCGGCCGACTTCGACTCCGTCGCCGTCTGGGTCAACCTCGGCGACTGCGGCCACGACGCCCACATGCGCCGGCTCATGCGCCTGGGCACCACCACCGCCCCCGACGGCACCACCACCCCCGGCTCCGTCATCGACGACGGCCTCGGCTCCTCCGAGCTCGGCTGGGCCGCCCTGCGCCGCGTCCTCACCCCCGATTCCCCCGCCCGCGCCCGCCACCTCGGCACCCGCGTACCCATCGCCGACGTCGCCGTACTGCGCGAGGACGGCACCGAGGCGGACCCGGACGAAGTCGGCCTCCTCGGCGTGCGCAGCGACTCCCTCGCCCACGGCTACTGGAACGACTCCGACACCACCTACCGCTCCATGCTCGCCGGCTACTGGCTCTCCGGCGACCTGGTCCGCCGCTCCGCCGACGGCGACTACTACCACGTCGACCGCGCCGTCGACCGCATCCGCACCGACACCGGCGACGGCTACTCCGCGCTCATGGAGGAGGAACTCCTCCTCCACCTCCCGGAAATCGCCGACTGCTCCATCGTCGCCGCCGGCCTCCGCGGACGGACCGTCCCCGCCGCCGTCGTCACCCTGCGCACCGACGCCGCCCCCGACGACCTGCTGCGGCGCGCCAACACCACCCTCGCCCGCGCCGGCCAGCCCCCGCTCGCCCTCCTGGAGATCGCACCCGGCCCCGACGCCATCCCCGTCGGCCCCACCGGCAAGGTCCTCAAACGCCAACTCCGCGAGAAGTACGCCACCCTGGAGAACCACCGGCCCGCCGGCCCCGCGGCCACGGCCGCCGGAGACCCCGAGTGACCACCGACGCCGCCCCCGCGGCGCTGCTGCCCGCACCACCCGCCGGCGCCGGCCCCGAAGCCACCGCCGCCTGGGTCAACGAAGCCGGCGCCGCCACCCTCGCCGCCCGCATGGGCATCACCTTCCTGGAAGCCGGACCCCGCCGGATCGTGGCGACCATGCCCGTGGCCGGCAACACCCAGCTCCAGCGGATGCTCCACGGCGGCGCCTCCGCCGCCCTCGCCGAATCACTCGGCTCCCTCGGCGCCGCGCTCCACGCCGGCGAGGGCCGCATCGCCCTCGGCGTCGACCTCAACGCCACCCACCATCTGCCCGTGCGCGGCGGCACCGTCACCGGCGTGGCCACCGCCCTGCACCTCGGCGAGACCACCGCCGGCTACGAAATCGTCATCACCGACGACACCGGCCGCCGCGTCTGCACCGCACGCATCACCTGCGCCATCCACGGCAGACGCAGACGCGGCTGACACCCGGGCGGACCCCCACCGGGCCCCGCCCACCGCTCACCCACCCCACCCCATCCCCGCTGCCCGTCACAGCCGCCGGGCCGCCCCGGCCCCGAGGAGACCGATGACCACCGTCCACGACCAGTACGAGCCCGCCACGGCACCCCCGCCCACCCTGCGCATCGGCCCCGTACTCCTCGTCCTGCTGTCCGCCATGTTCCTCGCCCAGTTCGACTTCTTCGTCGTCAACGTGGCCGCGCCCTCCCTGGAGAGCAGCATCCACGCCGACCCCGCGGCACTCGAACTCATCGTCGGCGGCTACGCCTTCGCCTACGCCGCCGGCATGATCACCGCCGGCCGCCTCGGCGACCGCTACGGCCACCGCCGCCTCTTCGTCATCGGCACCATCGCCTTCGCGATCACCTCCGGCCTGTGCGGCCTCGCCGTCAACCCCGAGCAGCTGATCGTCGCCCGCCTCGCCCAGGGCCTGGCCGGAGCCGTCATGGTGCCCCCCGTCCTGGCCATCATCACCGCGTACTTCCCCGACGAGAAGAAGGGCCGCGCGATGGCCTGGTACGGCGTCTCCGCCGGACTCGGCTCCATCGCCGGACAGGTCCTCGGCGGCGCCCTCATCGCCGCCGACTTCGCCGGACTGGGCTGGCGCAACATCTTCCTCATCAACGTCCCCATCGGCCTGGTCATCGCCATCGCCGCCATGAAGATCCTCCCCGCGCGCAAGAGCGCCTCCCGCGTCGGACTCGACCCGCTCGGCGCCATCGGCGTCTCCGTCGCCCTCGGCCTGCTCCTGGTACCGCTCACCATGGGCCATGTCTCCGGCTGGCCCGCCTGGACCTGGATCAGCATGGTCCTCGCCGTCCCCGCCCTGCTCGGAACACTCCACTGGGAGCGCACCCTGGCCGCCCGCGGCGGCGACCCCGTCCTGGTCCTCTCCCTCTTCCGCAGCGAATCCTTCCGAGGCGGCGTCATCGCCAGCGTCGCCTTCATGCTCTACTTCGGCAGCTTCATGTTCACCCTGACCCTGCTCCTCCAGTCCGGGATGAACCTCGGCCCCTTCCAGGCCGGCCTCATGTTCGCCCCCATGGGCATCGCCTTCACCATCACCTCCATGGTCGGCGGCCGGCTCACCGCCCGCTGGGGCATGAACGCCCTCGTGGTCTGCGGCGCCGTCACCGCACTCGGCCTCCTCCTGCTCGCCGTCCCGCTCGCCGTCTCCGACACCACCGTCGGCCTGCCCTGGGTCGTGATCTGCCTCGGCCTGATCGGCGCCGGCAACGGCGTCGTCCTGCCCGCCCTCTTCGGCGCCGCCCTCACCACCGTCCGCCCCCAGGACGCCGGCATCGCCTCCGGCATCCTCACCACAACCCAGCAGTTCGCCAGCGCCGCGGGCGTCGCCGTCATCGGCGCCCTCTTCTTCACCGTCGCCGGCACCGAACCCACCAGCCACGACTGGTCCGTCGCGATGGCCTGGGCCGCCCTCGCGAGCATGCTCCTCGTCCTCGTCGTGATGTGGACGACCTGGACCTTCAAGCGCTTCAGCCCGCCGCCCGCCGCGCGGCCCGCCGAACGGTCCTGACACCCCGCGGAACGGGGCGGCCCGCCCCCGCGGGCGCGCCGCCCCCCGCCCCCACTTGGAGAGACGGCACCTCATGTGTGGAATAGCAGGATGGGTCTCCTTCGACCCGGCAGCCCCCGTCACCGCCGCGGTCGCCGACGCGATGACCGCCACCATGGCCTGCCGCGGGCCCGACGCCCACGGCCTGTGGCTCGGCCCCTCGGTCGCCCTCGGCCACCGCCGGCTCTCCGTCGTCGACCCCGCCGGCGGCAGCCAGCCCATGCTCTTCGAACACGACGGCGACACCGTCATCGCCCTCACCTACAGCGGCGAGGTCTTCAACCACCGCGAACTGCGCCGCGAACTCACCGGCCGCGGCCACACCTTCCGCACCTCCAGCGACACCGAGGTCGTCCTCCACGCCTACCTCGAATGGGGCGAGGACTTCACCCGCCACCTCAACGGCATGTACGCCTTCGCCCTCTGGGACAACCGCACCGGCGAACTCCTCCTGGTCCGCGACCGCCTGGGCATCAAACCCCTCTACTACCGGCCCCTGCCCGGCGGCGGAGTCCTCTTCGGCTCCGAACCCAAGGCGATCCTCGCCCACCCCGCCGTACGCCCCGCCATCGACTCCGAGGGCCTGGCCGAACTCCTCGGCTTCACCAAAACCCCCGGCCACGCCGTCTACAAGGACATGTACGAGCTCCGCCCCGGCCACACCCTGCGGATCACCCGCGGCGGCGGCCACACCCCGCGCCGCTACTGGGCCGTCGAATCCCACGAGCACACCGACGACCTCGACACCACCATCGGCCGCGTCCGCGAGCTGCTGGAGGACATCGTCGACCGCCAGCTCGTCGCCGACGTCCCCGTCGGCACCCTCCTGTCCGGCGGACTCGACTCCAGCGTCATCACCGCCCTCGCCGCCCGCCGCAGAACCGCCCTCGGCCTCGAACCGATCCAGTCCTTCGCCCTCAACTTCGACCACCACGCCGACCACTTCCGACCCGACGACTGGCGCGGCACCACCGACGCCCCCTTCGCCGAACTCCTCGCCCGCCACGCCGGCACCGACCACCGCGTCGTCACCCTCTCCCCCCGAAACCTGCTCGACCAGGACGCCCGCGACGCCGTCATGCGCGCCCGCGACCTCCCCTTCGACCTCGGCGACGGGGACACCTCCCTCTACCTCCTCTTCCAAGAGGTCCGCCGGCACTGCACCGTCGCCCTCTCCGGCGAATCAGCCGACGAGATCTTCGGCGGCTACCGCTGGTTCAACCACCCCGACACCCTCGCCGCCGACACCTTCCCCTGGCTCGCCCCGCCCTTCGGCACCGGCATCTCCGGCCCCGGCAGCGGCCCCGGCGAATCCCTCATCAGCCGCGAACTGCTCAACAAGATCGACCTCCGCGGCTACCGCGCCCAGCGCTACCACGAGGCACTCGCCGAAGTGCCCCGGCTGCCCGGCGAAACCGCCGCCGACCGCCGCATGCGCGAGATCGGATACCTCCACCTCACCCGCTTCCTCCCCTGGATGCTCGACCGCAAGGACCGCGCCAGCATGGCCGTCGGCCTCGAGGTACGCGTCCCCTTCTGCGACCACCGCCTGGTGGAGTACGTCTTCAACACCCCCTGGGCCATGAAGTCCTTCGACGGCCGCGAGAAGAGCCTGCTGCGCGCCGCCACCCGCGACCTCCTGCCCCCCGAGATCGCCGACCGGGTCAAGGCCCCCTACCCCACCACCCGCGACCAGCACTACCTCGACGGACTGCGCGCCTCCCTCAAACGCGCCACCGAGGGACCCGACGCCCCGGTGCGCGAATTCCTCGACGAGGAGGCACTCGCCGCCGCCACCGCCGACAACCCGCAGCCCGGCTACCGCACCGGCACCGAGCTGGTTCTCGCCCTCGACTTCTGGCTCCGCGGCCAGGACGTCGACCTGGAGATCTGAACCCCCGCACAGGGCATCACCCCCGCGCCGGCGGCCGGTCCCACCGGCGCGGGGCGCCGGCCGGGCACGCCCCGGACCGGCACAGCCGCCGAAACGGAGGAGGGACCCATGAGCAGCAAGCCGATAGGGATCGCCATCATCGGGGCGGGGCCGCGCGGGCTGTCCGTCCTTGAACGCCTGTGCGCCAACGAGCGCCACGCGCCCGCAGGCCCCCCTCTGACCGTGCACCTGGTCGACCCGGCCGAACCCGGCGCCGGCGCCGTCTGGCGCCCCGACCAGTCCCGCCACCTGCTGATGAACACCGTCGCCTCACAGATCACCCTCTACACCGACGCCAGCGTCCGCATCGACGGCCCCGTCGAACCCGGCCCCAGCCTCCACGAATGGGCCCGCCGGCTCGCCCGCGGCACCGACACCGCCGGCCACGACGACGGCACCCTCGCCGAGGCCCGCGACCTCGGCCCCAACGACTACCCCACCCGCGCCTTCTACGGCCGCTACCTGAAGGACTGCCTCGGCCGCGTCCTCGCCTCGATCCCCGCCCACATCACCGTCCGCGTCCACCGCACCCGCGCGGTCGCCCTCGCCGACACCCCCGGCACCCCCGACGGCCCCCAGCGCGTCCGCCTCGCCGACGGCACCGAACTCGACCACCTGGCCGGAGTCGTCCTCGCCCAGGGCCACGTCCCCTCCGACCCCCTCCCCGCGGAGCGCGAACTCGCCCTCCACGCCGAGAAGGCCGACCTCGCCTACTACCCGCCCGGCAACCCCGCCGACCTCGACCTCAGCGGCATCGCCCCCGGCGAGAACGTGCTGCTGCGCGGACTGGGCCTCAACTTCTTCGACCACATGACCCTCCTCACCTCCGGCCGCGGCGGCACCTTCGAACGCTCCGGCGGCCGGCTCGTCTACCGGGCATCGGGACAGGAACCCAGACTCTGGGCCACCTCCCGCCGCGGCATCCCCTACCACGCACGCGGCGAGAACGAGAAAGGCGTCGACGGACGCCACCACCCCCGCCTGCTCACCACCGCGTTCGTCGCCGCACTGCGCGGCCGGGTCGCGGCCGGCTGGCCCGTCGACTTCCGCGCCGAACTCTGGCCCCTCATCGCCCGCGAAGTGGAGAGCGTCCACTACGGCACCCTCCTCGACACCCTCGGCCGCGCCGCCGAACGCGAGGAGTTCACCGCCCGCTACCTGACCGCCGCCGGCGAACTCGAACCCCTCCTCGACGCGTACGCCATCGACCCCGCCGACCGCTGGGACTGGGACCTCCTCAACCGCCCCTACCGCGACATCGAGTTCACCGACCGCGCCCACTTCCGCGGCTGGCTCCTGGACTACCTGGCCCGCGACATCGAACTGGCCCGCGCCGGAAACCTCAGCGGCCCGGTCAAAGCCGCCCTCGACGTCCTGCGCGACCTGCGCAACGAGATACGCGTCGCGGTCGACCACAGCGGCCTCCGGCCCAACTCCCACCGCGACCACCTCGAACGCTGGTACACCCCCCTCAACGCCTTCCTCTCCATCGGCCCGCCGGCCTCCCGCATCGAGGAGATGTCCGCGCTCATCGAGGCCGGGGTACTCGACCTCACCGGCCCCGCCACCGACATCAGGGTCGACCCGGAACACCACGTCTACGTCGCCCAATCCACCGCGGTCCCCGGACCGCCCCTGCACGCCACCGTCCTGATCGAGGCCCGCCTGCCCGAACCCGACGTCCGCCGCACCCAGGACCCGCTCATCCGCACCCTCCTCGCCGAGGGCCAGGCCGCCGCCTACCGCGTCGGCGGCGACGGCGCCTACCAGACCGGCGGACTCGCCGTCGGCGCCCGCCCCTACCGGCTGCTCAACGCCGGCGGACGCGAACACCCGCGCCGCCACGCCTACGGCGTCCCCACCGAATCGGTCCACTGGGTCACCGCCGCCGGCATCCGCCCCGGCGTGGACTCCGTCACCCTCGGCGACTCCGACTCCATCGCCCGGGCCCTCCTCGCCCTCGCCGCCACCGACGCCGACGTCTCCGCCGCCGACACCGGAGGCATCCCGGCCCTCCACGCCGCCGCCGGCGCACCGGCACGGCAGTGGTCCCCGCCGCCCGGACGAGAGAAAGCGGGACACGAGTGAGCGGCCCGCACCACGACCCGACCGACGCCGGACTCCTGTCACCCGTACGGGCCGGGACACCGGCGGAAGCCGCCGTCTGCGACCGGGCATGGCTCCAGGCCATGCTCGACGCGGAGGCCGCGCTCGCCCGCGCACAGGCACGGCTGGGCACCCTCCCGCCCGCCGCCGCCGACACCATCACCCGCTGCGCCCGGGCCGAACGGCTCGACCTGCGGGCCCTGGCACTCGCCTCCCGCGAGACCGCCAACCCGGTGGTCGGCCTGGTCCGGGCGTTCACCGCGGTGGTCGCCGCCGAGGACCCGGCCGCGGCCGAATACGTCCACCGCGGCTCCACCAGCCAGGACATCCTCGACACCGGCGCCATGCTCGTCGCCGCCCGCACCCTGCGCATCATCCGGGCCGACCTCAACCGCACCGCCGAGGCCCTCGCCGTCCTGGCCGTCCGCCACCGCGACACCGTGATGGCCGGCCGCACCCTGGCCCTCCAGGCCGTGCCCATCACCTTCGGACTCAAGGCCGCGGGCTGGCGCCTGCTCGTCCTCGACGCCGAACGGCGCCTGGCCGCGCTGCTGCGGGACGGCCTGCCGGTCTCCCTCGGCGGCGCGGCCGGCACCCTCGCCGGCTATCTCGAATACGCCCGCATCGACAGCGGCAGCCGCCCCGACCCCGGCGACTGGGCCGAACGCCTGGTCGCCGCCTACGCGGCCGAGACCGGCCTGGCCGCCCCCGTACTGCCCTGGCACGCCCTGCGCACCCCGATGGCCGACCTCGCCGCCGCCCTCGCCCTCACCACCGGCGCCCTCGGCAAGATCGCCGTCGACGTGCAGTCGCTGACCCGCACCGAGGTCGGCGAGGCCGCCGAACCCGCCGTCGCCGGACGCGGCTCCTCCTCCGCCATGCCCCACAAACGCAACCCCGTCCTGGCCACCCTGATCCGCACCGCCGCACTCCAGGTGCCCGTCATGGCGGCCGGCCTCACCCAGTGCCTGGTCTCCGAGGACGAACGCTCGGCCGGACCCTGGCACGCCGAATGGCAACTCCTGCGCGAATGCCTGCGACTGGCCGGCGGCGCCGCCCACACCGCCGTCGAACTCGCCCGCGGACTGGAGGTCCGGCCCGAACGGATGGCCGCCAACCTCGCCATGACCGGCAGCCTGGTGGTCTCCGAACGCGTCGCCGCCGTCCTCGCGCCCCGCCTGGGCAAGGCGGCGGCCAAACAGCTCCTCACCGAAGCCTCCGCCACCGCGACACACACCGGGAAACCCCTGCACGAGGTGCCCGAACTCCTCGCCGTCCTGCCCGCGGACGAACTCGCCGCACTCTGCGACCCGGCCGGCTGGACCGGCGCCGCCGCGGGCCTGGTGGACCGCGCCGTACGCCACTGAGCGGCGCCGGCCCGGACTCGCGGTCCGGGCCGGCGCCCGCCTCAGACCCCGAGCGTCGCACCCCCGTCGACCGTGAGCTCCTGGAGAGTGATGTGACTCGCCTCGTCGGACAGGAGAAAGAGCACCGCGTTCGCCACATCCCGGGGAACGGCCAGCTTCCCCAGCGGTATACCGCCCTTGAAGGTCTCCAGGCAGCCCTCCACGGTGGCCCGCCGGCCGCTCTCGTCCGCCCACAGCGCCGTCAGCATCGGCGTGTCGGTCGAACCGGGCGCCACCACATTGCAGCGGATGCCGTGCCGGGCGACCTCCAGCCCCAGACCCTTGGTCAGCATCGCCGCGGCGGCCTTCGACGCCGAGTAGGCGCCCATCCCGGCCCGCGCCACCAGCGCGGCGTTGGACGCCACCGTCACCACCGCCCCCCGGCCCCGCGGGACCATCGCCCGCACCACCGCCCGCGACACATGGAACACCCCGTCCGTGTTCACCGCGAAGGTCGCCCGCCAGTCCTCGTCACCGAGATCCAGCACATCACCGAAGCGCATCACCCCCGCCGCGTTGACCAGGAACTCCACCGGCCCCAGCCGCTGTTCCACCTCGGCCACCACCGCCTCGACCGCCGCCCCGTCGCTCACATCGGCCTCGAACGCCTCGATCCGGTACCCGTCCGCCGCCGCCTTGCCGGCCAGCTCGCGCAGCCCCGCACCGTCCCGGTCGACGGCCGCCACCGTGACACCGCGCTCCGCCAGCGCCCCCGCGACAAAGGCGCCGATACCTCCCGCCGCGCCGGTGACCAGGGCGACCTTCTCCGCCGTACGCTCCGTGCTGCTCGCGTCGTTCGCGTTGCTCATGGCTCTCCTCTCGCGGCGCGCCGCGGTGGACGGCGCCGGGGACCGGTTCGGCTCGCTCAGGGCATCTCGTACGGGAAACCGCCCGGCCGGGGAGAACACCCGCCCGCTCCCGGCGGATCCGGGGAGCACCGCCCCGCGCGCCGCGCCGGCGCCGGGAGGGACCCCCGCCCGATCCTGCGCGGACCGCGCACGCCCGGCAACCGGCGCCCGCGCACTCCGTCAGGTGAGCCGATAGTCCATCAGGTCCGCCCCGGGGGGAGCGGCGGAGGAGTCAGCTCGCCGCGTCCAGCCGCTCGCCGCCCGCCCCGGTGAGCGCGGCCACCGTGTGGGCGGCCGACGCGAGCGTCACATGCCGGTGCCAGCCGTTGTAGGAGCGGCCCACGAAATCCCGCACCCCGACCCGGTCGGCGATCTCGGCGAAATCCCGGTCCACCCGGCCGGCCAGCCGGCTCAGCCGGAACAGCGCGGCGGGCTGGAGATGCACCAGATCGCTCAGCCACAGCTCGGTCGGCCACCGCCGCCCGTGCGGCCCGGCCCCGATCAGCACGAACTCACCGCCGCCCCAGGCGTTTCCCGGCCCGCCCGCCGGCCGGGACAGATTCACCCGGACACCGGCCACCAGCGTACGGGTGCCCGGACCCGCCGCGTCCGCGACGGACGCCGGACGCCGCAGCTCGGCGACCATCCGCAGAATCCGGTGGGCCGGCAGCGCGCCGTCGCCGTACCGGCAGGACCCGGCACCGGCCGGGGTCAGCGGCAGGGTGCCCTGCACCCGGACCATCATCGGCACCCCCGCCGCCCGCAGCCGGCCCAGCAGTCCCGGCGTCGCCAGCTCCGGCGCGTCCACCACCACCGGCCACCCGTCCGACCGCTGCCGGCCGGTGGCCATCTCCAGTAACGCGTCCACCGCGCAGTCGCCCAGCGTCTCGGCGCCCCCGCGCCCCGCCGGGCTCTCGTCCGCCCGGCCCGCCAGATGCAGCCGCCAGTTGACGGGCGCGCTCAGCTCCGGCGAGGCCGCCCAGACACTCACCGCCTGCTGGGCGTTGAGGACCTGGCCGAGCGTCGGGACGAACCTCCGGCCGACACCCACCGTGTGCTCGCCCGCCTTCGGGATCAGCACCGGCCGCACCACCCACGCCTGCGGCGGGGCCACCCGCGCCAGATAGCGGCACAGCTCCTGCCGCACCGGCATCCAGTCCCAGGTGGAACTGCACACGAAGTGGTGCAGACTCTGCTCGGAGGCCGCGCCGTCGACCAGCTTGGCGATGTTGCGGATCGACTTCCGCCCGTTCGCCCGCAGCAGTCCCTGGATGTACTGGACCCCCTTGCGCCGCTGGTCACTGCGCGGCAGCGAGGCGAACAGGGTGGAACTCAGCTCGTCGAGAACGGCGTTGTGGGCCCCGCCGCCGGCCGGGGGCGCGCACTGATCGCGCGAGATCTCCAAGGTGCTGCTCGTCACGGTATCCCCAAGTCTCATCACTGACGGACCGTCGGCTGAGACGCTCTTGACTCAACGCCCCGGCCACCGTAGGGGGGCGGAACCGCCCTGCGGTCGTGGCCGCCTCGAGGCCGAAACCCATGGCCGGAAGGGCTCGCAAGGGCTCGGAGGAGAGCGGAGGAGAGCGGAGGAGAGCGGAAGGGGAGCGCGGCACCGGAGGCAACGGAGCACCGGGAAGGCGGCGGCGGGGGAGCGGGGCCGGGCCGGAACGAGGGCCGGCCGGAGCGGGGCACCGGGTCACGCGCGCGGCCGTGACCCGGCGCGGCCCGGCGGGAGCCTCACGGCCCCGGGACGGGAGCCCTCAGGCCAGCACCCGCACCGGGCTGCCCGCCAGAAACGCCTCGATGTTCTCGACGGCCTGGCCGAAATACCCCTCGTAGTTGCGCCGGGTCACATACCCCAGATGCGGCAGGGCCAGGAAATGGGGCGCCGTGCGCAGCGGATCGTCCGCCGGCAGCGGCTCCGTCTCGAAGACATCGGCGCCCGCTCCCGCGATCCACCCCTCCCGCAGCGCCCGCAGCAGCGCCGCCTGATCGACGATCGCCGCCCGCGAGGTGTTCACCAGATAGGCGCTGTCCCGCATCCGCCGCAGCTCCTTCTCGCCGATCAGCCCCCGGGTCCGGTCACCGAGCACCAGATGCACCGAGACGAAGTCGCTGCTCTCCAGCAGCTCCTCCCGGGAGGCCGCCGCCACCGCCCCGCCCTCCCGGGCCCGCTCCGGGGTGAGATTCGGGCTCCACGCCGTCACCTCCATCCCGAACGCGGCCCCGACCCGCGCCACCTTGGTGCCGATCCTGCCCAGCCCCAGCAGCCCGAGGCGGCGCCCGTGGAGATCGGCCCCCAGGGTGTGCTGCCACGGCCCGCCCGCACGGAGCGCGGTGTTCTCCGCCACCACCCCGCGGGCCAGGCCGAGGATCAGCGCCCAGGTCAGCTCGGCCGGCGGCTCCGAATTACTGCTCGTGCCGCACACGGTGACCCCCTGCCGGGCGGCTGCCTCCAGATCGATCGCGGCATTGCGCATCCCCGAGGTGATCAGCAGCCGCAGCCGGGGCAGCCGGGCGAGGAGACCGGCGGGAAAGGGAGTGCGCTCGCGCATCACGACCACGATCTCGCACGCGCCGATGGCCTGGACGAGCGCGTCCGGGGAGGCGATATGGGTGTCCAGGAATGCGGTCTCCACCCGGTCCGCGATCCCCGGCCAGCCGGCCAGCGAGCGGGCGATGCCCTGATAGTCGTCCAGCACCGCACAGCGCAGCTTCGTCACGGCAACCCCTCGGGGAACCCGGCCCCTCCCAACAGGTGCCGGTGAGCGCCGACAGTACCCGCCGCCCCCGCCTGCACCCCTGCCGGGGGAGCGCTCCGCCGCCCCCGGCGCACGCTGTTGCCTTCCCATCACACGGCCATCAGCTGACGGTCACATCCGCAGGTCACGTTGTTCGCCATGTCCACTCCCCACCACAGCCGCAGACACCCCGGCACACCGGTACGGAGGCGCCCGTGACGCCGAAACACCGGCGCCGCGACCCGGAGGAACCCGCGGCGCGCACACACCGGCGGCCGGCCGGCGGACCCACCCGGCGCGGCATGTTCCTTCTCGGGGGCGGGCTGGTCCTCGCCCCGGTGTCGGCGGCCGTCCTCCTGCGCGAGCGGCCCCCCGGCCCCCCGGCCCCGCCCGCCCCGCCGCCCCGCGCCGCTCCGGCCCCGCCCCGTGTCGCGTCGGCCGCGTCCCTGCCCCCGGGATGGATGCCCGGCATCGCCCGCAAGCCGATCGGCGAGAACTTCAGCCGGGGCGGGCGGGCGGGACAGCGCGGCCTGATCCTGCACGTCCAGGAGGGCGAGGGCTCGCTGTTCGAGCGCTTCTCCAACCCCGCCACGGAGACCTCGTCCCATTTCTGGGTCTCCCAGGCGGGCGAGATCGAGCAGTACGTCTCGGTCCACGACCGCTCCTGGACCCAGCGCGCGGGCAATCTCGAATGGGTCTCCATCGAGACATCCGGCTTCACCGGCAAACCGCTCACCGGCCCCCAGGTCGACTCCGTCGCACGCGTCTTCGCCTGGGGCGCCCGCGAGCACGGCTGGCCCCTGACCGTGACGGACTCCCCGCAGGGCCGGGGCCTGGGCACCCACTCCATGGGCGGCGGCGCCTGGGGCGGGCACGCCTGCCCCGGGCCCGTGCGAGCCGGCCAGCGCGAGGACGTCCTGGACCGGGTCCGCCGGTCCCGCCCCACCTGACGGCCCGGCGGCCCGGCGGGCGCGACCGGGCCGGATCCGCGTCCCGCCCACCCGGCGGGAACACGGCCGCGCGCCCTCCGGCCGCCGGACGGAACCCCGCTCCCGGCAGGGGCACGCGCCAGGGGTGCGCGCCCCGCGCTCATCCGCCGGACCGCCCCGGAACCGGAACACGGCGCGGGGCGGGGGAGTGCGCGGCCCGGCCGCCGGGGAACGCGCCGCGAACGCGGGCCCCGGCGCGGTGCCGTCACGCCGTCACGCCGAGGCGATCCGGACCCGCCGCCGGCAGACGGCCCCCGGCCGTGTCCGCGCCCCGTCCGTGAGCACCGCCGGGGAGGGCGCCCCGAACGGACCCGTACCGCTACCGCTCCGGGCGGGACGCGCTCGCCGCCGGCCCGGCGCCGGGCTCAGCGGCGCAGTACGGTCTCCCGCCCCATGCGCGACAGCTTCTCGGGATTGCGCACCGCGTAGATCCCGGTGATGAGGCCGCCGCCCATCCGCACCGTCACGACCGTGTCGATCGCGCCGCAGGTCCGCAGGATCAGCGCCGGCCGGGCATTGACCTGTGCCGGCCGCAGCGACGCGGAGGGGACCCGGCCCAGCCCCGCGGCCACCAGACGGGCCACCTTGTGGGCCCCCGCGACGGGCCGCGGCACGGCCTGTCTGATTCCGCCGCCGTCGCCCAGCAGGACGACATCCGGCGCGAGGACGTCGAGCAGGCCCTGGAGGTCGCCCGTCTCGGCGGCCCGCCGGAACGCGTCGAGCGCCTCCCGCATCTCGGCCGGGGAAACGACCCCGCGCGGCCGGCGCTCCGCGACGTGCGCCCGCGCCCGGTGCGCGATCTGGCGGACCGCGGCCGGGCTCCTGCCGACGGCCCCGGCGATCTCGCCGTACTCCAGGCCGAACACCTCCCGCAGCACGAACACCGCCCGCCCGGCCGGGGTGAGCGTCTCCATCACCAGCAGCATCGCCGTCGAGACGCTGTCGGCCAGCTCGGCGTCCCCGGCCGCGTCGGGCGCCGTGAGCAGCGGCTCGGGCAGCCAGGACCCGACATAGGACTCCCTGCGGCGGCCGAGCGCGCGCAGCCGGGTCAGCGCCTGGCGCGTGGCGATCCGCACCAGGTACGCGCGCCGGTCCCGCACCGCGGCGAGATCGACCCCGGCCCACCGCAGCCAGGTCTCCTGCACAACGTCCTCCGCGTCGGCGGCCGAGCCGAGCATCTCGTAGGCGACGGTGAACAACAGGCCGCGATGGGCGACAAACGCCTCGGTGGCCGGGTCCGCGCCCGCGCCCCCGGCGAGCCGTCCGGCCGCCGTGCCCTGTGCCCGCTCGCTCTCCACCCGCTGCTCCCGTCTCTCCGGCTCCTTTTGAGCCGTCTCTTCGCTCTCCCGCGCACAAGACGCCGCCGGCCGCGGCCCTGTGACACCCCCCAACGATGGCGCACGTCACACGGCCGCCCCGTCACAGGGAACGGGCCCGCCGGCGTCCCGTGTTCGTTCACCGCAGCGCCACGAGTGAGGACACAGACACATGGACACGCGCCTCAACCTGTCCGACAGCGAACTCGCCGCCGGATTCGCCAAACGGTTCGCCAACGCCGCCCGGCTGATCCACCGGTCACCGCTGCCGGCACCGGCACAGAAACTGGTGTCGCTGCGCGCGAGCCAGATCAACGGCTGCGGCTGGTGCGCCGACATCCACACCAAGGAGGCCGCGGCCGCCGGTGAGACCGCCGTCCGGCTCGCCCTGGTCGCCGTCTGGCGCGAGTCCACCGTGTTCACCGGCGCCGAGCGGGCCGCGCTGGCGCTCGCCGAGGAGGGCACCCGGATCGGCGACGCCCGCCACGGCGTGTCCGACGAGACCTGGGCCCTGGTGCGCGAGCACTACGACGACGAACAGACCGCCGCGCTGGTCTGCCTGATCGCCCTCGTCAACGCCGCCAACCGGCTCGCCGTGATCGTGCGCCAACAGGGGGGTTCCCACGAACCCGGCAGATTCGCCGCGATGCCCGACTGACCGCCACGGCCGCCGGGACGGAAGAGAATCCACCCCGATCGCCTTCGGATCGCAGACGCCGCCCCGCAGACCCCCCTGCGATCCGAAGGCGAAAGACGGACGGCACCCGGCCCGGCGCACCACCGCCCCCGGCCCCGCGACCCTCGGAACCCGCGGCTCAACAGCGCCCCGGCGGGCGCGGTGCCGAGCGCGCCGCGAGCCGTGGCGTCGCCGGCCGCGGAGACGGCGGAACGCACCGGAGCACCCGGAGGCGCGGGCGGGACCGGGGCCGGACCTCCGGCGGCCGCACCCTCGCCCGGGGCGCCCCCGGCCGGCTGCGAGCGCGCGGCCCGTACGCCGTCCCCTTCCCGGATTCCGCACCGCCGCCCGGGTGGAGGAGAACGCCGGAGCGCCGGCCCGCGGCCCGCTCCGGCCGGATGGCACAGATCGACACGATCCCCGGCCGGGGACGACCGCACGCCGGGCCCGCACGAGGGGACGGCCCCGGCACACGCGAACCCCCGGCCGGCTCCGCCGGGCCCGCACGGACGGCGGACCCGGCTGAAACTCACTACCGCGATGGCCGGAAGGAGCGCAGACTCGTCCCGTGTCCGACATGGAATCCCTCCGGGAGGCGGTGACCGCATGGGCCGCCGGCGGCCCCGGCGACCCCGCACGCGAACAGGCCGCGCGGCTGCCCGTCCGGACAGCCGTCCTGCTGGAGGGCGCGAGCGACGCCGCGGCGGTCAACGCACTGGCCGCCGCCCGCGGCCGGGACCTGGCGGCCGAGGGCGTCTGCGTCCTGCCGATGGGCGGCGCGATGAACATCGCCCGCTTCGCCCGCCTCCTCGGCCCGCCCGGCCTCGGCCTCGCCCTCACCGGACTGTGCGACGCGGCGGAACGCGGCCACTACACCCGCGGCCTGGAACGGGCCGGCGCGGGCCGGCGGGAGTTCTTCGTCTGCGCGGCCGACCTGGAGGACGAACTCATCCGCACCCTGGGCGTGACCCGGGTGACCGAACTGATCCGGGCGGAGGGCGACCTGCGCGCCCTGGAGACCTTCCTGCGCCAGCCCGCACAGCAGGGCCGCGACCCCGGACAGCAGCTCCGGCGCTTCCTCGGCACCAAGAAGGGACGCAAAATCCACTACGGCCGCGTCCTCGTCGAGGCCCTCGCCCCCGGCCGCGCACCCGCCCCGCTCGACGCCCTGCTCGCCGCCGTCTGAGAAACCCCGCCCGGCCGCCCCGGGTCACCCGCCCCCGCGCGGCCCGAGCCGCCGCTCGAAGCACCAGGAGCTCTCCACCCCGGCATACGCGCCGAAGTTCGGGATCCGCTCGTACCCGGAACGCGTGTAGAACCGGACGGCGTCGGGCTGCCCGTCCCCGGTCTCCAGCCGCAGAGCGGCCCACCCCCGCCCGGCGGCCCACTCCTCCAGCTCCCGCAGAATCCGCGGCGCCACACCCGAACCGCGCCGGGACGGCACCACATACATGCGCTTGACCTCGCCGGTCACCTCGTCCAGCCGGCGCAGCCCCCCGCACCCCACGGCCGCGCCGCCGTCCTCGTACGCCACGAGGAACACCGCCGTGTCCGCCGCCGACGGAGCCGCCCCGGGCTCGCTGTCCGGGGTGCCGTACCGCTCCGCGATCTCCGCCCGCTGCCGGGCCCGCAGCGCGGCGGCGTCCGGATGCTCCCAGTCAACCTGTTCGATCTTCATATGACGGAATTCTGCCCAAAGCCTGTTTCCGCCAGGTAAATCCAGCCACCCCGGCGGCGCTACCGCCGGTCCCGGTCCGCGAACACCCAGCGGTTCCCCGCCAGCGCGTCGTTCTCCTCGGGTAGCGGACCCCGCCCGTGCCGGCGGGTGAAGTCGAAGGGGGTGCGGACCGAGGTGGACCAGCCCCTGCCCGCCAGAACACCGGTCGAATCGGGCCGCGGCTCCCGGTTGAAGAGACTGAGCAGATCGATGCCGATCTGACGCGCCGTCGACGTGTACAGCGGGCTGTCGCGGTACTCCAGCAAGTCCCTGTCGAGCTTCACCTCGAACGCCAGCGCGCTCCCGCGCGTGCTCAGCCGGTCCACCGTGTCGATGAGACGGGTCTCCGCGGCGGGCGACAGATAGAACAGCAGCCCCTCGGCCAGCCAGACACTCGGCGCCGCCGCGTCGAAACCGGCACCGGCCAGCGCCCGGGCCCAGTCGGCGCGCAGATCCACCGCGACCGGCACCCGCGCCGCCCGGGGAACCGCCGACAGCCCGTCGAGGACCCGGTGCTTGAAGGCCAGTACGCCCTCCCGGTCGATCTCGAACACCACACAGCCGGGCGGCCAGCCCAGCCGGAACGCCCGGGTGTCCAGCCCCGCCCCGAGCAGCACCACCTGACGCGCGCCCCCGGTGCGCACCGACCGCAGCAGAAAGTCGTCCAGGACCCTCGTCCGCAGACCGAAGTAGCGCGCGAACCGCCCCCACAGCGGGTTCGCGTCCCCGTCCGGAACCTCGTCCATCCGCACCGGCCAGCCGGCACACGCCGGCGCGGCGCGCACGAAATGCTCGGCGTGGACGTCCCGCGCCAGCGCGTCGGGCCGGCGGGTCTCGATCGCCCGCGCCGCGGCCACCAGCAGCGCGGTCAGCCCCACGCCCCCCTCCACCCCCTCCACCCCTTCCGCGCCGGTGCTCCGGGGCGGTGCTGTCCCGGTCATGTGTCCTCCCTGGGTCGAGTCGGGTGAGAGACCGGACCGCGTCCGGGACCGGGACCGCCGCCCGCGCATGGCGCCCGGCTCATCCACCGCCCCCCTCCGGAAGCAGTACGGGCTTGACCACCCGGCCCGCCTCGCAGTCGCGTTCGGCCTCGTTGACGCCGTCGAGCGGATAGGTGCGGATCAGCTCGTCGAAAGGGAACCGCCCCGCCCGCCACAGCCCGGCCAGCCGCGGAATCAGCAGCCCGGGCACCGCGTCCCCCTCACAGATGTGGGAGATCCGCCTGCCCCGGTCCAGGGTCCCCGGCTCCAGCGCCAGCGCGGTGTTCAGCCGTGCCACCAGGCCCAGCAGGCCGCCCGGGCGCAGCGCCCGCAGCGCGTCGTTGATCAGCGGGGCGCAGGCCGTGGTGTCCAGCGCGTACCGGACGCCGCCGTCGGTCAGCCGCCGGATGCGGCCGGGCAGACCGGACGCCGCCGCGGGCACCGCGACCGCCCCGTACCGCTCGGCCAGCGCCAGCCGCCCGGGGTGCCGGTCCACCGCCACGGTCACCGCCCCCGAGGCCGTCGCCGCCATCACCGCGGCCAGCCCCACCGCCCCCGCGCCGAACACCGCGATCGTGTCGCCGGGCCCGGCCCCGAAGGAGTTGAGGACCGCCCCGGCACCGGTGAGGAAGCCGCAGCCGAGCGGTCCGAGGAGTCCCAGGGGGAGCGAGGGATCGGCCCGGACGGCATTGCGGGCCGCGACCACCGCGTACTCGGCGAACGAGGACTGACCGAACCACCGGGGAGCGAGCGCCCTCCCGGCCGAGTCCGTGAACCGCGCCGCCCGCTCCCGGCGCCCCCCGAAGAGATTGAGCGGGGCGAAGGAGTCGCAGTGGGCGGGAAAGCCGCCCAGACAGCCCCGGCAGTGCCCGCAGGAGTCGAAGCTCAGCACCACATGGTCGCCCGCGCTCAGACCGGTGTGCGGGCCGCCCGTCTCCACCACCACCCCGGCCCCCTCATGGCCCAGCACCGCCGGCAGCGGCGAGCGGCCCGCCGACCGCCGGACCGCCAGATCCGTCCGGCACATCCCGCACCCCGCGATCCTCACCAGCACCTCGTCCCGCGCCGGCGCCCCGCGCAGGATCACCTCCTCGACCGCGAACGGGCCGCCGGGGGAGCGCAGTACCGCCGCGCGAAATCGCATCGTCACCCCTCCTCCGGCCGGTGCAGGACGAACGGCGCGAGATTCCCGTGGAGCCCCCACGGCCCGCCCGCCACACCCACCCCGCTCTCCTTCACGCCCGCGAAGGGCTGGGCGAGGGAGAGCTCGGCATGGTGGTTGATCCACGCCGTGCCGCACTCCAGCCGGCCGGCCACCTCCTCGGCCCGGTCCAGATCGGTCCCCCACACCGAACCGCCCAGCCCGAAACCGGTGCCGTTCGCCGCCTCGACGGCCTCGTCGAGACTCCCGTACGGCAGCACCGGAAGGACCGGCCCGAACTGCTCCTGTGCCACCACCGGGCTGCCGGGCGGCACATCGGCCAGGATCGTGGGGGAGTGGAACCAGCCCGGCCCGGCCGGCCGCCCGCCGCCGGTCACCGCCCGGGCACCGTCCGCCAGGGCCCGGGCCGTGCAGCGCTCGACCCGCGCCAGCTGGGCGGCGTTGTTGAGCGGGCCCAGCCGGGTGGCCGGATCCAGACCGGGCCCGACGACAGCCGCCCGCGCGCGCTGCGCGAGCGCCTCGGCCACATCGGAGCAGAGCCGGGCCGGGGCGTAGACGCGCTTGACCGCCATGCAGACCTGCCCGCAGTTGCGGAACGCCGCCCAGAACAGCCGGTCCGCGATCCGCTCCACATCCACGTCCTCCAGCAGGATGGCCGCGTCATTGCCCCCCAGCTCCAGGGTCACCCGGGCCAGCGACGCCGCCGCGCCCCGGGCGACGGCCCGCCCGGTGGCGGCCGAGCCGGTGAAGGTCACATGGCGGATCCCCGGATGGGCGGCCAGCCGCGCGCCCAGGGGTTCGTGACCGGTGACGACGGTGAGCACGTCCTTCGGCAGGACGGCGGAGAGCACGGACACCAGCAGCCGGGTGGCCAGCGGGGTGTGCGGGGAGGGCTTGAGGATCACCGTGTTGCCGGCCGCGAGCGCGGGCGCGAACTTCGCCGACGCGAGCTGGAGCGGGAAATTCCACGGAACGATCGCGGCGACCGGCCCGAGCGGCCGCCACCGGATCTCGCTGCGCACCGGACGGCCGTCCGCGATCGTCAGGGGTTCGGCGCCGAGGCCGGCGAACCACCGCAGCCGGGCCGCCGTGCGGGCCACCTCCGCATACGACTCGGCCAGGGGCTTGCCCTGTTCACGGGTGAGCAGGGGAGCGAGGTCCGCCCCGGCCGCCTCCACGGCCCCGGCCGCCGCGAGCAGCGCCCCGGCACGGGCGGCGGGGTCGGCCCGCCAGCCGTGCCAGGCGTCGCGGGCCCGGCCGACGACGGCGTCCAGCTCGTCGGGCTGCTGGTCGGGAGCCTCCCCGAAGGGCTCGCCGGTCGCCGGGTCGAGGACGGCGAACCGCTTGCCGGGGACCGCGGGGGTGTGGGGCCGGCGGGCGGCCATGCCGGCGGTCAGCCCGCCGCGGTGACGCCGGCCGCGTACTCCCGGGCATGCCGGTCCATCTCCGCCCGGAAGGCGGCCACCAGCCGCGGCCGGATCCGCCCGGCGGTGCGGTCGCCCCCCTCGCACACCGCCCCGCGCACCCCCACGATGTCGGTGCCCATACGGGTCAGCGCACCGAGGTCCGCCGCCCGCACGCTGCCCGCGAGGGCGGCCAGCAGACCGGCGTCGTGGGCCCGCCGCACGAACTCCGCGCAGCTCTCCGGCGGAACATGGTCGAACAGCCCGCTCCCGTCCTTGACCGCGGTGTCGAGCATGGCGGCGTCCGAGCCGGAACGCAGGGCTATGCCGGGCAGCGCGAGCGGGTTGACGCAGCCGATCCGGTGGGCGTCGGCATACCCCGAGGCCACGACGAACGCGTCCGGCCGGTGGTCCTTCACCGCCCGCACGACCCCGCGCATCACCTCCACGGCCTGGTCGGGCGTCGTGCATCCGTAGAGACCGACCTTGATGTACGTGGCTCCGGAGACGACCGCGCCGAGCGCCGCCTGGGCCACCGTGCCGGGCTTGTACGGCACGTCCCCCACGGTGGCGGAGACCGGCTTGTCCGCCGGGACCGTGTCGCGGATCTCCCGGATGACCCAGGGGAAGTTGGCGCCGAGCGAGCCCTCGTCGGGCTTCTTGACATCGACGATGTCGAGATGTTCCGCCGCCTTCGCGCAGTCGCGCGCCTCCTCGACGCCGTCCGGGGAGATGAGGAGCAACACTGTGTATTCCTTCCGCCGCGGGCCCGCCCGGCCGGGGCGGCCGTGTGCGCGCACCGCCCCGGATCACCTGCCGTCCGCTCATGATTACCGCGGCCCATGACCACCGGTAGGGCGCGCGGAGTGCGAACGGGTCCCGCCAGTGCGCCGCGCACGCCGGTGCGGACCGGCTCCCGCCGGACCGCGAGCCCCCGCCCGGGCGGACAGGCCCCGCTCGCCGGGAGCCGGATTCCTGCGGTATATTGATCTTGTGCTCGCGGCCGGGATCCCGGCTGTGGGACCGGCGTTGGTGGTCCAAGGAAAGGCACCCCACTTCCTGTGGGGGGATGCAGGTGCAAGGCCTGCCCAGCGCTCGATCAGGGCCCCGGCCTCCGCGAGGAGACCGGGGCCCTTCGCCGTGTCCGGCCCGCCCCGTCCCGGCACCCCGCCCGCGCCTCCCAACCCCCCTTTCCGCCGCGGCACTTGACATCGGCCCCATGCGGAATGAACATTCATTCCGTGCCTCGATCCTCCGCCGATCTCGCTTCCCGGCTCCTCGACTCCGCTCTTGTCCTCTTCTCCGAACGCACCTACGAGGGCACGCAGATGCCCGCCGTCGCCCATCACGCGGGGGCCGGGGTGGGCAGCATCTACCGCTATTTCCCCGGCAAGGAGGCGCTCGGCAATGCCGCCTTCCAGTACGCCAAGGGCGGTCTGCTCGCCGAGCTGACCGCGGCCACCGCGGAGCCCGCCGCCTCGGTCCGGGAGGAGTTCGCGCAGATCTGGGGCGGCTTCACCCGCTTCGCCGGGGCCGAGCCGTATGCCTTCGCCTTCCTGGAGTACCAGCAGCACGACACCTTCCTCGACGCGCGCAGCCGTGTCCTGGCCGCGGAGACCGACGCCTTCGCCGCCGGTTTCATCGAACGGGGCCAGCGCGCCGGCGAGATCCGCGACGGCGATCCGCCCGTGCTGGTCGCCCTCGCCCTCGGCGCCTTCGGCGGGCTGCTCAAGAGCATCCGCCCCCAGCTCGTCACCGACCTGTCACCCGAGGCCCTGGCCGGCGCCGAGTCCGCCGTCTGGGACCTCCTCCACCAGAGGCCGTGAACCGTGAGCCCACTCGCCCCCGTACTCATCACCGGCTGCTCGTCCGGCATGGGACGGCAGACCGCCCTGGCCCTGCACCGCCGGGGCCACCCCGTCCTCGCCACCGCCCGCCGGCCCGGCGATCTCGCCGGTCTCGCCGCCGAGGGCATCACCACCATGGCGCTGGACGTCACCGACGACGCGTCGATGGCCGCCGCGGTGGCCCGGGTCGAACACGACCACGGCGCGGTCGGCATCCTGATCAACAACGCCGCCTACGGACTCCATCTGCCCGTCGAGACCGCCGGCCCGCGGGAGATCCGGGCCCAGTTCGAGACCAATGTCTTCGGCCCGGTCCGCCTCATCCAGCACGTCCTGCCCGCCATGCGCGCGGCCCGTACCGGACGGATCGTCAACATCTCCTCCATGGGCGGACGGTTCTCCCCGCCGGGCGGCGGCTTCTACCACTCCACCAAGCACGCGCTGGAGGCGATCAGCGACTCACTGCGCCTGGAGGTCGCCCCGTTCGGCGTCAAGGTCGTGGTCGTCCAGCCGGGCCCCACCCTCACGGACTTCGCCGGCACCGCCGTGGACACCATGCACGGACCCGCCGCCGGCGACCCCTACGCCGGCTTCCGCACCGCGCTCGCGGACATGTACGCCAACAGGACGTTCACCCGCCGCAACGGCGCGGTGTCCGCGGAGACGGCGGCCAGGACCATCGTCCGGGCCGCCACCACCCCCCGCCCCCGGGCCCGGTACGCGATCGGGGCCGTGGCCCGGACCGTGATGACCGCCCGCCGGCTCCTGCCCGACGCCGCCTTCGACGCCGTGATGCGCCGCGGCTTCCCGCTCCCGGCGGCCGGGTAGCACCCCCGCGGCCCGTTTCTCACCGGTCGTCGTCGATGAGGAAGCGCGCCGCGGCCGCCGTGCCGAAGAGCCCGATCCCCGTGGCCACGAAGATCCCGCCGGTCCCCAGGCCGGCGGTGAAGGCGCTCAGCACGGCGGGGATCAGCGACTGGCCGACCCGGTTGCCGCTCAGCCGCAGGGCGAGCCAGGTCGAGGTGGTGCCGGCGGGGGCGGCCGCGGTCACGATCGACATCGACAGCGGCTGGCCGATGCCGAGCGCGAATCCGGCCACGGCCAGCAGGATCCCCGACACCACGACCGGCACCGGGGCGGCCAGGGCGGCCACGGCCGCGCCGGCGACGATCGCGGACCCGGCGGCGAGCCGGGTCCGCCCGAACCGGGCGGCCAGCCGGGCCAGGCCCAGCCGCGATGCCATCGTCGCCGCCGCGCGCACCGCGAGCAGCACCCCGATGGTCGCCGACGGGATCTCGCGCTCCACCCCGAGCGCGGGGAGATAGACCTGGATCAGGTCGACCGCCGCGAGGACGAGCATGCTCAGCAGCATCGCCCCCGTCATGGTGCGCCCGGTCGCGCGGGGGACCCGCAGCGCCGAGCGCAGCGAACGGCCGCCGCCGTCCTTTCGCCCGGTGTTCCGGCAGGACGGCAGAAAGCCGGTGATCAGCAGGAGCGCCGCGCAGGTGCCCGTGTAGAGGAGGAAGAGGAGTCCGGTGTCGGGGACCACCGCGCTGCCCCCGACGGCCGCGAGCACCAGCGGCGCCCCGGCCTGGCCGAGCGAGGCGGCGAAGGTGTACGTGCCGAAGGCCGAGTCCAGCCTCTCCCGCCCCAGCCGGGCCACCAGGGTCTGCTGCCCCACGACGGCGAGGAGATGGCCGAGGCCCACGACGGCGTTCCACATCAGCAGGCTCGCCAGACCTCCCGACCACAGATGGATCCCCACCCCCGCCCCGGTCATCAGCGCGCCGCCGATGACCAGGCTGGGCATCACATGGCCGCGGTCGTTCCAGCGTCCGATGGACACGGCCACCACGAGCGGCAGGAGCGCGAAGCTCGCGGCGATGAGTCCCACCAGCCGCGGATCGACGCCCAGTTCGATCGCGCGGTAGGCCGAGGTCGGCCGGACGATGTAGGCGGCCAGCTGGAGGAGGAAGGAGTGGATCAGGAGGACGGCGGGGGATCTCAACGCTCCCGGGACTCCCCGGCGGCGGCGGTCTCGTCCTCGCGGGCGGCCGCGGCGGCCGGGACGGGGACGGTGTTCCGCCTCGGCCTGCGGAGCAGGAACCCGCCGGTCAGGACGGCCGCCAGGGTGAGGTACACGACGATGGTGAACGGGGTCGACACCAGGGCCGAGATGTCACCGCCGGCGATGTCCAGCGATCTGCGCAGCTGGACCTCCGCGAGGGGGCCGAGGATCGCGCCCACGATCATCGGCGACACGGGGAAGCCGAAGCGGCGCATGAGGTAGCCGGCGAGGCCGAAGAAGAGCAGTACACCCACGTCGAACGCGCTGCTGTTGACGGCGTAGGTGCCGAGCAGGGCGAAGACCATGATGCCGGCGAAGAGATAGGGCTTGGGGATCTTGAGGATCTTCACCCAGAGGCCGATGAGCGGCAGGTTCAGGCCGAGCAGGATCACATTCGCGATGAGCAGGCTGGCTATGAGACCCCAGACGAGCGCCGACTGGGTGTCCAGCAGCTGCGGGCCGGGCTGGATGCCGTACTGCTGGAAGGCGACGAGGATGACGGCCGCGGTGGCCGATGTGGGGATGCCGAGGGTCAGCAGCGGGACGAGGGTGCCGGCGGCGTTGGCGTTGTTCGCGGCCTCCGGTCCGGCGACTCCCTCGATCGCGCCCTGCCCGAACTCCTCCCGGCGCTTGGAGAGCTTGCGCTCCAGGGTGTACGAGAGGAATGTCGGGATCTCCGAGCCTCCCGCGGGGATGACGCCGAGCGGGAAGCCGATCGAGGTGCCGCGCAGCCACGGCCGCCAGGCGCGCCGCCAGTCGTCGCGGCTCATCCAGTGCTTGCCCTTGCGCACCGGCATGATGTCGAAGCGGCTGGTGACCTGGTGCGCCGCCACGTAGAGCACCTCGCCCATGGCGAAGAGCGCCACGATGAGCACCACCGTGTCGATGCCGTCGAGGAGTGCCACCTGTTCGAAGGTGAGGCGCTGCTGTCCGCTCTGGAAGTCGAGTCCGACGATTCCCACGGTCAGGCCGAGCGCCATCGAGATGAGCCCGCGCAGCGGTGAGCCGCCGACCAGCGCGCTGACGGTGAGGAAGGCGACCACCATGAGCGCGAAGTAGTCCTGGGCGCCCAGATGGACCGCGACATTCACCATCCACGGCGCGAAGAACGCCAGCAGCAGGGTGGCGATGGTGCCCGCGATGAACGATCCGATGGCGGCGGTGGCCAGGGCGGCCGCGCCGCGGCCCTTGCGCGCCATCTTGTTGCCGTCGATGGCGGTGATGACCGAACCGGACTCGCCGGGGGTCTTCAGCAGGATCGCCGTGGTCGATCCGCCGTACATGGCGCCGTAGTAGATGCCGGCGAACATGATGAACGCGCCCGCCGGCTCCAGCCCGTACGTCATCGGCAGGAGCAGGGCGATGGTCAGCGCCGGGCCGATGCCCGGCAGGACGCCGATCAGCGTTCCGACGATGGTGCCGATCAGCGCGAAGAGCAGATTCTCGGGGGTGACGGCGACCGAGAGCCCGTGGAGCAGTCCTTCCCAGCCCGACATCACAGGACCCCTTCCAGAACTCCCGCGGCCAGCGTGATGCCGAGGGCCCGGGTGAAGACGAGATACACCACGACGGACAGCACGACCGCGATGCCGGCCGACTTCAGGTGGCTGCGGGCGCCGAGCGCCCAGGCCGTGAGCCAGAAGGCCACGGCGGAGACGATGACATAGCCGAGGGTGTCGACACCGGCGATGAAGATCAGCACGGCGCCGACGCAGACGGCGAGCGGCACCCACCGGGTGGCGCGGACGTCGACATCGCCCTCGGCCGCGTCCGCCTCACCGTGTCTGCCCCGCGCCACCTGCACGGCGAGCGCCGCGGAGAGCGCGATGAGCAGCGCGCCGACCACCTTGGGCATGAAGCCGGCGCCGACCCCCGACGCCGAGGTCGAGGTCGCCTGCCCGAGGCCGTCGAGCAGGGTGAGGACCCCGATGGCCAGGAGTCCGGCCGTCACGGCCCACTCGCCCCACGCCGCCCCGCGCTGGTCGCGGGGCTGTTCCGGGGAGGGTTCGGGCAGGGTGGGGAGGGTGCTCATGCGTGTGCCTTTCTCACGCCGGGCGGTGGCGGGCGCCGCGGGGCGCCCGCCACGGGAACGGGTTCAGTTCTTGGACAGGCCGAGCTGGTCGAGGACACCCTTGACCCGGGTGTTCTCCTCCTTCAGCCAGGTCGCGAACTCGTCACCGGCGATGAAGTTGTCGTTCCAGGCGTTCTTCGCGAGGGTGTCCTTCCAGCCCTGCGAGTCGTGCATGCGCTTCAGCGCGTCGATGTAACCGGCCTTCGCCGCGTCGTCCAGACCGCTCGGGGCCATCATCGAGCGCCAGTTCTGGAACTCGAGGGACTTGTCGATGTCGGCGGCGGTCTGGGCGAACTCGACCCCCTCGACGGGCTGCGCCGACGACACCAGGAGGCCGTTCATCTTGCCCTCCTTGATCTGCGCCGAGAACTCGCCGATGCCCGAGACGCCGGCCTGGACCTTGCCGCCGAGGATCGCGGTGGTGGCCTCGCCGCCGCCGCTGTAGGGCACGTAGTTGACGTCGGTGGGGTTGACGCCGAAGTGCTGGGCGAGCAGTCCGATGTAGATGTGGTCGGCGCTGCCCGCGGATCCGCCGGCGATGGCGACCGACTTGGGGTTCTTCTTGATCGCCGCGAAGAGGTCCTCGGTCGTCTTGTAGGGCGAGTCCTTCGGCGTGACGATGACCTCGTACTCGCCCATGAGCCGGGCGAGCGGGGTGAGGTCGTCGAGCGTGACGCCGGTGCCGTTGCTGATGACACCGCTCATCATGGCCAGCCCGGAGGCTATCCACAGGTCCTTCTTGCCCTTCTGGGGCGCGACCTGCGCGAGGGCCACGGTGCCCGAGGCACCGGGAACGTTCTTGACCTCCGGCGACTTCGCGAGCTTGGCCGACCTCAGCGAGTCCTGGACCGCGCGGGACGCCTGGTCCCAGCCGCTGCCGGGCGCCGCGGGGGCGATGATCTCGAGACGGTTGATCGCCTCGGCCTTCTTGCCCGCCGCGGGCTTGTCGCCCGTGGAGGTGCCGCCGGTGCCGCATGCGCTGAGGGCAAGGACGGACACCGCTGCTGCGACGGCGATGCGGGTGATCTTCATGGAGACATCCTTGTCTCTGCGACGGAGTGTCTGGGGAAGACGGAATGTATACACACGGAGGGGGGCTCACAAGAGTTTGCCGGTATTTTGTCCTCAGGCCGTGATCAAAAGACGGCTCGTGTATACACTCCGGCTATGTCGACCACTTCCTCCACTGCCGCGGGACGTGCCTACACACAGCTGCGGTCGGAGATACTCGATGGAGTCCTGCCGCCCGGCGCCCCCCTTTTAGAGGTGGAACAGTCCGAGCGCCTGGGAGTCTCCCGCACACCGGTGCGCGAAGCGCTGCGGAGCCTCGCCGCGGAGGGCCTCGTCGAACCCTCGGGCAAACGGGGCCTCGTCGTCACCCAGATCACCGACCACGATGTGCGAAGCCTCTTCGAACTGCGCACCTGCCTGGAGGTCCAGGCCGCCCAACTCGCCGCCGCCCGCGGCAAACCCGCGCTCTTCGGAGCCTTCGCGGACCAGTTCACCCAGTGGCACGGACACTTCCGGGGCCCGGCGGTCCCCGAGGAGCACATCAGCGACTACTTCGCCCTCATCCGCCGCTTCGACGAGGCCATCGGCCAGGCGGCCGAGAACTCCTTCCTCGTCGACTCGATGGAGAACCTGCACACCCACATCGCCCGGCTGCGCCGCATGGCCGGCCACTCCCAGAGCAGGCTGGAGGCGTCCGCCTCGGAGCACGCGCTCATCGCCCGCGCCATCTCCCGGCGCGACGCCGCCCTCGCCCGCCACGCCACACACATCCATCTGCACAACAGTTTCGAGCACTTCCGCCAGTCCTGGCGTCCCGGTGAGAGGGACGCGCCCGAGGGACCCCGGCCGACCAGAGCAACGGAGAAGCCCTGATGAGGAACCATCTCGTCCGATCCCACCGCAGCGAGGAAAGACTCCCCCGCGAGGAGCAGCTCGCCTGGAAGATGGCACAGGTGGCCACGGACCCGGCGGAGGTCACCGCCCCCGCCGCCGAGATGATCGTCAACCGCTTCATCGACAACGCGGCGGTCGCCGCCGCCTCGGTGGGCCGCCCGGCCCCCTCGTCCGCCCGCGCCCAGGCGCTGTCGCACACCCCGAGCCGCGGCGGCGCGGGCGCGACCCTCTTCGGACAGGTGCCGGAGGCGCGCACCGGCCCCGAATGGGCCGCCTACGCCAACGGGGTCGCCGTCCGCGAACTCGACTACCACGACACCTTCCTGGCCGCCGACTACTCCCACCCCGGTGACAACATCCCGGCGGTCCTGGCCGTCGCCCAGCACACCGGCCGGGACGGACACGCGCTCGTGCGCGGCATAGCCACCGGCTACGAGCTCCAGATCGACCTCGTGCGCGCCATCAGCCTGCACAAGCACAAGATCGACCACATCGCCCACCTCGGCCCCTCGGCCGCGGCCGGCATCGGCACCCTGCTCGGCCTGCCCGCCGAGATCATCCACCAGGCCATCGGCCAGGCCCTGCACACCACGACCACCACCCGCCAGTCCCGCAAGGGCGAGATCTCCTCCTGGAAGGCGTACGCGCCCGGCTTCGCCGGCAAGCTCGCCGTCGAGGCGGTGGACCGGGCCATGCGCGGGGAGACCAGCCCCGCCCCCGTCTACGAGGGCGAGGACGGAGTCATCGCCTGGCTCCTCGACGGCCCCGAAGGACGCTACGAGGTGCCCCTGCCCGGCCCCGGCGAGCCCAAGGAGGCGATCCTCCTCAGCTACACCAAGGAGCACTCGGCCGAGTACCAGGCACAGGCCTGGATCGACCTGGCCCGCAAACTGCTGCGCGAACACCCCGACACGGCGGACCCGGACAAGGTCGAGCGCATCGTCGTCCACACCTCGCACCACACCCACCACGTCATCGGCTCCGGCGCCAACGACCCCCAGAAGTACGACCCGAACGCCTCCCGCGAGACGCTCGACCACTCACTGCCCTACATCCTCGCCGTCGCGCTCCAGGACGGACACTGGCACCACGTCGACTCCTACACCCCCGAGCGGGCCGCGCGCCCCTCCACCGTCGCGCTGTGGCAGAAGATCACCACCGTCGAGGACCCCCTCTGGACCGAGCGCTACCACGCGAGCGGCACCGCCCAGTCCTACGGCGGCCGCATCGTGGTGACCCTCACCGACGGCCGGACCGTCGAGGACGAGATCGCCGTCGCGGACGCCCACCCCGCCGGCGCCCGGCCCTTCACCCGGGAGAACTACATCGGCAAGTTCCGCGCCCTGGCGACCCCCGTCCTGGGCGAGGCGGAGGTGAACCGGTTCCTCGACCTGGCCCTGCGGCTCCCGGAACTCAAGGCGGACGAGGTCCGGGACCTCACCTTCACCGCCCTCCCGGGGCAGCTGCCGCCCGCGGGCCGGCCCGGAATCTTCTAGGAGCCCCGGATGCTCTACACCACGCGAACCGACACGGACAAACGCCGGTCCTTCCGCCGGAGGCTGGCGTCCGGCGAACTCCTGCGGCTCCCGGGCGCCTTCAACCCGCTCTCGGCACGCCTCATCGAACGCCGCGGCTTCGACGGCGTCTATGTCTCGGGGGCGGTGCTCAGCGCGGACCTCGGCCTCCCCGACATCGGGCTCACCACCCTCACCGAGGTCGCCGCCCGCACCCGCCAGATCACCCGCGTCACCGACCTGCCCACCCTGGCCGACGCCGACACCGGATTCGGCGAGCCGATGAACGTGGCCCGCACCGTCCAGGAGTTCGAGGACGCGGGCCTGGCCGGCCTCCACATCGAGGACCAGGTCAACCCCAAGCGCTGCGGCCATCTCGACGGCAAACAGGTCGTCGACGCCGACACCGCCGTGCGCCGGATCCGCGCGGCCGTCGACGCCCGCCGCGACCCCGACTTCCTCATCGTGGCCCGCAGCGACGTCCGGGCCGCCGAGGGAGTGGAGGCGACCATCGAGCGGGCCCGGCGGCTGGTGGACGCCGGCGCGGACGCCGTCTTCCCCGAGGCACTGCGCACCCTGGAGGAGTTCTCCCGGGTCCGGGCCGCCGTCGACGTACCGCTCCTGGCGAACATGACCGAGTTCGGCAAGAGCGAACTCTTCACCGTCGACCAGCTCAGGGACGCCGGCGTCAACATCGTGATCTGGCCCGTCTCCCTGCTGAGAATGGCCATGGGCGCGGCCGACCGCGGCCTGACCACCCTGCTCGACCGGGGATCGCTCACCGACCGGCTCGACGAGATGCAGCACCGCCGCGATCTGTACGACCTCGTGGACTACGAGGGCTACAACCGCTTCGACTCCTCCGTCTTCGACTTCCGGCTGGAAGGGGAGTGACCGGCCCGGCCCGCCGGCCCGCCCGCACCGGCTGACCGGCCCGGCCGGCCGCACGGGCCCCGCCGCCGGGGCGGGGCCCGGCGGGGTCAGCCCTGCCCGGCACCGGACACCGGCGGGGCCAGGGCGTCCAGGGACTCGGGCAGCGTCTGCCCTCCGTCGACGGTCAGGGTCTGGCCGGTGATGAACCCGGCCTCACCGGAGGCCAGGAAGAACACCGCCGCCGCGATGTCCGACGTCTCGCCCAGCCGGCCCAGCGGAATCGCGGCGGTCATGCCCCGCAGATACTCCTCGCCCAGCTCGGCGAGGCCCTCGGTGCGCACATTGCCGGGCAGAACGGCGTTGACGGTGATGCCGTACGGCGCCAGCTCCAGCGCCGCGCCGCGCAGAAAGCCCAGCTGCCCCGCCTTGCTCGCGCCGTAGTGGGACCACCCCGCGTACCCCGTCACGGGACCGGTGATCGAGGAGGTGAGCACCACCCGCCCCCGCCCGGCCCGCTCCAGCGCCGGCAGGCACGCCCGGACGCAGAGAATGCCGCCGCGCAGATTGACGTCCAGCACCTCGTCCACGTCGCCGGGGGTGAGCTCGCGCAGCGGCTTGCCGGGAAAGATCCCGGCGTTGGCGCAGAGCACGTCGATGCCCCCGTGCAGACGCCCGGCCTCGGCCGCCATCCGCTCGATCGCCTCCGGCTCGCGCAGATCCACGCCCAGGCCGGCGACCCGGGCGCCGGTGGCGCGGGAGAGACCGTCCGCGACGGCGCGCGCGTTCTCCTCGTCCCGGCCGGTGAGCAGCACGGCGTCCCCCCGGCGGGCGAAGAGTTCGGCGATCCCTCTGCCGATGCCGCGCGTCCCGCCGGTCACGATGACGGAGCGCTCCTGCCGGCGGGCTGATGTCATCTGTTCTGCTCTCCTCTGCCGTACGGCCCCGGGCACGGGTCCGCGCCCGGCCGCCACGGTAGCGGCCGGGGCGCCGCGCCGCGGGGGAATCCCGTGTCCGCGCACCCGGACGGAGCGCACGGGTCCGTCAGGTTCTCCCCGGCCGGGAGGCGCGGGAGCGCATCAGCGGCTGGACACGGGTGCCGAAGTTCTCCACGCCCGTGACGAATTCGTCGAACACCAGGATGACGCCCTTGACGCCGGGGACCCCGGCGACCTGGTCGAGCATGGCGGCGACGTTCTCCCAGGAGCCGACGAGCGTGCCCATGTTGAGGTTCACGGCCCCCTCGGGCAGTGCCACGGTCCGCGCCGTCGAGGAGCCGTCGGCGTCCTGGTCCGCCGCGGTCTGGTCCGTCAGATATCCCAGGGCCGCGAGGTCGGCGTTCGCGTGGTAGTCCTCCCACTTCGCCCGCGCGGCCTCGTCGGTCCCGTCCGCGATGATCATGAAGAGGGCGTACGCGCCGACGTCGCGGCCGCTCGCGCGCGCGTGGGCGGCGAGCGCGCCGGTGGCGCCGGAGAGCGCGAGCGGGGTGTTGACCCCGCTGCCCAGGATGAAGTTCCCGTCGGCGTGCTCGGCGGCGAACCGCATCCCCGTACCGCTCTGCCCCGCGGCGAGGACGCCGATGTGCCCGCCGGCCGGCCGGGGCGAAAGCACGCAGCCGTCCATGGTGTAGAAGTCGCCGGAGAAGTCACTGGTGCCGGTACGCCACAGCTGCCGCAGCACGGTGACGTACTCGGCGGCCCGCGCGTAGCGGTTGGCGAAGTGCTCCTCCCCGGGCCACAGGCCCATCTGGGCGTACTCGGCGGGCGCCCAGCCGGTGACGATGTTGACGCCGGCCCGGCCGGGGGCGATCGCGTCCACGGTCACCGCCATCCGGGCGGCGATGGCCGGCGGCAGGGCCAGGACGGGCACGGAGGCGTAGAGCCCGATCCGCTCCGTCACGGCCGCCAGGGCGGCTGTCAGGGTGAACGATTCGAGGCAGTGATCCCAGAACTCCGTCTCGCCGCCGAACCCCCTCAGCTTGATCATCGACAGCGCGAAGTCCAGTCCGTGCGCCTCCGCCCGCTGCACGACGGCCTTGTTGAGCTCGAAGGTCGGCATGTACTGCGGAGAGCTCTTCGAGATGAGCCAGCCGTTGTTGCCGATGGGGAGGAAGACTCCGATGTCCATGCCGCTCCTCGGTCGCCGGGGCGGTCAACTCCCGTACCGGCGGGCCGCCCTCGCCACCATCCCCCGCGCGGGGCGGCCCTGTCCACGGCGCCCCCCGCCCGGGCCCGGGCCCGCCGCGCGGGAGGAACACGGGCCGGTGGTGGATCATGTCCGGTGTGATCACCATTCATCTGAAGTACGAGATCGACCCCGACCGCATCGGGGACTTCGAGGAGTACGGCCGCCGCTGGGTCGCCCTCGTCAACCGCTTCGGCGGCACCCACCACGGCTACTTCCTGCCCGGCGAGGGCGACAGCGACATCGCGTACGCGCTCTTCTCCTTCCCCGGCCTCGCCGAGTACGAGCGCTACCGGCAGGACAGCGCCGACGACCCCGAGTGCCGCGCCGCCTACGAGCTCGCCCGCCGCACGCGCTGCATCCGGCGGTACGAACGCCGCTTCCTGCGCCCCCTCGACCCGGGCCCGGGCGCCGGCGAGCGGGCCTCCGCCCGCCCGTGACCCGCGGCCCTCACAGCCCGCCGGCGCCGGCCGGCGGCGCGTCCTCCGGAGCCTTCCGGAGCAGGCGATCACGCGCTCCCAGCCGGCCCGCCCGCGGTCCTCAGTCCTGCGTGGAGATGCAGAAGGGGTGGCCCGCCGGGTCCAGCAGGACCCTCCGCTCCTCGGGGTGCGGCTGGACGGAGGGCTCCGTGGCGCCCAGCGCCAGCATCCGCGCATGCGCGGCGTCCAGATCGCCGTCGCCGACGCCGAGTTCGAGATGGGCCTGCTTGCCCTGGGACGGATCCGGCCAGGTCGGGGGCCGGTAGTCGGCAACCCGGACGAAACCCAGCCCGGGCGAACCCTCCCGGCCGAGCAGAACGAAGTCGTCGCCGGCCCAGACGACGGGCAGACCCAGCGCGGCGCCGTAGAAGCGGGCCAGCGCGGCGGGGTCCGGACAGTCGAAATCGACGGACAGCAAGCGGATCGCGGACCCGTCCGTGACTTCGGTCGTGGGTTCGGTCGTGGTTTCGGTGTTCATGGGAAGGACGCTATGACGCGACCAGGACAGTCCCGGTCCTGGTCGTCGGGGACACTTCGGGATGTGATCAGCACCTCCGCCCGCCTGCTGCGACTGGTCTCGCTGCTGTCCGCCCGGCCGACATGGACCTGCCGCGAGCTGGCCGAACGGATGGCGGTCACCGACCGCACGGTCCGGCGGGACATCGCCCGGCTGCGGGAACTCGGCTACGGCGTCGACTCCGACCCCGGCCCCTGGGGCGGCTACCGCCTCGGCGGCGGCACCCGGGTGCCGCCGCTGATCCTCGACGACGAGGAGGCACTCGCCGTGGCCGTCGCCCTGCGGGAGGCCGCCCTCAGCGGAGTGCTCGGCGGCGACCGGGCCGCGCTGTCGGCGCTGCTGAAACTGCGGCAGGTCCTGCCGCCCCGGATCGCGGACCGGCTGGGCGAGATGGACGCGACCTTCGTGCACACCCCCCGGCCCGGGGGACGCCAGATCCCGCCCGGCCTGCTCCTGGAACTGGCCGCCGCCTGCCGCCGCGGCGAGCGCGCCCGGCTGTCGTACCGCGACCACGCGGGGAAGGACACGGTCCGGGACATCGACCCGTACCGCCTGGTGCACACGGGCCGCCGCTGGTACTTCGTCGCCCGGGACGTGGCCCGGGACCAGTGGCGGACCTTCCGGGCCGACCGGGTGGTGCGCGTACAGCCGACCGGCCGGCCCGTCGAACTCGCCGACCCGCCCGACCCGGCACTCCTCGTCTCCCGGTCCATCGCGGACGTCGTCTACCCGCTCTCCGTCAAGGTCCGGCTGCCGCACCCCATGGACCGGGCGCTGCGCATCGTCCCTCCCACGATCGGCACCCATCACCCGGACGGCCCCCACGCCACCATCGTCGACATCGGCGGCAACGACGTGGACCAGCTGGCCGCGTACCTCCTGGGCCTGGGCACCGCACTGCGGGTGCTGGAACCGGACCGTGTCCGGGAGGAACTG
The DNA here is from genome assembly GCF_039888735.1 of Streptomyces sp. CAU 1734. Lineage (NCBI taxonomy): Bacteria > Bacillati > Actinomycetota > Actinomycetes > Kitasatosporales > Streptomycetaceae > Streptomyces > Streptomyces sp. CAU 1734. The sequence continues at coordinate 177,432 of NZ_JBDQQP010000016.1, forward strand.
CTGCGCCGTACCCGGGAACTGCTCGACGATAACGGCGGCGGGCCCGGATAACGGCCGCCGCGCGGCCCCGGCCCGGCCGGGAGCGGGGGAGCGCACCGGGCCCCGGGACCGAGGTCCCGGGGCCCGGCTGGTGCACTTCGCTTGACCACCGGGTTCAACGACCGACCCCCGCCGGGGTCACTCCGGCCGGCGGCCCGGATGCCGTCCGGCCCTCCCGGACGGCACACCCGGCAACCGCTGCCGGCCGGGGCGCCCCGCGCGGAACACCGAGTCGACGACGGCCGGGGACCAGGCCCGGTCCGCGGCCACATCGACCGTGACGGAGCGGCGGCCGTCCTCCGCGGCGACGGCCCCGCCGCTGCGGCCGCGGACCGTGGTGCCACAGCTGGTGCGACAGCGCCGGAGGCCGAACCCGTACGCCTCGCAGCCCTCCACCGGACCGGAGCCGGGCAGCATCGCCTTCATCGCGCCGAGCCGCTCCGGCGGCAGAAGCCCGCCGGCAGAGGCCGCGGCGCGGCCCCGGGGAGGACGGGCCCCGTGCGTCCCGGGAACGGCTGTCACGGGCGATGACCCCGCCACCCGGCACAACAGCCGACCGGAGAGCGAGTCGGCCGGCATCCGGCCCGCGCGGCACGCCCCGGACACACCCCGGCGCCCCGGGCCGAGCCCGCCGCCGGTACGGGAGCCGTCTAATCGACGTCCTCCACGGTGTTGCCCATCTTCAGGTCGTTGATGCTGTGGATGACGCTGTGGTCCTTCGCCCCGTAGACACCCCACTTCGGCTTGTTGCCGCCGCCGGGGGTGTCCCAGGTCTGGCACTTCCAGTGCTGGGTGCTCTCCGGGGTGCCCTGCTTGAAGGTCTGCCTCACCCCGTTGAACCAGAGCTGGACCCAGCCCCCGTCCACCGTGTCGGAGAACTTCATGCCGACGGCGATACGGTTCCAGGAGTTCGCGCCGACCGGCGCGGGCGACGTCCAGATGGTCTGCTCGGCCGCGTTCGGCTGGCGCTGGAGCATGGTCAGATGGCCGCCGACCATTTTGAGGACGACGGGCCAGTTCTGGGCCCCGTCGGTGTTGGACTTCCACTGGAAGACCGCGTGGTTGTCGACGGCGCTGGAGAGCCTGCTCTCCCAGCCGAAGAACCGGGTCGTCCCGTTCTGGAAGACGTAGTTGACGTTGTTGGTGGCGACACCCTTGCTCTCACACCGGTTCGACCCGCTCGCCTTCTCGTACCTCCACACCATGCCGCGCGCCGCGCTGTCCTGGACGGCTGTGACGCTGTTGCCGGTGTCCGAGCAGTTGCTGCCCACGTTCTCGAAGACACGGTCCGGGTCGGAGAGGGCCTCCGCGTTCCAGATCACCGCCGCGTGCGCCTGCGCGGCGAGCAGCGTCATCGTCATCGCCCCGGCGGCCAGGGTGCCCGCGATTCCGGTTCGTACCCTCATGGATCCGTCCTTTCGGTCGTGCGGACGGGACCGCCCCCGGCGGGCGCGGCTCCCCCCGGGACAGGAGATGATCCCGGCCGCGCTCCCGTTCCCCTTCCGCCCGCCCGGTTCACCGGGACGCGGACGCCCCCGCCGGCGGCGCACGGGGCGATGCCGGCGGGGGCGTCCGCGCCGGGTGTCAGGGAGCGAGGGCGGAGGTCAGCGCGGTGAGGAGTTCGCCTCCCGCGGTGTCGCCGCGGAGGTTCGACAGGAAGGCCCCGCCCATCCCGTTCTCCTTCATGTACGCGGCCTTGCCGGTGATCGTCGCCGCCGTGTCATAGGTCCAGTACTCGCTGCCGCAGTGGGCGACGGCGGTTCTGCCCAGCTCCCCGGTGGGCGCGCACCGCGGCCTGATGTTCCGGTAGTCGTCCACGCCGGGCCCGGAGGCGCCACTGGCCGGTCCCGTCGCACGGAGCCAGCCCGACCAGGGATCCACGGTGACACCCTGCCAGCCCCACGCGTGAGTGGGGACGCCGGCGACCAGTTTGTTCGGGTGGACACCCTCCTCCGTCAGACTCCACATGTCGAAGTGGACGTCACTGCCCCACTCCCAGATGTCCCAGGAGGAGTCCAGGGGCGCCCCGGGCGCCGGCTTGTGGCTCCACCTGTCGTCGAGCGGGCGGTAGTAGTCGAAGGTCTTCACGTTGTACCAGTCGACATGGGCGGCCGCCCCGGCCAGATCGGACATGAGGTAGGAATCCTCCGCGGCGCCCTGCCGGCCGATGGTCACCGTCAGGAGCCGGTCGCCGCCCAGGGCGTTCCCGACCTCCCGGACCAGGGGGGTGATCGTGGTCGGGCCGCCCGGGGAACAGGTCCGGTTGCACTGCGCGAACTCCACGGCCAGGTCGATGCCGTCGAAGAGCCCGGCCCAGCGGGGATCGTCCAGGAGCCGCGCGCAGGAGGCGGCGAAGGCGGCCGGGTTCTGCCGGGCCGCGGTCCAGTCGGTGTTCTGGCCGGGTCCCCCGAAGGACCACAGCAGCTTCAGCCGCGGCTCGCGGGCCTTGAGTTCACGCAGCTGGTTCAGATAGCCGCGCAGGGGCTGATCCGCCGTGTCGGCCCGGCCGGAGACGCTGTTCGCGGCGGTGAAGGACCTCTCCAGCGCGGCGTGAGCGTCCCCGATCCGGCACTGCCCGCCGTCGACGGTGCCGTAGCCGTACGTCAGATGGGTCAGCTCGGCGGCGGAACCGCCGGTGACGAGGTCCTTGACCCGAAAGCCCCGTTCATGACTGCCCTTCTCGGTGAAGACACCCATCACCACCGGCTCCGCGGGCATCGGCGGCGTCGTGCCCGTCGTGCGCACCCTGGTGTGCACGCTCGACGCGGGATGCCCGACGCGGGGCACGGCGACCGCGGCGAACGAGTACTCCCGGTTGGGGACGAGCCCGGTGGCGGTGAAAGTGGTGCCGGTCGTGGTCCCGATGACCGTGCCGCCGTTCTTCACCACCTGGTAATGGAGGATTTCACCGGGCGCCGTGGGCGCGGTCCAGCGCACCGTGACCGTGGTGTCCGTGATCTCCACGGCGACGGGAGCACCCGGATGGCTGCTGTCACCGGCCCGCGCCGCCCCCGCCAGACCCGTCATCAGACCCAGCAGCACCGCCAGCCCTGTCAGCACGGCGGCGATCCGGCGCAATGGACCGCGTACGGGGCGATGGCTCATCGCTTCTCCCTCGACTGGAAGTGACACGGATGTGCACCGCTTCCCCTGACCGGTCCATGTGCCCGGCCGCGGTCCCGGCCAGAGGCTAGAAGGAGCCGGACACGGAGGGCAACGATTATGGGACGACTCACATCAAGTGAGAGCAATTCTCACGAACGGCACACCGGCACGGCGGCCAACGGGCCCCGCGCGAAGCGGAGTCCGGGACGGGAAGGCGGGCCCCGCTGTCAGACCCCACTGCCAGAATCCGGCCATGGAAACACTGACACTCACCCCCGCCGCCCTCCAGTCGTTCATCGTCCGCGCCAAGTCCTCCACCTACGCCGGCGGCGCGGGCAGGGTCGACCCCGTCCGCACCGCGTCGCACGACCTGGAGTACCGGGAGGACGATCTGGTCTACCGGGACAGCTACTTCGGCGGCACGGACTTCCTCGGCCAGGAGACGGTGCATCTGGCGGGCCGGCCGGTCTGGGGCATGAACTATTACGGATATCTGCTCGGTGACACCATCGACGCCTTCACCGCGGGCGAGACCATCAAGGAGGCGCTGACCGCGCTGTACGCGGAGGGCCGCTTCCTCGGCGGATTCCGCCACACGGCCGGCGCACTGACCTACACCGACGAGACCACGGGCGAGGCCGACCGCTTCCGGGGCGTCGAGCACATCGCCACCGCCGACGGCACCGTGGTGTACGAACTGCGCTACCACGGGGGCCGGATCCTGGACTGACCCCGCACCCGGCCCTGCCCGGCACCCTGCCGCGCTGCCGGCGCCGGCCGCCGGGCAGCGCCGCGCCGATCGTCCGGCCCGTCTCGGCGACGAGGCGGGCCGGCCGCCGCAGGCCCTGCCCCGGATCGGCCATCACCCACAGCGCACCGACGCACCGCCCCGGGCCGGGACCACCGGCACGGCGCCACAGCACACCCCGGGCACCGACTCCTCACCGTCCACGGCCACACCGCGCTCCCGGACGGCCCCCGCCCCCCGCCGCCGGGACCCGGGCAGCGGACCCGCCCGGGACCCCCGGCGATCCGGTGGCCACCAGGAACAGCCGCAAGTGTCTCGAAGCCGCCTGGAACGGCACCCGCGGCGAACAGCTCCGCCAGTACCCGGGCAACGCCCGGCCGGCCGGCACCGGTCGCCGTGGAGCCGACCCCGGGCCGCTGACCGGCGCGCGACCGGCTCCACACACGCCGCCCCCGTCCCGGCCCGCCGGGACGGGAGCGGCGCGCCGGGAGGCAAAGCCCCGGGAACACCCCCCGGGGAACCGGCCGGCGCCGCCAGTCGTTCGGACGGACAGCGCATCGTCCGACCACCGGGAGCCCCGTGCCCAAGCCGTTCCTCTTCCTCGACGTCGACGGGGTCCTCAACCCGGCCGCCCCCCACCCCGCGACGGACTTCGAGGCCCGCACCCTGCTGGGATTCCGCGTTCTGCTCTCCCGCCGGCACGGCGACTGGCTGCACGAACTGTCACAGGTGCACGAACTGTGCTGGGCCACGACCTGGGAGGAGAACGCCAACACCCACATCGCGCCCGCGCTCGGACTCCCGCAGCTGCCGGTCGTCCGCTTCACCGGCTGCGCACCACAGCCCGGCGACCCCCGGACACCGGTGCTGGAGCTGTTCTCCGCCGCCAAGTGGGCCCCGCTGCTGCGCCACGCCGGCCCCCGCCCGTTCGCCTGGCTCGACGACGTCATCCCGCCCCGCCTCGTCCGCAACTCCCTCCTCCGCCGCGACCGGCTGCTGCTGCGCGTCGACGCCCGCCGGGGACTCGAACGCCACCACGTCGACCGGCTCCTGGCCGCCCCGCCGCGCCCCGCCCCGCTCGCCGGCCGGCTGCCCCGCCGCCGCCCGAAGGCCCGGGCCGGGACCGGGTGACCACGACGCGCCCCCGGGCGGCACGAAAGGGGGTACGGGGAACACCTCCCCGCACCCCCCGCCCCCGCCCCGCTCCAGCGGCTACTCCGAGCGCAGACCGTCCGGCCGCATCATCCGCCACAGCGGCGGCAGGCTCAGCAGCGTGATCAGCAGAATCAGCCCGGCCCCGACCGCCGTGATCGGCAGGAACACCAGCCAGTCCGTCGCGATCGTGCCCACCATCAGCAGCAGCACCTGGCCCAGCAGCATCCCGCCGGCGGCCGCGAGCACCAGCCCCAGCCCGATCGGCACGGCCGTCTGCCACAGCACCGACCAGCAGAGCGTGGACCGCCGGGTGCCGAAGGCGATCAGCACCGACAGCAGCCGCCTGCGGTCCCGGAGCTGCTCCAACGTGGTGACCAGCAGCGACACCGCGATCAGCGCCATCGTGGCCGTCGCGCCCACGAGGAGACCGGTGCGAATGCTCGCGAACCTCGGGTCTACCTCGTTCAGCTCGATCTCCGTCACACTGGGCCGCCGGGTCGGCGGGGACAGCTCGGCCACCGCGTTGCGCACATGCTCCACCGCGTCCGGCACCGTGCGGTCGAGCCGGATCATGGCCGAGATCCGGGGCTTCGCCAGCCTCGCCGGATCAACGGCGGAGGGCGTGGCCAGCACTCCGCCCGCCCGCTCGCCCACCGGGTTGGTGAGGGTCCGCACCTGCCGGGCACCGTCGGGGATCCGCCACGCCAGCTGCCGGCCGGGCTCGGCGTTGTTCCGGTTGCCGCCCAGCGAGAGCTTCTCCCCGGCCCGCGGGTAGTACAGATAGGGGGAGAACTTCCCGTCCCGGCGGATGGTGAAGACATCGCCGTCCGCGCAGGACGGCAGCTTCGCCAGCTGCCGCAGCGACGCGCAGTCGCCGATCGTGAGCGCGGTGAAGGGGAACTCCTCCTCGCCGGCCGGCTTCGGCCCCGGCCGGTTGGCCGTCGACCGCACCGTCCCGACCAGCCCGGCGACACCCTTCGCCCGCTGGTACTCCCCGAGCACGGCGAGTGCCTCGGACCCGTCCCGGACCTGCGACAACACCTGGAGGTGGGCCCGCTCGACGTCCGCCCCCGTCGGCGCCGTGAAGTCGCCCTCCACCGAGCTGAAGAGGGTCTGGAGCGCGATGGCCCCGGCCGCCGCGACCACGATCCCGCTGATCGCCCGGGCCGCCGTCCCGCTGCTCAGCTGGAGCCGGCGGGTCGCCAGCTGCCAGGCGACCGGTCCGCCGTCCAGCCGCCTCACCACCGCCTCGACCAGCCAGGGCAGCATCAGGGTGATGCCCACCAGCACCATCAGCACACCCGCGCCGATCAGGAGCGAGTTGATCGAGGTGCCGCCCATCGAGACCGAGCCCGCCTGGGTCAGCAGCAGCACGAGACCGAGCACCGGGATCAGCACCCGCCACCACATCTTCCGGCCGCGCGGCGCGGTGTCGCGCACCACACCCAGCGGCTCGATCGACACGGCGCGCAGCGTGAAGAGCGTGACCACGATCGCGGCGGCCGGCACGGCGGCCGCGATCAGGACGGTCAGCGCCGGATTCGGCGCCAGATCGGAGGGGAACGCGGAGATGTCCCAGACCGTGACCGCGCTCACCCACTGCCGGGCGAGCGCGAACAGCGCGCCGCCCACCACCAGGCCCAGCAGCGCCCCGCCCAGCGACTCGCCGGCGGCGATCCGGTTCGCCATCGCCCGGTCCGCGCCGACCAGCCGCAGCGCCGCCAGCCGGCGGTCGCGCTGCTCGCCGCCGAAGCGCACGGCGGTGGAGATGAACACCGCGACCGGCAGCAGCAGGGCGATGAAGGCGATCAGGACGATCAGCAGCAGCACCCCGTTGAGCGGTTCGCTGAATTCGGGCGCCCCGCCGAAGCCGTGGGCGCGACCGCCGGCGTTGGCGTCCGTGAGCTCGGAGCTGCCCGCGTAATAGATCAGCTCGTCCGGCCCGGTCAGGCCGCGCTCCCCGATCGTGGCCGTGACCCGGTGGGGCAGCCGCTCCTTCAGCAGCGCCCCCTCGGGGGAGGACAGCAGCTCGGCGAGAGCGGGGGAGACCGCCATCTCACCCGGGCCCGGCAGCTCGGCCAGACCGGGCGGCGCGGCGATGCGGCTCCCGCCCTCGGCCCGCAGGAGCATGCCGGTGACCGGCACCTCGCGGTAGACGGTGTTGTCGCTCAGATAGAGGAACGAGCGGTCCGACGGCCTCTCGGAACCGTACGGCGCGAGCTGGCGGGCGTCCCGGCGGTCCTCACGGTTGTCCAGCAGCTGCGGGATGGACGAGGCGACCAGCAGCATGGCCACGCCCAGCCCGACGCCGAAGGCGGTCAGAGCGGTGCGTATCCAGCCGCGCCGGCCGCCGGTGACGGCGAAGCGCAGACCGAGCGCCAGCTCCCTCGCCCAGCCCCGGACCCCGCCCGCGCCGTCGGTCCCGGTCCCGGTGACCATGACGACGGGTGGTCTCGTGAGCTGACTCATACCGCGCCCGCCATGTTCTGCACCTTGCCATCACGCACAACGACTTCCCTGTCCGAGTATGCGGCCACTCTGGCCTCATGGGTCACCAGGACGACCGCGGCGTCGGTCTCCCGCGCCGCCCCGGTCAGCAGCTGCATCACCCGTTCGCCGTTGAGCGAGTCCAGTGCCCCGGTCGGCTCGTCGGCGAAGATCACCCGCGGCGAGGTCACCAGCGCCCGCGCGACCGCGACCCGCTGCCCCTGCCCGCCCGAGACCTCACCGGGTCTCTTGTTCCCGACCTCGGCCACCTCCAGCCGCTCCATCCGCTCCAGCGCGGCCCGCTGCGCCTCCCGGCGCCCGGTGCCGGCGAGCCGCAGGGGCAGCGCCACATTTTCCGTGCACGTCAATTCCGGCACCAGCTGTCCGAACTGGAACACGAACCCGAACTCCGACCGCCGCAGCGCGCTGCGGCGCGCGTCCGACATGCCGGCGAGGTCCTGGCCGCCGTAGCCGATCGCCCCCGAGTCCGGGGTGACGATTCCGGCCAGACAGTGCAGCAGGGTCGACTTCCCCGACCCCGACGGCCCCATCACGGCGACCACCTCACCCGCGCGGACGGAGAAGGACGCCCCGTCGAGGGCGGGGGTGGGGCCGTAGACCTTCCGCAGATCACGGGCCCAGAGAAGTGAACCGGGGTACGCGCTCACGCGCCGACCTCCTTAGCGAGCCGGTCGAGACGCGCGGCTGTCAGCTCCAGCCAGCGCAGATCGGCTTCCATGTGGAACAGGGCGTGGTCGCGGATGAGCTGAGGGGCGAAGCCGCCGCCGCGTTCGCGGCCGGTGAGCATGCGCATCATCCGCAGGTGTTCGGTCCGCTGGGTGTCCAGCAGCCCGGCGGCACTGCGCCCGGTGATCAGGGCGAGGACGACTTTTGTGTAGAGCGTCGGCCGCAGATACGGCTGGGGCTTCTCCGGCCGCCCCAGCCACTGCCCGACATCGGTGATCCCGGCCTCGGTGATCGCGTACCGCTTCCGCTCCGGCCCGCCGCCCGGCTCGACTCCGTCGATCGCCACCAGCCCGTTCCTGAACAGCCGCGACATCGTCGCGTAGATCTGCCCGTAGTGGGCCGGCCGGTCGTGGCCGAATTTCTCGTCGAAGGCGCGCTTGAGTTCGTAACCGTGGCGCGGCCCGGACTCCAGCAGCCCGAGCAGGGTGTGACCCATGGACATGAGGAGGACTATACACACTGGGTATACACCTCATGTATAGCCGTCTCCCGGGACACCGAACCCCACCGACCCGCCGCACGGGAGGGACCGGACCGCCGGCACCCGCCTCACCAGGACACCACCGGCACCCGCCCTCTCCGCGCGCAACGACGCCCACCACCGGTGAACAGCGGAAAAACCCGGCACACCGGCACACCGGACGGCGAAGATGTCGGTCATGACAGACACCCCGCCCGATGACTGGTCGCCGGCCGACCACCCGGAAGCGATCGCCCTGTCGGAGGCCCAGTGGTGGGGACGGGCCGCCCTGCTCGCGGTCGAACGCATGCACGCCGGCGACAAGGCGATCGGAGGATTCGACACCCGCCAGATCGACGCGCGGCACCTCTGCATCGCCCTGCAGCAACTGCTGGTGGCGCAGAGGCTCCAGCGACTCGCCCTCGGCGAGTCGGCCGCCGGCCCCGAAGCCGCCCTGGAGCTTTCCCGGGCACGGGAGCGGTTCGAGACGGCGATACCCGATGCCAAGCACATACGCGACGGCCTCACCCACTTCGAGGACTGGTCCCGGGGCAGGGGCCGCGGCCCCCAGAGAGACCGCACCCGGGCCGGCGCCACCGAACGCGAGGTGGCCAGGGCCTTCTGGAGCTTTGGATACGACCCCGCGGCCGACACCGTCTCCATGGGCCCCCTCCGGATCCACGTCGGCGCGGTGGAACAGGCTGTCCACGACATGACACGCGCCATCCACACGGCCGCCCGCCGGATCGACCTGGCCAACGCGGCCCGGGTGCGGGACACGGCCCGGGCCGCGCTCACCGCGGCCGGCATCGGCGACATCCAGGTGTCCGTCGGCGCGGACGGGGGAGTATGGCTCCGCCTTCCGTCCGGCCCCGGCGAGCCCGGACGCCGCGACCTCGCCGCGAGGGCGATCACCGAAATCACCGCCGCGTCACTGCTGCTCACCTCTCCCTCCCCGCCCCGCCACGACGACCTCGCACAGCGCCTGGCGGCCGGCGAACCCCTCCGGCTCCACCGGGCCTGAATCCCGCCCCCGCATACGGAATCCGCCGTCATTCGCCGTCCCGCTGTATGCCCGCCCCCGCGCTCCTATGCTGACTCCCGGGGGGGCGGAGACGACCTGGGGGCAGGCCCGATGAGGACAGCGGACAGGGCGGCGTCACTGGTGAAGTCCGGAGTCAGACGACTCCTGGGCCGCGCCGGATTCGACATCGTGCGCAGCACCGGCAATCTGGGAGGCGTCGACGACTTCCTCCCCTTCGAGGCGACGATGCGGGCCGCCCGGGCGGCCGGCCTCTCGATCGGCGACCACATCGACGAGGTCATGAACGGGACACCCGGCGCCACCGGGTTCACCATCGACCGGCTGCGCTCCCTCGGCGTCTTCGCCGACGGCCCCGACACGGTCCTGGAAATCGGCCCCGGCTCCGGCCGGTACCTGGAGAAGACACTGAAGGAGTGCTCACCGAGCCGCTACGAGATCTACGAGACGGCGGCACCCTGGGCCGACCACCTGGTGAAGACCTTCGGCGTGATCGCCCGGCCGGCCGAGGGAAGCAGCCTCGCCCCCACCCCCGACGGCACCATCGACCTCGTCCAGGCCCACAAGGTCTTCAACACCGTCACCTTCCTCTGCGCCTCCCGCTACTTCCTCGAGATGGCCCGCGTGACACGGCCCGGCGGCCGGATCGTCTTCGACGTCCTGACGGAGACCTGCCTGGACCCCGCCGCCGTACGCGTCTGGGCCGCGCAGGGCGGCGCGGGACACGGCTCCTACCCGGCCGCCATGCCCCGCCGCACCTGCGTCGACCTCTTCGCCAGCCTCGGATGCACCCTGGAGGCCGCCTTCCCGGCCCCCATGGGCGTCGGCTCCACGGAAGTCCTCGTCTTCACGAAAGAGCCCCGACCCTCACCGGGCCCGCACGACAGCGACGGACGGGGACAGCCGCCCGCCCGCGAGTCTTGATCGCCGCCGAGCCCGCTGATTGGCTGTCCCGCATGACCGAGCTCGGCCCCCCCTGGCCACCCGCCCCGATCAGAACCGAACGGCTCCTCTCGATGCGCCTCGCGGCGAAACTCGGGTTCACCCAGACGGAACGCTTCCACGCATACGGCACCGAGCAGCGGTTCCGCACGCGCCACCCGGCCGCCCCGTGACCGGCACGGACCCCCACCACGCCATCGGACGACTGCACTTCGCACGGGGACCGGGCGAACTGCGGATCTGGAGCGCGGCACAGCCGCCGTGGAGCGCGCTCCACGACTGCCCCGTCGAGGTCAACATCCTGCTGGAGGGCACCGACGACATCGGCCCGGCCGACCCCGCCCTCATCGGCGAGATACTCGGCCGACTCGACCACTACATCGGGACGGCACTCCGCTTCGTCCGCGGGGCACTGGCGGCCGACCCGGCATTCTTCGGCCTCACCCCAGCGGAGTCGGAACCCTTCCGCGACCTGCCCGTCTCGGAGTTTCCCCTGGACACCCCACAGCTCAACTTCTACGCCGGCGAGTGGCACCTGCGATTCGCCGGGGGACGCCTGCCCGTCTGCGACCCGTACGGCCTCGCGGTCGTCTTCATCGGACAACGGCCCCTGAGAGTCGAGGACCTGAGCGACGCCACCGAGGAACCAGAGCGCCGCCATCCCTGAACCACCGCGGCCGGGGACCCGGTCTCCTGGCCCGCGCCGTGCCGCTCCTTCAGGCTTCCCGGCCGCCCGATCCGCTCTCCACCGCCCCGGGGCGGTGGAGAGCGGGACGGGAAGCACTCAGTGAGCCGAGGACGAGATCACCACGGCCCGGATCGCGCGGACGGCCGCGTCAGCGGATGTTCAGATCCACGCAGACGTAGAAGGCGTTCGGCGTGTCGGCGATGTTCCACACGGCGAGCAGCTTCTGCCTGCCGCTGACACCGCCGAAGTTCACCGAGTGCGTGACCGAGTAACCGGGCCTGGCTCCGCCGTCGTTGAACTCGGCGACCTTCTGCCCGCCGGCGTAGTACTGCCAGGTACTGGTGGCATGCGCCGCGGTCAGCCGCCAGTTGAAGGTGGCCGTCCGGTTGACCGTGGCCACCTGCCAGCCCTTGCTGTCGTCGTCGAGCTCGCGGAAGCGGGCATTGCCCCCGCTACAGCTGCGCAGACCCTTGGGCCCTTCCACACTCTGCGGCTCGTACTTGATGTCACCGCACGCGATCGTGCGGGCCGCGCACTGCGCCTGGCGGCTCGGCGGCGACGCGATGTATCCGTGGGCACTTGCGGTGTTGGCCGGCAGGAACACCGCCAGCAGCGGGGCGATGCCCGCGCCGATGGTGATGGCCATTAACCTGCTTCGCTGCATGTCAGCTCCTTGGAGTAGGGGGAGGAGCGCGCGGCGGCGAGGACGGGTGCGCCGGGACGGCGCCGGGCGGGTGGACCGGCGGCCGGGGGATACCCGGAGCTGTTGTCATGCCACTTGGTCTGGACCATAGCGTTTGACGAGCCACAGTCAAGATGGGCGGCAGTGCCACCACCGGCCGCCCACCCGCCGGAACCGGCCAACAGCCAACCCCCGCAACCCGGTCGACCCGCGAAAAACGCCGATCAACCCGCCGGGAACCCGCCACCGGCGCCCCCGCCGGAACCCACCGACGATTCGGAAGACACATGGTCAACAACAGCGGCACCCGCTGGAAGCCGGTGAAACTCCCGGACCCCGGCACGGGCCCGGACAGCGGCTCGAACTCAGAGGCGTCTCGCCACAGCACCGCAAGAACGTCCTCACCGTCGGCGCCGGCGGCACCGTGTGGGCCGTCGGCGAGACCCGCTCCCCGAGCGGCGGCGAAGCCGGCCTCGTCCAGCGGCACGACGGCAGGAAATCGACGAGGCCGACACTGCCAGCGCACACCCCCGCAGCACTGAGCAAGGGAAACCGGCCCTCCTCGCCCGCACGGACGACGACCACGCCCCGGGCCCATCCGCACCGGCGGCACCTGAAAGCCCCTGGGCATCCCCGCCACCCACAGCGGCAAAAAAGTCCGGGTGCGCAAAATCGCCGCCCACGGCGACACCCTCGACGCCCTGGGCCGCCTCACCGGCGCCAGCTGGTGCTGACCGCCCGCCGCCGACCAGAGGTGCGGTACGGGACGGACAGCCCCGCACCGCACCGCGGCGCGGTCAGGCGATCCAGACCAGCAGACCGTGCCGCAGACGCGCCGCCACCCGGAAGAAGGCCGCGAGATCCTGGTACGCCGCCGCCGCGTCCTCCAGCCCGCCGTACGGATCACCCCCCGCACCCGCCGCCTCGTCCGGCCCCTCGCCAGGTCCGGAACCCGCGTACGGATAGATCCCCGCGCCCGCCAGCCCCGCCGGGCCGACCCCCTCGACGAGCCCCTCCGGAGTGATCGCCCCCATCGCCCCCGCGGCCACCCGCACCCGCTCCGGACTGATCACACGAGGCGCTCCGTACCCCCAGTCCTCCGCACCGGGTATCTCCTCCTCGCCGTGCACCACATCCACCCCGACCCCTCGGAGCCCCAGCAGATACTCCAGCGCATGCCACATCTTCCCGGTGCTGTGCAGCCGGCCCCCGGCCACCGGGGCGCCGTCCCCCGGATCCGCGGCCATCTGCTCCTCGACGAACTCCCAGGCCCAGTCCGGATCCCGCACCGCCCGGTCCAGCTCGGCGGGGGTGAGACGGACGTACTCTCCGATCATGCTCATGGCCGGATCATAGGAGCCACCACTGACAGCACCCGGCGAACAGCTCAGGGGGCGACGGGCCCCGCATCCCCGTGACAGAGTGGTGAGCGCGAGACATCAGCACGGACGGAAAAGGAGATCCCGTTCGAGCGGCCCGTACGCCTCCTCACCTACATCACGGGCCACAGCCAACGGCTCCTCCGCACCTGGCTGCGACACCGGCGCCGGACTGCCGACCACACTGGAGATCCTGTTCACGGACGTCGGCGCACTTTCCATCCCCGACCACTACCGGTCGCTGACCATCCGCCCGGCCTCTACAGCAGCTTCCTCATACCCTCCTAGGACCTTCCCCGGTTCCACCCGGACCGGCCGACCCCCTCCGAGCCCGCGACCGTCCACACCACCCACCCGCGGCAGACACCACCGCAGCGGCCCCAATCGTGGTCGTGATCCGAGGGCACCGTCAGGAACCCCGTCGGACAGCTCGCCCCGGGCCACACCCACCAGGGCAGATACTTCACCCTCCCCAGCGGACACCAGGTGAAAGACCTCGGGGGCACCGCGCTCAACGACGCCGTGTCCTCCTGGAAGTCCTCCCAGCATCACTCGGCACTCGGGCCCGGTCGCACTCGTACCCGCCGCGCGGGGGAGAGGTCCGGACCGGGAGAGCGATCCCCGCTCACCGTATGGGGACCTGCCACCATCGCTCTGGCCATCGCCTACCGCCGCCGTCCGGAGAACCGGACAGAAGCCTGAAGCCACCGCCCCGCACCCCTGCCGGGTGCCGTGCCGAAGTCGACACCCGGCAGGCAGTGATCACCGCTGGCTCCGCGCCTCCGGCGGCTGTCGGCCGGCCTTGGAACCCGGCTTCGTCTTGACGAACTTCAGACCTATGACACACAGGATGATCCCGCCGAGGAACACACCCTTGAGCACGGAAGCGGGTTCCTCACCTGTGAGCATGGCGTAGAGAACCGTCAGGGCCGCCCCGATGCCGATCCAGACCGAGTAGGCCACACTGATCGGAATCCGGATCATTGCGTAACCCAGACCCGCCATGCTCAGCGCCAGCCCGACGAAGAAGACCACGGTCGGACCGGTCTTGCTCAGCCCGTCCGAGAGACCGAGAGCCGTGGCCCAGACGGCCTCGAACACAGCACTGATGAGAAGAATCGCCCAGGACATCAGCTCACCGCCTTCAGCCCGACCACGCAGCCGACGAGCCCCAGCAGCAGGACCACCCGCCCGGTGGAAGCGCGCTCCTGGCCGGTCACCATGGCCCAGACAGCGGTGAGCACCGCCCCGATGCCGACCCAGACGGCATACGCGGTCCCCGTGGGCAGGCTCTTCATGGCGAATGCCAGCCCCGTCATACTCGCCGCGAGGGCGACCCCGAAGACAACGGTCGGGACGGGACGCTTGAAATTCTTGGACGCCGACAGCGCCGTGGCCCAGACGGCCTCTAGCACTCCGGACACGATGAGAATGAACCACGCCATGGCGGAACTGACCTCCCAATGGCCAGTCTTGTCGCTGAGCGGGTACTGATCCGTCGTCCGCAGGCCCCACCAGGGCCTCACCACTTGTATAGCACAACGGAAAGCTCTCCCGCCGGCGGCCCATGTGCCCCGGATCACCCCCACCACCCGCTGCCAACCACATCCGCACTTCCAGCACCCCGGCGAATTCCCCGACCGAAATCTCCACCACGAACACCGCACCGGCATCCTCGGGGCGGCTGACCAGATATTCCTCCTCCCGGACCAGATGAACTGCCACATCGCCGATGACGGGCCCCGTGCATGCCCTGGAACCACAGCAGTCGACTTCGATTCACCACCACCTCCCGCACACCCCACACGGGATGCCGCTGCACGGCTTCCACAGATAACCTGCCGAAGCCCCGGGGAAGAGGCCGGCCCGGGCGGCGAGCCCGGATCCGGCGGCTGGCGGGCGCGGCTGAGCCATACCCGGGTCCGCACCCCGCCCTTCTCGCCCCACCACCGCCCGGCCTGCCGCTCCAGGAACTCCGTGCGCCTGCTCTCCCGCTCGCGCAGTGACCTCCGCCTCCTGTTCCGGGCTCGTACACGCCCCAGCCGGACGACTCCATCAGCCCGCGCCTGGACCAGGCCACTCGACATGCGTGGCGGCTCACCGTTCAGCGAGCACCTCCGGGTCCCGCCCGAACATCTGCGGCTCACGCGTCCACGGGGCCTGCACCTCTGCCGGGGTCGATCCGGCCGCTGCGCGGCGGATCGAATCACGCGCCACGTCCTCAGTACTCCAGATCACCACGACCCCCGAGCCTCGGGTTGCATTTTCAAGACCAGCACCCCTCACGCTCTAGGGTGTGCCTTGTTTTTCCCACTTTTACATACAGCATACTCTCTCATCCCTCCTTACATTCCGAAACCCAACTCGAACGAGCCCCCCATCTTCTTACTGCCGTCAGTCC
>NZ_JBDQQP010000017.1:0-187371 GCF_039888735.1 Streptomyces sp. CAU 1734
CCACCACCACACCCCACGACATCCGCACCTACCTCCGCCAACACCTCCCCGACCACATGATCCCCACCCACATCACCACCCACCACCAACTCCCCCTCACCCCCAACGGCAAAATCGACAAACAGGCTCTGCTCGCCCTGCCGAAGCCCGGGCCCGAGACCGCCGGTGCCGCCGGCCGGCCGCCGCGGACAGCACTGGAGCGGACCGTCTGCGCGGCCTTCGGGGACGCCCTCGGAACCGATGTACCGCCCTGCCCCGACGACGACTTCTTCGCCCTCGGCGGCCACTCCCTGGTCGCCGCGAGGCTCGCCAACCGCCTGAGCCGCGCCCTGGAGCTGAAACTCACCCTCCGGGACGTGTTCCGGCACCCGACGCCCGCCCGGCTGGCCGCGTACCTCGAAACCGGCCCGGCCGACACCACGACCGCCCCCGAACCGCGGCGTGCCAGGCCCGTCCTGCGCCGCCGCACCGACCAGGAACGGATCACCTCATGACCGACGGGATCGCCCCCCTCCCCAACGCCGACGACATCGTCTGGGACCTGCCCGGCGACGGACCGCAGCGGACCGCGCTGCTGGTGCTGCCGCACGCCGGCGGCAACGCCCATGCCTACGCCGACTGGCGGGACCGGCTCCCGGCGGACGTACGGCTGCTGATCGGCCAGTACCCGGGCCGAGGCGCCCGCTACGCCGAGGAACTGCCCACGACCATCGCCGATCTGGCCGGCCCCGTGGCGGCGGCGCTCCCCGGCGATCTGCCAGAGGACCTGGTCGTCCTCGGTCACAGCATGGGCTCGCTCGTCGCCTTCGAGGTGGTACGGCGGCTCGCCGCGGCCGGCCGGCCCGCCCGTGCCCTGGTGGCCTCCGCCTGCCGGGCACCGTTCCTGCCGAACCCCAGCGCCGTGCACCCGGAGCGGCTCGACGACGACCAGCTGGTCGCCGCCATCAAGGAACGCGGCGGCACCGACGACGGGATCCTCGACGAGCCCGAGCTGCGCGAGATCATCATCCCGTCGATCAGGGCCGATTTCGCCATCGACGACGTGTACCGGTGCTCCGCGGCGGAGGCCGCGGTGGACTGCCCGGTCACGGTCATCGGCGGGGACCGGGATCCCGTGGTGCCGGTCGCGGCGCTGGACCGCTGGGCCGAGATCACCGGGGCCGGGTTCGCGGCGCACATCCTGCCGGGCGGCCACTTCTACTTCCAGCAGCAGCTGCCCGCCTTCTTCGCCCTGCTCGGCACCGTACTCGGGGACGGCGCCGAGCCCGCGTCCGGAAGGCTCACCGCCGCGGCCGCCTGAAGCGCCCGCCCCTGTTCCCCGGGAGCTCTCCGTTCTCCCGTACTCCTTCCGGTTTCCGCTCCCCGTCCGCTCCCGCTCCGCATTCCGATCCCGAGCAGTTCACTTCCCGAGCAGTTCACTTCCCGATCCCGAAGCAGAGGACTCCTGCGATGACGACCTTCGCCGACGCCCACGCCCTGCGCGGCCTGACCGTGATCCGCGAGCCGGGCAGGCCCGCCGTCGTGATCACCCCCGGCCATCACTCCATCGAGGCCGCGGCCGCCTGGCTGACCGAGCACCGGACCGCCGTCCAGGCGGAGCTGCACCGCTCCGGAGCGGTGCTGCTGCGCGGGCTGCCGGTCCATGACGCGGCGGCCTTCGCGACCGCCCGCGATGCCCTGATCGAACAGCGGGCCGGCTACAAGGAGAAGGCGACCCCGCGCACCGACTTCGGCGAGGGGGTGTTCTCCTCCACCGACCTCCCGGCCGCCCAGCCGATCAGACTCCACAACGAGAACAGCTACACCCTCGACTTCCCGGGAGTGCTGCTCTTCGGCTGCATCACCGCGCCCCGGGAGGGCGGCGCCACCACCATCGGCGACATGCGGGAGGCTCTGAGACTGCTCCCCGAGGGGTTGCGCGCCCGGTTCGAGAAGGCCGGCTGGCTGCTCGTGCGCAACTACTCCGAACTGGCCGGCCTGCCCTGGTACACGACCTTCGCGACCGACGACAGGGCGGTCGCCGAGGGCTACTGCGACGAGAACACCATCGGATACGAGTGGGCGGACGACGACTCCCTCGTCACCCGGCAGCGCCGCTCGGCGATCATCACCCACCCGGTGACCGGGGAGCGGGTCTGGTTCAACCACTTCGCGTTCTGGAACAGCCGCACCCTCGACCCGGACGTCCGCGAGGTGCTGGAGGAGACGTACGGCCCGGACGGACTGCCGTTCAACACCTATCTCGGCGACGGCACCCGGCTCACGGACGCCGAGGTCGACGCCGTCAACGAGGTCTACGACCGGGTCACGGTCCGGGAGAGCTGGCAGGAGGGCGATCTGATGCTCGTGGACAACATCCTCTGCGCCCACGGGCGGGAGTCCTTCTCCGGCGACCGGAAGATCCTCGTCGCCATGGGCGAGCCGGTCGCGCTCGCCGACTGCTCGCCCGCCAGCCCGGCGTCCACCACCGTCCACGGGGAGTGAGCACCATGACCGCCGTCCTGCCCGAGCGCACCCCGTCCCTCTCCTCGGCGCGGCCGCGCGATCTGCTGGAGCGGCTGGCCGCCGCCCCCGGCGGCCGTACCGCCGTGGTCGCCGCCGACCGCGAGCTGACGTTCGGCGAACTGCGCGCCGGCGCCATGCGGATCGCGGCCGGGCTCGCCGCGCACGGCGTGGGCCCCGAATCCGTGGTCGCGCTCTGCCTGCCGCGCGGCGCGGGGCTGGTCACCGCGTTGATCGGCACCCTCACCGCGGGCGCCGCCTATCTCCCCGTGGATCCCAAGCTGCCCGCCGGACGGCGCCGCTATCTGGTCGAGGACTCCGGAGCCGATGTCGTCGTCACCCCGGACGGCGGCCCCGACGGCGCGTTCCCGGCCGGGGTGCCGCAGCTCGGCCTGGCGGAGCTGCTCGCCGGCGGCACCGCCGCGCCCGACTACCGGCCGGTCCCGGTGGCCACGGACAGCCTCGCGTACGTCATCTACACCTCGGGCTCGACGGGCCGCCCCAAGGGCGTCGAGATCGGCCGGGGCGCCGCGGCCCGGCTCCTCGCCGAGCTGGAGGACGCCGGGATCGCGGCGGGCGACGGCGCCCGGGTGGGCTGGAACGCCTCCCCGTCCTTCGACGCCTCCGTGCAGCAGTGGGTCCGGGTCTGCCGCGGCGACACCCTCGTCATGGTCGACGACGAGACGC
This sequence comes from Streptomyces sp. CAU 1734, assembly GCF_039888735.1. Lineage (NCBI taxonomy): Bacteria > Bacillati > Actinomycetota > Actinomycetes > Kitasatosporales > Streptomycetaceae > Streptomyces > Streptomyces sp. CAU 1734. Next base: position 3,190 of record NZ_JBDQQP010000017.1, read on the forward strand.
GCGCCGACCCCGCGCTGCTCGCCGCGTTCGCCGACACGCATGCCCTGAACGATCTCGACCTGACGCCCTCGCACGCCGAACCGCTGCTGGAGCTGCTCTCCGCCGACGGCGGGCCGCGCCCGCTGACCCTGCTGATCGGCGGTGAGGCGATCGGACCCGCCCTCTGGTCCCGGCTCGCGGAACTGACCGCCGCGGGCACGGTCCGTGCCGTCAATCTGTACGGCCCCACCGAGTGCACCGTGGACGCCACCGCCGGGTGGATCGAACCGGTCGCCGGGGGGACCCCGCACCTCGGCGCCGTACTGCCCGGGCTGCGGATGCGGGTGCTGGACGAGAAGCTGGCGCCCGTCGGCCCGGGCGGGACCGGCGAACTGTATCTGGCCGGGCCCCGGGTGGGCCGCGGCTACCGGCGCCGCCCCGGGCTCACCGCCGACCGGTTCACCGCCGACACCGGCCCCGGCGCGGAGCCCGGCGGGCGGATGTACCGCACCGGGGATCTGGTACGGCTGCTGCCGGACGGCCGGCTCGGCTATCTCGGCCGCGCCGACGGCCAGGTGAAGCTGCGGGGGTTCCGGATCGAACTCCCCGAGATCGAAGCCGTCATGACCGCCCACGGCTCCGTCGCCGAGGCCGTCGTCGTCCTCCGCGACGACGTCCACGGCGCGCCGGGGCTCGTCGGCTACTACCGGCCCGCGGCACCGGTGACCGAAGCGGCCCTCACCGGGCTGCTGGAGGCCTCGCTGCCGGCGTACATGGTGCCCGCCGTACTGGTCGCCGTGGACCGCTTCCCGACCACCGTCAACGGCAAGCTGGACCGGGCCGCGCTGCCCGCGCCGCCTCACGGGGCCCCGGTTCCCGCCGCGGCGGACGACAGTCTCTCGGCTTCCGAGCGGCTGATCGGCGAGGTGTGGACGACCGTTCTGCGGGCGTCCTCCGTCGGCCCCGACGACAACTTCTTCAAACTGGGCGGCCATTCGCTGCTGGCCATCAAACTGGTGTCGCGGGTCCGGTCCGAGCTGGGCGTGGCCCTGCCGGTGAAGGCCGTCTACGCCCATCCGCGGCTGCGGGACCTGGCCGCGCACATCGACGGGCTCGTCGCAGCCCAGGACGGATGAGGACATCGCCGTGAACACTCTGTCGTTCGCCCAGCGCCGTCTCTGGTTCCTGGGACGGCTGGCGGGCCCCTCGGCCGCCTACAACGCCCCGGTGGTGCTCCGGCTCGACGGGACGCCCGACCCGGCGGTGCTCGGCGCTGCCCTCGCCGATCTGGCCGAACGGCACGAGGTGCTGCGCACCGTCCTGCCCGCCGGGCCGGACGCGGAACCCCGCCGGGAGGTACGGGACGCCTCGGAGCTGCCCGCGCCGGAGGTGGTCCGCTGCCCGGCGGCCGCGGTCGACGCGCGGGTGACCGCCTTCGTCCGGGAGCCCCTCGACGTCACCGCAGGACTCCCGCTGCGGGCCGCGCTGTTCGTCCCCGAGGAGACCGGGACCGGCGCCGCCGGTGCGGTGCTGGTGCTGCTCGTGCACCACATCGCCACCGACGGCTGGTCCGTCCGCCCGCTGCTGCGGGATCTGGACACCGCCTACACGGCCCGGCTCGCGGGCCGGGCACCCGGCTGGGAACCCCTGCCGGTGCAGTACGCCGACTACGCGCTCTGGCAGCGGGAGCTGCTCGGCGCGCCGGGCGATCCGGGAAGCCTGGCGGCGGAGCAGCTCGCACACTGGCGGCGGGCCCTCGACGGGGCGCCCGGGGTGACGCCGCTGCCCGTGGACCGGCCGCGGCCCGCCGAGCCGTCCGGGCGCGGGGCGACGCTGACCGCGCGTGTCCCGGCCGCCACCCACCGCGCGCTGCTGGCCGTGGCCCGGGAGCACGGGGCGAGTGCTCCGATGGCGGTACGGACCGCCCTGGCGGCCGCGCTCACCGCGGCCGGCTGCGGCTCCGACCTGGTGATCGGCACCCCGGTCGCGGGCCGCCCCGAGGAGGAGCTCAACGAGCTCGTCGGGTTCTTCGTCAACACCCTGGCGCTGCGGACGGACGTATCCGGCGAGCCGAGTCCGGCCGCGCTCCTCGAACGGGTGCGCGACGCCGATCTGATCGCCTACGAACACCAGGACCTGCCCTTCGAGCTGCTGGTGGAGGAGCTGGCGCCCGAGCGGTCCCTCGGCCACCACCCGCTGTTCCAGGTGATGCTGACCGTCGACGGCGCCGAGGGCCCGGAAGGCGCCCGGTCCGCCGGGCCGGTGCCGCTGGGGCCGGAGCTGACCGGTGTCCCGGGCACCGCGGACCTGGCGGCCGCCAAGTTCGACCTGACCTTCTTCTGCGCCCGGCGGGCGGCCCCCGACGGTTCCCCCGACGGGCTCGACCTGGCCCTCGGCTACGCGGTCGACCTGTTCGACGAGGCCACGGCGGAGCTGCTGCTGGATCTCTTCGTCCGGGCCCTGGAGGCCCTGGCCCACGACTCCGGGCGGCCGCTCGGCCCGCTGTCGCTGGCCACCGCGGACGAGCGGGCCGCGCTGACGGCCCGGCACACGGCGGCGGCCCGGAGCACCCCCGCGCCGCCGGCCGCCCGAACCGGTCGGCGCGATGCCGGCGCGCCCCGGGAGGAGATCCTCCGCGGGCTCTTCGCCGAGATCCTCGGCCGCCCCCGGATCGGTCCGGACGACAGCTTCTTCCGGACCGGCGGGCATTCGCTCCTCGCGGGCAGGCTGGTCAACCGGATCCGGGCCGTCCTGGGGCTGGAGGCGGGCATCCGGGACCTGTTCCTGGCCCCCACCCCCGCGGCCCTGCACCGGCGGCTCACCGAGGCCGCCCGGACCCGGGCGGGCGGTACACCCCGGCCCGTACCGCGACAGGTGCCGGAGCCGGCCCGGCCGGACCGGCTGCCGCTGTCCGCGTCGCAGCGGGCGCTCTGGCTGCTGGCCCGGATCGACGGCCCGTCCGCCCTGTACAACGCGCCGGTCGTGCTCCGGCTCGACGGGACGCCCGACGCGGTCGCGCTCGGCGCGGCCCTCGCCGATCTCGCCGCACGGCACGAGGTGCTGCGCACCGCCTATCCGCAGCTGGGCGGGGAGCCGTACCAGCGGATCGTGGCGGACTTCGCCCCCGTTCTCGACCTCGTCCCGTGCGCGGGCCCGGACGAACTCGACCGGCGGGTGGCCGGGTTCGGCCGGACACCGCTCGACCCGACGGACGGAGTGCCGCTGCGGGCCGCGCTGTTCACCACCGGCGGCGGTCCCAGCGCCCTGGTCCTGCTGGTCCACCACATCGCCGTCGACGGCTGGTCCCTCGCCCCGCTGCTGCGGGATCTGGACACCGCCTACACGGCCCGGCTGGCCGGCCGGGCACCCGGCTGGGAAGCCCTGCCGGTGCAGTACGCCGACTACGCGCTCTGGCAGCGGGATCTCCTCGCCGAACCGGACGCCCTCCTGGACCACTGGCGGAAGGCGCTGGACGGACTGCCGGAGCGGACGGATCTGCCGTACGACCGGCCCCGGCCCGCCGAACCCACCGGCCTCGGCGGCACCGCCGGCGCCCGTCTCGGGCCCGAGGTGGCCGGCGGGCTGGCCGCGCTCGCCCGCGAGCGGAACGCCAGCCTGTTCATGGTGGTACGGGCCGCCCTCGCCGCGGCCCTGACGGCGGCCGGCGCGGGCACCGACCTCGCCGTCGGCACCCCGGTCGCGGGGCGCTCCGACGAGGCCCTGCACGATCTCGTCGGCTGCTTCGTCAACTCCCTGGTGCTGCGCGCCGACACCTCCGGCGGCCCCACGGCCGCCGAGCTGGTGGACCGGGTCCGGGAGAGCGACCTCGCCGCCTTCGACCATCAGGACCTGCCCTTCGAGCTGCTGGTCGAGCAGGTGAGCGAGTCCTCGGGCCGGGCCCTGGGCGAACACCCCTTCTTCCAGGTGATGCTGACCGTGCGGACCGCCGGTGCGGCGGACGGCACCGGCCCGGTCCGGCTCGGCCCGCTGACCGCCGATGCCGGGTCCGTCGACCTGGGGGCGGCGAAGTTCGATCTGAGCTTCCACTGCGAGGAGGAACCGGACGGCGGACTGCGGCTGCTCCTCGGCTATGCGCGGGACGTGTTCGACGAGTCCACGGCCGCTCTGCTGCTCGATGTGTACGGCCGGGCGCTCACCGCGTTCGCCGCGGACGCCGGCCGGCCGCTCGCCGCGCTCGGGCTGGTCACCGCCGTGGAGTCGGAGGGGTTCGCGGCCCGCCGGGAGCGGCTCGCCGCGGCGGAGGCGGCAGCGGCGGCCGGACGGGCGGGCGGGCCCGGGGAGACGGGGCACCCCCGGGTGGAGCTGCTCAGCGGTCTGTTCGCGGAGGTACTCGACCGGCCGCGGGTCGGCCCCGGTGACAACTTCTTCCGTATCGGCGGGCATTCACGGCTGGCCAGCCGGCTGGTCAACCGGATCCGGGCGGTCCTCGGCGTGGAGACCGGGATCCGTGATCTGTTCCTCGCACCGACGCCCCTCGCCCTGCACGGACGGCTCCCCGCGGGCCCGGACGCCGGGGAGCGGCCGCCGCTGCGCCGCGCCGAGCGGCCCGAGCGGATCCCGCTCTCCCCGGCCCAGCGACGGCTGTGGTTCACCGACCAGCTGGACGGGCCGTCCGCCACGTACAACATCGCGCTGGTACGGAGGCTCCACCGGCCGCTGGACCCGGCCGCACTCGCCGCCGCGCTCGCCGACGTCGCCGAACGGCACGAGGTGCTGCGGACCGTCTACCGGACCGAGGGCGGGGAACCGTACCAGCTCGTCCTGGACGGGGCCCGGCCGCAGCTGGAGCTCGGTTTCCCCGCCGATCCGGCGGCCGCCGCGGACGAGGCGGCGGGCCAGGTGTTCGACCTGGCGCGCGATCTGCCGTTCCGGGCCCGGCTGTTCCTGCCCTCCGGCGGCGACGGGCGGCAGACCCTCGTCCTGCTGCTGCACCACATCGCGGCCGACGGCTGGTCCGTCGACTGCCTGCTCGCCGATCTCGCCACCGCCTACGCGGCCCGGGCCGCGGGCTCGGCGCCCGGCTGGGCGCCCCTGCCCGTGCAGTACGCGGACTACGCGCTCTGGCAGCGGGAGCTCCTCGGCGGCGACGGGCGCGAGGAGCGGCTCGGTTTCTGGGAGCGGACCCTCGCCGGGCTGCCGCCGCTGACGGACCTGCCCGCCGACCGGCACCGGCCGCCGGTGCCCTCCGGGCGGGGCGCGCTCACCGGATTCACCGTCCCGGAGCCGGTGCGGGCCGGTCTCGAACGGATCGCCCGGTCCACCGGCAGCACCCTCTTCATGGTGGTCCACGCGGCCCTCGCGGCCGTGCTCGCGCGCTGCGGCGCCGGACCCGATCTCGCGGTCGGCACGGTCGTCGCGGGCCGGGACGACCAGGCGCTCAACGGTCTCGTCGGCTTCTTCGTCAACACCCTGGTGCTGCGCACCGACACCTCGGGCGACCCGTCCTTCAGCGAGCTGGTGCGACGGGTGCGGGAGGCCGATCTGGCGGCGTACGCCCACCAGGACGTGCCCTTCGACCTCGTCGTCGAACACCTCAACCCGCACCGTTCGTCGGCCCATCACCCGCTGGCGCAGGTGATGCTGCGGGTGGACCCGGAGCCGGACGGCGGCGGGCCGGGAGGCGGCGGCCCGGACGGGCCGCTGGCCGGTGAGGTGCTGCCCCACGGCTCGTCGACCGCGAAGGCGGACCTGACGTTCGCGCTGACGGGGGGTGCCGGGCACGGCGGTCTGGACGGTGTCCTGGAGTACGCCACGGATCTGTACACGGAGGCCGGGGCGGAGCGCCTGGGCGCGCTTCTGACCGGTGCGCTGGCCCTGTTCGCCGCCGATCCGGAGGTCCGGATCGGGTCGCTTCCGGACGGGCCCGGGCGGCCGGGGACGGGGCCCCGCGGCACCGTCGCGGGCTACCGGATCGACCTCGGGCACGTCCGGGACGTCCTCGGGGCACAGCCCGGGGTCGACGGCGCGGAGGTGGTAATCGACGAGGGGAGGCTCGTGGCCCGGCTGACGGGCGAGGTCACGGAGGCGGATGCGCAGTCGTGGGCGGCGGAACGGCTGCCGGAGTACGCGGTGCCGGGGGTGGTGACGGTGACGCGGCCCGGTGGCGGCCGCCCGCCGGGCCCCGGGGAGCCGTCCCCCGGCGACGGGCGGCTGCCGTTGATGCTGGCCCTGTTCCGGGAGGTGCTCGACCGCGAGGAGGTGACGCGGGACGCGAACTTCTTCCGCTCGGGCGGGCATTCGCTGCTGGCGGTGCGGCTGCTGAACCGGGTCCGGACGGAGCTGGGCCGGGAGCTGACACTGCGGGATGTGTTCCGGCACCCGACGCCGACGGCGCTGGCGGCACTGCTGGACGCGGCGCCGGTACCGCCGGCGGTTCCGGCGCTCAGGAGGCGGGTGCACCGGGCGCGGTGAGCCGGGGGCCCGGCGGAGGGGCCGCCCCGGTGCTCCGAGCCGCGCCGGCCCGGCGGCGGGGGCGGTGAGCCGCGGGTCCGCCGGACGGAACGCCCGGGTGCCCCGAGCCGTCAAAGCCCGGGCGCGGTTCCGGCCCGGGCGCGGTTCCGGCCCGGGCGCCCCCGGTGGGCTCGGTGCTCGCGCCCCGGGCGGCGGGAACGCCGGTCCGCCGGGGCCGCTGTCCTTCGGCACCCGGGCCGGCCCCCGGCCCGAGTGCCCCGGGACGGGCCGGGCGCTCCGGCCCCGGGCGGCGGGAACGCCCGTCCGCCGGGCTGCCGCGGGCCGGATGTGGCCGGTCGCGCAGTTCTCCGCGCCCCCCGGGCCTCCTCGGCCGGACCTCCTCGGCCGGGCGGAGTGAGGAGGAGCGGCCAAGGGGGCGCGGGGACCCGCGCGAGCAACCCGTGACGGCGGCCGGCCGGGGACAGCTCATGGCGGACACGTGGTTCCGGGCCACGGGCACAGGGCCGACGACCTCCCGGGCTCCCGGAGGAACAAGCCGCGTCGGCACCGTTGCCGGGCAACACCGGCTCACGGCACCCGCGGAGTCGCCCGCCCGGAGCGGGCGGCAGGCGGAAGCGGCAGCCCGGGGCGCGGGAGCTGCCCCGGCAACTGCCCGGTGCGCGGGGCGGCGGCTCGTACGTTTGCTGCGCGGGCCCCGATCCGGACCCGTCGCCCCACTTCCCCTTCTTCTGGAGGCCACGCGATGCCCTCGACCGCTCCCACCGCCTCCGCCGGAACCGACGACGAACCGGACGTCACGGATCCGGAGCGGATACCGCTGTCGTACGCCCAGCGCCGGCTCTGGTTCCTCAACCGGCTGGAGGGGCCGTCCCCGACGTACAACCTGCCGCTGGTGGTCCGGCTGGACGCGGTGCCCGAGCCCGGCGCGCTGGAGGCGGCGCTCGCCGATGTGCTGGAGCGGCACGAGGTGCTGCGGACGGTGTATCCGGCGGACGGTCACGGTGAGCCGTACCAGCGGGTACTGGAGGGCGCGCGCCCCGAGCTCGCCGTTCGGTCGTGCGCGCCCGGCGAGGTGGCCGCCGAGGTGGCCGGGTTCACCGCGGGGACCTTCGACCCGGAGACCGGGCTCCCGCTGCGGGCCGCGCTGTTCCTGCCGGGCGACGGGTCCGCCGTCCTGGTGCTGCTGACCCATCACATCGCCACCGACGGCTGGTCGGTGGGCCCGCTGCTGCGGGATCTCGGCACGGCCTACGACGCCCGGGCCGCCGGTGCCGGGCCGCGGTGGGAGCCGCTGCCGGTGCAGTACGCGGACTACACGCTCTGGCAGCGGGAGCTGCTGGCGGACGACTCGGTGCTCGCCGCGTACTGGCGGGAGGCGCTCGCCGGGCTGCCGCCGCTGCTCGACCTGCCCGCCGACCGGCCGCGGCCCGCCGTGCCGAGCGGCCGGGCCCGCACGCTCACCGCCGCGCTGGACGCCCCGGCGCACGCCGGGCTCGCGGCGCTGGCCGCCGGGGCGGACGCCAGTCTGCTGATGGTGGCGCGGGCCGCGCTCGGCACCGCGCTCGACGTCTGCGGCGCCGGTCCGGACGCGGCCGTCGGCACACCGGTCGCGGGGCGCTCCGACGAAGCCCTGGACGAGCTGGTCGGCTTCTTCGTGAACTCCCTGGTCCTGCGGGCCGATGTCGCCGGACCCGCGGGTCCCCGGGAGCTGGTGGCCCGGGCCCGGGATGCCGCGCTGGGGGCGTACGCCCATCAGGAGCTGCCGTTCGACCGGCTGGTGGAAGTGCTCAATCCGCGCCGGGCGCCGGGCGCGAACCCGCTGTTCCAGGTCACCCTGGCGGTGCAGGAGGCGGCGGATCCGGCGGCCGGGGAGGTACGGATCGGATCCGTGCTGCGGGGCCGGTTCGAGGAGACCGGGCTGGACGCGGCGAAGTTCGATCTCGCGGTGACCTGTGTCGCCCGCCCGGATCAGGGCGGTCTGGAGCTGTGGTGGACCTATGCCGAGGATCTCTTCGACGAGGCGACGGCGCAGCTGCTTCTCGATGTGTACGCACGGACCCTGGTGAGGTTCGCCGAAGGCGGTGACGCGCCCCTGCGGCCGGCGGAGCTGCTGCCGGCGGCGGAGCGGGCCCTGCTGGCGGCCCGGCCCGCGCGGACCGGCACGGTCGCGGAGGCGGCGGAGGCGGGTCCGGCGGCCGATCCGGCGACGGTCGCCGTGCTCCGCCGGGTCTTCGCCGAGATCACCCGCCGCGCGTCGGTGGACCCGGACGACAACTTCTTCGCCGTCGGCGGGCACTCGATGGCGGGCGTCCGGCTGGTGAACCGGGCGCGGTCCCTGCTCGGGGTCGAACTGCGGCTGCGGGATCTCTTCCTGGCGCCCACCCCGGCCCGGCTCGCGGCCAGGATCGCCGCCGGGGCCGGGGGTGCCGCGGCCCGCTCCGGGGAGGTCCGGCCGGGGCCCGTTCCCGTACCGGCGGCCGGCCGGCCCGGACGGCTCCCGCTGTCGTACGCACAGCGCCGGCTCTGGTTCACCGGCCAGCTGGAGGGGGCGAGCCGCTCGTACAACATGCCCTTCGTGCTGCGGCTCGACCGTCCGCTGGACCCGGCGGTCCTCGCCGACGCGCTCGCCGACGTCGCCGAGCGGCACGAGGTGCTGCGGACCGTCTACCGGGCGGAGGAGGGGCAGCCGTACCAGGAGGTGCGGCAGTCGGTCCGGCCGGTGCTGACGGTGGTGCGGGCCCGGCCGGAGGAGGAGGCGGCCGCTGTCACCGCGGCGGCCGGCCATGTCTTCGCGCTGGACGCCGAAATCCCCTTCCGGGCCTGGCTCGTGGAGACCGGCGGGGACGGCGGCGGGCAGGTCCTCGTGCTGCTGGTGCACCACATCGCGGCCGACGGCTGGTCCTCGGGGCCGCTGCTGGCCGATCTGTCCGCGGCCTACACGGCCCGGCTCGGCGGGGCGGCCCCCGGCCTGCCCCCGCTGCCCGTGCAGTACGCCGACTACACCCTGTGGGAGCGGAAGCTGCTCTCGGGTCCCTCGGCCGCGACCCAGAAGGCCTACTGGCGCGACCGGCTGGCGGGCATGCCGCCCGTACTCGGAACGGTTCCGGCGCGGACGCGTCCCGCGGAGGCCACGCACCGGGGGGCGGCGGCCGGCGTCCCGGCCCTGGACGCGGATGTCCACTCCGCTCTCGGCCGGCTCGCTCTGGCGCACGGCGCGACCCTGCTGATGGTCGTGCAGGCGGCGCTGGCCGCGGTGCTGACCCGGCACGGCGCGGGCACGGACCTGCCGCTGGGCACGGTGGTCGCCGGCCGGGACGACCAGGCGCTGGAGCAGCTGGTCGGCTTCTTCGTCAATACGCTCGTGCTGCGGACCGACACGGCCGGGAACCCGACCTTCGCCGAGCTGCTGGACCGGGTCCGGGAGACGGATCTCGCGGCCTTCGCGCACCAGCAGCTCCCCTTCGACCTGGTGGTGGAGGAGCTCAATCCGGTGCGGTCCGCGGCCCACCACCCGCTGGTGCAGGTGATGGTGCAGGTGCATCCGGCCGAGCGGGCGCCCCTGCCGGGTTCACCGCTGTCCGGCACTCCGCTGCCCGCCGCGTCCGGGTTCACCAAGTTCGACCTGACGCTGGCACTGCGCGAGACCCGGGACGCCTCCGGTGCCCCGGCCGGTCTGGAAGGCGTCCTCGAGTACGCGCTCGACCTCTACGACGAGGGCACCGCGGCCCAGTTGGCGGCGCATGTGGCCCGGCTGCTGCGCGTGGTGGCCGACGCGCCGGACACCCGGATCGGCGATGTGCCGCTGCTGTCCGGGGAGGAGGCCGAGCGCCTGCTCGTGGGCTACAACGCGACAGCGGTACCGCGGGTGCTGCCGGGGCTGGTGCACGAGCGGTTCGAGGAGCAGGTCCGCCGTACCCCGCTCGCGGTCGCGGTCCGTCACGAGGACCGGACCATGACCTTCACGGAGCTCAACCGGCGGGCGAACGCGCTGGCGCACCGGCTGATCGGTGCCGGGACGGCGCCGCACGGCGCGGTCGGGCTGCTGCTGGACCGCACGCCGCAGCTCCTGGTGGCGGCGCTGGCCGCGCTGAAGTGCGGGGCCGCGTACGTACCGCTGGACCCCCGGCTGCCGGACACCCGGATCGCCATGATCATGGAGGACACGGGGGCGGGTGTGCTCGTCACCGAGGAGGCGTACGTCTCCACCGGACCGGTGGCGCGGCAGGTGGCGGCGGGCGTGCGGGTGCTGTCGGCGGACACTCCGGTGCCGGGCGGCCCGAGCACCGATCCGCGGGTGACGGTCGGCGAGGACGCCCTGATGTACACGATGTTCACCTCGGGGTCCACGGGCCGGCCCAAGGGCGTCGGGGTCACCCACCGCAATGTGGTGGAGCTGGTCACCGACCGCTGCTGGGACCACCGCAGCCACCGGCGGATGCTGGTGCATTCGGCGATCGGCTTCGACGCCTCCACCTACGAGCTGTGGGTGCCGCTGCTGAACGGCGGGGAGCTGGTGTTCGCGCCGGGTTCCGGTACGGATCTGGCGGAGCTGGACCACACGATCCGCGCCCACGGGGTGACCGCCGCCTACTTCACCATGGGTCTCTTCCACATCATGGCCGACGAGGGTCTCGACACCCTCAAACTGCTGGACGAGGTGTGGACCGGTGGGGACGTGGCGTCCCCGGCCGCCCTCCAGCGGGTGCTGGACCACTGCCCGGACACGGTCCTGGTGCACAGCTACGGTCCGACCGAGACCACGTTCGCCTCGCACCACCAGCGGCTGGGCACGGACTGCCGGGTGCTGCCGGGTGTGTTCCTCGGCGCCGCGCTGGACAACACCCGGGTGTACGTCCTGGACGGGGCGCTGCGGCCGGTGCCGGTGGGCGTCGCCGGGGAGATGTACCTCGCGGGCACCCAGGTGGCCCGGGGCTATCTGGGCCGGCCGGGGCTGACCGCGGAGCGGTTCGTCGCCGATCCGTTCGCCGCCGGCGGCGAACGGATGTACCGCACGGGTGATCTGGTGCACTGGACGGCGGGCGGTGAACTGCGTTTCCTGGGACGGGCGGACGGCCAGGTCAAACTCCGCGGCTTCCGCATCGAGCCCGGCGAGATCGAGGAGACCCTGGCCCGGCATCCCGATGTGGGACGGACCGCGGTGGTCGTCCTCGACGACGGTCCGGGCGGCAAACGGCTGGTGGCCTACGCGGTCCCGCGCGCCGGGCGGACCCCGACGGAGCAGGGGCTGCTGCGCTGGGCGGCCGCCGAGCTCCCGGAGCACATGGTGCCGTCGGCGCTGATGCTGCTGGACGACATCCCGCTGACCGTGAACGGCAAACCGGACCGCGGGGCGCTGCCCGCGCCCGCTCCGGCCGCCGCCCCGTCGGGGCGGGCGCCGAGGACCCCGCGCGAGGAGGTGCTGTGCGGGCTGTTCGAGGAGATCCTCGGGGTGACCGGTGTCGGCATCGACGACAGTTTCTTCGCCCTGGGCGGGCATTCGCTGCTGGGCGTCCGGCTGGTGAGCCGGGCGCGGACGGCGCTCGGGCTGGAGCTGGGCGTCCGGGACCTGTTCCGCACGCCGACGGTCGCGGGGCTGCTCGCGGACGAACCGTCGGGCTTCGACCCGATGGGCGTCCTGCTGCCGCTCCAGCCCGGCGGCACCCGGCGTCCGCTGTTCGCGCTGCACCCCGGCACCGGTGTCGGCTGGTCGTACGTGGGGCTGGCCCGGCATCTGGGCCCGGACCAGCCGCTGTACGCGATCCAGGCCAGGGCGCTGTCGGAGCTGGGGCACAGCCCGGAGTCGGTCGAGGAGATGGCCCGCGAGTATCTGGAGCACATCCGGCGGGTCCAGCCGCAGGGCCCGTACCGCTTCCTCGGCTGGTCGTTCGGCGGCACCCTGGCCCATGCGCTGGCGGTGATGCTGGCGGAGCAGGGCGAACGCACCGAGCTGCTGGCGATGATGGACGTCCATCTGCATCCGGCCGAACCCGAACGCCGCCGGATGACCCCGGCGGAGAAGCGGGAGATGCTGGTCGGCGCGACCGACGAGCCCGAGGACGCGCCCTTCGACGTGGCGGGGCTGATCGGGCTGGTCCGGGAGAACGATCCGGTGCTGGGCGGTCTCTCCGACGACGAGATCCGTTCGGTGATCGGCGCCTCCATCGACCATGCGGAAATCGTGAAAATCTATGCGCCCCGTCCGGTGAAGACACAGATGCTGTTCTTCGCGGCCCGGGGAGAGGGCGCCCCCGAGAGCACTCTTTCACGATCCTGGATTCCCTATGTCGACGGCACCGTCGAACAGCACACCATCGGGGTCATCCATACCAGGATGGGCGAGCCCGAACCCCTGAAACAGATCGGCCTCATCCTTTCCGACGCTTTGAGGAGCCTGTCATGACGAACCCCTTCGACGACCCCGACGGCATCTTCCACGTGGTGGTCAACCACGAGGGACAGCACGCCCTGTGGCCGGTCTTCGCGGACATCCCCGCAGGCTGGGAGGGGGTTTGGGGGCCGGGCCCGAGGGACGGGGCGCTGGAGTACGTGGAGGCCAACTGGACCGACATCCGGCCGAAGAGCCTGCTCGCCCAGTACGCCTGACCGGGCTCCGCCCTCCCTTTCCCCAAGACCGCCGGCCGCGGTCCGGACACACTCCGGACCGCGGCCCTTCCGTATGCCCCGGGGAATGCGACCCGACATTCCGAGCACCCCCTCCGCTCTCCTCGCGACCCCGCCGAACAGATTCCGGTGCCCCTTTCGGCATTCTCTTTCCGCATTCTCTTTCCGCGCCGATTCTGCCGCCTGCAACTTCCCCTTCCCGAGCCGTGCCGTCCCTATATTTTCGGCATGCGACGACGAAGTCTGACGATACTGCTGACCGGTACCGCATCGGATTCCCACACCTGGAATCTGGTCTACCTCCGGCTCTTCCTGGAGGAGCGCGGCCACCGGGTGAGGTGCCTGGGGCCGTGCGTGCCCGACGAACTGCTCCTGGCGGCGTGCACGGAGTCGGCGCCCGAGCTGGTCGTCATCAGCAGCGTCAACGGTCACGGCTACCGTGACGCGCTCTCCGCCGTCCGGTCCCTGCGCTCCGCCGGGCTGGGCATGCCGGTCGTCGTGGGGGGCAAGCTCGGTGTCGCGGGCCGGACCGATCCGGCCCAGCGGGCGCTGCTGCTGGAGGCGGGCTGCGACGCGGTCTTCGACGACGGGGACGTGGAAGCGCTGCGGGCGTTCGCGGCGGACCTCGCCTCCGCCGCCCGGCCGGCCCCGCCCGTGGTCTCCCGGGCCGCGGCATGAGACCCGCCGGCACGGTCCTCACCGCCCCGGAGGGCCGCAGGAACGGTGGCCGGGACCCCGGGACCCCGGAGTCGTTCGGCGGATTCGTCGCCCGGGCCGCCCGGGCCGGCCGGCTCGTGGTCCAGCCGCGGATGGGATTCTCCGACCCCGCCCGGATGCGCACGGGCCTGGCCGCCACCCGGTCCGCCGCGGCGGTCACCGTCGGCACGCTCACCATCGACAGCTACACCCGGGTCGGCGATCACGCCGGGGCCCGGGCCGCCGTCGCCGAGGGCGCCCGGCTCAACGGCTATCCGATCACCGCCCACTCCGCCGAGCGGACCCGGGCGGTGCTCGACGGCATCGCGGGCCCGGCCTTCCCGGTGCAGGTGCGGCACGGTTCGTCCCGGCCCGGCGCCATCGTCCGGGCGCTCGCCGCGGCCGGTCTGCACGCGACCGAGGGCGGCCCCGTCTCGTACTGCCTGCCCTACGGGCGCACCCCGCTCGCCGATTCGGTGGAGAACTGGGCGCGGGCCTGTGAACTCCTCACGGAGCTGGTGCCCGCCCCGCACCTGCCGCACCTGGAGAGCTTCGGCGGCTGCATGCTCGGCCAGCTCTGCCCGCCCGGGCTGCTGGTGGCGCTCAGTCTGCTGGAGGCCCTCTTCTTCACCCGTCACGGCATCCGCAGTGTCTCCCTCAGCTTCGCCCAGCAGACCGACCCCGCCCAGGACGCCGAAGCCGTCCGGGCGCTGCACCGGCTGGCCGCGGAGTTCCTGCCGCCGGACACCGACCGGCATGTGGTCCTCTACACCTATATGGGGGTGTATCCGCGGACCGAACGCGGCGCGACCCTGCTGCTGGAGGCGTCCGCGCGGCTCGCGGTGCGGGCCGGCGCCCAGCGGCTGATCGTGAAGACGGCCGCGGAGGCGCACCGGATTCCGACGGTGGCGGAGAACCTGCGGGCGCTGGAGACCGCCGCGGCGGCCGCGGACCTCGCCGCGCGCGCCCGGCCCCCTGCCCCGGCCGTCCCGGACGAGGACGGCGACAGCGCCGTCTACCACGAGGCACGGGCCTTCGTGGAGGCCGTCCTCGACCTCGGCGACGACCTCGGGCGGGCGCTGCGGACCGCCTTCGCCCGGGGCGTGCTGGACGTGCCGTACTGCCTGCACCCCGACAACGCGGGCCGCAGCCGCAGCTTTCTGGACTCCGCCGGGCGGCTGCGGTGGGCGGAGACCGGCGGCATGCCGGTACCGCCCGGCACGGCGCCGGCCGGTGCCCGTACCCCGCTGACCTCCGACGGGCTGCTGGCCGCGCTGTACGGCGTCGCGACCCGTTACGACACCCCGGCACCGGACGGCCGGATCCTCTCCGCCGCCCCCTCGCCTTCCTCAACCCCGCCACCCGACCATCTGGAGTCGACCGTCATGGAACCCGCCCGCGCGTCCACCCCCGTCCTTCCGCCGCTCGGTGACCATCTGGCGTCGCCGCGGCTGCGGTCCGCGATGCTCGTCCAGCAGGAGGCGCTGTACGCGGCGCGGGAGTTCCTGCGCGGCGAGGGCTTCACCGAACTGCTGCCCCCGCTGATCGGCCCGGTCACCGACCCCGGCGGCCGGGGCGCCAAGGCCCTCGACGTCGACTACTACGGGCAGAAGTACAAGTTGATGACCAGCGCGATCCTCTACAAGCAGGCGTCGCTTCAGGGCTTCCCGCGGCTGTTCTACATCGCCCCGAACATCCGGGTGGAGCCGCCGGAGACCGCCGGAACGGGCCGCCATCTGGTGGAGTTCCACCAGATCGACGTGGAGATCGCGGGCGCGAGCCGCGAGGACGCGCAGTCGGTCGCCGCCGGGCTGCTGACCCGGGTGGTGGAGCACGTCTGGACCGCCGTGCCCGGCGTGCTGCGGGATCTCGGCCGCGACGAGGCCGACTTCGCCGAACTGCTGGCCGGGAAGTTCGACCGCTGCACCCACGAGGAGGCGGTGTCCCGGCTGGCGGCCCTGGGTCATGTGCAGAGCCCGGACGCGGAGATCGGCTGGGAGGCGGAGCGGATCCTGTCGCTGGACGCCGGACAGCCGTTCTTCGTCGACGACTATCCGAAGGGCTCCCGCGGCTTCTACGACCGGGAGGACCCCGAGCGCCCCGGTGTGCTGCGGAACTTCGACCTCATCGCGCACGGCGGCTACGGCGAACTGGTCAGCGGCAGCGAGCGGGAGGCCGACTACGCGACGATCGTCACCCGGATGCGGGAGAGCGGCGAGAACCCGGCGAAGTACGCCTGGTACCTGGACGTGGCGCGCCGCGGCCTCTCCCCCAGCGCGGGCTTCGGCATGGGACTCCAGCGGCTGGTCCGCTTCCTGACCGGGCTGGACGCCCTGTGGCAGGTCAGCGCCTATCCGAAGCTGCCGGGGGTGATCACGCCGTGAGTACGGGCACGGTGACGGCGGCCGGTTTTCCCGAGGAGGCGGTACGGGCCCGGGCCCGGCACGGCGCCGCGGAGGTCTTCCCGCCGTCCGGGGAGTACGGGAGGGGCCTGTTCGGCGCGGGGGCCGGGGGCGGACCGGGTGCTCCGGCCCCGGGGTCCGGCGGGATCCGGCCGGCGGTCGCGCCCTGGGGCTGCGGGCCGCCGGACGCGCTGGACGCCCTGCGTCCCGCGCCGCCGGTGTTCATGCCGCGGCGGCTGGAGAAGCTCATCGCACTGGGCCGGGAACCCGGCCACGACGACGTTGAACTGCACTCCGGGATCGGCGGTTTCGACGCCGCGCTGCCGGTGTACCTCTCGGCGTTCGGGTCGACCCGGGCCGGCAGCGGTGATCTCGCGGTGGCGGCGGCCCGCCAGGCGGGGCGGCTCGGGATCCCCATGGTCGTCGGGGAGAACACCGTGCCCGTCCACGGCTACCGCTCGGTGCTCCTGGCCCGGATCGAAGCCTACGCGGAAGCGGTGGGCGACGGCCCCGGCGGCGTGGTGGTGCAGCAGTCCACCGAGGACGCCGACTCGGAGGTGTGGAACCTCCTCTACAGCGATCCGGCGGTACGGGAGCTGAGGGACTCGGGCCGGCTCGGCTTTGAGCTGAAGACCGGTCAGGGCGCCAAGCCCGGTCTCGGCGGAATGACGGTGGCGGGTGCCGCGGAGGCCGAACGGCTCTCCGCCGCGGGGCTGTTCACGCTCGGCGCGGAGCTGGGCCCGGACGGTTCCCGGCTGCGCTGTGCCACCCCGGGAACATTCACCGAGGAGATCCTCCGCCAGCAGATCCGCTTCATGCGGAACAACTTCCCGCTCGCCGGGGTGTGGGTGAAGTTCCACCCGGGCCGGGATCTCGGCACGGCGGCGGCGACGGCCTGGGCCGCCGGGGCGGACGCGGTGACCGTGGACGGCGCCGAGGGCGGTACGGGCTGGGCGCCCCGGGTCTTCCTGGACGGTGTGGGGCTGCCGCTGGCCGACTGCCTCGGCCTGGTCGACCGGCCCGAGGGGGCGAGCCTGCTGGCCTCCGGCCGGATGTGGGAGGGCGGCCGGGCGGTCCGGGCCCTGGCGCTCGGCGCCACGGCCGTCGGTCTGGGCCGGGCCGCGCTGCTGGCCGTGGACGAGGACCGGGAGCACGGTCTGGAACGGCTGGTGGAGGCCCTCGCCCTGGAGCTGAGGCTCCTTCTCCACGCCCTGGGCCAGTACCGGCCCGGGGACCTGACCCGGGCGGACCTGTGGCCGCCGCCGGCGGCGGGCCGGCCCGTGCCCGCCGGGGCGGCGGGGGGTGGGCGGCCGTGATCCCGGTGGGGCACGATCCGGGCGCCGGGTCCGGGGGCACGGGACCGCCGCGGACTCCGTCGCCGGCGGACGGTTCCGCCCGGGGCGGCGGACCGGCCGGGCCGGGGCGGGGATCCGCGGCAGACATCACGGTACGGCGGCCTCCGCCCGGCCGCGCCCGAGGGCCCGCGCGGGACGGTTCGGCTGCCGGCGGCCGCGGGGCGCGGCCCCGTTCGGCCGGGCAGCGCCGGACCGTGCGGGCCCGGTTCCTGCCCGATGCCTCGCTGCCCGTGCTGACCGTGGTGCCGAAGACCCCGGCCGCCGCGGCCCGGGCCGCCGGACGGGCCGCCGCGCGGCGGCTCGCCCGCACCGGACGGGCCCATGTCGGCGGCCTTCTGGAGCTGCGGGTGCTCGGCGCGCCCGCCGGTCCCGCGGCGATCGCCGGGGCCGCCGTCCGGGCCGTCACCGCCGCCTTTCCCCCATCAGCCACGAACCGGAGGACCGCCCCATGACCGTGACCGAGACGGACCCGCCCGCGGAGTCCGCCGCAGTGCCCTGGGGCCGGGTCGGCGCGCTCGTCGGCGGCCAGGCCGTGGTACAGCTCGGCAGCTTCGCCCTGCTGATCGCGATGAACTGGACGGCCGTACAGCTCGGCGGCGCCGGGGCGGTCACCCTGCTGATGCTGGCCGCGACCGTGCCGCGGGCCCTGATGCTCGTCTTCGGCGGGGCGCTGGCCGATGTGCTGGGGCCCCGGTTCGTGCTGCTGCGGACGACCTCCGCGCGGGCGGCGCTGCTCGCGTTCGGCGCGGTGGTCACCGCCACCACCCAGCAGTTGTGGCCGCTGGTGGCGATCGCCCTGCTGGAAGGCGTCCTGCTGGGGATGGCGGGACCGGCGTCCGGGACGCTGCTGCCCCGGTTCGCCCGCGGCGACCAGCTGGCCCGCGCCAATTCGGCGTACGCGACGGTGCTCCGGGTCGCCCCGGTGCTCGGCGCGCCCGCCGGGGCCTGGCTGATCACCGTCGGCGAACTGTGGGTGGCCATGCTGGCGGCAGCCGCGACCGGAGTGGTCTGGCTGGGCTGTCTGCTGTTCATCACCCGGGGCTTCACCCGGCCCGCCCGGCAGGCGGGCGGCCGGTCGCTGCTGCGGCGCTCCGGCGACGGCTTCCGGCTGTTGGCCCGGTACCCCCGGCTGCGCTGGATGTTCGTCGCGTCCCTCTGCCTGGACATGGCGTTCAGCTGGCCGGTCGAGGTGGCCCTGCCGCTGCTCGTCCATGAGCGGGGGTGGGGCGTCGGGGCGGTGGCCATGGTGCTCGCGGCGTTCAGCCTCGGCGCGCTGGCCTCCAGCGCGCTGGGCGCGGCCTTCGCGCACCGCATTCCGGTGTTCTTCCGGCTGGTGGTGACCGGCGCGGGCCTCGCGGCCGGCATCACGATGATGGCGCTGATGGGCTCGCCGGGGTCGCTGACCGCGGTGGCCGCGGGTGTCGGCCTGATGTCGGGTTTCAACGGCCCGGCGATTGTGACGCTGTATCAGCAGGCGGCGCCGGAGGGCCGGATGGGGGCGGCGATGTCGACCCTCGCTCTCGCCGGAATCGGTGCCGCGCCGCTGTCGATCGCCCTGTTCAGCTCGTTGTCGCTGGTGCTCGGGGTGGAGGAGACCTGGCTGCTGTGCGGGGCGGTCGCGGCCGTCTCACCGGTCGCGGCGATTCTCGCGCTGCGGGCACGCCCGTCGGCCGGGGTCCCCGGCGGACCCCCGGCGGGCGGGGACGGCACCGGGTCTCCGGGACCGGCGCCTTCGGTGAAGGACTCCTCGGAGGCTCTCGCCGCACCATCCGTAGCGGCCTCCGATGACGACGGCCGCGACGGTGTTCCTCCGGAGGCCGGATCCGGACGCCCGGTTCCCACCGCCCCGGCACCGGCCGGGGATCCGGCGGACGCCGCCGGCCGCGAGCCGCCGCGCGGAGGAGCACCGCACCCGTCCGGCGAACCCGTCGCCCTCCCCACCTGATCCGCGCCCGCGCCCCGCGGCGCGGGCGAATCCCCATGAGAACTGGAGGCACCCCATGGCAGTGCCGGCCACCGGACAACTGCTGCTCCCCCGAAGGCTCTCCGGCTCCGGACCGGGTGTCCCGGCCGCCCCGGCCACGGCGGGGCCGGGACTGTGGCTCGTGGACACCACCGAGTACCGGGCGTACGCGGCCGGGCAGGCGCCCGGCACCCTCGACGCCCTGGAGCTGGCCCGCGCGGCGGAGTTCGTGCGCGCGGCCGACCGCGACGGCTATGTGTGCGCCCATGTGGCGCTGCGCCGGCTGCTGGGCGCGTATCTGGGAATGCCGGCCCGTGACGTGGTCGTGGAGCGCGCCCCGTGCGCGCACTGCGACGAACCGCACGGCAGGCCCGTCGTGCCCGGCGGAGCCCTTCACTTCTCCCTGTCGCACTGCGACGGGCTGAGTCTGCTCGCCTTCGCGGTGACGCCCGTCGGCGTGGACGTCGAGCCGGTGCCCGACGCCGCGGCGGTCGCCGAATCGGCCGATGTGCTGCACCCCCGGGAGGCCGCCGAACTCGCCGCCCTGCCCGCCGGCGAACGCCCCCTGGCGTTCACCCGGGTGTGGACCCGCAAGGAGGCCTATCTCAAGGGGACGGGCGTGGGACTGGCCGCCGATCCGTCCATGGACTACGTGAGCGCGGGTCCGGTGCCCGTCTCGCCGCCGGGCTGGACGCTCGGCGACGTCCTCGCGCCCGAGGGTCACCACGCCGCCCTGGCCCTGGCCGATCCGCCCGACGGCCGCTGACGGGCCGGGCGGGGCGGCGTCCGGCCCGTCAGCGGTCGTCGGGCCGTACCGCGACCGGCGCCCCGGGCGGGTGTCACTCGCCCCTCGTACACCACGGTGCGGCGGACGCCGTACCACGAACCCGCGGTACGGCGGAGGCCGTACCGCGGGTTCGCGCACGCGCCGCCGGGCGGCGGCTCCCCTCCGTACCACGGCATGCGCGAACGGCCGGTGTGTCCGGGGACCGCTCCCCGGACACACCGGCCGTTCCACTGCCTCCGGCGGTCAGCCTCCCGCGGTGCCGGACGGCCCCTCGGGGGAGGGTCCGTCCGGGGACTGCGCGATCCACTCGCCGAGCTGTTCGAGCGTGGTCGACGGGTCCGCGACCAGCGTGGTGAGGGCGTCCTCCCGGAGGACCGCCGTGGCCACGGCCGGACAGCGGTGGCAGGCGGACACCCCGATCTGCCGCCACCACTGGCACCGGCCGCGGAGATGACACCGTGGGACCGACCGGGCCTCACCGGCCTCCGGGAGCACACCGACCCGCTCCACGAGCGTGCAGTCGCCGCCCCGCCGGTGAACGCACGCGGACACGCAGTGCGAGGCGAACCGCAGCACCCGGGTCGGCTCGATGCCCTCCGGCACGGCGCCGAGCACCTCGGCGGCCGGTATCGGCCGCTCCAGATAGACCACCGCGCCGTCCCGGCCGGAACGGACCCCGAGCACCTGCGACTCGGGCCGGTCCGGACGCCCGCTCGGACACCAGGTGACCGAGGACTCCCCAGGGCCCGCCGCCGGGCCGGACTCCTCGGCCGCGGCCCGCGCCACTCCCACGGTGTCCATGGTCAGGCCTCGGTCGCCACGGGGGCGTACTGGCCGGCTATGCAGCAGCCGATCTCGCCGGTCTGGGCGCTCTCCAGCTCGACGGCCTTCGCCAGGTGGGCGTGGAACTGCTCGGCGGAGGCGATCCGTTCGGCGGGGGCGGCGGTCGCCGGGGCCGCGGCTCCGACGGCCATCCCCGCGGCGAGCACCACCGCCGCACCGCCTGCCGCCAACCGCTTCTTCGTGTTCATGGGCACTCCCAGCACGTAGGGCGCAGCCACGGCCTCTCCGGAGCTGTCCGCCGGGCACGACCGTAGGGTCACCGGGGGTGTCCGAGCGGCAGTCCCGGCGGCAGTTGGCCACGACCCGGGACACCACGCTCACCCCTCCGTGGACGACTCCCCGAACCGGGCCGCCAGTTCACCGCAGGACCGGATGCCGAATCCGGCGTAGACGTTCGTGAGGTGGTCCTGGACGGCCCTGACGGGGATGAACAGCTCCAGGGCCGTCCGCCGGCCGGCGGCCCCGGCGACGACGAGTCCGGACGCGGCCCGTTCCCGCGGGGTGCCCCGGGGCGCGTGGACCCCGCCGGTCCGGAGCTCCCCGTCGCACCGCTCGACGCGGGCGCGGGCGTCCGGCGCGGCGCGGGCGTCCCGGGCGTTCTTCGGTACGGTGTCGGCCTCGCGCGCTTCCCGGCACGGCGCGGGGTCCGGCCGCGGGCGCAGCCGATCCGGGGACGGTCGTACGGCAGCGGGACCCGGCCGAGGTGGGCGAGGGCGTGGAGCACCCGGCGCCGGCCGGCCCCGGCCATCATGGGCCGCCCCTGCGCGGGGGCGCCGGCAGCCGGTGGCCGGTGGCGACACCGCCCCGGCAGCCCGCACGACCCCCTTCGGCGGTCGGCGTTCCCGCTCCCGTCCGGCAGGGGGCGGCCACGGGGTCCTGTCATCCCTGGCCGGCGGCCCGCATCCGCGGGTCCGGCCTCAGCAGCGCGAACACCGCCCCCGCCGGGTCGGCGACCCAGGCGATCCGGCCGACGTCGGGCACGTCAGCCGCGGGCATCACCACGGTGCCGCCGCCGCCCTCGGCCCTCCCGACGGTGGCGTCGACGTCCGCCACATGGAAGTACGGCACCCAGTGGGGCGCCGCCGGCCGGCCGTCCGCGCCCTCGCCCTGGCGCGCGACCCCGCCGAACGACCCGTCCTCCTGGTTCCCCTCACCGATGCTCAGCACCCGGTACGTCATCCCCGGGGTCCGCATCTCGGCGCTCCGCCAGCCGAACACCCCGGTGTAGAAGGCGATCGCCGCGACGGGGTCGGGTACATGGAGTTCCACCCACACCAGGGTGTTCTCCTCCGAGGCGGCCTCAAGCCCCGCCGTCCTCCCGGGCTGCCAGGAGGCGAACTCGGCACCCTGCGGGTCGGTGAACTGGGCGAGCACCCCCTCCCCCATGACATCCACGGGCTCCGCCCGCACGGTTCCGCCCCCGGCCCGCACGGCCCGGGCGGTGGCCTCCATGTCCGGGCTCCGGAAGTGCACCATCCAGGCGGAGTGCGCCCCCTCCTCGGTGAGCGGGCCGAGGGCGGCCACGGTCCTCCCGCCGACCCGGAAGAAGCCGTACCCGCCCGCCTCGGGTCCCGCCGAGACGAACTCCCATCCGAGGACGGACCCGTAGAAGGCGGCGGCGGCCGCGGTGTCGGGACTGCCGAGATCGAGCCAGTTGGGCGATCCGGTGCGGAAGTCGGTGCCGAGCATGTGGGTCCTCCGGCGCGTGGGGCGACACGGTCGCCGACCACCATGCCCGCACACCCCGCACAGAGCGGCGTACGGCGGCCCGCGTATCCGGCCGATTCATCCGTTCGGACCACCACCCGGCCGGGCCACGGCACGGAGGTGGGCCGTGCGGGTGCACCGGGGACTGCTCCCGGCCGAGACCGACCGGGTCGGGGGCATGAGCCCCCGCGTACCGCATCGACGCCGTGATCACGCCGGCCGCACCGGGATCAACACTGCGGGACGACGTGCGGCGGGCTGCGGTCGGGTACAGCGTCCCGGGGGAAGGAGGCGTGGAACTCCCGCAGGTGCTGTTCGCCGAACACGGAGCACCTCCCCCCTCGCCGTGGTCTGTGACGCCGCGCGGTCACACCGGCCGTGCCGTGCGCACTCCGCACACTCTCAAAAATAGTCACTCTGACAACAATTCCTCGCTACCATCGCCCGTCATGAGCAACCGTCTGAGGAACCTCGCCACCGAGAACGAACGGGTGGCGACCACCGGCTTCTACACCACCTCCACCGGCGTCCGGGTCTCCATAGCCCCCGCTCTCGCCGCCGCCCGCGCGGGGACCGTCTCCCACTCCCCGGCCTTCGCCCCGGCGCCCACCGGACCCTTCACCGGCGGGGCCGAGGTGACCGACGAGGACAGCCTGCGCGCCGCCCGCCGCCTCACCGGCGAAGGCGTCGAACACCTCGCCGTCCTCAACTTCGCCTCGGCCCGGAACCCCGGCGGCGGGTACCTGCGCGGCGCCAAGGCTCAGGAGGAAGACCTGTGCCGCACGGCTCTCCTCCACTCGTGCCTGCTCGAAGCCCCCGACTACTACGCGGCGCATCGGGAAGCCGCCGACCTCAACTACAGCCACCGGGTGATCTTCTCCCCGCACGTACCGGTGATCCGCGACGGATCCCACGCCCTGCTCGACCAGGTGTACGAGGTCTCCTTCCTGACCTCCCCCGCTCCCAACGCCGGCCGGCTGACGCGGCAATCGCCGGGTGGGAAGGTCGACGTCAGGGGCACGCTGACCGAGCGCGCCCGCCGTGTCCTCGGCGTGGCCGCCCACCACGGAGTGCGCGAGCTGGTCCTCGGCGCCTGGGGCTGCGGCGTGTTCGGCAACGATCCGGCCGAGGTGGCGGACGCGTTCGCCGAAGCCCTGGACACCCACGGCGCCCCGTTCGCCCGCATCACCTTCGCCGTCTGGGACCGCTCGGCCGACTCCCCCAACCGCACCGCCTTCCGGGCCAGGTTCGCCGGCTGACGATGTTCCGGATCACCCGAATCGGCGAGCACACCAGCCGACGCACAGACATCGCCCTCGGCGAGACGGGGTAACCGGGCACAGGGCGGATCCACCGTGAAGGTGCGTGCCATGGCACCTCAGCCCCGGCCCGGGAGAGCGCCGCCGTTCTGATCGCCGGTGGCGCACGAACTCAAGGTCGATGATGCCATCGGCGGAGCCGGATCCGCTTCCGGGGAAGGGCCGTCACCCGACCCGGTCACCCGTCAGCCGGTGCTGGCGGCCAGCTCGGGAGTGCGGTCGTCGGCGGTCCGGGCGGCGGGCACGAGGAACCGGGAGACACTGCGCAGCTTCTCGCGCGTTTCCTCCAGCTCGCGCTCGGGAACGGAGTCGGCCACGATGCCGGCTCCCGCGCGAAGCCAGGTGACCCCGTTCCGGCGGTAGACGCTGCGCAGGACGAGGGCCGCGTCCAGGCTGCCGTCCGCGTCGACCGTCATGACGGCGCCGCTGTACAGCCCGCGCGGCTCGCCTTCGAGCCGGGCGATCAGGGCGCAGGCCGGCGCCTTGGGAATGCCGGACGCGGTGATGGCGGGGAAGAGGCTGGTGAGGGCGGACCAGCGGGTCAGGCCGGGGGCCAGCCGGCCCGAGAGCTTGGAGGCGAGGTGCTGTACGCTGCCCCGCTCCTTGATGATCATGAAGTCGTCCACCGCGACGGTCTGTTCGTCGCACACGCGCACCATCTCCTCGACCGCGAGGCGGACGGAGATGGCGTGTTCGAAGACCTCCTTGGGGTCGCGGTACAGCTCCCGGCGCCGGCCGAGATCCGCGGCACGATCGCCGTCGAGAGCCCGGGTCCCCGCGAGGGGCTGGGTGACGACCTCGCCGGCCGAGGACACCCGGGCGACGATCTCGGGGCTGAATCCCGCGGCCTGCCAGCCGCCGAGATCGAGGAGGAACGACCGCGCGGGGTCGTTGCCGCGGCGGCCGGCGAGGTAGGTCGCGGGCAGGTCCACCTCCTCCGGGACGGGAACGACGCGGGAGAGGATGACCTTGTCCAGCCCGCCCGCGCGTATCTCGTCAATCGCGAGGCCGACCGAGGAGCGGTACGCCCGGGCGTTGTGCTCCTGGATGTCGGTCTCGATCCGGGCGGTCGGTTCGGCCAGGGCGGCCGCCGTCTCAACCGCCCGCACGAGGCGCAGTTCGAGGGTGTCGAGGTCACTCGCGGCAAGCGCCCGCAACAGCACCGCGCCGTCCCGGAAACGGATCTCCCGGGACGGCACGGCCAGATGGATCACGGGGGCGTCGACATCGACCCGCGCCCCTCCGTGCAGGACATGGCTGAGCTCGAACGGCGCCCAGCCGTAGGCGCGCCAGGCGTCGATCTCCATGTCGTCCAGGGCGCGGGCCACGGCGTCCAGCGGGCCCGCCCCCGCCTCGAAATGCCGTACCGAGCCGTTGATTTCGAGAGAGGCGCTCGCGACCGTGCCCACCACCCGGGCGCAGGGCTCCTCGGCCCAGCCGACCACCCCGCGGTTCTCATACAGGACGTGCTCGTGAGTGCTGGCGGCAGCCAGGGCCGCGGCCACGGCGAGCGCATCCGCATCGAAGGGCAACTGCCGCTCATGAAACGCCTTGTGAATAGTCACGGACTCTTTTTCTCTTCCAATCAGAGGATCGGCCGACAGTATTATTAGGTTAGCCTAACCTGATCTACGCCTGTCGCGGCGCGGCTGCGCACCAGCCCCCGACGCGGCGGCAGTTCATGGGCGAAAGGTCACGGCGGCCTCGCGCCGCCCGCGGCCGGTCCGGGGACCGGCCGCGGGCATCCGGCGTGGCCGATCCCCGGATCGGATCACACGGCGCGATCCGCCGCCGGGGCGAGAGGGCGCGGCGGCGCGAACGGCCTCATCACGGCCTCGACGACCGCCCTGGCTTCCTCCACCAGGTAGAAGTGGCCGCCGGACAGGCGTTCCACTCCGGTGAAGTGGTCGGCCACCTCGTTCCAGCACTGGGCGCCCTCGGTACTCACCCGGGTGTCGCGGTCCCCGCAGAGGACGGTGAGCGGGGCTCTGACACGCGGGGTGAGCTCCGGTGTGTAGCGCCCGGTGAGCCGGAAGTCGCTGCGGAAGGCGGGAAGAATGACCTCCCGGGCCTCCGGGTCGTCCAGCAGTTCCGGGGGCGTTCCGCCCAGTGAGCGCACATACGCCACGGTTCGCTCGTCGTCGAAACCGGTGACAGCCGGGGGCAGTTCGCGCAGTACGCGCGGGCCGGGACGGCCGGACACGACGAGTCCGGCCAGCGGGCGGGCACCCGACGCCTCGAGCAGACGCGCCGTCTCGAAGGCGACCGAGGCGCCCATGCTGTGGCCGAAGAGAACCGTGGGCCGGTCGATGCGGGGAGCCAGCACATCGTGGACGGCCTCGGTCAGCGCCGCCATCTCCTCCAGCGGCGGCTCCAGGGCTCGCCGTTCCCGTCCGGGGTAGGCGAGGATCTGTACGTCGACATCGGCCGGGGCCAGGCCGCTCCAGCCGCGGAAGAATCCCGGGGAGGCGCCGGCCGGTCCGAAGCAGATGATCCGCGCCCCGGCCCCGGGGCGGGGTTCGTACCGGCGCAGCCACGGGCTGTCCTGGCGGACCGGCCGTGCCGGGTCACCCACGGGAGGTCCCGTCGTGGCCGCCGAGTTCGCCGAGCTGGGCCGTCAGCTCCTCCTCGGTCAGCGACTCCACCTCCAGATAGATCTCGGCCATGGCCTCCAGGACCCCGGGGCCGGCGGACCTGCGGGCGAGGGTCTCGGCGAGCCGGCCGACGGTGAGGGAGCCGAGGATGTCGTGGATGCGCACATCGTCGGTGTCGAGCGCCTCGCGCAGACGGCCGGTGATGGCGGTGGCGAGGATGGAGTCGCCGCCGAGGAAGAAGTAGTCGTCGTCCAGACCGACCCGGGGGCTCCCGAGCGTCTGCTCCCAGACCGAGGCGATCAGCCGCTGGAGAGCGGAGACCGGCGGGACATGGGTGTCCGTGCTCCGCCGCTCCTCGGCAAGGGCCCTGAGGGCCTTGCGGTCCACCTTGCCGTTGGGCGTGAGCGGCATGGAGCCGGTGATGACGAGACGGTCGGGAATCATGTGGGCGGGCAGCCGGCGCGCGGCGTGGGCGGCGATGTCGGCCTCGGACAGGGTGCGGCCCTCGTGGGTCACCACCACGGCGGCGAGCCGCTGGGAGGTCTCGCCGCGCAGCACCATGGCGGCGGCGTGCCGCAGGTCCGGATGGTCCGCCAGGGCCGCCTCGATCTCGCCGAGTTCGATGCGGAAGCCGCGGATCTTCACCTGGTCGTCGGCCCTGCCGAGGAAGTCCAGGGTGCCGTCGGGCCAGTAGCGGGCCCGGTCCCCCGTGCGGTACCAGCGCGTTCCGCCGATCTCGGCGAAGCAGTCGGCGGTGCGCTCGGGGTCGGCGCGGTAGCCGTCGGCGACCCCGGCGCCGCCGATCCACAGTTCGCCCGCCACCCAGTCGGGGCAGTCGCGGCCCTGGGCGTCCACCACCCGGCACCGGACATTGCGCAGCGGTACGCCGTACGGAACGCTCGTCCACCCCTCGGGAACAACGCCGTCGCGCACTTCCAGGATCGTGGAGTGGATGGCGGTTTCGGTGGTTCCGCCGAGGGCGAGGAAGCGGCAGCCGGGGACCTGGGCATGCAGCCGGGCGGGGAGATCGGCGCCGACCCAGTCGCCGCCGAGGAGAACAGCGCGCGGGCTGTCGCCGAGCGGAGTGTTCTCACCGGCGGTGAGCAGCATGTCCAGCAGGCTCGGGACGCAGTTGACGACGGTCACGGCGTGGTCGCGGACGAGTCCGGCCCAGGCCGCGGCGTCCTTGCGGACGTCCTCGTCGATGGTGACGATCGCTCCGCCCACCGAGAGAGGGGCGAAGAGATCGAACACGGACAGGTCGAAGTCGAGGGCCGAGAGCGCGAGGGTGCGGTCGTCCGCGCCGAGGCCGAGCCGGCCCGCGAGATCCTCGATGGTGTTGGCGGCGGCCCGGTGGGAGACCTCGACGCCCTTGGGCTCGCCGGTGGAGCCGGAGGTGAACAGGACGTACGCGAGTGCGCCGCGGTCCTGCGGCACAGGGGAGGCGAGGGGCCGGTCCCAGGCGGCGGCCTCGGCGAAGGAGAGCTCGTCCGCCTCGGTCGCCTCCCGGGTGAGGAGCGCGACGACGCCGGCCCGCTCGCGGATGCGCCGGACGCGGGCGTCGGGCTGTTCGATGCCGATGGGCACATAGTGGGCGCCGGCGGCCAGGACGCCGAGCACGGCGGTGATCTGGTCGGGGCCCTTGGGGAGCCGGATGGCCACCGCGTCGCCGGGCTGGACGCCCCGGGCGGCCAGGGCACCGGCGATGCGCAGGGCCCGGTCGGCGATCAGGCCGTAGCCGAGGGTGGCGCCGTCCGGTGTGATGACCGCGGGCCGGTCGGGAGCGAGTGCCGCGCCGGTGAAGAAGGCGTGATGCAGGGGGTGCCCGGGGAGCGCGCCGGCGGTGTCGTTGACACGCTCGCGCACCGCGCGCTGCTCGCCGGTGAGGAAGCCGGCCGCCGGTACGCTCCAGGCCGTGCCGTCGGCGACGCTCTCCAGCAGGGCGCCGAACGCGGCGAACATGTCGTCGGCGACGCCGTCGGGCAGCGCGCCCGCGCGGACGTCCCAGTTGACGAGAAGGCCGTCGTGGACCTCGGTCACCTGGGCGTCGAGGACGACCTGTGGGCCCTGGGAGATGATGTGGACCGGTTCGCCGAGGACATTCTCGACTCCGGTGCCGAAGAGTTCGCCGAGGTCCAGGGCGCTGGTGAAGACGACAGGGGCGAGCACCGGGGAGCCCTGTTCGCGGGAGAGGTCGCGCAGGACCTCGACACCGGAGTACGAGGAGTGCGCGACGGCCGCGTGCATGGAGTCCTGGATGGTCTGGGCCCGCTCGGCGAACTCGGCCCCGGCGGAGACGTCGACGTCGAGCATCACGGAGCCGGTGAAGTCGCCGACGAGCCGCTCGACATGGGGGTGCACCGGGCGGCGGTCGAACATCGGGACGTTCAGCAGGAAGCGCGGCTCACCGCTCCAGGCGCCGAGGGTCTCGGCGAAGGCGGTGGCGACGGCCACGGCGGGGGTGACGGCATGCCGGCGCGACTGGCGCACCAGTCCCTTCCTGGCCTTGGGGTCGAGCCAGTGGTGCAGCCGGACGACGCGGTTCGGGTCGCCCTCCCGGCTCTCCGGGCGGGACGGAAGGGCGGGGGCGCCGGGCAGGTCCGCGAGGCGGTTCCGCCACCAGGCGATGTCCTCGGCCAGCGGCGGCCTGGTGCGGCGCTCGGCGAGGTACTGGGCGTACTGGTAGTCCAGGGGTTCCAGCGGCGCGCCGGGGTTCTCGTACAGCCGGACCAGGTCGGCGAGGAGGGTGCGGTAGCTGCGCGCGTCGGCGGCGATCATGTCCACATCGACATGGACGCGGGTGCGGCCCTCGGGCAGCAGGGTCACCCGTACGTCGAAGACCTTGCCGTTCTCCACCGGGAGGAGCTGGTGGGACAGTTGTTCGCGCAGCTCACCGGTGCGACGGGCGATCTCCGCGGCGTCCGCGCCGCGCAGGTCCAGGACGGGCAGCGCGGTGCCGTGCCGCCAGGGCTCGATCACCTGGCGGCCGTCGTCGAGGATGCGGGCCCGCAGCATGTGGTGGTGGCCGGCGAGGGCGGCGACCGCGACTCCCAGGCGTACGGGGTCGACGTCCCGGCCGTCGAACTCGGTGTAGAGGTGCGCGGCCACCGAGCCCAGCGTCTGGCTGCCGCTCCGGCCGACCCAGTAGGCGTGCTGCATGAGTGCGAGGGGGAACGGCTCCCCCTCGGGTACGGCCGCGGTCTCGGACGTCCGGGGCGCGCCGTCCGCGCCGCGTGCGGCCAGCAGCTCGGACCAGGCACCGAGGGTGGGCGCCTTGGCGAGGTCGGCGAAGCCGATGTCGAGGCCGTCCTGGCGCAGCCTGCCGGAAATGCGCATCAGCTTCAGCGAATCCAGGCCCAGCGCGATCAGATGGTCGTCGTCACCGGGGGCGGTGTCGCCCGGAAGCAGTTCGACGATCAGGCGCCGCAGGTCGTCCAGGGTGGGCATCGAGTGCCTTTCGTGATTCGGTCTGATGCGGAGTCGGTGCGGAGGCCGGGGCGGACGCGGGGAGACGGCGCCCGGCCGTCGCGGGGGGCGCGAACGGGGGATGCCGCCCGTGCGGGGATTCACTTCACGGGCCGCCGGGGGCCGCTCGTCCCGCTCCGGGAGAGCGCCGGGAGCCCGCCCGGGGCTCCCCGGCCGCCCGGTCCGTGCGCGCCCGGATTCCGCGCGGGCGCGCATCGCGGGCCGTCCGGGTGCGCGGCTCCGCCGGCTCGGTCCAGAGAGGTGACACGGCAGGCTCCAGCGTGAGTGAAGGGGACACCTCAACGGCAAACATGGTTAGGCTAACCTAACTTTCCTTTGAGCGGCACTCCCCCTCCGGAACTGCGAGACGGTTCACACCGGTTCTTCCGACCACCGCCGGCACCGTCTCCGACCGGACCTGATCTGAAGGAGTCGTGTAACGATGAGCGGATCCGGCGACGGCACCGTCGTCCCCCTGCCCTCGGGCCTGACCCCGTGGCCCGAGAAGGACCAGGAGCGGTACGCGGCGGCGGGCCACTGGGACGGCAGAACTCTCGGACGGCTGCTGCGGGAGTGGACGGCCGCCCACGGCCGCCGGCTCGCCGTCGTCGCGGGCGGCCGGCGCCTGACCTACCGGCAGCTCGACGAGCGGGCGGATCGCATGGCCGCCGGCCTCGCCGGCCTTGATATCCGGGCCGGCGACCGGGTGCTGGTCCAGCTCCCCAACAGCGGTGCGTTCCCGGTCCTCTTCTTCGCCCTGATGCGGCTCGGCGCCGTCCCCGTCCTCACCCTCCCCGCCCACCGCATCACCGAGATAGGGCATCTCGCCCGTCTGTCCGAGGCGGTCGCCTATGTCATTCCGGATGAGGCAGCCGGATTCGACTACCGCGAGCTCGCCGCTGAGGTCGTCGCGCGGGCGCCGCGACTCCGTCATGTGCTCGTGGACGGAGACCCGGGTGATCACACCGCACTGGCCTCGGTCGACGCCGAGCCCCGCGACTTTCCCGAGCCGGACGCCTCCGGCATGGCGCTGTTGCTGGTCTCGGGCGGGACGACGGGGGTTCCCAAGCTGATCCCCCGGACCCACAACGACTACGGGTACAACGCCAGGGCGAGCGCCGAGGCATGCGGGCTCGACGGCGACACGGTCTATCTGGCCTGTCTGCCCGTGGCGCACAACTTCCCCCTCGCATGCCCCGGCATGCTCGGCACGTTCTCGGTCGGCGGCACCGTCGTGTTCTCGCCCTCCCCCGCGCCCGACGCCGCTTTCCCCCTCATCGACGAGGAAGGCGTCACCCACACCGCGCTCGTTCCCCCGCTCATCCCACTCTGGGTGGAAGCCGCGCGGTGGGACACATCGGACCTCTCCACCCTGGAGGTTCTCCAGGCGGGCGGGTCCAAGCTCTCCGAGAAGCTGGCCCGCACCATTCCCGGCGCCCTCGGCTGCCGGGTGCAGCAGGTCTTCGGCATGGCGGAGGGGCTGCTCAACTACACCCGTGCCGAGGACGGCGAGGATCTCGTCGCCGTCAGCCAGGGCCGCCCGCTGAGCGAGGACGACGAACTGCGCATCGTCGACGCCGACGGCCGGGAGGTGGCCCCGGGTGAGGTGGGCGAGTTGCTGGTGCGCGGCCCGTACACGCTGCGGGGCTACTACCGCGCCCCCGAGGTGAACGCCGGCTCCTTCACGCCCGACGGCTTTTACGCGTCCGGCGACCTCGTCCGCAGGCTGCCCTCCGGACATCTCGTCGTGGAGGGCCGGGTCAAGGACACCATCGACCGCAACGGCGAAAGCGTCTCGGCCGAGGAGGTCGAGACTCATGTCCACACACATCCCCTCATCGACAGGTGTGCGGCCTTCGGTCTGCCGGACGGCGACGACGGCACGCTGATCTGTGTGGCGTATCTGCCGGCCGAGGGGGCGGAGCCGGTGGAACTCGCCGCTGTGCGGGCGTTCCTGATCGAGCGTGGCGTGGCCGCCTTCAAGCTGCCCGACCGCGTCATGGCCATCGGCGACTTCCCGCTGACGGCGATCGGGAAGATCGACAAGCGCGCCCTCGCGCGCCTCGCCGAACAGATCTGACACCGCGGACTCGCGGCGGAGGGGGACGGCCGGACACCGGTCGTCCCCCTCCGCCGTTCGCACCCGGTCCCGGGCGGCGGCGGCCGGGCGCGCCGGGGCTCATGTCGCCCCGGTTGGCCTCGGGGTGTACGCGCCGCGGCTCGCGGAGGGCGAGCCGGCGCCGGCATCGTGGCGCCCTCCAGCAGCATGCCGGGATGCCGGCCGAAGCGGTCCCGCCGTTCCACGAACGCGGTGCGCATCCGGCCGGCCTCGTCCCGCGCGCCCTGCTCCTCGGCGGCGATGGCCAGTGCGCGGTCGGCCGGGCCGAAGCCGATGCCCACGACGTCCAGGACCTCGTCGTGAGCGGTGTCCGCGTGTCGTGCGGTGGTGCGGTCCCGTGTCAGCATGGCCGGCCCTTCGTACTGTCGGTGCCGGGGTGTCCGGCTGTCCGCGCCGGGGTGTCCGGGCCGGGCCGCGGCCCGTTCCGCGGAGACGGGGTGGGGGCATGGGCGTCCGCCCGGGTGGGGCGTGCCATGCCGAGGACTTCCGCGATCACTTCACGCGGATGGTCGAGCGGGAAGAAGTGGCCGCCGGGCAGGGTCCGCAGACCGGCGAACCGCTCGGACGCCGCCGCCCAGCGCGGACCGTCCCCGGGCGAGGTCGCCGGGTCGTCGCCGCCGAGCAGCACACGGACCGGCGTGCCGACCCGGGGGCCGGCCGCCGGCCGGTGCGGGCCGATGATCCGGAGATCGTCGCGGAACGCCGACAGGATGAGGCCGCGCATGCCGGCGTCGTCGAGGAGCTCATCGGGTGTCCCTCCGAGTTCACGGAGGCGGGCGGTCAGCTCCTCGTCGGTGAAGGTGTCCGAAGCGGGGGCCGGCCGCCGGCCGCGGTGCGGCCCGGCGCAGCCGGAGACCACGAGACCGGCGAGGGGCCCGGCCCCCGCGGCCTCGGCACGCCGGGTCACCTCAAGGGCGACAGCGGCGCCCATGCTGTGTCCGAACAGCACCGCCGGCCGGTCGAGCAAGGGAAACAGGGCCCCGGTGAGCGCCCCGGCCAGTTCGTTCATGTCCGCGGCGGCCGGCTCGGCCAAGCGCTGTTCGCGCCCGGGAAGGGCGGCGGCCAGTATCTCCACATCGGCTGGCACCCTGCGCGCCCAGTGCAGGAAGAAGGCCGGCGAACCCCCCCCGCGGGACCGAAACAGATCACGCGCAAGGACGCGCGCGGTCCGGCGGCGTACCGCCGGAACCACTTCCCCGGCGGCTCGGGCAACTCGCCGGTCAGCACGCCGGTCCCGCTTCCCGGAGCCGGGACCGGCGGCCCGCGGCCCCGGCGGCGACCGGCCCGGAGGCCCGTCTCGCGGGAACCTCCGCGGCCCTCCGGTCCGTACCGGCGGCGGCAGGTGCCTCCGCCCGCCCGGCGGGCGCGGGCGGGGACACGCGCAGCGCCGGCCGCGGACTACTTGACGACGCCCGCATCGGCCTTGGTGACGGCGGTGGCGAGGTCGTTGAGCACCTTGGTGAAGCGCTGGTAGGTGAAGGGGGTCTCCGTCTGCCAGTCGACGACCTGGTCCGCCCTGACCGCCGGGTTCCCCTTCCAGGTCGGATACGCGGCCCCCAACTGCGCGCTGGTGAGACCGCCCTCGGGACGCGCGTCCTCCAGAATCAGGTCCGCCTTGTACCGCCCGGCCTCCTCCCAGCTGAGGGACTCGAAACCGGCCTCGGGCTTGGCGGGCTTGACGATCTCGAGACCGAGCTGCTCGAAGTACTTGACGTCGCCGTGGAAACCGGGATCCGCGACGAAGAGGTTCTCCTTCGTGCCGGAGACGACCGCCACCGACAGCCCGGGCCTGGCCGCGACGGCCTTCTTCACCGCGTCGGCGGCGGCCTCGAACTCGCTCTTGGCCCGGGTGATCGCGGGGCTCGCGGGGTCGGCGCCGAGGGCTTCGGCGAGCTCGCCGAAGCGCTTGACGGCGTCCGGCACCGAGACACCCATGAGCTGGATGACGGCGATGGGCGCGATCTTCTCGATCTTCTTGATGACCTCTTCGGGGATGTACCAGATCATCGGGCCGTACGCGATGGTGACGATGAGGTCCGGCTGGAGAGCGATCAGTTTCTCCATCTGGAACTCGCCGAAGTTGGTGCCGACCGAGGTCACCGCCGCCGGGTCGACATTGCCGATCTGCGGGCTGGGCTCGCCGTCGGCGCCCTTCTGCGGCCCGAAGACGCCGACCGGCTCGATTCCGAAGTCCCAGAGGGCCGCGGCGGGGTGGGACTGGGCGACGATCCGCTCCGGGCGTGCGGGCAGGTCGATCTTCTCGCCGCGGTCGTCCGTGAAGGACCAGGGGCCCCGGGAGGCGGCGGCCCTGCCGCCCTCCCCGGCGGGGGACTTCCTGTCGTCGGATCCGCCGCAGGCGGCGAGCAGCCCGGTCGCGGCGACCGCTCCGCCCAGGGCGAGGAAGCGGCGGCGGCCGAGATCGGCGGCCGGGGCGGAGTTCACCGCGGCGGACGCGGAACGGAAGACGGGCACGGAGGGGTGTCCTTTCGGGAGAACGCCGCGGCTGAGCTCGGGTTGAGGGTGCGGCGTGCGGGCGGTGACGCCGTTCGGGCGGGGCCCGGCACGGTGAGGGAAGGTGTTCCGGCGGGAGGCCGTGTCAGGGCATGCCGTCCGCCGGGACGGAGTCGGGCGCGGCGTCCGGGAAAGACTCCGCGCGCCGGACCGGCGGACCGGGAACCTTCCGCGCGGAACGACCGCCGTGGTGGCGGCCGAAGGGAACGATGTGCGGCCCGCCGCTCACCGGGTCCTCGACCACGGCGCACCGGAGGGCGAAGACGTCCTCGACCAGCCGCTGGGTGATGACCTCGCCGGGCGCGCCCTGGGCGACGATCCGGCCCTGGTGCATCGCGATGACGTGGTCGGCGTACCGGCAGGCGTGGTTGAGGTCGTGGAGCACCAGGACGACGGTCCTGCCCTGCTCCCGGTTGAGGTCCACGACCAGATCCAGGATCTCGATCTGATGGGTCAGGTCGAGATGGTTGGTGGGCTCGTCCAGCAGCAGGACGGGGGTGTTCTGGGCGAGTGCCATGGCGATCCAGGCCCGCTGGCGCTGGCCGCCGGACAGCTCGTCGATGTCGCGCCCGGCCTCCTCCAGCAGTGAGGTCGCGGTGAGGGCGTCCAGGACGGCCCTCTCGTCCTCCTCGGACCACTGGCGCCACCACGACTGGTGCGGACTGCGTCCGCGCTTGACCAGGTCGAGGACGGTGATGCCGTCCGGGGCGGCGGGGGTCTGGGGCAGCATTCCGAGCCGGCGGGCGAGCTCCTTGCCGCGCAGTGAGTGGATGTCCTGCCCGTCCAGGTGGACGACGCCGGCCTTGGGGGCGAGAAGCCGGGAGAGTCCCTGGAGCAGGGTGGACTTGCCGCAGGCGTTCGCCCCGACCACGGCCGTCACCCGGCCGGGCGGGATGACGACGTCGAGGCCGTCCACCACGCGCCGGCCGCCGTGGGCGAGGGTGAGCCCTTCGGCGGCGAGTCCCTGTGTCGAGCGGTCCACGTCAGCCTCCGGAGCCGGTGCGGTTGGTCCTGCCGAGGAGCCACAGCAGGATGGGGGCGCCGAGAACACCGGTCACGACGCCGACGGGAAGTTCGGTACCCGGCAGGAGCTCTCTGCCGATCACGTCACCGGCGAGCACCACCAGGGAGCCGACGAGCGCGGACGGCAGGAGCGCCGGCCCGGGGGTGCGGACGAGACGCAGGGCGATCTGGGGCGCGACCAGGGCGACGAAGGCGATCGGTCCGGCCGCCGCCGTCGCGAAGGACACCATCGCCGCGGCCACCACGAGCAGGGCGATCCTGGCCTTCTGGACCGGCATGCCCAGGGCGCGCGCCGTCCCGTCGCCCAGCTGGAGGCCGATCAGCCACGGCGTCAGAACGACGGCGCACGGGGTGAGGACGAGCATCGCCAGGGCAAGCGGTTCGACATGCTCCCAGCCGCGCGCGTTGAGGCTGCCGGTGAGCCACATCAGTGCCTGCTGCGCCTGGTGGACCCCGGCCTTGAGCAGAAGATAGCTGGTGACGCTCGTGCACAGGGCGGCGACACCGATACCGACGAGGACGATCCGGAAGCCGGTAGTCCCGCCTTTCCAGGCGAGGGTGTAAATCAGCATGGCCGCGCCCACACCGCCGGCGAGAGCCAGGGTCTGGAGCCCGAGACCCGAGCCGAAGCCGATCAGGAGTCCGGCGGTGGCGGCCGTGCCGGCGCCCGCGGACACCCCGATGAGATCAGGGCTGGCGAGCGGGTTGCGGGTGAGGGACTGGAAGATCGCCCCCGAGACGCCGAAGGCGGCGCCGCACAGCAGGCCGACGAGGGCTCGCGGCAGCCGGAGGTCGTGCACGACGATTCCGGTGATCTCGTCGCCGCCGCCGGTGAGGCCGGCGATGACGTCGGTGGTGGCGAGATCGATCTCGCCGAGGGCGACGGAGGTCACGAAAGCGGCGGCGGTGCCGATCGCCAGCAGGGCGCAGACGGCGACGGAGCGCGGGCGGATCACCCAGGAGGCCCGGGTACGGGGCACTCGGACGACGACGCCGCCCGCGCTGCGGACGGCCGCGGTCGCCCGGGCCGTTTCCTCGACGGTCATGACTACAGCTCCCGCAGTTTGCGGCGGCGGACCAGGGCGATGAAGAACGGTGCTCCGATCACGGTCACCACGATGCCGACATGAAGCTCGTCGGGGCGTGCGATCAGCCGGCCGGTGATGTCGGCGAGGAGAAGGAGACAGGGGCCGAGTACCGCCGAGTGGGCGAGGATCCAGCGGTGATCGGGACCGGTGAGGTGGCGTACGAGCTGGGGGACGACGAGTCCGAGAAAGGCGATGGGCCCGCACATGGCGACGGAGGTGCCGGCCAGCAGGGTGACGGCCGCCGCGCCGCGCAGACGGATCAGCCCCACCCTCCGGCCCAGGGACCTGGCCATGTTCTCGCCCAGGGCGAGACTGTTGAGGCCGGGCGCGGAGAGGGCGGCGAGGACACCGCCGGCCAGGAGGAACGGAAGTACCCGCACCAGGATGTCCGTGGACTGTCCGGTGAGCGATCCCACGGCCCAGAAGCGGTAGTCGCCGAGGGCCGCCGCGTCGAAGAGCAGGGTGGCGTTGACGAGTGACTGAAGCAACGCGGAGACGGCGGCGCCGGCCAGGGCCAGTTTGGCGGGCGTGCTGCCGCCCCTGCCGAGTGAACCGATGGCGTACACCAGGGCGGTGGCGAGCAGGGCTCCGGCGAATCCGAACCAGACGTATCCGTGGAGGGATGTGATACCGAGAACGCCGGTGGTGAACACGATGCCCACCGACGCGCCGGCGCTGATGCCCAGGATTCCGGGATCGGCGAGGGGGTTGCGCGTCAGCCCCTGGAGCAGCGCACCCGCCACGGCGACCGCGGAACCGACCAGTACCCCGAACAGGGTTCTGGGAAGCCGCATCTCGTGAACGATTCCCGATGCCTCGGAGCCGTCGGGACTCATCAGCAGGGCGATCACCCGGTCCGGCGCGATCGACTTCGTACCGAGAGCAATCGAAAGCAGGCAGAGCAGGACAAGAGTGAACAGAGATGCCGTGAGTACCAGGAAGTGGACTCGGGTGCGGGATTCAGTCGCCACACGGGGTGGAGCTGGAGGTGCGAGAGCGGTCGGCGACTTCGATATCACAGACGTAAGGATAGCCATACCTAACTTCAAGCCAATAGGGCCTACGGGGTGGCCGTTGCGGCACTGTTATCGCCGGACACATCACCGGCGGACGATTCACCGCCCACCGCGGCCCGGCGCCGCGGCTCCGGGCAGAACAGGCCGACCAGGGCCAGGGTGGCCACACAGAGCGCGCCGCCCAGCGCCACGGCGGCACCGGGACCGATCACCGAGGCACCGGGACCGGCCGGTACTCCGCCCAGGGCGGGAGCCGTCATCGCCTGGGCGAGCCGCGGACCGCCGACCGCCCGTGCAGATGTCCGGGGGTGTTCCGCATGAGCAGGGTGCGCCGCAGGATTTCAAAGACGGTGCCGGCGAAGCCCCCGATGGCGAGGAGGACCGGACCGAAGCCGAGGACGGGACTCGGCCCGGAGCCCGGACACGCCGGGCCGCAGGCGGCGACAGCACCGAACAGTACCCGCCCCGGGCGCGCCGTCCGACCGGTCCAGCCCGAGGTCACCGAGGCGACGGCGGCGCCGATCACGGGAGCGGCGGTGAGAACACCGGCCAACTCCGTTCCGCTTCCGTGGCGTTCGCCGGCGAGTTGCGGATGGAGAGCCGCCGGTGTCGCGAACAGGGCCGCGCAGAGGTCCACCGCCGGCACGCGGACGATCCACACCCGCGGATGGCCGGCCGCGGCATTGAGGGACAGGGCGGCGGAGGTCACCACCGCCCATCCGCCGCCGGCGAGGATCAGGCCCTTGCGCCCGCGGCGATCGGCCGGGACTCCGCCGGCGAGCAGACCCGCCGGCAGGCCGGATCCCGCAACCGGGCTCACGGCGGCGACCCGGGCGGATGACCCCGTCTCCGCGTACACCCGCACCACCGCGGCGACCGATGTCAGGCCAATGCACAACAAGGACGGAATTCGGGCGGACAGCACAAATGCTCGCCTTGACAGGGGAGGGATCAAGGCCCAATTCCCTCAAACGGACCAGGTCACCGCTCACTTCCCCTGCGCACCGGAGCCCGATGGCTCGAAATAGCCAGATTAGGTTAGCCTAAGTTAATGTTCCCTCGACCTGTGTGGCTTCGAGGGGACGTGATTCTTCCTTGTCCGGTGTGAGCATCGACAGCGGCGGCGAACTGGCCGCGCGGAAAAAGGAGTTGCTGCGCCGCCTGCGGGCCGAGCGGGGCATTTCCCGGTCCGGCGCGACCGCCGGGACCGCCGCCCCCGTCGTCCGGGTGACGGGACCCGCACCGCTGTCAGCCGCCCAGCGACGCATGTGGCTGCTGCGTCAACTGGAGCCGGAGGGAACCGCCTACCACATCAGTGTGGGTGCCCGGATGACCGGAAACATATCGGTGCCGGACCTGGAGCACGCGTTGCGCCGGGTGATCGAACGGCACGACATCCTGCGAACGGTCTACCGGCCCGGCGACGGCGCCGACGGCGATCCGCACCAGACGGTGCTGCCCGCGGGTGAGTTCTGCCTCACCGTGTCCGAGCCGGGCGAACCGGCCGGACGCGACAGCGAGCAGGCGGTCGACCGGGCCGCCCACCGGCTCACGAGCCGCCCCTTCGACCTGACCCGGGAACCGCCGATCCGGCTGGAGTTGCTCCGCCTGGCGGCCGACGAGCATGTACTGCTGCTCGTCGCGCACCACATCGCCTGGGACGACGCGAGCTGGCGGGTCCTCCTGACCGAGCTGCGCGCCGCGTACGGCGGACATGAACTGCCCCCGCTCCGGGTGCAGTACGCCGATCTCGCAGCCCATGAACACCGGCACCGCCCGTGGTCGGACGCCGACCTCGACCACTGGCGCCGTCAACTCGCCGATCCGCCCGCGCCGCTGCCCCTGCCCACCGACTTCCCCCGCTCCGCCGAGCGCGCCGAGACCGGCGGACGGATCACCCGCACCCTGCCCGCCGAGCTGCGCGAACGCCTCCGGGCCGTGTGCCGTGCCGAGGGCGTCACCCCCTTCATGGCGCTGCTGGCGGGATTCAGCGCTCTGCTCCACCGCGTCGGCCAGGTGCCCGACCTGATCGTCGGATCACCCGCAGTGCACCGCATGGACCCCGGCGCCGACGCCCTGGTCGGGAATTTCGGCAACACCCTCGCACTGCGGACGCGCACCGCGCCCGGCATGACCTTCCGCGCCTTCCTCGCGCAGGTGAAGGAGGTCTGCCTCACCTCGTACGCGCACGAGAGGGTGCCCTTCGACACGCTCGTACAGGAACTGCGCCCGGAGCGCACCGCGGGACACCAGGTCTACTTCGATGTGATGTTCTCGCTGCGCAGCGATGTCTGGGAGGGTTTCGACCTGCCCGGCGTGCGGATCACCGAGCGGGCGGTGGACAACGGCGCCGCCGCCTTCGACCTCGCCGTGGCCGCCGTCCTGGACCCGTCCGGCCCGCTCGGCCTGGACATCACCTTCCGCCCGGACCTCTACACCGAGGCCACGGTCGACCGGCTGATCCGCCGCTTCGAGACCCTCCTGGACTCGGTCCTCGACCGGCTCGACACGCCCCTGGAGGACATCGGCCTGCTCGACGACGACGAGCGTGAGCTGGTTCTCGACACCTGGGGCACCGACCGCCGCGAACTGGCCGGGGAGACGATTCCCGAGCTCTTCCGGGCCCGGGCCCGGAGCACCCCGGACGCGGACGCGCTGATCTGGGAGACCGGGGAATCCGCCCGTCCGCGGCGGCACACACTCACCTACGCGGAACTGGACCGCCGTTCGGACGAGCTGGCCGGGGAACTCACCGGGCTGGGCATCGGCATCGAGCAGGTGGTGGCCGTGGCGCTGCCGCGCTCGGGTGACTTCCTGATCGCCGCCCTGGCCGTGCTGAAGGCCGGCGCGGCCTATCTGCCGGTGGACCCCGAATACCCCGCCGGCCGCATCGCCCTGATGCTGGACGACGCCCGGCCCACCCTGCTGGTCACCGACATCGCCACCGCCCCGCGACTGCCCGACGGGGACGTCCCCCTGCTGCGCCTGGACGACACCGGCCGGCCGGCCGCACTCGGTGCGGTGCCGGCACGCTGCCCGGCCACGCCGCGGGGAGCCGCCTATCTGATCCACACCTCCGGCTCCACCGGACGCCCGAAGGGCGTGGTGGTCACACATGCGGGCATCCCGGGCCTGGTCTCCACCATGACCGGTGAGCTGAGCGCCGGACCGGAGAGCCGGGTTCTGCAATTCGCGTCGATGAGCTTCGACACCTCGGTGTGGGAGTGGACCATGGGTCTCCTCAGCGGCGCGACGCTGGTGATCGCGCCGTCCGAGTGCCGGCTCGGACCGCCGCTGGCCGACTTCTGCGCCCGGCACGCCATCACCCATCTCACCCTCCCGCCGGGAGTGCTGGCGACCCTGCCGGACGAACACGCGCTGCCGGACGGTGTCACGCTGATCGTGGCCGGCGAGGCATGCCCCCCGGAGCTGATGCGCCGCTGGTCGGCCACCACCCGCATGTTCAACTCCTACGGGCCCACCGAGACCACCGTCGACGCCACCCTGTGGGCATGCCGGCCGGACCATCCGCGCCCGGTCGTTCCCGTCGGCAGGCCCGTGCACAACACATCCGTACGGCTGCTGGACGAGCGGCTGCGGCTGGTGCCGCCGGGCACCCCCGGTGAGCTGTACGTGGCCGGCGACGGCCTGGCGCGCGGCTATTCGGGCCGGGCCGGCCTGACCTCGGAGCGCTTCGTCGCCGACCCCCACGGGCCGGCCGGTACCCGGATGTACCGCACCGGCGATCTGGCCCGCTGGACGCCCGACGGCGTACTCGAATACCTCGGCCGGGTCGACCACCAGGTCAAGATCCGCGGCTTCCGGGTGGAGCCGGGCGAGATCGAGCAGGCGCTGCGCGCCGACGCGGCGGTCGGGCAGGCCGCCGTCATCGCCCGCGAGGACACCCCCGGCGACATCCGGCTGGTCGCCTATGTCACCGGCGCGGAGCCCGGCACGGCGCCCGACACCGGGCGGCTGCGCGCCGGCCTGGCCGGGGTGCTGCCCGGCCACATGGTGCCCGCCGCGATCGTGGCACTGGAGAGACTGCCGCTCACCGGCAATGGCAAGCTGGACCGCCGGGCCCTTCCCGCGCCGGTCCTCCGGGCCGCTTCCGGACGCGCGCCAGCGAGCGCTCTGGAAGCCCGGCTGTGCGAGCTGTTCGCCGGCGTTCTCAAGCTGCCCGGGGCCGGTCCCGACGACGGCTTCTTCGATCTGGGCGGCCACTCGATGCTCGCCGCCCGGCTGCTCTCCCGCATCGACGCGGAGTTCGGCGTGCGCCCCACCCTGCGGGCCCTGTTCGACGGGCCGACACCCGCCGCGCTGGCCCGCCTCCTGGCCGGGGCCGAGGCGTCACCGGTGCTGCCCGCGCTCGCTCCGCGCGGCACGGACGAACCGGCCGCCCTCTCCTTCGCCCAGCGGCGCCTGTGGGTGCTGGACCGGCTGGAGGGCACCGGCGCCGCCTACAACATCCCGCTCGCCCTGCGCGTGGAGGGGGCGCTGGACGCCGCCGTCCTCGACACGGCCCTGCGCGACGTCGTCGCCCGGCACGACATCCTGCGCACCGTGTTCACCGAGCGGGACGGC
This sequence comes from Streptomyces sp. CAU 1734, assembly GCF_039888735.1. NCBI lineage: Bacteria > Bacillati > Actinomycetota > Actinomycetes > Kitasatosporales > Streptomycetaceae > Streptomyces > Streptomyces sp. CAU 1734. Next base: position 45,694 of record NZ_JBDQQP010000017.1, read on the forward strand.
ACCCCTCGCCAGCAGCCGCTGCCGATCGGCGAGGGACCGGGTCTCGAGGTCCGTGACATCGCCCATGAGGCGCTGGAGGCCGAGCTGTCGGCCGCTTCGGCTCATGTGTTCGCCCTCGCCCGGGAAGCGCCGCTGCGCGCGGTGCTGTTCCGGCTCGGCCGCGACGAGCACGTACTGCTTCTGCTGCTGCACCACATCGCCGGTGACGGCCGGTCCCTTCAGGTGCTCGTCGGCGACCTGGCCGGTGCCTACCGGGCCCGGCTGGCCGGCGTCGCGCCGGACTGGGCCCCGCTGCCCGTGCAGTACGCGGACTTCGCCCTCTGGCAGCGCGAGCTGCTGGGCTCCGAGAACGACCCGGGGAGCCCCGCCGCACGGCAGGCGGCCTTCTGGCGGACCGCGCTGGAGGGGGCCCCGGACGAGCTGCGGCTCCCCACCGACCGGCCCCGGCCCGCGGAGTCCACCCACGCCGGTGGCCTCACCCGTTTCACCGTGGACGCGGCGCTGGCGGAGGCCGTGCGGGAACTGGCCGTGCGGGCGGGGGTCACCCCGTTCATGGTCTATCAGGCCGCCGTCGCGGCTCTGTTCACCAGGCTCGGCGCCGGCGAGGACATTCCGCTGGGCACCCCGGTCGCGGGCCGGGGTGACAAATCCCTGGAGGGCCTGGTCGGCTTCTTCGTCAACACCCTGGTCCTGCGCACGGACGTCTCCGGCTCACCCTCCTTCGCGGCACTGCTGCGCCGGGTCCGCCAAAGCAATCTGGACGCCTACGAGCACCAGGACCTGCCCTTCGAACGGCTGGTGGAGATCCTCAACCCGCCGCGCTCCACCGCCCGTCACCCGCTGTTCCAGGTGATGGTGGTGCACCAGAGCGGCACCGCGTCGCAGCTGCCCATCGAGGGTCTGCGCACCCGTCCGCACGTGGTCGCGACCAACACGGCGACATTCGACCTGAGCCTGACGTTCATCGAGAACTTCGATCCGGACGACGGGCCCGGCGCGGTCGGCGGCTTCGCCGAGTACAGCGCCGATCTCTTCGACCGCGGCACCGTCGACGCCCTCACCGGCCGGCTGGTCGCCCTGCTCACCGCCGCCGTCGCCCGCCCCGATCTGCCCATCGACGCCCATGATGTGCTCACGGCGGCCGAGCGCGGGCTGCTGGTGGCCGCGCCGGTGCCCGCGCCCGCGGCGAGGGCCCTGCACATCGAGTTCGCCCGGCGGGCCACCCGTGTCCCGGACGAGGTCGCCCTGGTGACCCGCGCCGCGGGCGGCCCGCTGCGGCGGACGACCTACGCGGAGCTCGACGCCGAGGTGACCCGGATCGCCCGGCTGCTGGCAGCCCGCGGCGCGGGTCCGGACAGGCTCGTCGCGCTGGCCCTGCCCCGGCACCTCATGCCGGCCGCGCTGCTGGGAGTGCTGCGCTCGGGCGCGGCGTTCCTGCCGCTGGACCTCGCCCACCCGGCGGACCGGCTCGCGCAGACCCTGGACGACGCCGGGCCGGTGTGCCTGCTCACCACGCGTGAGGGGGCCGGATCGCTGCCGGGCCGGGCGGGGACGGCGACGGTGTTCATCGACGACGAGGCGCCCGAGGGCACCGCGCCGCCCTCCGCCGAGGTCGCGGGCGACAGCGCGGCGTATGTCATCTACACCTCCGGCTCCACCGGTCGGCCCAAGGGCGTGGTGGTGAGCCATGCCAACCTCTCCCATCTGTACGCGGCCCACACCTCCACCCGGTTCCCGGCCGAGGTCGCCGCAGCGGGCGGGCGCCGGCTGCGGGTGGGCCACATCGCCTCCTTCGCGTTCGACGCCGCTCTCGACCCGATGGTGCTGATGGCCGGCGGGCACGAACTGCACGTCCTGGACGAGCTGACCTATCCGGACGCCGAGGCGGCCGCCGCGTATGTCGCCGAGGAGCGGATCGACTATCTCGATCTGACCCCGTCCCACTTGCAGCAGCTGATGAAGCACGGGCTCCTGTCCGGGGGCCGGCACCGTCCGGTGCTGCTCGGACCCGGTGCGGATGCCATGCCGGACAGTCTCTGGCGGGAGCTGGGCCGCGACCCCGGTCTGACCGCGTACAACTTCTACGGGCCCACCGAGTGCACGGTGGACTCCGTGGTCGCCGAGGTGACCGGCGAGGGGGCACCCCTCATCGGCCGGCCGCTGGCGGGGACGACCGCCTTCGTTCTGGACGGCCGGCTGCGGCCGGTGCCGCCGGGCGTCACCGGGGAGCTCCATCTGGCGGGCGGCGGCGTCGCCCGGGGCTATCTGAACCGGCCCGCGCTGACCGCCGAGCGGTTCGTCGCGTCCCCGTTCGGTCCCGCCGGGGTCCGGATGTACCGGACCGGTGATCTGGCCCGCTGGACGGCGGGGGGCGAGCTGGAGTGCCTGGGGCGCGCCGACGACCAGGTGAAGATCCGGGGCTTCCGTATCGAGCCCGGCGAGATCGAAGGTGTGCTCGGCCGGCACGAGGGGGTCGCCGAGGTCGCGGTCATCGCCCGTGACGACCTGCCCGGATCCCGCCGGCTGGTGGCCTACGTCGTACCGGAACCGGGGCATCCGGCCGATCCCGACCGGTGGCGGGCGCATGCGTCCGCGCTGCTGCCGGACCACATGGTGCCCTCGCTGTGGGTGGTGATGGAGGCCCTGCCGCAGTCGTCCAACCGCAAGGTGGACCGGGCGGCGCTGCCGGTGCCGGAACTGCCCGTCCAGGGCACCGGCCGGGCGCCCGCCAATGAGGCCGAGCGGCTGTTCTGCGACCTGTTCGCGGCACTGCTCGGACAGCCCGGGGCAGATGCCGACAGCAATTTCTTCGAACTGGGCGGCGACAGCATCATCTCGCTGCAACTCGTCGGCCGGGCCCGCGCGGCGGGCTGGACGCTCGGTCCCCGTGAGGTCTTCCGCCATCAGACCCCGGCGGCCCTGGCCGCGGTGGCACAGCCGGTGAGGAACACCGCGCCCCGGGCGTCCGACGAGGGCACCGGGCTGGTTCCCGAGACGCCGATCATGGCGTGGCTGCGGGAGCTGTCCGAGTCGCGGACCCCCGCGGCGCCGATCGACGGCTACAGCCAGGGGATGACCCTGGTCACGCCGGCCGGGCTGACGCGGGAGCGGCTGACCGGGGTGGTGCAGAGCGTCCTGGACCGTCACCCGGCGCTGCGTGCCCGGCTGACCCGCACGGCCGGGGGCCGCTGGGCGCTGGACATTCCGCCCGCCGGTGCGGTGAGCGCCGCGGATGTGCTGCGGACGGCGGCGGCCGGTCCCGCCGAGGAGGCCGCCGGCGCGGCCGCGCGGCTCCGGCCGGACGCCGGGGTGATGGTGCAGGCGGTGTGGCGGCCGGGTGCGGACGACACGGCCGGCGGACGTCTGATCCTGGTCATCCACCATCTCGTCGTCGACGGTGTCTCCTGGCGCATCCTCTGCGCCGATCTGGCCGCCGCCTGGCGCGGTGAGCACCCGGGGGCCACCGGGCGGGGCACGTCCCTGCGCACCTGGGCCCGGTCCCTGCACGGCTACGCCCGCGAGGAGACGACGCTGGACCGGGCCGGGCACTGGGCCGACGCGCTGCGCGCCGGGTCCGGGACCCTCGCGGGCCGCGCCCTGGACCCGGCGCGGGACACGACGGCCACCGCCCGGCGCCGTACCGTCTCCCTCGACCCGGAGCGCACCGCCGCCCTGCTCACCCGGGTGCCCGCCGCCTTCCACGCCAACACCGAGGATGTGCTGCTCACCGCGCTGGCGCTGGCCGTCGCCGAGCGGCGCCGCGCCGCGCGGGGCGCCGGTGCGGACACGGCGGTGTCCGTGCAGCTGGAAGGGCACGGCCGCGAGGAGTCCGCGGTCGAGGGCGCCGATCTGGGCCGCACCGTCGGCTGGTTCACCACCGTGCGCCCGGTCCGGCTGGACGCCGGCCCGGCGGACACGGCGGCGGCCGGAGCCGGCAGAGCGCTCAAGGCGGTGAAGGAGCAGCTCCGGGCCGTCACGGACGGCGGTCTGGGGTTCGGCGCACTGCGTCATCTCAACCCGGCGACCGAGGAGGGGCTGGCTGCGCTGCCCGTCCCGGAGATCGGCTTCAACTACCTGGGCCGCTTCGGCGGGGCCGAAAGCGGCGCCCCGTGGGAGCCGGTGACCGGCGACGGCGGTCTCTTCCACCACACCGATCCCGCGCTGCCGCTGGCGCACGCCCTGGAGATCGACGCGCATGTCGCCGCCGAACCGGCCGGCGCCGTACTGCACGCCACCTGGACCTGGGCGGGCGAAGCCCTCGCCGAGAGCGAGATCACGGCCCTCACCGACAGCTGGCTGGCCCATCTGTCCGTGCTGGCGGCGCAGGCGGACGATCCCGGCGCCGGCGGCTGGACCCCATCCGACCTCTCCCTGATTCCCCTGAGCCAGGACGAGATCGACGACTTCGAATCCGATTGGAACCTGTCGTGAGTGCCCGGTCCGAACTTGAGGACATCCTCCCGCTGACGCCCCTGCAGGAGGGGCTGCTCTTCCGTGCCGAGCTGGACGGGGAGGGCCACGACGTGTACGCGGGGCAGCTCTCGCTCACGCTGAGCGGCCCGCTGGACGAGGGCCGGCTGCACACCGCGGCGCAGGCCCTGCTGGACCGTCACCCCGCGCTGCGGGCCGCCTTCCGCCGCAACAGGCAGGGGCGGGCCGCCTGTCTGATACCGCGCCGGGCGGTGGTGCCGTGGTCGTACACCGATCTCGGGCACCTGTCCGCGGAGAAGCGGCGGGCCGAGGCCCGCCGGCTCATCGCGCTCGACGGCGAGCGGCGCTTCGACCTCGGCCGCCCGCCGCTGGTCCGCTTCGCGCTGCTGCGCCTCGCGGCCGACCGGCACCAGCTGGTCATGACGGTGCATCACATCGTCCTGGACGGCTGGTCCCAGCCGATCCTGGTGAAGGATCTGTTCGCGCTGTACGAGGCCGGGGACGGCCGCGCGCTGCCGCCCGTGGCCTCCCCGCGCCGCTATCCGGAGTGGCTGGCGGCGCAGGACGGACCGGCCGCCGAGGCCGCCTGGCGCACCGCCCTGGCCGGCCGGGGCTCCCCCACCCTGATCGCCCCGGGCGCGGACCCGGCGGTCCGCGAGCGGCCCCGGCGGGTCGTCGTCGAACTCGACGCGGGCACCACCGCCGCGCTCACCGCCACGGCCCGTGCGCACGGCCTGACCCTGGGCACGGTCGCCCAGGGCGCCTGGGCGCTGGCCCTGGCCGGGAGCCTGGGCCGGGACGACGTCGTGTTCGGCACGACCGTCTCCGGCCGGCCGGCCGAACTGCACGGCGTGGAGTCCATGGTCGGTGTGTTCGTCAACACCGTGCCGGTACGGGTGACGCTGCCGCCGTCGGAGACCTTCGCCGACGCCCTGGCCCGGCTCCAGGAGGAGCAGTCCGCGCTGGTGGCGCACCAGCATCTGGGGCTCGCCGACATCCAGCGCCTGGCGGGCGGCGGGGATCTGTTCGACACCCTCGCGGTCGTCGAGAACTATCCCTTCGACCCCGGCTCACTCGCCGAGCTCGCCCCCGGTCTGCGGCTCACCGGGGCGGACGGCTCGGAGGGCGTCCACTACCCGCTGGCCCTGACCGTGCTGCCGGGAGCCGAGCTCCGGCTGGAACTCGGTTACCGCCCCGACCTGCTGTCCGAGGACGAGGTCCGGCGGGTCGGCGAGCGGCTGCGCCGGGCCTGCACCGCCTTCGCCTGCGCGCCCGGCACCCCGCTGGGCCGGCTCGACCTGCTCGGCGGTTCCGAGGTCACGGCGCTCACCACCTGGGACACCGCCCGCCCGGTGCCCGACACCACCCTCGGCGCCCTGCTCGCGGAGCAGAGCGCGCGTACCCCCGACGCCACCGCCGTGGTCTTCGAGGGCGAGACCCTCTCGTACGCGGAGCTGGAGGAGCGTGCCGGGCGCCTGGCGGACTGGCTGGGCGGCCGGGGCGCGGGGCCGGGGTCGGTGGTGGCCGTGGCACTGCCCCGGTCCCTCGATCTCGTGGTGGCGCTGCGGGCGGTGCTGCGGGCGGGCGCCGCCTATCTGCCGCTGGATCCGGGCTATCCGGCCGGCCGGCTGGCCCTGATGCTGGCGGACGCGGCCCCCGCCGCGCTGCTCACCGACACGGCGACGCTCTCCGCCCTGCCGCTGCCCGCCGGCGGGCGGGCTCCGGTGCTCACCCTCGACGGGGCGGAGGCCGCCGGGCTGCCCCCCGCCTCCGGTGCGCGGCAGGCCGATGTGAGCCCCGGCCACCCGGCGTACGTCATCTACACCTCGGGCTCCACCGGCCGGCCCAAGGGGGTCGTCGTTCCGCACCGGGGCATCGTCAACCGGCTGCTGTGGATGCAGGACGCCTACGGACTCACCTCCGCCGACCGTGTGCTCCAGAAGACGCCGTCCAGCTTCGACGTCTCGGTCTGGGAGTTCTTCTGGCCGCTGATCACCGGCGCCACGCTCGTCGTCGCCCGGCCCGGCGGACACCGGGACCCCCGCCATCTCGCCCGCCTCATCCGGGACGAGGGGATCACCACCGCGCACTTCGTCCCCTCGATGCTGCGCGCCTTCCTCCAGGAACCGGGGGCCGCGCACTGCACCGGGCTGACCCGTGTGCTGTGCAGCGGCGAGGCCCTGGGCCCCGAACTGGTCACCTCCTTCCACGAACGGCTCGGCGGCGAGGTCGAGCTGCACAATCTGTACGGTCCCACCGAGGCGTCCGTCGACGTCACGGCCTGGCCCTGCCCGCCCGGCGCGGGGGCGGCCGGCCCGGTCCCGATCGGGTCGCCCGTCTGGAACACCGCGCTGTACGTCCTCGACTCGGCGCTGCGCCCGGTGCCCGCCGGGGTGCCCGGCGAGCTCCATCTCGCGGGCGTCCAGCTCGCGGACGGCTATCTCAAGCGGGCGGGACTGACGGCCGAGCGGTTCGTGGCCGACCCGTTCGGCCCGCCGGGGAGCAGGATGTACCGCACCGGCGACCTGGCCCGGCGCACCGGAGGCGGGGTTGTCGAGTATCTGGGCCGTACCGACGGGCAGGTCAAGATCCGGGGCTTCCGCATCGAACCCGGCGAGATCGAGGCGGCCCTGCTGAGTCATCCGGGCGTGCGCGAGGCGGCCGTGGTGGCCCGCCGGGACGCCGCCGGTCCGGGGGACGCGACGCTCGTCGCCTATGTGTGCGGTGAGCCGGCCGACCCCGCCGCGCTCCGCTCCCATCTGGCCGCCGTGCTGCCGCCCCACCTCGTCCCCGGCGTGTTCGTGGTCCTGGAGAGCCTGCCGCTGTCGCCCAGCGGCAAGCTGGACCGCGGCGCCCTGCCCGCTCCCGGTCTCCCGCCCGCGGGTCCGGGCAGGCGCCCGCGCACCCCGTCGGAGGAGATCCTGTGCGATCTGTTCGGCGAGGTTCTCGGCCTGCCGCAGGTCGGCATCGACGACGACTTCTTCGCGCTGGGCGGTCACTCACTGCTCGCCACGAGGCTGGCCGGCCGGGTGCGTACCGTACTCGGCGCCGAACTGGCCCTGCGCACCGTCTTCGACAGTCCCACCGTCGCCGCGCTGGCCGGCCGGCTCGGCGACTCGGCGGACCGTCCGGTGCTGCGCGCGGGAGAGCGGCCCGATCCGCTGCCGCTGTCGTTCGCGCAGGCCCGTATGTGGTTCCTCCACCGGCTGGAGGGTCCCAACTCCGCCTACAACATGGCGTTCGCGGCCCGGCTCTCGGGCGAACTGGACCACGGCGCGCTGGAGTCGGCGCTGGGCGACCTCACCGACCGGCACGAGGCGCTGCGCACCGTGCTGCCCGACGAGGGCGGCTCCCCGCGCCAGGTGATCCTGGACCCGGCTTCGGCCCGCCCCGCGCTGCCCGTGACACCCGTCGCCGAGTCCGGGCTCGCCGACCGGCTGGCCGAGGCGGCGGCCCGGCCGTTCCGCATCGACGAGGAGCGGCCCTTCGCCGCCGAGCTGTTCCGGGTCGGCGACGACGAGCACGTCCTGCTGCTGGTGCTCCACCACATCGCGGCCGACGGCTGGTCGGCGCTGCCCCTGCTGCGCGACCTGGCCGGCGCCTACGCCGCTCGTCTGGGCGGTACCGCGCCGGCCTGGTCCCCGCTGCCGGTGCAGTACGCCGACCACGCGATCTGGCAGCGGGAACTGCTGGGCGACGCCGGTGATCCGCGGGGAGTGCTGCACACCCAGGCGGAGTTCTGGCGCGAGGCCCTCGGTGGTCTGCCGGAAGAGCTGACACTCCCCACCGACCGGCCCCGACCCGCCGTTCCCAGCCTGCGCGGCGACTGTGTCGAGCTGGAGATACCGGCCGGCCTGCACCGGGCGGTACGGGCCCTGGCCCGGCGCTGCGACGCGAGTGTGTTCATGGTTCTGCATGCCGCGCTCGGCGCGCTGCTCAACCGTCTCGGCGCGGGGACGGACATCCCCATCGGCACTCCGATCGCGGGCCGTACCGACGACGCCGTGGACGAGGTCGTGGGCTTCTTCGCCAACACCCTGGTCCTGCGCACGGACACCTCCGGCGACCCCTCCTTCCGGACGCTTGTCGCCCGGGTCCGCGAGACCGACCTGGCCGCCTACGCCCACCAGGACATTCCCTTCGAGCGGCTGGTCGAGCTGCTCAATCCGGCCCGCTCCATGGCCCGGCACCCGCTGTTCCAGATCATGCTCAGCCACCAGAACCGGCCCGCGCTCGATCTGGCGCTGGGCGGGTGCGAGGTCCGTCAGGAGCCGGTGGCGATGGGCACCGCCAAGTTCGACCTGGCCTTCGAAGTGGTGGAGGAACACGGCCGGGACGGGATGACTCTCGGCATCGAGTACAGCACCGACCTGTTCGACCGGGCGACCGTCACCAACATCGCCACCCGGCTGATCCGGCTGCTCCAGGCCGTCACGGCGGAGCCCGACCGGAGACTCGGCGCGCTGGACCTGCTCTCCGCCGACGAACACCACCGGATCCTCGTCGACTGGAGGGGTGACGTCGTCGAGAACGAACACGGCACGCTCACCGAGCTGTTCGAGCGGCAGGTGCGCGAGACCCCGGAGGCGACCGCGCTCGTCTGCGGTGATGTCTCGTACACCTTCGCCGAACTGGACTCCCGCAGCGAACGGCTGGCCCGGCTGCTCGCGGAGAACGGCGCCGGACCGGGGGAGTTCGTGGCGCTGCTGCTGCCACGCCGCGCCGACACCGTCGTCGCGCTCCTCGCGGTGATGCGGGCCGGCGCCGCGTATGTGCCGATCGACCCCGGCTACCCGGCCGGACGCGTCGAGCACATCCTCGGCGACTCCCGGCCGCGTCTTCTTCTCACCACCGCCGCACTGGCCCCGGCCGCGGGCGAGGACGGTCCGCGCCCGCTGCTGCTCGACTCGCCGGAGGTGCTGGAACGGCTCGGCCGCTCCCCCGGCCCGGAGGCGGCCCCGCTGCCCCGTCCGCTGCCCGGACATCCGGCGTATGTGATCTACACCTCTGGCTCCACCGGTCTGCCCAAGGGCGTGGTGGTGGAGCACCGCAGCATCGCCAACCTCTTCCACAGCCACCGCGAACTGCTCTACCGCCCCACGGTCTCGGCGGCCGGCGGGCGGGCCCTGCGCGTGGCGCACGGCTGGTCGTTCGCCTTCGACGCCTCCTGGCAGCCCCAGCTGTGGATGCTCGACGGCCACGCGCTCCACATCGTCACCGAGGAGACGCTGCGAGACCCGTCGCTGCTCGTCTCCTTCATCGAGCGCCAGGAGATCGACTTCATCGAGGTCACCCCTTCGCATGCGATGCAGCTCGCGGGCGCCGGGCTGGTGAAGGACGGCCGGTCCCCGCTGCTGGCGTGGGGCGTGGGCGGCGAGGCCGTGCCCTCCCCCATGTGGCACCGGCTCCGCGGGCTGGAGGGCACCGCCGCGTACAACCTGTACGGCCCCACCGAGGCGACCGTCGACGCGCTCGCCGCCCGGGTGTCGGACAGCGAGCGCCCGCTCGTCGGCCGGCCCACCGCGAACACCCGGGCGTATGTGCTGGACGGCACGCTGCGCCCCGTCCCCGCGGGTGTCATCGGCGAGCTGTACCTGGCCGGCGCGGGCCTGGCCCGCGGCTATCTCGACCGGCGCGGACTGACCGCCGAGCGGTTCGTCGCCGACCCGTTCGGTCCGGCGGGCACCCGGATGTACCGCACCGGCGATCTGGTGCGCTGGATGCCCGACGGCGCGATCGACTACCTCGGCCGCACCGACGAGCAGGTCAAGATCCGGGGCTTCCGCGTCGAGCTCGGTGAGATCACCGCCGCGCTCTCCTCGGCGCCCTCCGTCGCCCGGGCCGCGGTGGTCGTCCGCGAGGACGGCACGATCGGCAGGAGGATCGTGGCGTACTGTGTCCCGGCCGAGGGCGCCGCCCCGGACATCGCGGCGCTGCGCTCGCATGTGAGCCGCATGCTGCCGGACTACATGGTGCCGGCCGCCTTCGTGGAGCTGGCCGAACTGCCGCTGACCGGCCACGGCAAGCTCGACCGGAGCGCGCTGCCCGCCCCCCGGGAGGAGGAGCGCCGTGCGGGGCGTGCCCCCGAGGGGCCCGAGGAGACCGCGGTCTGCGCGGTGTTCGCGGAGCTGCTGGAGCTGCGGGAGGTGGGGCCCGACGACAGCTTCTTCGACCTCGGCGGCCACTCCATGCTGCTGGTGAGACTCCGCGAACGGCTGCGGGAGACAACGGGCGCGCGGCTGGGGATCGCCGATTTCTTCGCCCATCCGACAGCGGCCGCCCTGGGCGGGCTGCTCCGGGAGAAGGCGGCGAGGCGCGGGTGACGCGATGACGAGTGCGCTGTGACGGCCGGTGCCCCGCGCCACGCGGGGCACCGGCACGCGGCCCGGCCTCGGGTGACCGGCTGTCGCCTTCGTCGCCGCGGGAGTGTCCCTGCCGGACGGTGCGGAGCCGTGGCAGCCGTCCGGAGGAGTACGGCACTCCGCTGTACCCGGCCCCGGCGGATACCCGTGTGTACCGCCGATGTCCGGAAGCGGCCGGTGGGCGATGCCGTCGCCCGCCGGCCGGACCGGTGTCTCAGGCGTCGGACGCCTCCCCCATCGCCACGGCGATCCTGCGCGGTCCGGTGAACGGCTCCCGCCCGTGGGAGACCAGCATGTTGTCCACCACCAGCAGATCGTCCCGCCGGTAGTCGAAACGAGTCGACGCGCGGCGGTAACAGTCGCGGAGATGGTCGGTGACCTCGTCCGGGATCGGCTCACCGTCACCGTAGTAGGTGTTGTTCGGCAGGCCGTCCTCCCCGCAGATCTCCAGCAGCCCGCCGCGGGTGGCGGCGGGCAGGCTGGTGACATGGAAGATCACCACATGGTTGAACCAGACCGTGTCGCCCGTGACGGGATGCCGGTGGACGGGTTCGCGCACCGCCCGGGTGCGCAGGCCGTCCGTGCCGATCCACTCGGTCTCCAGGCCGCCGGCGGCGCAGAGGCGCTCGACCTCGTCGCGGTCCCTGGTGCCGAACGCCTGCCACCAGCGCAGGCCGATGTCGTTCCGGTAGTTGCGGACCACCATCCACTTGCGCCGGGTGAATTCCTCGCGCACCGAGGGGTCTATCAGCTCGTGGACGAGACGGGTGGAGGAGAGCGGGGTGGCGCCCTGGGTCAGCGGCGGCTCCACACAGTGGAAGTAGAGCACCAGCGGCCATGTGGCCTGGTAGGACATCTCATTGTGCAGGGGTATCTCGGCATGGGCCGGATACGACGTCGAGGTGTAGACCTTGCCCTTGATCACGCTGCGCGGCGAGGACTGTTCCGTGTACGTCAGCGGGGCACCGGAGAGCTCGCGCACCGCGGCCTCGAAGCCGTCCACCCCTCCGACGTCGAAACCGCGGAGAAGCAGCGCGCCGTGCTGGTGCAGCAATTCCCGGAGGTTGGCGCGGTCGCGGCGGATGGCCTCGGAAACCGGGCCCCCATCACCCTCGATTGTCAGGGCGAGCGTCGAACCAGCCATCTGCGTCTCCTGTCGCTCGGTCGGGCGCCGGCGCGGCGGCGCCGTCTTCGGCTCGTATGCACGGGAAGGGGGCCGGGGCATCTCCGGAACACGCCTCACGGGCACCACCCAACCCCCAAGCAAAGTTAGCCTAACCTAAGTCAACTCTCCCTGCCAGGGAGTCATTTCGCCCGGATGCCCCATCAACCCGCCTATGGCACAGCCGTATTGACGCATCGTCAGCTTCACATGCGCTCAACTGTACGCTTTGCCAAGGTGAGCCTTACCTGACTAGGGTCGGTCTGCGCGATCACCTGAACCGGGCGGAGTCCGGGCCGCGACGGCGCGGCGACGCGCCTCACCACGCCCTCGGACGGACGGGTCCGGACCGGTCGCCGCCACTCCACCGACACTCACAGACAGGGCCATGCCATGACCAGACCGACCGACCGCGAACGCCCGCTGAGCCGCCGGGGCCTGCTCTCGCTCGGTGCGGTGATCGGCTCGACCGCGCTGCTCGCCGCCTGCGGCAAGGACGAGCCCGCCAAGCCGTCCGAGCCGGGCGGTTCCGCCGGGGCGGGAACCTTCCCGGTCACGGTCGAGGACAAGTTCGGCTCGGTGAAGATCCCCGGGCAGCCGAAGCGGGTGCTCTCGCTCGGGCGCACCGACCACGATGTACTGCTGGCGCTGGGCATAGTGCCGGTGGGCGTCTGGCAGTTCATCCCGACGATGAAGCGGGGCGTCGGGAGCTGGGCGGAGAAGTCCCTCGGCGGAAAGACTCCGGCCATCCTCAAGCCCCCGTTCGACTTCGAGCAGGTGGCCTCCCTCGCCCCCGATCTGATCGTGAATGTGCAGTCCGGCGGCGACGAGACCGAGTACAGGACGCTGACCGACATCGCCCGCACCGTGGGCCTGCCCAAGGGCGCCGCTCCCAACACGGTGCCCTGGCGGGACTCCACCCGGGTGATCTCGACCGCCGTCGGGCGGGCGAAACGGGGTGAGGAGCTGATCGCGGAGACCGAAGCGCTGCTGAAGGCCACGGCGGAGCGGAACCCCGCCTTCGCCGGGAAGACGGTCTCCATCCTGCTCGCCTTCGCGGGCAAGATCGGCATCTACACGACCGGGGACACCCGGATGCAGCTCGTCACCGCGCTCGGCCTCGAGCCGACCGAGTATGTGACCGGCCTGGGCCAGGAGAAGTACTTCGCCGAGCTCTCCGCCGAGAAGGCCGGTGAGGCGGACGCCGACGTGGTGATCCTGCTGAGCCAGCAGCAGCTGCCGCTGGCCGCGACGCTGAAGCAGTATCCGCAGATCGCGGCCATGAAGGCGGCGAAGGAGAACCGTCTGGTCTTCCCCGCCGACCCCTCGGTCGGCCTGGCGCTGTCCAGTGCGTCGGTGCTGAGCATCCCGCATGCGGTGAAGGGGCTGGAGCCGCTGCTCGCGCAGGCGCTGAAGTAGCCGCCCCGCGGCCGTGACCGCCCGGTTGTGCCGTCCCCTTCTCCGGGGGCGGCACAACCGCGCGCGCTGACGGGTCATTTCGGGGGCAGCAGCCCGTGGGACTCGAAGAAGCGGAGATAGAGCTCCACGAGTCCGGGTCCCGGGGCGGGCCTGGTCAGTCCGGAGCCGGCCAGACCGGCACGGAGCCGCTCGGTCCGGAACGGCTCCGGCACCCAGGGCACCGGCGGCCTCGGGCCCTGGCCGCGCAGCTGGGGCAGGAACGGAGTCACCGGGCTCCCCGGGTCCGCCGCCAGGGCCTCCGCCCACTCGGCCGGTTCGGCCAGGCCCACCGGGCGGCCGCAGGCGGCCATCCACTCCCCCAGTTCGGCCATGGAGATCGCCGGGGTGTCCGCGTGGTGGAAGATCCCGCCCCCGTCCGGGGCATCCGGCCGCAGCGCCAGCTCAACCATCCCCTCGGCCACCTGGTCCACCGGCGTCCAGAACTCCGCCGGACCGTGGGCGGGCAGCAGGCCCACCCGCAGCGAGCCGACCAGCAGCCGTGCCAGGAAGTCGTCCGCCGTCCACGCCCCGGTGCGGCTGTGCCCGGTCACCCGGGCCAGCCGGTGGACGGTGGTGGGCACCCCCAGCCGGCCGGCCCGGGCCACCAGCGCCTCGGCGGCCCGCTTGCTCATCACATAGCCGTTCCCCGGGCCGTCGATCTCGGGCAGTTCCTCCTCGGCCGGCCAGCGCGCATGCCCCGACTCCAGCCGGGGGATCACCGAGAGCGTGGAGGTGTGGTGCAGCCGCTTGAGCCGGGCGGTCATCGCGAACCGCACGATCTCGGCGGTACCCAGGGTGTTGCCCGCGCGCAGTGCCGGATAGCCGCGGAGCAGGCTGATCGAGGCCGCGTTGTGGAAGACGGTGTCGATCCGTTCGGCGAGTTCCCGGTGGTCGGCGGGCGCCAGTCCCAGACCGGGCCGGGACAGATCGCCGGGGACGACGACGACCCGGCCGGGCGGCGGGGCGGGCAGGCCGAAGCGGTCCAGGGTCTCCCGCAGGCGTACGGCCGCGCGCTCCGGGTCGGCGGCCCGGATCAGGCAGTGCACCCTGGCCCCGGTACGGGCCAGCAGGGTGTCCAGCAGAAAGGCGCCGACGAATCCGGTGGCACCGGTGAGCAGGATCTCGGCCGGGCGGCCGGCGGGGACGGCGGGGCCGGGTGGGAGAAGCGGAGCCGGATCGAGCCGTGCGTCGGCGCGCAGCTGCGCGGCCTGCGGGTCGGCCGCCGCGGCACCCGCCGCTTCGGAGCGCGGCGAGCCGGGCGCCGGAGCGCCGTCCCGAGCGGATCCGGCAGGGACCGCGACGGCGGCCGTGGCCGCCTCCACCGCTCGGGCCAGCTCCGCCACTGTGGGGCCGTCGAAGAAGGCCCTGGTCGCCACCTCCGCGCCCAGTTCCTCCCGGACCCGGGCCAGCAGCCGCGGTACCAGCAGCGAATGGCCGCCGAGCGCGAAGAAGTCCTCGTCCACACCGACGGCGGGCAGCCCCAGCAGATCGGCCACCAGATCGGCCAGAGCCTTCTGGACCGGGCCGGACGGCCGCTCTCCCTCGGACGGGCTCCGCCGGGCGGGCGCCGGGAGCGCCGCGCGGTCGAGTTTTCCGCTGCCCGTCACCGGCAGCGCGTCGAGCACCACGACGGCGTACGGCACCATCGGACCGGGCAGCACGGCCGCCAGCGCGCTCCGCAGGGCGTCCGGATCGAGGACCCGGCCCTCGCCGCCGACCGCGTACCCGACCAGCCGGCGCCCGCCGGGCAGATCCTCGCGGACCGTCACGGCCGCCGACACCACACCGTCCAGGGCGGTCAGCGCGGCCTCGACCTCGCCGAGTTCGATCCGGAAGCCGCGGATCTTCACCTGGTCGTCGGTGCGGCCGATGAAGTCGATCCGCCCGTCGTGCCGCCGGCGCACGACGTCACCGGTGCGGTAGAGCCGGGCCCCGGCGGGGCCGAAGGGGTCGGCGACGAAGCGCTCCGCCGTCAGGGCGGCCCGCCCGAGGTAGCCGCGGGCCAGCCCCGCGCCGCCCAGATAGAGCTCGCCGGGAACCGCCGGCGGCACCGGGCGCAGGGCGGCGTCGAGTACATGGGCGCGGGTGCCGGGATCCGGCACGCCGATGGGGACCGAACCGGGGGCTGTGCCGGTGTACTCGGCCGGATCGCACGCGCCGAGGGTGGAGTTGACGGTGGCCTCGGTGGGTCCGTAGGCGTTGAAGAGCCGGCGGCCCTTCCCCCAGCGGGTGACGAGCTGGGGGGAGACCCGCTCGGTGCCGGCCAGCAGCACCGAGTCCTCCGGGAGCGTGCACTCGGGCGGCAGCGCCTCCAGCAGCGCGGGGGGCAGGACCAGGAAGTCGGCGCCGTGCTCCATGGCGTACTCGGTCAGCTCGGGTCCGGCGACCCGCCGTTCGGCCGGCACGATGATCAGCCGGCCGCCGGTGCACAGGGCCAGGCAGAGCTCCCAGAACGCCACGTCGAAAGCGGGTGAGGCGAATTGGAGCACCCGGGTGCCGGGGCCCACGCCGAAGCGCTCCCGCTGGGTCGCGATCAGTCCGGCGACTCCCGCGTGCGTGACCAGCACGCCCTTGGGGCGGCCGGTCGAACCGGAGGTGTAGACGAGGTACGCGGCGCTCTCGGGCCGTACGGCTCCGCCGCGTTCGGCGTCGGTGACCGCGGCGGCCGGGAGCCCGGCGGTACGGTCCCCGACGGCCGGGTCGTCCAGGCAGATCACCTCGGCGGCCGGGCAGGCACCGGCGATCCGCCCCGCGAGTCCGGTGACGGTGAGGACGGCCGCCGGGGCGGCGTCGCGGAGCATCAGCGCGATCCGCTCGGCCGGGTGGTCGATGTCCAGCGGCACATAGGCGCTGCCCGCCTTGACCACGGCGAGCTGCGCCACCACGGTGTCGACGGAGCGGGGCAGGGCGAGCGCGATCAGGCTCTCGCGGCCCCCGCCGTGCGCCAGCAGCAGCCGGGCCAGCCGGTTGGCGCGCTCGTCCAGCTCCCGGTAGGTGACCTCGTCCCGCTCCAGGACCGCGGCGATCGCGTCCGGCCGGAGCGCGGCCTGTTCCTCGAAGGCGCCGACGAGGGTGACGGGGGTCTGGACGGAGCCGGCGCCGCTCCACTCGCCGAGGACGAGGGCGCGTTCGCGGTCGGAGAGCACATCGATCCGGCTGAGCGGCCGGTCCGGGTCGGCGGTGACCGCTTCGAGGACCCGCACCAGCCGCTCGGCCAGCGAGCGGACGGAGGAGGCGTCGAAGAGATCGAGCCGGAAGTCGATCCGGCCGGTGACCCCGTCGCTGTCCGGGTGTTCGGTGAGATCGACGGCGAGGTCGAACTTGGCGGTGCGCAGCCCGGTGTCGTGCCGGGCGGCGGGCACCCCGAGCAGGGTGGGCCGGGCGGGCGGGGCGACCTGGTGGGCGAGCATGACCTGGAAGAGCGGGTGCCGGGCGAGCGAGCGGGCCGGGTTGAGCAGATCGACCAGTCGTTCGAAGGGAAGTTCCTGGTGGGCGTAGGCGGCGAGGCCGCCCTCCCGGACCCGGGCGAGGAGTTCCCGGAAGGCGGGGTCGCCGGAGGTGTCGGTGCGCAGGACGAGAGTGTTGGTGAAGGAGCCGACGAGATCGGTGAGGGCCTCGTCGGTGCGGCCGGCGACCGGGGTGCCGAGCGGGATGTCGGTTCCGGCGCCGAGGCGGGTCAGCAGGGCGGCGAGCGCGGCCTGGAAGACCATGAACACACTGGTGTCACAGCGCTGGGCGAGATCGCGCAGGTCCCGGTGGAGGGCCGGCGGCACGGCGAAGGACACCGTGTCCGCCCGGTGGCTCGCGACGGCGGGCCGGGGCCGGTCGGCGGGGAGGGCGAGCTCCTCGGGGAGTCCCGCGAGGGCGGCGGTCCAGTACGCCTCCTGGGTACGGCCGAGGCTGTCCGGGTCGTCCTCGGGGCCGAGCAGTTCGCGCTGCCACAGGGTGTGATCGGCGTACTGGACGGGCAGCGGCGCCCAGTCGGGTGCCCGGCCGGCCAGCCGGGCGGCGTAGGCGGTGTCCAGGTCGCGCAGCAGCGGCCCGCGTGACCAGCCGTCGGCGGCGATGTGGTGCACCAGCAGGACCAGCAGATGTTCGCCGGGTCCGGTGGTCAGCAGATGGACGCGGAGCGGAATCTCCCGGTCCAGGGCGAAGCGGTGGCCTGCCGCCGCGGCGAGGCGGCCGGGCAGCAGATCCGGGGTGATGTCCTCGGTGTGGAGCACGGGGCGGGCCTCGTGCGGGGCCAGGACATGCTGGCGCGGTACGCCGCCGTCGTCGGGCAGCACGGTGCGCAGGGCCTCGTGGCGTCCGGTCAGATCGCCGAGCGCGTCCCGCAGGGCGGCCGGGTCGATCCGGCCGGTCAGCCGCCAGGCCCAGGGGATGTTGTAGGTGGTGCCCTCCGTGTCGAGCCGGTCCAGGAACCAGAGCCGCCGCTGGGCGGAGGAGAGCGGGATCACCGGGGGCCGTACGGCGGCGGTGAGGGGCGGTGCGGCCGCGGGCCCGCCGTCCAGCAGCAGGGCGAGCCGGGCCGGGGTGGGCGCGTCGAAGACGGCGCGCAGCGGCACCTCGGTGTCCAGCTCGGCGCGGATTCTGCTGACCAGCCGGGCGGCGAGCAGGGAGTGGCCGCCGAGGCGGAAGAAGTGGTCGTCGGGGCCGGCGGCGGCGGGCAGTTCGAGGACATCGGCGAAGAGCGCGCAGAGCAGGCGCTCGCGCGGGGTGCGCGGGGCCCGGCCGCCGACCGCCGGCTCCCGGCCGGGGGCGGGCAGGGCGCGGCGGTCCAGCTTCCCGCTGGCGGTGAGCGGCAGGGCGGGGATCTCCACGAAGTCGGCGGGCACCAGGTGTTCGGGCAGGGTGCGGGCGGCGTGGGCGCGGAGAGCTTCGAGGTCGAGCCGCCCGGCCGGGGCGCCGGCTGCGGGTACGGCGTAGGCGACCAGGCGCGGGTCGCCGGGGCGGTCCTCACGGGCGACCACACGGACCCGGGAGGTGCCCGGGGCACCGGTGAGCGCGGCCTCGGCCTCGCCCGGTTCGACCCGGAAGCCGCGGATCTTCACCTGGTCGTCGGTGCGGCCGATGAACTCCAGCACCCCGTCCGGGTCGGAGCGCACCAGGTCACCGGTGCGGTACATGCGCTCGCCCGGGCCGCCGAAGGGGTCGGCGCAGAAGCGGGTCGCGGTGGCGCCGGGGCGGCCGAGATAGCCGCGGGCGAGCTGGGGGCCGGCGAGGTACAGCTCACCGCCGACGCCGGGCGGGACCGGGCGCAGCGCGTGGTCGAGGACGTACACCCGCGTGTTGTGCACGGGCCGGCCGATGGGCACGGTCGGCGCGGGCGGGGCCCCGGGGTCGTGCGGGTGGGCGGTGACGTCGATCGACGCCTCGGTGGGGCCGTAGAGATTGTGCGGGCTCAGGCCGAGCACCCGCCGGCAGCGGTCGGCGGTCTCGCGGCGCAGCGCCTCGCCGCTGCACAGCAGCCTGCGCAGCGAGCGGCACTCGGCGGCGCCCGGCTCCTGGAGAAAGACATCCAGCATGGAGGGGACGAAGTGGACGGTGGTGATGCGCTCGTCGCGGATCAGCTCGGCGAGATGGGCGGGGTCCTTGTGACCGCCGGGGCGGACGAGGACCAGCGTGGCCCCGGTGGCCAGCGGCCACAGGAACTCCCAGACGGAGACGTCGAATCCGGCGGAGGTCTTCTGGAGCACCCGGTCGCCGGGGCCCAGGGGGTGGGCGTGCTGGGTCCAGCGGAGCCGGTTGACGATACCGGCGTGCGGAACGGTGACGCCCTTGGGGCGGCCGGTGGATCCCGAGGTGTAGATGGTGTACGCGGGATGGAGGGGGTGGAGGGGTGCCGTCCGCTCGGACGGGTCGATGTCGTGGCCGGGCAGGTCGCTGCCGGTGCCGGGGCCGATGGCCAGCCGGGGGGTGTCGTGAGGCGGCGCCCCGGGGGTGCCGTCGGCGGTCAGGAGCAGGGCGGGGCGGGCGTCCCCGAGCATCAGGGCGATGCGGTCGGCCGGGTACTCCGGGTCGATGGGCAGATGGGCGGCACCGGCCTTGTGCACGGCGAGGATCGCGGTGACCAGCTCGGGTGAGCGGGGCAGCGCGAGGGCGACGGTGCTCTCGGGGCCGATGCCGCGCGCGATGAGGATCCGGGCGAGGCGGTTGGCGCGGGTGTTGAGCTCGGCGTAGCCGAGGCTGCCGCCCTCGTGGACCAGGGCCTCGGCGTCCGAGGTCGCGGCCACCTGTGCCCGGAACAGCTCCGGCAGGGTCAGGGCGGGCAGCGGCGCGCTCTCGCCGCGCCAGCTCTCCAGGGCCCGGCCGATCTCGCCGGGGCTCAGCGCATCGCAGCGGGCGGTGGGCAGTGCGGGGTCGCCGGCCAGCCGTCCGAGGATCCGCAGGAGCTGTTCCCCGAGGAGTGCGACCTCGGCGCTGTCGAAGGTGTCCGGGCGGTGGTCCAGGGTGAGCCGGAGGCCGCCCGGGGTGGTGCGGTCGGGGACCGCGGTGAGGGTGAGCGGGTAGTGGGTGGCGTCCTCGCCGTGGAGACCGGTGACCCGCAGTCCCGCCACCGTCTCGCCGGTGGTGGCGGGCGGATGGTTCTCCACGATGGCGAGGGTGTCGAAGAGTTCGCCGCCGTCGGCGGCCGGGACCGAGCGCTGAATGTCGGCCAGGCCCGGGTACTGGTGGCCCAGCAGCCGCGACTGCTCGTCCTGGAGCCGGTCCAGCAGGGCGCCGACGGGCTCGGCGGGGTCCAGCCGGACGCGTACCGGCACGGTGTTGATGAAGAGCCCGATCATCGACTCGACCCCGGCGATCTCGGGAGGCCGGCCGGAGACCACGGTGCCGAAGACCACGTCGGAGCGGCCGGTGCGGCGGGCGAGCAGCAGCCCCCAGGCGGCCTGGACCAGGGTGTTGACGGTCAGTCCCCGGCCGCGCGCCAGGGTGTGCAGACCGGCGGCGAGGGCCGGCGGGGTGGTGAGGTCGAGCCGGTCCGGGAGTACGGGGGTGCGCGCCGGCGCGGGCCCGGCGAGCAGGGTGGGGCCGTCGAGACCGGCCAGGGCCTCGTCCCAGACGGCGCTGGTGGCGGCCCGGTCGCGGGAGCCGAGCCAGGCCAGATGATCGCGGTGGGGGGTGACGGCGGGCAGTGTCGCGGGGACCCCGGCGGCGTACCCCTCGTACAGCGCCAGCAGTTCGCGCAGGACCAGGGGCGAGGACCAGCCGTCGAGCAGGACGTGATGGAAGGTGAGGGTGAGCCGGTGGCGGTCGGGGGCCAGCCGGATCAGTGCCATCCGCAGCAGGGGCGGTGTGCGGACGTCGAACCGCCGGGCGCGTTCGCCGTCCGCGAGCCGGGCCAGGGCGGCGAGCTGTTCCGGGGCGTCGCGTCCGGACAGATCGTGCTCGGTCCAGGGAAGTCCGACCCGCCGGAGCACCACGGCCATCGAGCGGCCGCGGGAGTTGGTGCGGAAGGCGGACCTGAGGCCGGGATGCCGGTCGAGCAGGGCCTGTCCGGCACGGCGCAGCGCGGCGGCGTCGACGGGGCCGCCGAGGTCGACACCCAGCCGGACGGTGTAGACGTCCGGGCCCTGTCCGTCGTCGAGCAGCGTGTGGAAGAGCATCCCCTCCTGGAGCGGGGTGAGCGGGAGGACGTCCTCGATGCGGGACTGCTGGGTCATGACGGCATCCTGTCGGTGTCGGTGTCCTCGAACGCGGCCCGCGGTGCGCCGGCCGGCCCGGCGCCGGGGGTGTCGAATTCGGCTTCCAGGGCGTCGATGTCGTCCTGGGTGAGCTCCATCAGGGGCATGTCGGAGGGGGTGTGGCCGCCCGCGCCCGGCAGTTCGGCGCCCGCCGCGAGCGCCTCCAGGACGGTGAACCAGGCGTCGGCGAGGGCCTGTGCCCGCTCCTCGGTGAGCAGTGACGGGGCCCAGGTCCAGCGGGCGGTGAGCCGGGGTCCGGCCGGGGTGTCCCAGGTGGCGGCGTTGACCTCGATGGCGTGGGTGAGCGGCATGCCGGGGTCGGCGCCGCCGCCGATCGGGCCGCCGGCTCCGGCGGCCGGGTCCGTCTCCCCGGCGCCGTCCCCCGGCGCGGTGAAACGGCCCAGGTAGTTGAAGCCGATCAGCGGTTCGGGAAGGGCTGAGAGGGCCGGGGCGGTGTCCGGATTGAGCCGGCGCAGCAGGCCGTGGCCGAGGCCGGCGTCGGGGACGGCGCGGAGCTGTTCCTTGACCTCCTTGACGGCGCGGCCGAGCGACGCGGGGTCGTCGCGGACGGTGTCGGGGGTGAGCGGGCCGGTGGTCAGCCGGACCGGGTGCACGGTGGTGAACCATCCGACGGTGCGCGAGAGGTCGGTGCCCGGGAAGAGGTGTTCGTGCCGGCCGTGGCCCTCCACGTCGACGACCACGGGCAGCCCGCCCTCGGACCACTGTCCGACCGCGATCGTCAGCGCGGCGAGCAGGATGTCCTGTACTCCGGCGTGGTAGCGGGCCGGGACCCGGCCGAGGAGCGGTCCGGTGTGCCGGGCCGGGAGCCGGTGCTCCAGGCGTCCGGCGGTGCCCGCCGTGTCGCGGAGGGGGTCGGGGCGCCGCCCGCCGAGCAGTGGGCCCGGGTCGGCGAGAATCCGGGTCCACAGCGGGAGTTCGGCGGTGCGGCGGGGGTGGCGGGCCTCCTCCCCGAGGAGTTCGGCCCAGCGGCGCAGGGAGGTGGTGCGGGCGGGGAGTTCGGCGGGGATGCCGTCGCCCGCGGCGGCGAGCGCGGTTTCGAGGTCGGGCAGCAGAACGCGCCAGGAGACACCGTCCACGGCCAGATGGTGGAGGACCAGCAGCAGCGCGCCGGGGCGGTCCGCTCCGGCGTCCAGCCATTCGGCTTCGAGCACGGCGCCGGTGCCGGGGGCGAGGCGTGCGCGGGCGGCTCCGGCCCGGGATCCGGCGAGCCGGGCGGGATCCCC
Organism: Streptomyces sp. CAU 1734; assembly: GCF_039888735.1. NCBI lineage: Bacteria > Bacillati > Actinomycetota > Actinomycetes > Kitasatosporales > Streptomycetaceae > Streptomyces > Streptomyces sp. CAU 1734. The sequence goes on from NZ_JBDQQP010000017.1 coordinate 68,033, forward strand.
GCCGGCGCACTCCGTCCGGCGGAGCCGGGGCCCGGCGGGCACCGAACCGGGCGGCCGGACATACAGGGTCCAGCCGCCGTCCCCGGTCCGCCCGGTGCGCAGCCGGAGCGCGTCGTGGTGGTCGATGAGGGTCTGGAGGGCGGTGGTGAGCTGTTCTCCGGTGGTCCCGGCCGGGACGGTGACGACGGCGGACTGCGAGAGTCCGTCGACCGGTCCCCCGATCGAGCCGAGCCATGCGGTGATGGGGGTCGGGCCGACCTCTCCGGTGCCGTCGTCCGCGGCGGCGGGGGCCGCGGCCGGGGCGGCGGCGGCCGTACGGGCCAGGGCCGCCGGGGTGCGGTGGGTGAAGACGTCGCGGGGGGTGAGCGGCAGTCCGGCGGCGCGGGCCCGGGAGACCAGGGTGATGGCGAGGATGCTGTCGCCGCCGAGTTCGAAGAACGAGGCGTCGGGTCCGGCCAGGTCCAGGTGGAGCACCTGGGCGAAGAGTGCGCAGAGCGTGGTCTCGGCGCCCTCGGCGGGCGGGCGGGACGGCGGGCCGGCGCCGGCGTCGGGTGCGGGCAGTGCCCGGTGGTCGACCTTGCCGTGCGGGGTCAGCGGAAGGGTGTCGAGGACGGTGAAGACGGCGGGCACCATGTGCGGGGGCAGCAGGGCCGCGGTGTGGGCGCGCAGTTCGGCGGGGGCGGGCGCGGGGCCGGTGCCCCCGGTGGCGGCCCAGGCCATCAGCCGCGTACCGCCGGGGCCGTCGTCGCGGGCGAGGACCACACAGCGGGAGACTCCGGGATGCGCGGCCACGGCGGCCTCCACCTCGCCGGGTTCGATCCGGAAGCCGCGGATCTTCACCTGGTCGTCCGCGCGGCCGGCGAACTCCAGGGTGCCGTCCGGCAGGCGGCGGGCCAGGTCGCCGCTGCGGTAGAGGCGCTCACCGGGGGTGAAGGGACTGGCCACGAAACGGGCCGCGGTGAGACCGGGCCGCCCGAGATAGCCGCGGGCGAGCTGGGCACCGCCGATGTAGAGCTCGCCGATGACACCGGGCGGGACGAGGTCCAGTTCCGGGGAGAGCAGATGGGCGGTCAGCCCGGGCAGTGGCTCCCCGATGACACTCGCCGGCGAGCCGGTCATCTCCCGGGTCATGGTCTGGTGGGTGCAGTGCACCGTGGTCTCGGTGATCCCGTACATGTTGACCAGCTCCGGGGAGCCGGCCGGGCGGTGGGCGTGGTCGGCGTACCACTCGGCGAGGCGGGGCGGTTGCAGCGTCTCGCCGCCGAAGACGACGGTCCGCAGATGGGCGGGGGGCGCACCGCGCTCGTGAACGGCGCGGGCGAGCTGGTGGAAGGCGGACGGGGTCTGGCTGAGCACGGTCACCCGCTGCTCGTCCAGGAGCGCGAGGAAGTCCTCCGGGGAGCGGGTGGTCTCGGAGGGCACGATCACCAGCCGGCCGCCGTGCAGGAGCGCGCCCCAGAGTTCCCAGACGGAGACGTCGAAGGAGTAGGAGTGGAAGAGGCTCCAGATGTCGTCGGGTCCGGGCTGGATCACGGGCGCCGCGGCGGCGAGGAGCCGGACGACATTGCGGTGCGGGATCAGGACGCCCTTGGGGGTGCCGGTGGAGCCGGAGGTGTAGATGGCGTAGGCGGGGTGGTCGGGGTGGAGCGCGGTGCGGGGGTCGGTCTCCGGACGGCCGGCGAGGTCGGCGAGCACCCCGGGGTCGTCCAGGAGCAGGGGGGTGCCTCCGGCCCGGTGGCCGGGTGCGGCGCCGGAGACGGTCAGCAGGGCGGTGGGCGCGGCGTCGTCGAGCAGCAGCCGGATCCGGTCGGCGGGGTAGTCGGGGTCGACGGGGAGATATCCGGCGCCGGTCTTGAGGACGGCGAGGACGGCCACCACCAGTTCGGCCGAACGGGGCAGGGCGAGGGCGATGAGCTGCTCGGGGCCCGCGCCGAGTTCGATCAGCCGGTGTGCCAGCCGGTTGGCGCGGGTGTTCAGTTCGCGGTAGGTCAGCAGCTCGGTGCCGTGGACGACGGCGACGCGGTCGGGGGTGCGGGCGGCCTGTTCCCCGAAGAGGGCGGGAAGGGTGGCGTCGGAGGGTTCCGGTGCGGTGGGGGCGGTGAGCAGTTCACGGCGTTCCGCGGCGCTCAGTACGCCGACCCGGGCGCAGCGGGCGCCGGGGTCGTCGGCGAAGGCGTCGAGGATGCGGCGGAACCGGTCGAGCAGGGTCCGGGCGGCCGGCTCGTCGAAGGTGTCCGGACGGTACTTGAGGGTGAGCTCCTGGCCGTCCGGCCCCGGCATCACCATGAGGGTGAGCGGATAGTGGGTGGCGATGGGCCGGGTCGTGGACTCGGCGGTGAGACCGGCGCCCCGCTGTGCCTCGGTGATGGCCCCGGCGTCGAAGGGGAAGGATTCGAAGACGGTCAGGGTGTCGAAGAGTTCGCCGGTGCCGGTGATGCGCTGGATGTCGGAGAGGCCGAGCTGCTGGTGGTCGACGAGGGCGGCCTGTTCGGCCTGGACACGGGTGAGCAGGTCGGTGACGGTTTCGGCCGGATCGAGCCGGATCCGTACCGGCAGGGTGTTGATCAGCAGCCCGACGATGGTCTCGACACCCGGCAACAGGGGGGAGCGGCCGGAGACGGTGCCGCCGAAGATCACGTCGCGGCGTCCGGTGAGCCTGCTGAGCAGGATGCCCCAGGCCGTCTGGACCACGGTGTTGAGGGTGACTCCCCGGCCCCGGGCGAGCGCGGTCAGCCGGGCGGTGAGGCCGGCCGGCAGCTTCGCCGAGACCTCGGCGGGCAGTTGGGGCCGGTCGGGGCGGCCGGGCGCGAGAAGGGTGGGTTCGCTCACACCGTCGAGCGCCGTGCGCCAGGCGGCCAGTGCCGCGTCCCGGTCCCGGCCGGCGAGGTGGGCGAGGAAGTCGCGGTGCGGCCGGGCCGGGGGGAGAGCGGCGGCCGGGTCTCCGTCGGCCGCGTACAGCGCGAAGAGGTCGCGCATCAGGAGGGGGGTGGACCAGCCGTCGAGGACGATGTGGTGATTGGTCATCACGAGCCGGTGCCGGCCGGGGCCGGTGGTGACGACGAGGAAGCGGATGAGCGGTGGCTGCTCCAGGTCGAAGCGGTGGATCCGGTCGGCTTCGACCAGCCGGTCGAGCTCGGCGGTCCGGTCCTCCCCGGTGAGATGGGAGAGATCGGTCTGCCGCCAGGGGACGGTGACCTCGCGGAGGACCACCTGGAGGGGCGAGTCGCCGTCGCGGATGAATCCGGCGCGCAGACAGGTGTGGCGGCTCACCAGGGCCTCGGCGGCACGGCGCAGCCGGGCGGGGTCGAGCGGGCCGGTCAGATCGATCAGGAGCTGGGCGACATAGACGTCGAGCGAGGTCTCGTCGTAGACGGAGTGGAAGAGCAGACCCTCCTGGAGCGGGGTCAGCGGGAGGACGTCCTCGATCGGGGATCGGGCGTTCATGCGGTGCGCCACCTCGATTCGAGAGCGTCGAGCCTGCTCTGGTCGATGGAGACCAGGGAGAGATCGGAAGGGGTGTGGCCGCCCGCGTCCGGACGGTCCGCGTGCGTGGTGAGCGCGGTCAGGGCACGCTGCCAGTGACCGGCGAGTGCGGTGGTCTCCTCGGTGGTGAGGATGCCGGTGGCGTGGGTCCAGTGAGCGGTGAGCAGGGGTCCTTCGGGTCCTTCCTCGGTGAGGGCGTTGACGACCACGGCCGAGGGCGCGGGCATCTCGGGGTCGGAGGCGGCGGTGAGCCCGCCGGGTCCGATGGTCCACTCGGGGCGCCCCGCACCGGTGCCGGTGCGGAAGCGGCCCAGGTAGTTGAAGCCGATCTGGGGTTCGGGGCGGGCGGCGAGTTCGGCGGCGGCGGCCGGGTTGAGGTGGCGGAGCAGGCCGTATCCGATGCCCCGGTCCGGCAGCGAGCGCAGATGTTCCTTGATGCGTTTGACGGCGGTCCCGGCGTCGGTGCCGCCCGCGAGGGCCTGGTCCAGGTCGAGTCCCGTGAGGTCGAGCCGGACCGGGTACTGGCTGCTGAACCAGCCGACGGTACGGCTCGGGTCGGCACCCGGCACCGCGTTCTCCTCGCGGCCGTGTCCCTCCAGGGTGACCAGGGTGGTGGGTTCCGCGACGCCCCGTTCGCGCCGCCAGGCGGTGACGGCCAGGGCGAGTGCGGTGAGCAGGATGTCCTCGGTGCCCGCGTAGTAGGCGGCGGGGACGGTGGTCAGGAGTGCGGTGGTGGTGTCGGCGGGCACCGTGACGGTCACGGTCTCCACCGTGGACCAGCGGTCGGCGGCGGGGTCGGGGCGGCGGGTGCCGAGCACCGGGTCGGGTCCGTCCAGGACGGTCCGCCAGAGGCCGAGTTCCCCGATGCGCGCCGGGGTCCCGGCCGCTTCGGCGAGGCCGCCGGTCCACGCGCCCAGGGAGGTGCGGACCTCGGGCAGCCGGGGCGGCTCGCCGGCGCGGACCGCCCGCCAGGCGGTGGCCAGATCCTCGGTGATGATCCGCCAGGAGACACCGTCCACGGCGAGGTGGTGGATGAGCAGCGCGAGCCGGCCGCCGGCGGGGCCGTTGTCGTACCAGACGGCCCGGAGCATGGTCCCGGCGGCGGGGTCGAGCCCGGCCAGCGCGTCGGCGTGTTCCTTCGCCGTGCGGGCGTCGCGCTCGCTTCCGGTGAGTCCCGTGAGGTCGGCGCGGTGCAGCAGGGATCCGGCGGACACGGTGCCCGGCGGGCGCACGGTGAGGAGCGGGCCGGTGCTCAGTACGGAGCGCAGCGCCCCGTGGTGGTCGATGAGGGCCTGGAGGACGGCGGTCAGGCCGGGCAGGTCGACGTCGCCGGGGAGATCGAGGAGCGCGGACATGTGATGGCGGGGCAGCAGACCTCCGGGGCGGGCGTCGAAGGCCCGCATGAGGGGGGTGGGGGCGGCCGTTCCGGTGTCGTCCGGCCGCCGCTCCTCCGGGGCCGGCTCCGGCTCGGCGGAGGCGGTGACGGCGGCGGCCAGCGCGGCGGGGGTGCGGTGGGCGAAGACATCGCCGGGGGCTATCGCCAGTCCGGCGGCACGGGCCCGGGAGACCAGCGAGATGATGACGATGCTGTCGCCGCCGAGCTCGAAGAAGGAGTCGTCCACGCCGACCTCGTCGACGCCGAGCAGTCCGGCGAAGAGCTCGCACAGGATCCGCTCGGTTCCGGTGCGCGGTTCGCGGGCCGGTGCGGCGGCGGTGAAGCCCGGTGCGGGCAGTGCCCTGCGGTCCGTCTTGCCGGACGGGGAGAGCGGCAGCGCGTCGAGCAGCGTGATCGCGGCGGGTACCGCGTGCTCCGGAAGGCGGTCCGTCAGATGGTCGCGGAGCGCGTCCTCGTCGACGGCGCCGGGGGCGGACGGGACGGCCCAGGCGGCGAGGTAGGTGCCTCCGGGGCCGTCGTCGTGGGCGGTGACGGCGGCGGCGGTCACACCGGGGAAGGCGGCGACCGCGGCCTCGATCTCGCCGGGTTCGATCCGGAAGCCGCGGATCTTCACCTGGTCGTCCGCGCGGCCGATGAACTCCAGGGTGCCGTCCGGCAGGCGGCGGGCCAGGTCGCCGGTGCGGTAAAGACGCTCACCGGGGGTGAAGGGACTGGCCACGAAACGGGCCGCGGTGAGACCGGGCCGCCCGAGATAGCCGCGGGCGAGCTGGACTCCGCCGACGTACAGCTCGCCGGTGACTCCGTCGGGGACGGGGCTCAGCCCGGAGTCGAGGACATGGCACTGGGTGTGGGGCACCGGGCGGCCGACCGGGACGGGGCCGGGCGGGGTGTTCTCGGCGGTGCCGAGCGGGTGGAGGAGACAGCCGACGGTGGTCTCGGTCGGGCCGTACTCGTTGATGACCTCGATCGAGCCCGCCGCCGGGGGCCGCCAGTCCTCCAGTGCCTCGCCGCGCAGGGCCTCGCCCGCGATCACCAGGGTCCGCTGCCCCGTCTCGGAGAACCGGACTGCGGGGAGCAGCGGCAGATGGCTGGGAGTGATCTTGAGGAAGGTGGCCCGGCCGGCGGCCGAGGCCAGCGCGTCCAGGGTGTCCTCGCAGAGTTCGAGCACACCTCCCTGGAGGAGCGGGCCGTACATCGGGGTCACCGAGAAGTCGAAGGAGACGGAGGAGTGCATCAGGGTGTGCCCGGCCAGGCCGGTGAAGATCCGTCCGGCCCACTCCAGATGGGCGGCGAGCGCCCGGTGGGAGACGACCACGCCCTTGGGGGTACCGGTGGAGCCCGAGGTGTAGATGACATAGGCCGGATGGTCCGGGCGCAGGGGTACGGTCCGGTCGTGGCCGGCGAGGTCGTCCGCGCCGTACGCGCCGAGGACGGCGGCGGTCTCCGGGGCGTCCAGGAGCAGCCGGGGCACCCTGTCGGTGCGCGGCAGGCCGGGGTCGGCCGCCGCGGTGGTGAGGAGGAGGGCGGGAGCGGCGTCGGTGAGCATCAGGCGGATCCGGTCCGCCGGATAGGCCGGGTCCACCGGGACATAGGCGGCACCGGCCTTGAGCACGGCCAGCGCGGCGACGACGGTGTCAGGGGAGCGCGGTACGGAGAGGGCGACCAGGTTCTCCGGGCCGATGCCGCGTTCGGCCAGATGGCGGGCGAGGCGGTTGGCGCGGGCGTTCAGCTCGGCGTAGCTCAGGGCGCCGGCCGGGGAGAGCAGGGCGGTGGCGTCCGGGGTGCGGCCGGCCCGCGCCTCGAAGAGCCCGGGCAGCAGGGAGCCGGTGATCTCCGGGGAGCTCTCGCCGGACCCGGCGGCGATGATCCGTGACCGTTCCGGTCCGGTGAGCGGGTCGAGGGCGGCCAGGGGCGCGTCGGGCCGGTCCAGTGCCGCGTTGAGGAGGGTGTCCAGTTGGCGCAGGAGCTGCCGGGCCATGGCGGCGGCGCCCTCGTCGGCCCAGTGGTTGGCCTCGACACCGACCTCGTCGCCGGTGAATTCGGCGGCCAGGGTCAGATCGAAGCGGGCGCTGCCGTTGTAGAGGTGGCGGCGGGTCGCGGTGAGCCCGGCGGCGGCGAAGGGCGCGAGTACGGTGCTGCGGAGCGAGAGCACCACATTGAACAGGCCCTGCTCGCCGTGGCGGCGGTGCGGGTCGGCCTCGCGGGCGACCCGGTCGAGCTCGATGTCCTGGTGCTCGTACGCCTCGACGCAGCCGGCGCGGGCCTTGGCGACCAGTTCGGTGAAGGTGTCGGCGGGGTCCACGGCGGACCGCAGGGCGAGGGTGTTGCCGAGGTAGCCGACGACCTGCTCGGAGCGCGGGAAGTCCCGGTTGACGACGGGTGCGCCGATGACGAGGTCGCGGGCGCCGGTGGTGCGGTGGAGAAGGGCGTTGACGGCGGCGAGCAGCACCATGAAGGGGGAGGCGCCCCGGTGGCGGGCGAACTCCCGGATCCGGCGGCCGGTGCCGGGCCGCAGCCGGTGTGCCTGGTCGTCACCGGGGCGTCCGGCGCCGCCGCTGCCGCCGCTCAGCCCGGGCAGCGCGACGGGCGCCGGCGGGTCGGCGAGGCGCTCGCGCCAGTACGCCAGTCCCTCGGGCCGGGCGGTGGGGGGACGCTCGGGGCGGGCGGCCTCGGCGAACTGAAGGGCGGGGCCCCGGTCGGGCGCGGTTCCGGCGAGGAGACCGCGGTACTCCTCCATCAGCTCGCCGAAGAAGACCCCGGAGGTGGCGTCGTCCCAGGCGATGTGGTGGGCGACCAGGACCAGGGTCGCGCTCTCCTCGCCGGTGTGGATGAGCCGTACCAGTACCGGTGATCCGGCGCCGAGGTCGAAGACGTGGCCGGCCGCGGCACGGGCGAGTTCCCCGGTGCGCTCGGCGGCCTCGGCGGCGGGGAGATGCCGCAGATCGACCAGGTCGAAGGGGACGGTGAGCTCGGTGTCGACGCGCTGGACCGGGGTGTCGTCGGGGCCTGCGTGGTAGGTGGTGCGGAGGATGTCGTGGCGCCGGGCGAGGCGGGCGAGGGCCTGTCCGAGAAGGCCGCCGTCGAGGGGTCCCCGGAGGTCGAGGGCGATCAGCACGTTGTAGGCGACGCTCTCGGGGTGGAGCTGCTGGATCGACCACATGCGCCGCTGGCCGGGCGAGAGAGGCAGATCCCCGCGGGTGACCGCGGGCGCGGGGGCGGCCGGCGGGGCGGGATCCGCGGTGAGCCGGGCGCGGGCCTTGGCCCGGCGCAGCAGTTCACGCCTGCGCTCCAGAGCTTCTCGTTCGGTCCGGGCGGCGTCGGTTGTCACGGGGCTTCGCCTTTCATTGCGGATATCGGGACGGGGCGAGTGGCCGGGACGGGCCCGCTGTTCGCGGCGGCCCCGGGGCGGGGGCCGGTGCGGGCGGCGGGCCGCCGGCCGGTCGGCGCCGTCGGTGAGCCGGGTGATCGGATCGCGTTCGCCGGTCCTGCCGAACGCGATGAGCGGCGGTGTGCCGGGCACCGCGAGCCGGTGGCGGCGGGCGCGGTGAAGAGCGTCCGGACGGATGTCCGCGGGGCGTCCGGGGCCTCGCGGACCAGGGGTGCCGGACGGGGCCGCGGTGCGTGGGTGTGCCCGCCGGAGCGGTGGGCCCGGCGGGCCCGCCCCGGGCTCAGGACGTGGTGCGCGGCGCGGCGGGGACGAGGAATCCGCTGGTGCTCCGCAGCTTCTCGCAGGTCTCCTCGAACTCCCGCTCCGGTGTGGAGTGCTCGACGATGCCCGCTCCGGCGCGCAGCCAGGTCAGGCCGTCACGCTGGAAGACGGTCCGCAGCACCAGTGCCGCGTCGAGGGAACCGTCGGAGTCGGCGGTGAGCACGGCTCCGCTGTACAGGCCCCGGGGAGCGGTCTCGTACCGGCGGATGGCCTCACAGGCGGCGGCCTTGGGCAGGCCGGAGGCGGTCACCGCGGGGAAGAGCGCGGCCAGGGCATGCCAGGCGTTTCTGCCGGGGGCGAGCCGGCCGCCGACGCGGGAGGCGAGGTGCTGCACGCTGCCGCGCTCACGGACGTCCATGAATTCGTCCACGGTGACCGAGCCGCGGTCGCAGATCGCGCGCATTTCCTCGCAGGCGGCCTTCACCGAGACGGCGTGCTCGAAGATCTCCTTGGGATCGCGGAGCAACTCCTCGCGCCGGGCCAGATCGCTCTCGGGTGTGCCGGAGCGTGCTCTGGTCCCGGCGAGGGGCTGGGTGGAGACCCTGCCGTGCGGGTCCACCTCCACCACGGTCTCGGGGCTGAATCCGGCCGCGCGGTGCACTCCGAGGTCCAGCAGGAAGGAGCGGGCCGGGGTGTTGCCCCGGCGGCCCAGGAGATAGGTGGCGGGCAGGTCGATCTCACCGGGTACCGGGACGACACGGGAGAGAATGACCTTCTGAAGGCGGCGCGCCCTGATGTCCTCGACGGCGGCGGCGACGGATTTCCGGTACTGCTCGCCCGGCTCGCCCTCGTGGAGTTCCAGCGATTCACCGGCGACCGGCCCGGTGCCGGCCGCGCCGGCGGCCTCGACCGCCGCGACCGCCTCGGCGAGGAGGGCTTCCAGCGCCGGGAGGTCCCGGGGGTCCCGGGCGTGCAGAAAGGTTTCATCGTTCCGCCGGCGCACCTCGCGCTCGGGAACGATGAGATGGAGCAAGGGGTCGGGGCCGATCGGATGCGGCAGTTCGTGCAGCAGATACGACAGCTCGAACCCGGCCCAGCCGTAGGCCCGCCAGCCGGGTAACGGGCACTCGGCGAGTAATCCGGCGATCTGCTGGAGGGGTTCCGGGCCGGTCGGCACGGTCCGGCCGCCGGATCCGGAACCGGACCGCAGCTCGATCCGGTCCGCGTACAGCAGGAGTTCGAAGGCGGCCCCGGTCCCGAAGGACCACTGTCCGGCGCGCTCGTACAGCACGCAGGGCGCCGCGGAACGTGCGGCCAGCGCGGCGGCGACCGCGATGGGGTCACCGGCCGCGCCGGCGGTGCCCGTCCGGTGGTCGAAACGATCGGAGAGAGTGGTCACCGCACGCTCACGGCACGCCGGTGATGCTCCATGGTCCGCATGGGAAAGTCCTCTTCTGGCAGCACGAAGTGCGCCGTGTCGGAGTCAGGTCCTGGACGGCTCGAAGGCAGGTGTGCACCTGCTGGTGAGGAGAGTGCTTCGGTACCGGTACAGCGGTGCGGCGGACGTCAGAGGCGCGTACGGCTCTCCGCGTCGGCCGTCATCTGCGCGACCAGGCTCTTCGGCCGCATGTCGGTCCATTCCCGCTCGATGTGCTCCACGCAGGAAACGCGGGTGTCGGGCCCATGTGCCACCGACCATCCCCGCGGGACATCCAGGAAGGCGGGCCAGAGGGAGTACTGGCCCTCGTCGTTGACCAGGGCGTGGAAGGTCCCGCTGTCGTCGTCAAAGGGGTTCGTCGTCATGGACGAGTTGATCCTCACGTCGTCGGCCTGTATTGCCCGTGCCACTGTCCAGCACGCCGGAAAGTTAGGTAAGTCTAACCTAACTGTTGCCGTGTACACCACTACGCCTTATCCGAAATGCCCTTTGCGGCAAGGCATTTGACGTTTTATCGGTTCTGAGAATGCCCCCGGCCCCTCCCGCCCCCACCGAGCTGGGGAAACCGCCGGGGCGGATCTCCCCGTCCCGGCGGGAAGCCTCCGGCATATGACGGTCCGGTATTCCCGCCGCGCGGTGAGAGGGAAACGGGGAACCCGGCGAACCGGGCGGCGCGAAGCGCGCGGTGGCCGGGGCCGTGTGCCGGGACCGGTCCCCCGGCGGTGACGGGACGCGGCCCGGATGAGCACCGCGCCGGGCCGGCGCGCGGAGCTCAGCCCCGGTGTGTGCCGGCGGGAGCGGTCTTCACCGGCCCCACGGCGCCGAGGCGCCGCGGGTCGTCCGGTCTGGCGGCCGGCACCACCAGCGGGGTCCCGACCTCCGGGTCGGGAATGATCCGGCAGGGGAGCCCGAAGACCTCCTCCACCAGCTCGGCCGTGACGATGCGCGCGGGATCGCCCTGGGCGGCGATCCGGCCGTCCTTCATCACGATGAGATGGGTGGCGTACCGGCATGCCTGGTTGAGGTCGTGCAGCACCAGAACCAGGGTGTGCCCCCGACCGCGGTGCAGATCCCAGCACAGATCCAGCACTTCGACCTGGTGCGCGAGGTCGAGATAGGTGGTCGGCTCGTCGAGCAGCAGGATCCCGGTCTGCTGGGCGAGCACCATGGCGAGCCAGACCCGCTGGCGCTGCCCGCCGGACAGCTCCTCCACGAACCGGTCGGCCAGAGCGCGGACACTGGTCATCTCCATCGCGGCGACCACCGCGTCCTCGTCCGCGGCCGACCACTGGCGCAGCAGCCGCTGATGCGGATACCGGCCCCGGGCGACCAGATCACCCACGGTGATTCCGCCGGGCGCGGTGGAGGTCTGCGGGAGCAGCCCGAGGAGACGGGCCACTTCCTTCGCCGAGTACGAGGAGATCGGCGCCGCGTCCAGCCGGACCGTACCGGCCCGGGGCCTGATCATCCGGGAGAGCGCCTTCAGCAGAGTGGACTTGCCGCAGGCGTTGGGGCCGACGATGACGGTGAAGGAACCGTCCGGGATGCTGACGTCCAGCGCACTGGCCACCACCCGCTCGTCGTAGGCCAGGGTCAGCCCCTCACCGTACAGCCGGACGTCCCGCGCGGATTCGCTCATGCCGTTCCCTGCCCGTCTCCCGAGTGCTGCCCGAAGCGCCGGCGGCGCCGGCACCGGCCGGGCCACCGCTCGCGCCCGCCCGCCGACGCTGTTCCGCGTACCACCGCTGTCACCGTTTCCGCCATTCCCGGCCCAGCAGCCATGCCAGATAGAGCCCACCGAGCGCGGCGGTGCCGATGCCCACCGGGAGCTGCGTCGGCGCGAGTGCCCGCTGGACGGCGAAATCACTCGCGACGAGCAACAGCGCGCCCATCAGGGCGGCGGGTATCAGACCGGAGCCGGGGGACGCGGTCAGCCGGCGGGCCAGCTGCGGTGCCGCGAGTGCCACGAAGGCGATCGGGCCGGCCGCCGCGGTGGCGACCGCGGCCAGGGCGACGCTGGTCACCAGCAGGGCGAGCCGGGTCGGTTCGGCGGGAACCCCGCGCGCCCGGGCGGTCTCGTCCCCCATCTCCAGCAGGGACATCCGGCGGCCGAGCGTGAGCGCGACGGGCACCAGCACCAGCAGGGCGAGCGACAGCGGCAGCGCATGCTCCCAGCGGCGGCCGTTGAGGCTGCCGGCCAGCCAGAGCTCCGCGGCATGCGCGTCCGCGAGAGCGGCGCGGGTCAGCAGATAGGAGTTGAAGGAGAGGAGCATCGCGGCGATCCCGATGCCGGTGAGAATGAGCCGGAATCCCTGCACACCCCGCCGGAAGGCCAGCGCGTAGACCAGTGCGGCGGTCGCCATGCCGCCGACCACCGCACCGGCGGCCACCTGCTCGGTGCCGCCGCCGAGCAGCAGGATCACCACCAGGGCGCCGGTGGCCGAGCCGGTGGTGAAGCCGATGACATCCGGACTGCCCAGCGGATTGCGGGAGACGCTCTGGAACATCGCCCCACTGATGCCCAGCGCCATGCCCACCATGATGCCCACCAGCAGCCGGGGCAGCCGGAGTTGGCCGACGATGAAGTCGAGCCCCGGGGGGCCGCCGCCGAGAAGGGTGGCGATCACATCGGGGACCGAGGCCGTGTAGGTGCCGGTGGTCAGAGACGTGACACCCACGGCGACGACAGCCAGGACGAGCCCCGCCCCGACGGCGAACGAGCGCGCGTGGAAGCGGAGTGAGACACCACCGGCGGGTGTGCGGAGCACCCGCCCGGTCACGGGCGCGGGCGGCCGCCGCCCCTCGGCCGCGCTCACAGCGCGGAGATCCGGCGTCGGCGGGTGAGCGCTATGAAGACCGGCGCGCCGAGGAACGCGGTGACGATGCCCGTCTCCAGCTCCCCCGGTGCGGCCAGCAGCCTGCCGGCCACATCGGCGCCGAGCAGCAGAACCGGGGCGAGGAGCAGCGAGTACGCCATCACCCAGCGCTGGTCCGGGCCGGTGATCATGCGAACGATGTGGGGAATCGCCAGGCCGACGAAGGCGATCGGGCCGGCCGCGGCGGTGGCACCCCCGCAGAGCAGGGCGACGGCCACGGCACCGAGGAGCCGGGTCCGCTCGGTCCGCGCGCCGAGCGCCCTGCCCGTCTCGTCGCCGAGGGCCAGGGCGTTCAGCGGACGGGCCAGCAGGAGCGCGATCACCACTCCCAGCAGGATCAGCGGGCCCACCTGGATCACCACCCCGAGATCACGGCCGGCCAGCGAGCCGACATCCCAGAAGCGGAATTCGTCGAAGGTGCTCACGTCGTGGATCACCACGGCGGAGACATAGGCGATCAGTGTGGCGTTGACGGCCGCTCCGGCGAGCACCATCCGGTCCGGGGTGACGGCCCGGCCGGTCGAGCCGAGCAGATAGACGATCCCGTACGCCGCCGCCGCGCCCAGGAAGGCGAACCAGACATAGCCGATGGGCGAGCCGATGCCGAGGAAGGAGATGGCGGTGACGACGGCGGCCGACGCCCCGTTGTTCACGCCGAGAAGCCCGGGGTCGGCGAGCGGATTCCGGGTCAGCCCCTGCATCAGCGCGCCGGCGAGCCCCAGCGCGGCTCCGGCCAGCAGGCCGAGCACGGTCCTCGGGAGGCGCAGTTCCCTGACGACGAAGCTCTCCTCGCCGGCCCGGTCATGGACGAGCACGTCCCAGACGGTGCCGAAGGGGATGCCGCGCGCGCCGACGGCGAGGCTGAGCACACAGACCGCGGCGAGCAGCAGGGCGGCGCCGAGCAGCCCGCCCCAGCGGATCCTCGCCGCCCGCCGGCGAGTCGGCCCGCCCGGTCCGGCCGCTGTTCGCGAACCCGCGCCGGCGGAGCTCTCCGGGGCGGCCGGCTCCCCCGATAATCCGGGCCGGCCGGCCACTCCCGGGACGGCCTGTCCACGTGCCCTCACCGCTCGGCCGCCTTCGTGGCGGCAGCGCGGCACAGCCCTTTCGCCACCCGTTCCCCCGTACTCCCCAGCGGCCCATGACAAGTCGCTACCAAGGCAAGCCTAACCATGCATCGATGCGCCAATCAACTCGCGCACAGCGGCCGTTGGGGCCCGGACAGCGGAACGACCTTGCACCGTACGGATGTTAGGCATACCTTACCTGCCCAGTGTGATTCATGTACGCAGGAGGTAACCATGGGTGATTCCGCCGGTTCGGCCGCGCTCCCGCCGGACGGGGACACCACACCGGACCCCCTTCCGGAATCGGGGCCGAAGCACGGCGAACCGGCCGCCCGCACCGCACTGGTTCTCACGGCGGTCTGCCTCTCCCAGCTGATCGTGGTGCTGGACATCAGCGTGGTGAATGTGGCCCTGCCGGAGATCAGCCGCGATCTCGGCTTCTCCCCCGGCATGCTCTCCTGGGTGGTGAACGCCTACACACTGGTCTTCGGCGGACTCCTGTTGCTCGGCGGACGGCTGGCCGATCTCTTCGGACACCGCCGGGTCATGGCCGCCGGGCTGCTGCTGTTCGCGGTCGCGTCCCTGCTCGGCGGCTTCGCCCAGACCCCGGCCCAGCTGATCGCCGCACGCGCGGGCCAGGGTCTGGCCGGCGCGGTGCTCGCCCCGATCGGCCTCACCGTGATCATGGTCACCTTCGCCGAGGGCCCGGCCCGCTCCAAAGCGGTCGGCACCTGGGCCGCGGTCGCCGCGTCGGGCAGCGCCCTGGGCGTGCTGGCCGGCGGGCTGCTCACCGATCTGCTCGGCTGGCGCTGGGTCCTCTTCATCAATGTGCCGCTGGTCGCCGTCACCCTGCCGATCGCCCTGGCCTCCGTACGCGACCGGAACAGCGGCGAACGGCCCCGGCTCGACCTGCCCGGCGCGATCCTCGGAACCGCCGCGATGACGGCCCTGGTCTACGGAGTGCTCGACACCGAACGGCATCCCTGGGACTCGCCCCGAACCCTGTCGGTGCTCGCTCTGGCCGCGCTGCTCGGCATCGCCTTCGTCCGGTGGGAGAGCCGCTGCGCGGCCCCGATCGTCCGGCTGGGCATCTTCGGCAGCCGCACCGTGTCGGTGTCCAATGTGAACGCCCTGCTGGTCGGCGCCGCGACCGTCACCGGCTTCTTCCTGGCCTCCCTCCACCTCCAGAATGTGCTCGGTTACAGCCCGCTGGAGGCCGGTGCCGCGTTCCTGCCGTTCTGCTTCGGCGCGATGGCCGGCAGCATCGCCGGCATGCGCCTGGTCAAGACGGTGGACCGCCGGATCCTGATCATCGGCGGCCTGCTGCTGGCCTCCGCCGGCATGGCCTGGTTCAGCGCGCTGGACCCGTCGTCCACCTTCACCGGCGGATTCCTCGGGCCCTCACTGGTGGCGAGTGTCGGCATCGGACTGAGCATGGTCACCAACACGTACATGGGCACGTCGGGGGTTGCCCCGCGGGAGGCCGGCCTGGCCAGCGGCCTGCTGAACGCCAGCCGCCAGTGCGGCGGCAGCATCGGCCTCGCGGTGCTCTCCACCATCGCGGTCTCCACCACCCGCAGCGCGGAGGAATCCGGCACGGGCACCCTGGAGGCGCTCTCGACGGGGTACGGTCACGCCTTCCTGGTCACCGGTGGGCTGACACTGGCCGCGGCGTTGCTGACGGCTCTGATGATCCCCCGGGACCGGGCGGAGGCGGCACCGGTCGCTGACTGACCATCACCTTCCGTGCGGGCAGGGGCCGAAGACGCGGCGGCCGTCCGCCGGGAACGGATCCGCGTCATCCCTGGGAGAGATCGACCGCGTCCGGGCACGGTCCGCACGGCTCCGGGGCGGTCCACGACGACCGGGGTCGGACGCGGCGCGGATCCGGAGCGGGCGGCACCCGGACCGCCGGCCGCGACGCCCGCCGGCTCCTCCCCGCCGGGACCGCGCGCATCCCACCCGAGCCCGCCGTCCGGGACACGGAACGCCCACCCGGTACCGGCCGTCCCCGCACAGCCGGGCCCCGGCGGACACCGGCGGGAATCGAAGCCGGTCTCCCCCTGCGGCGCGGCCCCGGGTTGTCCGCCACACGGACGCGGAGTGACGCGCACCGCGGGGGCGGACGGCGTCGGGCTCGCATGCGGCCGTCGGCGTACGACCGATGACGGACCGGGCCCGTCCCGGGAACACGCCCCCTCGTATCAGGGCGCGTGATCGGTACCAGCAGTGTCATGTATTGGACTGGCCACCGCCCCGCCGGAAGACTTGTCCTCAAGTCGCCGGGTCTTCGGGGGCCATGCCGCGGCGTGCCGAAGCCATGGCCGGAACAAGCCGGTCCGCTCCTTTCGGCATCCCGCCCTCAGGCGTCCGCCCGGCAGCCCGTGAGCCGGACTCCCGGCGTCCCGCGCCGAGGCGGACCGGCTGTACGGACCCGTGCCGATGTCCCCGCCCGGCCCGGCTCCGTGCCCCGGCTCGCACGGGCCCGGCAACCCGGACCGGCAGAACCCTCGCGAGCGATGGAGAGAGCAAGTGGTGGAGGCGGACCGATGAGAGTGATCGTGGTGGGCGGGGGCATCGCCGGGCTGAGCTGCGCCCTGGCGCTGCACGCCACGGGCTTCGAACCCCGGGTGTACGAAGCGTCGCGAGCGGTGGAGGCCGTCGGTGTGGGAATCAATCTCCTGCCGCACGCCGTCCGTGAACTCGCCGAACTCGGCCTGGCCGATCAGCTCGACGCCATATCGCTCGCCCCTCACCGGTTGAGCTACCGCGACCGGGCGGGCGAACCCGTGTGGGAGGAACCGCTCGGGCTCGCCGCCGGCTACCGATGGCCGCAGCACTCCGTGCATCGCGGGCGCCTTCAACTGCTGCTGCTGGCAGCGGTGCACAACCGCCTGGGCCCGGACTCGGTACGCACCGGACTGCGGTTCCGGCGCTTCGAGGAGACGGCGGACGGCGTCCGCGTGCACTTCGCGGACCGGACGAGCGGCACGGTGACGGCCGAGGAGGCGGACGTCCTGATCGGCGCCGACGGCATCGACTCCGCGGTCCGCGCCCAGCTCTGGCCGGACGAGGGTCCGCCCAACGCCAACGGTGTCCGCATGTGGCGCGGAGTCGCACACCACCCGCACATCCTGGACGGCCGTTCGATCGTGGTGGCGGGCCATGCCCCCGGCGACAAGTTCGTCGCCTATCCGATCGAGGATCCCGTGGCCGCCGGGGGAGACGCGATGATGAACTGGGTACTGGAGGTACGGCACGGCCCCCCTTCGCACGGCGCCGGCCGCCGCGTGACACCGGCGGAAGCCGTCTTCGGGTTCGCTTCGTGGGGCCTGCCCTGGATCGACCCGGCGACACTCGTCGAGCACTCCCCGTCGATCGCCGAGTACCCGATGCTCGACCGGAACCCCTTGCCGCGCTGGAGCTTCGGACGCGTCACCCTGCTCGGTGACGCCGCGCACCCGATGTATCCCATGGGCATGAACGGCGGATCGCAGTCCGTCGTCGACGGCCGGGTACTGGCCTGGTGCCTCGCCCGGGAGAACGACCCGGTGGCAGCGCTGCTCCGCTACGACCGGATACGCAGGCCGGCCGTCAACGCGGTCGTGCTCGCCAACCGTGCCCTGGGGCCGGAGGAGGTCCTCGCACGCGCGGCCGAGCTCGGCGGGCCGCTGCCCGGCGATCGGGCCGAGCGGATCAGCCGCCGGTACAAGAAGCTGTCGCGGGGCACCGTCGCGCAGGTCAACACCCATGAATCATGGACGGTTCCGCGCGACGCCGCCCGGCGCCGGGCGGAGTGAGCGCCGGCCGGCGGGGCCTCCGGACGAGCCGCGCCCAGGGCCGATGCCGGTGGCGGAACGCCACACCGCGCGGCGGAGCCGTGGCCGGCCGGACGGCCGATCAGGTGAGGGCCGGGGGCTCCGGGCCGGCCGGAACCCCCTTCGAGAACCCCGGCGGACGGGACGGCAGGCTGATGTGTTCGTTCGGCTGGACGACGGGCCGCGGCCGGAACGCCCGGGGCCCGGGACACGCGACGAGCGGAACCGCCCCGGTGAAACCTCCCGGGATCACCGCCGCCGGTGCCGGTGGCGGGACCGGCCCGGCACGCGCCCGTCTCCTCGTCGGCGCCCCGTGCCCGTGCGGGCGGGGCGTCACGGGAGCGGCACGGCCCTCACCTGCGGGGGCGGATGACGGCGGTCATCGGTCCGTCCGGACTGACACTGACACCGAAGACCGCCCCCGCGGGGATCTCCGTGAACTGTGGCGTCCAGGCGGGGAGCAGCAGTTCGAGGAGGACGGTGACCTCGCGCAGGGTGAACTGGGTGCCGAGGCAGGCCCGGGGACCGAGGCCGAAGGGGTAGTACGCGCCGGGCCGGGAGGCGGGACCCTCCGGGGTGAGGAAGCGCTGCGGGCGGAAGCTCTCGGGAGCGGGCCACAGCGCCGGGTCGCGGTGGGTGAGGTAGGGACAGCCGAGGACATCGCTGCCCGCTTCGACTCGGTAGCCGTTCAGGATGTCGTCCTCGACGGCGTGGCGGGGCAGCAGCCAGGCGGCGGCCGGGTAGAGCCTCAGCGTTTCGCTGATGAGCGCCCGGATGGCCGCCGTGAGGGCCGGGGATCCGGGCGGCCCTGCCGCGAGCGCCCGGGCGTGCTGTTCGGGATGGCGGGCGAGCAGAACGAAGAGCCAGGTCAGGGTCGTCGCCGTGGTCTCGTGGCCGGCGACGAGCAAGGTGACCAGTTCGTCCCGGATCAGCTTCGGGGTGTACTCGGGATGTTCCGCGGCCGCGTCCAGCAGGGCATGCAGCAGGCCCGGTCCGGCGGGGCCCGCCGGACCGGTGCGCGCGGCGTCGACGGCCCGCTCGGCCACGGCATCGATTCTCGCGATGCCGGCCGAAAGCTCCGGCCGCGCATCGATCGCGTCCGCCGGCGATGCCGGGAGGGAGGCGAAGACCTCCTGGGTGATCAGGAGTTCACGGCAGGTCTCCTGGTCGAGCACATGGCCGGTAAGGGTGCGCCAGATGGTGTCAAGGGCGAAGAACCGCATGTCCGCCGCGATGTCGCGGGGTTCGGCCGCCGAAGCGGCGCGCTCCCAGCGACGGGCCGTTCGCAGGGCCGCGTCCAGGATGCGCTCCTCGTATCGGCGGATGCCCCGGCCGGTGAACTGGGACTGGAGAACGCGGCGTTGGACGCGCCAGCGCTCACCGGTCGCGGAGACCACACCGTCGCCGATGAGGACGCGGGCGCGGTGGGAGCGCTTGACGTAGCGATCCGGGTGCCGGGCGAACACATGCCGCACGGCGTCCGGGGCCGTGACCAGCACGGATGCCTGCGGTCCCCTACGGAACGCGCTGACCCCTCCCAGAGCGTGCGCCTGGGTCAGAAGATCGATCAGCGGGGCGCCGGATGCACGCCATCGCCGTACCCGGGCGGGGGAAAGCTCGGGCGGATTCGGCACGGACGACGCCTCACGGTGCGGATCCGGAGCCATTTGAGCGTTTTCGGCGGGCTCGGACACGGTCAACGGACCCCTCCCCTTCGAGCGGATTCGGTGGAGTCCGGCCGGCCCGCCGATCCCCAACCCCTCAACGGTAGCCCAGCGTATCCACTCCAACACTTTCCGTTCCCCATGTCTGTCCGGTGGCGGAGAGAGGACACCATGACTCGTGCCGGCCCCGCCTCTTCCCGGGCGGCTGTGGAGACCATCGACTACGTCGACGCCGAGGACCGCTTCGTGTGCCGCGGCCCCCGGGGCGGCGCCGGGGCGGCCGGCCTCCACTACCGGATCGCGGCCACCATCGTGCTGGACGGCACGGGCCGTGTTCTCGTCTACCGCAGGCCGGCCCGCGCCACCGTCCATCCGGGCTGCCACGATGTGCTGGTCGGCGGCGGTGTCAGAGCGGGCGAGAGCTACCGGCGGGCTGCCGAGCGCGAGCTCGCCGAGGAGACCGGCCTGCGCGTGCCGGTACGCGAAGTCCTGCGGTCCCGCCGCGATTCCCCCCTTGGGCCCTGCCATCTCCGGGTCCATCTCGCGCTGCTCGACGGTCCCGTACGGGCGGCGCCGGACGAGATCGCCCAGCACCTTCTGCTGCCGCTCGCCGAGGTTCTGACCGATCCTCCGCAGCCGTTCATCCCCGCGGGTCTGGAGTCACTGCGCCGGCTGTTCGCCTGATGGCCGCCACCTCCGGCGGATGACGCCGCCGGCCGGGGCCCGCGGATCCGCCCGTCCGATCCACCTCACACCTTCCGGGGAAACCGATGCCCGTCACCTCTTCGTCCATGTCCGGCAACAGTTCCGTCGTCCCCCCGGGCCTGCGGCACTGCCGTGATCTCCTGTCCCGCCGGGTGTCGGGTCTGGTCCGCTCCACCGGCCTGGTGGCCGCACCGTGCGAGAGCCGCGTACTGGAATCAGCCCTGCTGCTGCACCTGCTGACCGCCGAATCCGTCGCCCCGGAAGCCTCGGGGCGACTGCGCCGCCACCTCACCGCCCGGATCACCGGGGACCCGCCGGACGTCCTGCAGACCACATTCGCCCGCGTCGCCCTGGGCGAGTCCGGAGTGACCGGGAGCGGTGTGGACGCGGCGCTGTCCTCCTTCGAGCACTTCAGCGCCGGCCGCAAGCAGCTGATGTTCCGGACGCTGCTGGCGGAACTCGGCGCCGGTGACTTCCCGCACCCCGTACCCGACCGTGCCGACACCGGCCATCACCAGAGCTGGCTGCGGCTGGAGATGCGGGCCGTCAAGGTACTCGCGGCCCACGGCACCGGAACACCGAGCGCCGTCACGGCCGACGACTGGGCGTTCCTGGCCCCCGCCGTCCGGCCCGGCGCCGTATGGGAGGGCAACCACCTCGCGCGCCTGCTGGGGCTGCTCGCGCTGCGCCACCACCCGGCCCATCGCCCGGCCGTCCGGAAGACCCTGATCCGCGTCGCCGGCGAACTGCGGCCGGACGGCGGGCTGCCGTTCGTCACCGGTCTCGATGTCTTCGCGACCGCCATCGCCGGGTCCGCCCTTGCCCGTACGAGTCCCGATCGCGACCTCGTCACCCGCATGGCCGACGCTCTCGCGGCGGAGCAGCATCCCGACGGCGGCCTGGGATACACGACCGGTGTCGACCAGAGCGATGTCGACGACACCTCGTACACCGTTGAGTTCCTGCGTGCCGCCGCACGGCGGCGACATGCGGCGGCCATCGTCGCCGCGGAGGCGTTTCTGCTCCGGCAGCGCAACCCCGACGGCGGGTTTCCCACATTCGCCCGGGGTGGTCCATCCGAGACCGCCATAACCGCCGCGGCGGCGGGCGCGCTGGCCGCCAACCCCGCCCACCGGTGGGCGGCCGAGGGCGCGGTGTCCTGCGTTCTGGAACGGTCGGGGCCCGGCGCGCCCGTGGAGCGCAGCTGGAGCAGGAACGCCACCAATGCGCTCTTCCGCACCGCACTCGCCTGTGACAGCGTCACCGAGCACGCACCGCGCCTCCTGCGCACGGCCGCCGCAGCTCACCGGCGGCATGTCACCGGCCGGCTCCTCGCGACGCAGTGCCCGGACGGAGGCTGGGGCCACCGTGCCGGGGATCCCAGCGATCCCATCAGTACCGCCTATGCCGTGATCGCTCTCGCCGCCGACCCGCTGCGCGTCACCGCACTGCACCGCGCGCTGTCCTACCTCGTCGAGCGGCAGCGTCCGCACGGCGGTTACCACAGCAGACCCGATCAGGCGGGGCCGCGCCCTCTCCTCTACGACGTCCCGGCCCTCGCCGACGTCTGTGTTCTGCTCGCCCTCGCCCACGCGGCACCGGCGCCCCGCTGACACGGAGGCGGCCGTTTCCCGGCGCCGGGCCGCTCGCTCGTCCACATGGATGTGCGGGGTGCCGCGGGGAGCGAAGTGCGCGAGGGAAGGCGGGCGGCGGTGTGCGGGCGAGTACCGGCGGCGGGGACAGGGCCGGGCAGACGGGGCCGGGTGCCGGGGAGGCGTATCAGCGCATATGGGTGCCGCCGTTGATGTCGAAGGTGGCGCCCGTGACGTATCCGCCTTCCTCACTCACCAGATAGGACACGAGGCCGGCCACCTCCGCCGGCCTGCCCATTCTGCCCACCGGAATGTGCCGAGCCGCCTCCGACACCGCCGATGGGCCGAGCCCGGCCACCGCGGGGGTGTCGACGGCGGACGGGGCGACCGCGTTCACGGTCACGCCGTGCGACGCCAGTTCACGGGCGAACACCTTGGTCAGCACGAGGACTCCGGCCTTGGCGGCGGAGTAGTGCGCACCGGCGAGGGTCCCGCCCTGCTGGCCGGCGAGTGAGGAGAGGTTGACCACCCGGCCCCAGCCCCGGTCGCGCATCGCGGGAGCGCAGATCCGGGTCAGCGTCAGGACACTGCGCAGATTGGTCGTCAGCACGGCATCCCACTCGGCCGGTTCGATGTCCCACACCGAGCCCGGGGTGGTGCGGGCGGCGTTGTTGATCAGAATGTCGGGTGCGTGCCAGATGGCGGCGGTCGCACACAGCGCGGCGTGGACGGCGTCCGTGTCGTCCACATCCGCCCTGAGTGGCAGCGCGGTGCCCGCGCCGGCGGGGTCGAGAGTGCCGGAGAGCGCGGTCACCGCGCCGCCGTCGCGGTCCAGCAGGGCCACCCGGTGGCCCGACTCGTGCAGCCGGGTGGCAATCGCGGCACCGATGCCGCGTCCCGCGCCGGTGACCAGTGCCACCCGGGGGCCGGCCCCTGTCATCATCCGCCTCCTCAGATGGCCGGGTTGGGCGGGAGCGGGGCACCGAGCAGGGCGCGGCCGTAGATCTCCTTGCTGGTCTGAACGCTGAGCGCGGCATGCCGGGACGCCGTCTCGATGTCGCGCCAGGCACGTTGGAGCACCGATCCGTCGGCGAAGCTGCCCGCGCCGGCGGTGTCCAGCAGCATGCTCATGGCGTCGCGGGCGCAGCGTGTGGAGTGGGCGGCGTCCATCCGCAGCCGGGCCCGCTCGGGGAGCGCGGGGGTGCGACCCGCTCGCGCGTGGGTGTCCACCTCGTCGGCGGCGCGGCGCAGATGGAGCAGCGCGGTGTCGATCAGCGTCGCGGCATCCGCCACATTGAGCTGATGGGCGGGGTTCTCGGCGACCAGGCGGTGCAGCGGAGAGACGGTCTGTCCACCCCGGGCCGCCGTGTCCAGCACCCGCTCCAGGGTCGCCGCGGCGATCCCCACGGCCGTGGCCACCAGGGGCAGGTTGATGGAGAGATGGAACGTGATCCGGGGTTCACCGGGGTGGCGTCGCCGGTAGACGCCATCCGCCATGGCGGTGAGGGAGATCGTGCGGGAATCCGGCACATACACACCGTCCGCGACGGCCGTGTCGCTGCCGGTGCCGCGCATGCCCGCCATGTGCCAGACATCCTCGACGGTCAGGGCGGACGTGGGGACCACGGCCATGCAGCGCTCCGGTTCGCCCCCGGTGCCGGGCCGGACGAATCCGAGCAGGGTCCAGGGGGCGTGGTGGATGCCGGAGATCCAGCGCCAACGGCCGCTCAGGGTCCAGCCCCCGTCCGTGCGCCGCGCCGTTCCGGAGGGGTTGGCCGCGCCGCAGACGACGGCGTCCGGGTCGTCCCGCCACAGCGCCGTGCGCTCGGAGCGGGGGAGCTGGGAGGCGAAGAGAGCGCCGCCGTAGGCGATGCCCACGGTCCAGGAGGCGGACGCGCAGCCCCGGGCCAGCTCCTTGCACACGTCGACCACCGTGCGCGCGCCCGCTGCCCGGCCGCCGTGCGCCACGGGGGTCCCGAGGCGGAGAAGGCCGGCCCGGCGCAGGGCGGTCAGGGTGGTACGGGTGAGAGTACGCCGCTCATCGGCGCGGGCCGCCTCGGCGGCGAGAAGCGGGATCAGCGAGTTCGCCGCCTCGACCGGTGTGAGGCCATCGGCGGTGCCGGGGGTGGTGTCCACGGTCATGGTCCCTGCCCTTCCAGTGTGCCGCCCCGGGAGCGGGAGGGGCGGCGGATCGGTGATCACCGGCGGCGCTCCGGCCCGGGTGCGGGCCCCGGCCCCGCATGCGCCCGCTCCCCCCGCTCCCCCGGCGAGCCGTGCCCGCCGCCGTCCCTGTGGTCCGGCGGATCGTCCGAGCGTTCCTCCCGGCTCTTCGTCCCCTCGCGGACACGGTCCGGGCAACCCCGCCGATCGGCGGGCGACGCCGGCCCCGGGTCACGGGGCCGGCGTCACACGAGCCGGTTCCCTGTCCTCAGCACGGGCGGAAGGAACTGATCTTGTCGTTGATCCACCCGGGAAGGGTGGGCCACCACTCCCAGGGGCCGATCCTGAACTCCAGCCCGCCGTAGCCGGGGTGCTCATGGAAACAGATGGAGTAGTGCGAGTCGTTGACGATGGAGGAGACCTGGTCCTGGTACTGGCCGAGGTTCGGGTTCACGTTGGGCATGCTGAAGGGGAGTGAGTAGCCGCCGTAGTTGTCGTGCTTGCGGAGACACAGGCTGCGCCCGTTCTCCATACAGCCGGCGGCCTCGGCGGGGGCCGCGTTCACGAGAACACCGGCCGAGGCGGCGAGAGCGACGACGGCGCCGAGGAGCGCCTTCCGGCGCCCGGCGTGTGAACGAACGGGGATCCTGCCTCTGACGCTGGAACGCATGGCTGCCCTTCTGTCGGCGCGCTGTCCGCCCCTCTTTGTTCCGGCACCGAAATGAGCGGTCCGGTCAGCGCGGGGAGATCGGCCCCGTGCCCGCCCGGCCGGGCGGGCACGGAGTGCGGTGATGCCGTGCGGTCGCCCTCGGTCAGCAGGGGCGGTAGGACGAGATCCTGTCGTTGATCCACCCGGGCAGCGTGGCCCACCATTCGCCGGGGCCGATCCTGAACTCGAGCCCGCCGTAGTTCCCGTGCTCGTAGAAACACATCCGGAGGTCCGTGCTGTTGCCTATCGAGGAGGTGCTGTCCCGCGCCGGGCCGCCGAGGTTCGCGACCTGCACGGGCGCACCGCTCGGGTACACCGGGATCGAGTAGTTGGGGTTGGCGTAGATGAAGACGCCGGCCAGGGCGCGGGCCGGCGCGGCGGCCGCCGGGGCGGCGGTCGTCACCAGGCCCGCCGCCGCGGCCAGGACTCCCACGGCACCTGTCACGGCCAGGCGCTGCCCGGTCTTCCTCAACAACGGCATGAGCTTGTCCTTTCCTTGCGGGAAAGTGCCCGACGTCGGAGCACATCGGGCCGGGGGCGGATGTACGTCATGACGCGATGCTGCAAATTCTTGCTGAAAGCAGCAGAAAGAATTTTCTCAAGGCGGGCCGCCGAAGACAAGAGGTCGGTCCGGATGGCGCACGGCCAACTGGCGCGCGTCCGGGCGACGGTGGCGAAGTCCCGTCGGCCCGCTCCCCCGCCCCGGCGGGCAGATCGTCCTGTGCGATCGTCCCGGCGATGGCGTCCGCCGCCGGTTCGAGCGGCGGCCTCCTGGTCGTGATGTGCCACGGGACGGTGTGCATCCGAACGCCGAGCCGGTCCGCGACGGGACGCGTGGTCACGGCCTCCAGCCCCTCTTCCGCCGGGAGGCGAAGGGCAGCGGCCACCACGGCGACGGGGGCAACCGGGCACCGGCCGCTCGTGTGCCGGTCAGCCACCCGCATTGGCGCGGGCGCGCATACCGCCCCCGGCGTCGGGCGGGTCGCGCCGGCCCCGCCGAGGCGGGTCGGACCGGCGCGCCGGCGCGGACCTCGACCGGAGCGGCCGGCGGGGTGTGGCGGCTGTCACCGGCCCGGCCGGATCGGGCCGGGCGGCGGGTTGCCCCTCCGTCCCGGGTTGACCGCGTCCCAGAGGTGGTCCGCCCGGGCACGGCCGCCGCCGAGCGGGGACGGCCGCGCGGAAACACGGCCGGTCGTCATCGCCGGAGCCGGCCACCCGGGGGGAGCCGCGACGGGCACCCGGTGCCGCCGCCCGGCCACCCGGCCGCGTCGCGGCTGCCGCCCCCTCAGCGGAGCGGAGCGGCGGCGGCTCCCGGCTCGTGGGAGCCGGTCTCCAGCGGCGGATCGCTGAGCTGCTCCCGCAGATAGTTCCAGACCACCGCGAGCAGCGCGGCGATGGGTACGGCGATCAGGCTGCCGACGATGCCGGCCAGGCTGCCGCCGAGCGTCACCGCCAGCAGGACCATGCCCGCGTGCAGGCCGAGACCACGGCTCTGGATCATGGGCTGGAAGACATTCCCCTCCAGCTGCTGCACCGTGACGATGATCGCGAGGACGATCAGCGCGTCCATCGGACCGTTCGACACCAGCGCGATGAGCACCGCGACCAGGCCGGCGAACAGGGCGCCGATGATCGGTACGAATGCCGAGACGAAGGTCAGGACCACCAGGGGCAGGACCAGGGGTACCCCCAGCACCCACAGTCCGATGCCGATGAGGACGGCGTCGAGCAGACCGACGAGTGCCTGGGAGCGGACGAAGGTGCCCAGCGTGTCCCAGCTCCGCGCGGCGAGCGCCGGGACGTCCGCGGCGAGCCGGCCGGGAAGCTGGTGGCTGAGCCAGGGCAGGAAGCGGGGTCCGTCCTTGAGGAAGAAGAACATCAGGAAGACCGCCAGTACAGCGGTGACCACGCCGTTCACCACCGTGCTCAGGCCGGTGAAGACGGTGGTGAGGATGGAGTCGACACTGCCCTGCACGCGGCTGACCGCGGCGTCGACTCCGTCGGTGATCTGGTCATCGCCGATGTTCAGCGGCGGCCCGGCGGCCCATTCGCGTACCTGGTGGATTCCCTCGACCACTCCGGTGGTGAGTTCCCCGGACTGCGAGGCCACCGGAACCGCGATCATCGCCACGACTCCCACGGCGGAGAGAAGGAACAGCACGGTCACGGTGGAGGCGGCCAGGGCGGGGGCCCAGCCGTGACGGCGCAGGAAACGGGTCGGGGGCCAGGCCAGTGTGGTGAGCAGGAGGCCGATGATGAGCGGCCATATGACCGACCACATCCGGCCAAGTATCCATACGGTCACCGCGGCCATCACCAGGACCACGAGCAGCTCGCCGCAGACCCGCGCCGATGTACGGAGTGCGGCGCGGGATCTGACGGAACTCAGCGTCTGAGACATGGGATCACCTTATGGTCATTCCGGTAGGGCCCGGTGCCGGGCCCCGGCAGAAGGTCTGCGGATCAGCCGAATTGACGGACCGTCACCTTTGCCGTCCGACGGCCGGAATCGGACCCCGGGAGGGAAAGGCCGGCGAGGGCGGCACGGGACTTCCGGCGAGCGGCGCCGGACCGCTCCCCGCGGCCGGGCGACCCTTGTTGATCATTGAACATCCGGCGTTGCGCCGAGGTTCATGCCCCATACATGAAGGCCCGTGACGCTTTGTCCCGGCCCGCCCCGATCCCGGCCGGGCCGTGAACGCGGGCAATCAATGGAGGTCACAGATGGTCAGGCGGCGCGAACTGCTCGGAATGGTCGGCGCGACCCTCGGAGCGGGAGTACTGGCCGCGGGGACGGCCGAGGCCGCCCCACAGGACGCCCGGAGGCACCGCGGGCCCTCACGCCGGACACTCGAGGTCCTCCAGTTCAACATCTGGCTCGGCGGCAGCCGGGTGCCGGGCGGCCGGGCGGGCATCGCGGACACCATCGCCGCGGTCGGGCCCGACATCGTGATGCTCAGCGAGTCGAACCCGCAGCGGGTCGCCGATCTCCTGGCCGATCTCGCCGAGCGCGGGCTGACCTACTTCGACAACAGGAACCCGGTCGATCCGGCGGTGATCTCGCGCTACCCGATCATCGAGCACGCGTCCTTCCCGTACTGGTCGAAGGCGGTCGTCTCGGTCGGCGGCACCGAGGTCGCGGCGTACTCCGGGCATCTGGAGTACCGCTACTACGTCAACTACCTGCCGCGCGGCTACGGCGGCGGCACGCCGTCGCCCCTGGAGACCTCCGAGTACGGCTGGGGCGAGATCCCGACCGGCCCGATCACCGACGCCGGCCTGATCACACGGCTCAACGCCGCCTCGGGACGCACGAAGGTGACGCGGACGGTCCTCGCGGACGCCGCGAAGGAGCGGGCCAAGGGGCGGCTGACGCTGCTGGCCGGCGACTTCAACGAGCCCTCCCACCGGGACTGGGACCGCCGGACCCGGAACCTGTTCGACCACAACGGCGCCGTTGTCCCGTGGTCGACGACGAGGGCGATCGAGGACGCCGGATTCCGCGACAGCTACCGCGTGATCCACCCGGACCCCGTCCGCAGGCCGGGCTTCACCTGGCCGAGCGACAACCCGGGCGCCGACGTCGGCGCGCTCACCTGGGCGCCGAAGGCCGACGAGCGGGACCGGATCGACTTCGTCTTCTACCACCCCGACCGGCGGATCCGCCTGCTCGACAGCGTCATCGTCGGACCGTCCACCACCATCGTGCGCAGCGAGCGGGTGAAGGAGACGGGCCGGGACCGGTTCCGGGAACCCACCTGGACCTGGCCGACCGACCACAAGGCGGTGCTCAGCACCTTCCGGGTGACCACCCGCTGAGCGGGCCCCTGGCAGCGACCGCAGCCCGGACCGGATCCTTCCGGCTTCCGGGCAGCGGAGCGTTCGCCCCGTCCGCCGCGGAGGCCGTCCGAGGAGTGGCGCCCGGACACCTCGCACATGTGATCACCGTCACAGGAATAGCCGACCGGATCAGCTGGGTATCCGGGGGAAGCAGTTCGCATGGAAGAGCAGGGATGAGCAGGGATGAGCGACGCCGCCGGCAGGTGACCGGCGGACGGAGCGCATCTCGTCACGCTCCCCATGTCGTACGCTGCGCAACAGGATCGTGCAATCGTACAAATTAACGCCCAAGGAGTGGCCATGGTCGCAAAGCAAGACATTTCGGCCAGGCTGGTGACCTTGCTCTCCACCGGCGAGGAGGAACGGGCAGCCCAGTGGGTCGCCGATGTCTCCCGGGGACTCTCCGGCCGGATCAGCAGAGCCGAACTCGACCGGGAACTGCGCGAGCTGTACGCGGCTCTGGTGGAGGCGCTGCGCGCGGGTGCCCAACACGCCCACGGCGAGGAGCTGTCGGAGCTGCGCGCCCTGCTCACGGAGCTGTCGCGCAACCGCGCCCGTCAGGGGTTCACCCCCAGCGAGACGGCGCTGAGCGTCTTCGCTCTCAAGCAGGTCCTGGAGCCGGTTCTCACGAGCGGGACCGCGGCGGATGTCCAGGCGTATCTGAGGCTGAGCCGGCTCCTGGACGATCTGGGGCTCTTCACGATCGAGACGTACACGCGCGCCCGCGAGGAGATCATCGTCACGCAGGCGGATCAGCTGCTGGAGCTGTCCACTCCGGTGGTCAAGCTGTGGGACGGGGTGATCGCCGTGCCCCTGGTCGGCACCCTCGACTCGGCCCGTACCCAGGTGGTGATGGAGAAGCTGCTCCAGGCCCTGGTGGACACCGGATCCGAGCAGGCGATCATCGACATCACCGGCGTTCCGGCGGTCGACACCCAGGTGGCGCAGCATCTGCTGAAGACCATCGTGGCCGCCCGTCTGATGGGCGCCGAGTGCACGGTCTCCGGGATACGCCCGCAGATAGCCCAGACCATCGTGGCGCTGGGCATCGAGTTCGGTGACATCGTGACCAAGGCGAGCCTCGCCGACGCCCTTCAGCTCGCGCTGCGGAAGTCCGGCGTCGAAATGGTCGCCCGCAAGGACACCCCGCGATGACCGAACGCGTACCCATCCTCCGCATCGGGGAGGTCCTGCTGGTATCCATCCAGGTCGACCTGGAGGACCAGACCGTGATGAACCTCCAGGAGGACCTGGCCGAGCAGATCGTCGCCCGCTCCGCCCGGGGGGTGATCATCGACATCACCGCGGTGGAGATCGTCGACTCCTTCGTGGGACGGATGCTCGCGACCACCGCCGCCATCTCCCGCATGCTGGACGCGGAGACGGTGGTGGTGGGCATGCGCCCGGCCGTGGCTATCACGCTTGTCGAACTCGGCCTGTCACTCGGGGGTGTACGGACCGCTCTCGACCTGGAGAAGGGGCTCGCCCTCCTGAGGCGGAGCAGCGCGGGCCGGACATGAGCGGGCCGGGCACGAACAGCCGCTGGGCTCCCGAAAGCGAACCGCAGACCATGCCGATCGTGGCGAACGACGATGTCGTACGGGTACGCCGGCTGGCCAGGGAGCTCGCGCAGCGGTGCAAGCTCTCCCTGGTCGACCAGACGAAGTTCGTCACCGCCGCCAGCGAACTGGCACGCAACACCCTGGTGTACGGGGGCGGCGGGGTCGTACGGGTGGGTCCGGTACGGGGCACCGGCCGGATCGGGGCCTGGGCGGTCTTCGAGGACTCCGGGCCGGGGATCCCCGACATCGACCTCGCCCTCACCGACGGCTGGACCTCGGGCGGCGGTCTGGGACTCGGACTGAGCGGCGCCCGCCGGCTGGTGGACGAGTTCCTGCTCGACACCGAGGTGGGGCAGGGCACGACCGTGACACTGGTCAAGTGGGCACGGTGAGCCGGCCCACCCTGGTGGAGTGCGAGGACATCGCCTGGTTCCGGGACGATCCCGTGCTCCCCGCCTCGGCCCGCGGCGCCGCCGCCGCTCTCGCCCGCCGTATCGGACTCGACCCCCATCGGGTGTCAGAGGTCGCGCTGGCGGTCACCGAGGCGGCGACCAACCTCCAGCGCCACGCCGTCGACGGGTCGCTCGCCCTGCGCGCCCTGCGCACGGACAGCAGCGCCGCGGTGGAGTTCGTCACCGTGGACGCCGGGCCGGGTATGGCCGATGTGGGCGCCGCGCTCTCCGACGGGGTCTCCACGGCGGGCACGCTCGGCATCGGGCTGGGCGCCGTGGCCCGGCTCGCGGATGTCTTCGACGTCCACTCGGTGCCCGGCAGGGGCACCGTGATGGCCGCGCAGTTCTGGCCCCGCAACCGCCGGGACGTACGGGCCGCCGTCCCCCCGGAATCCGTGGCCGCCGGTATCACCCGTCCCATCAGCGGTGAGACGGTATGCGGCGACACCTGGGCGGTACGGGCCGGCGACAGCGGGAACGGCACCGGGGACGGGCGCGCGCTGCTCGCGATCCTCTGCGACGGGCTCGGACACGGGCCGCTCGCCGCGCGGGCCGGTGAGGCCGCCATGGGCGCCTTCCGCCGTTCCGCGTCGAGTGACCCCGAGGCGGTCATGCGCGAGGTCCACGCCGCGCTGCGCGGTACCCGCGGCGGTGCGGTCGCCGTCGCGCGGATCGAGCCCGACCGGGGGCGTGTGCTGCTCTGCGGCGTCGGCAATGTCAGCGGTTTCGTCGTCGGCCCCGGTACCCGGAAGAGCCTGGTGTCCGCGCCGGGGATCGTCGGGCACCAGATGCGCACGCTGCGCACCTTCGAGCAGCCGATGGTGCCGGGCGGCGCGTTGGTCCTCCACTCGGACGGACTGACGGAACGCTGGACCCTGGACACCATGCCCGGCGTCCTCGGACACGGTCCCACGGTGATCGCGAGTCAGTTGCTCAGGGAGGCGGCGGTACGGCGCGACGACGCGGGAATCGTCGTCGTCAAGGGAGCATGGTGACGTGACACCTGACGATCCGGGGCACCTGCTGACCGTGCCCATCACCTCCGCGCAGGACGTCTTCTCACTGAGACGCAGCGGTCAGGAAGCCGCGGAACTGCTGCGGATGGAACGCCGGGACCAGGTGCGGCTGGCCACCGCCCTGAGCGAACTGGGCCGGGACAGGCTCGGCGCCGCCGGACTCACCGCCACCTTCGAACTGCACGAGGAGGGTGAACCGGCCCTGGCGGTGACCTTCCGGTGGGACGCGGGCACCGAACCCGCCCCGGAGGCGCTGGAACTGGCGACCCGGCTGGTGCACCGGGTCCGCCACACGGCCGCCGCGTCCCGCAACCGGCTCGTCCTGGAGCAGCCGGTTCCGGCGGGCTCCGTCTCCGCCGTGCGCCGGAGGAGCCTCCGTGAGGCCCTCCGGCGCACGGCTCCGGCCACCATGGCCGAGGATCTGCGCGCGCAGACCCGGGACCTGATCGCCACCCTGGAGGAGACCCGCGCCCAGAGCGAGGAACTCCGCCGGCTCAACGAGGAGCTGGAGGAGACCAACCGGGGCGTCATGGCGCTCTACACGGAGCTGTCGCAGGAGCTGGAGACCACCAACAGCGGTGTGGTGGCCCTCCACACCGAACTGGAGGACAAATCGCGCCGGCTGCGGGAGGCGAGCGCGGCCAAGACCCGGTTCTGGACACATGTCAGCCATGAGCTGCGCACCCCGGTCAACTCGGTCGTCGGACTCAGCCGGCTGGTGCTGGAACCCGGGCCGAACAGGCTCGACGAGGAGCAGCACCGGCAGCTCTCCATGATCGCGGCCTCGGGACAGACCCTGCTGTCCCTCGTGAACGACCTGCTGGACGTCGCCAAGGCGGAGTCCGGGCAGCTGGAGGTCCGGCCGGAGGCGGTCGATCTCCACGCGCTGATCGGAGAGCTCGGCGGTGTGCTGGCCGGCACACCGCGCGCGAGCGGTGTCGTGCTGAGCATGCCCGATCTGCACGGCTTTCCCCCGGTGGTCACGGACGAGGTGCTGCTGGCCAGGATTCTGCGCAATCTGCTCTCCAACTCCCTGAAGTTCACCGAGAGGGGCGAGGTGGTGCTGGCGGTCGGCGAGGTCGGGGAGCCGCATGGCTCCTGGCTGGCGTTCACCGTCACCGACAGCGGCATCGGCATCCCGGAGGCGGAGCAGCAACGGGTGTTCGAGGAGTTCTACCAGGTGCCGGGGCGGCATCAGCGCGGCCGGCCGGGCACCGGACTGGGCCTGCCCTATGCCCGGACCCTGGCCGAACTGCTCGGCGGTTCGCTGGTGCTGACCAGCGTGGAGGGGCAGGGCACCCGGGTCGAACTCCGCCTGCCGTACACGGCCGCGGGGCCGGAACCCCGCCCCGCTCCGCACTTCGCGGCGGTGCGGCCGCCCCCCGGCGCCCCCGGCGCCCACCCATCGGACGACGGGCGGGAGAACAGCTCATGAATCCGTTCTCGCGACACGACGGCGCGCCCGCCGTCGTGCTCGTCATCGACGACGACGCGACCAACCGCTACGTACTGAGCAGCTGGCTCCGGCGCGCCGGGCACACCGTTCTGGAGGCACCGGACGGGACCGCCGGGCTGGAGCTGCTGGAGCTGCCCGGTACGCCCGTGGTGGAAGCCGCGATCGTCGATGTCAATCTGCCGGACATGAGCGGCTTCGAGGTCTGCCGGGCCATCAAGACGAGCCCCCGCACCGCGGATGTGCCGGTGATCCATGTGTCGGCCGTGGCGCTCGGCGCCGACGATCACGCCCGGGGGCTCCAAGGCGGTGCGGACGCCTATCTCAACCAGCCCATCGACCGCGACGAGATGCTGGCCACGGTCACCGCGACGCTCCGGTACACCCGGGCGCGGCGACGGGCGGAGCATCTCGCCCGGCGGCTGCGGACACTGAACCGCACCACCCTGGACGTGTACAGGGCGGTGGGGTTCCACTCCTTCGCCGCCGCCGCGACCGGTGGTGCGGCGGCCCTGATGTCCTGTCCGGCGACGGCCGTCTTCCTCACCCCGGAGGGTCAGGTGGTGCACAGCGCGGTGCCGGGCCCCTCGGGGACTCCCCGGCTCTCGCCCGCCCGTCCCGATGTGCTGAACCGGCTCTCCTTCCAGGCGCTCGGCTCGGGCACCGGCGCCGAGATCACGGAGATCCCGCGGGCGCTGTGGCGGGCCCTGATGCCGTCCGATCCGCTGCGGGGGGACGTCTGCCTGATCGTGGCCCGCACCCAGAGAAGCCGGCCCCCGCTCTGTATCGCGGTCCCGGCCGGAGCACTGCACGGCACGGAGGACCGGGAGCTCCTCCAGCAGCTCGCGGTCGCCTCGGCGCTGGCCCTGGAGTCGCTGCGCAGCTACGCCGAGGAGCACTCCCTGGCGCTCGCCCTGCAGAAGACCTTCCTGCCCGACCGGCTCCCCTCGGTCCCGGGAATCGAGCTGGCCGTCCGCTACGTCCCGGCCAGCGCCAACGCGGAGATCGGCGGCGACTTCTACGAGGTCCTGGAGACCGCCGCCGGCCTGCTCGTCGCCATCGGCGACGTGGTCGGTCACTCCCTGGCCGCCGCCACGGTGATGGGCGAGATCCGGCACGCGCTGCGCGCCTACGCCCTGGAGGGCCATCCCCCGCACCATCTCCACGCCCGGCTGGAAACCCTGCTGGCGCACTCGCGGCCAGGGATCACGGCCACGCTCTGCCTCATTCTCATCGAGCCCGGCGGGCGGCGCGTCCATCTCTCCAACGCCGGCCACATTCCCCCGCTGCTGGTGGAGCCGGACGGGCGGGCCCGCTTCCTCCAGGATCACGGCCCGCTGCTGGGGCTGGGTCTGACCCACCCCGAGCCGGCCGTCCATGACACGGCACCCGGGGCCCGTCTGATCATGCTGACCGACGGACTGGTGGAGGAACGCGGCCGGGACCTCGACGAGAGTCTCCGGGACTTCGTCGCGGCGGTGTCGTCCGGCCCGGCCGATCTGGAGGCACTGAGCGACATGCTGCTGCGGGCCTTCGGTACGGAGAAGGACGACGACATCGCCCTCCTCGCGATACGACTGGACTGACACACCGACGGGTTCCCCGTTCGGGGAGGGGCCGTCCGGCGGGAGTGTCCCGTACTCCCCCGGCCGGATCCGGGTCACCCGGGCGGTTTCGCGGGCGTCGGCGCACGGGCGGAAAGCGTCCGAACCGGCGGACGGGCGAGGGTATCCTCAGACT
Organism: Streptomyces sp. CAU 1734; assembly: GCF_039888735.1. NCBI lineage: Bacteria > Bacillati > Actinomycetota > Actinomycetes > Kitasatosporales > Streptomycetaceae > Streptomyces > Streptomyces sp. CAU 1734. Next base: position 102,650 of record NZ_JBDQQP010000017.1, read on the forward strand.
CATTTGCTGTGCGGGCGCGTGGCGGCTCGGGCCGGTGCGGGCGGCGGTGTCCGCTCGGGCGGCCGGGCCGCACGGCCAGGGGATCGGGAGGGTGGGGCATGGCCGGAGCGGGAGCCCAGCGCACGGAGCACGGGCCGCGGGAGACGGGCGGATCCGGCGGGGTGGGTGAGCCGGAGCTGCGGCAGTTGCTGGCCGGGCTCACCGCGGTGCGGGACGGGGACTTCGGGACCCGTCTCCCCGGTGAGGCCGACGGACTGCTGGGCGAGATCGCCACCGTCTTCAACGGGATGGTCGATCAGTTGTCCCTGTTCACCTCCGAGGTGACACGGGTGGCCCGCGAGGTGGGTACCGAGGGAACACTCGGCGGGCAGGCGGAGGTCCCGGGTGTCTCCGGCACCTGGGCCGATCTCACCGACTCCGTCAACGCCATGGCGGGCAACCTCACCACGCAGGTCCGGGACATCGCGCAGGTCGCGACCGCCGTGGCCCGCGGCGACCTGTCCCAGAAGATCGACGTGGACGCGCGCGGGGAGATCCTGGAGCTCAAGAGCACGGTCAACACGATGGTGGACCAGCTCTCCGCCTTCGCCGACGAGGTCACCCGCGTCGCCCGCGAGGTCGGCAGCGAGGGGCGGCTGGGCGGGCAGGCGCAGGTGCCCGGGGTCGGCGGCGTATGGCGTGAGCTGACGGACTCGGTGAACTTCATGGCCGGCAATCTGACCGACCAGGTCCGCAATGTCGCGCAGGTGACCACGGCGGTCGCGAAGGGCGATCTCTCCCAGAAGATCACCGTGGACGCGCGCGGGGAGATCCTGGAGCTGAAGAACACCATCAACACCATGGTCGACCAGCTCTCCTCCTTCGCCGACGAGGTCACCCGGATGGCCCGCGAGGTGGGCACCGAGGGCCGGCTCGGCGGACAGGCCGACGTCAAGGGCGTCTCCGGCACCTGGCGGGATCTGACCGACTCGGTGAACTTCATGGCCGGCAACCTCACGGCCCAGGTGCGGTCCATCGCACAGGTGGCGACGGCGGTCGCCAAGGGCGACCTCTCGCAGAAGATCAATGTGACGGCGCGGGGCGAGATCCTGGAGCTGAAGAACACCATCAACACGATGGTGGACCAGCTCTCCGCGTTCGCGGACGAGGTCACCCGCGTCGCCCGCGAGGTCGGCACCGAGGGCCGGCTCGGCGGACAGGCCGACGTCAAGGGCGTCTCCGGCACCTGGAAGGACCTCACCGAGTCCGTCAATGTCATGGGTGACAATCTGACCGCGCAGGTGCGCTCGATCGCCGAGGTCACCACAGCCGTGGCCCAGGGGGATCTCTCCCAGAAGATCCGGGTGGACGCCCGGGGCGAGATCGCGGAGCTGAAGGAGACCATCAACACGATGGTCGACCAGCTCTCCGCCTTCGCCGACGAGGTCACCCGCGTCGCCCGCGAGGTCGGCACCGAGGGCAACCTCGGCGGACAGGCGACCGTGCGGGGAGTGTCGGGCACCTGGAAGGACCTCACCGACAACGTCAATGTGATGGCCTCGAACCTGACGGGCCAGGTCCGTTCCATCGCGCAGGTCGCCACCGCCGTGGCGCGGGGCGATCTGTCGCAGAAGATCACCGTTGAGGCGAAGGGCGAGGTCGCCGCGCTCGCCGAGGTGATCAACACCATGGTCGACACCCTCTCCGCGTTCGCCGACGAGGTGACCCGGGTGGCGCGGGAGGTGGGCACGGAGGGGCGGCTCGGCGGGCAGGCCAGAGTCCCCAACGTCGCCGGCACCTGGAAGGACCTCACCGACAACGTCAACTCCATGGCGAACAATCTGACCGGACAGGTACGCAACATCGCCCAGGTGACCACCGCGGTGGCCAACGGAGACCTGTCGAAGAAGATCGACGTCGACGCCCGTGGTGAGATCCTCGAGCTGAAGACCACCATCAACACGATGGTCGACCAGCTCTCCGCGTTCGCCGCCGAAGTCACCCGGGTGGCGCGGGAGGTGGGCAGCGAGGGGCGGCTCGGCGGCCAGGCCGAGGTGGAGGGCGTGTCCGGCACCTGGAAACGCCTCACCGAGAACGTCAACGAGCTCGCCGGAAACCTGACCCGCCAGGTGCGGGCCATCGCCGAGGTCGCCAGCGCCGTCGCCGAGGGCGATCTGACCCGCTCGATCACCGTGGACGCCTCCGGCGAGGTCGCCGAACTCAAGGACAACATCAACTCCATGGTCGGCTCGCTGCGCGAGACCACCCGGGCCAACCAGGAGCAGGACTGGCTCAAGTCCAATCTCGCCCGCATGTCCTCACTCATGCAGGGGCACCGCGACCTGTCCCTGGTGGCGGAGCTCGTGATGGACGAGCTGACCCCGCTGGTGGCCGCCCAGTACGGCGCCTTCTACCTCGCCGACGAGCATGCCGGGGGCACGGAGCTCACCCTGGTGGGCTGGTACGGACGCCCGCCGGGCAGCGTCACCGGCCGCTTCGGTCCGGGCGAGTCCCTGGTCGGCCAGGCCGCCCGCAGCCGCCGTACGATCGCCGCCGACGAGGTGCCGGGCGACTACGTCATCTCCTCCGGCCTGGGCCGGACGACTCCCGGCAGCCTGATCATCCTGCCGATCGTGGTCGAGGACCAGGTGCTGGGCGTCATCGAACTGGCCTCCTTCACTCCGTTCACGCCGGTCCACCGCGACTTCCTCGACCAGCTCATGGAGACCATCGGCGTCAACGTCAACACCATCGTCGCCAACGCGCGCACGGACGAGCTCCTCGGCGAGTCGCAGCGGCTCACCGGCGAACTCCAGGCGCGTTCCGCCGAGCTCCAGGTCCAGCAGGACGAACTCCAGCGCTCCAACGCCGAACTGGAGGAGAAGGCCGCCCTCCTCGCCACCCAGAACCACGACATCGAGACCAAGAACCAGGAGATCGAACAGGCCCGCCAGGAGCTGGAGACCCGCGCCCAGCAGCTCTCCCTCGCCTCCAAGTACAAGTCGGAGTTCCTGGCCAACATGAGCCATGAGCTGCGCACGCCCCTCAACAGCCTGCTGATTCTCGCCCAGCTCCTCGCGCAGAACCCCACCCGCAACCTCAGCCCCAAGCAGGTCGAGTACGCCGGGATCATCCACTCCGCCGGCTCCGACCTCCTTCAGCTGATCAACGACATCCTCGATCTGTCCAAGGTCGAGGCCGGGAAGATGGACATCCACCCGGCACGGATCCTGCTGCGGCAGCTCACCGCGGAGATCGAGGCGACATTCCGCCCGATGACCACCCAGAAGAGCCTCGGTTTCTCGATCACCACCGCGCCCGGCGCCCCCGCCGAGCTGGTCACCGACGACTCCCGGCTGCGGCAGGTGCTGCGCAATCTGCTCTCCAACGCCGTCAAGTTCACCGAGCACGGCAGCGTGGAACTCCGTATCGAACCGGCCGCGGAGTCGGAGCTGCCCGAGGGGATCGACCGCAGCGGGCCCGTCGTCGCCTTCCGGGTGAAGGACACCGGCATCGGCATCGCCGAGCGGCAACTCGAAGTCATCTTCGGCGCGTTCCAGCAGGCGGACGGCACCACCAGCCGCCGCTACGGCGGTACCGGACTGGGTCTGTCGATCAGCCGGGAGATCGCCCAGGTCCTCGGCGGCGTGGTGACGGCGCGGAGCACTCCCGGCAAGGGCAGCGTCTTCACTCTCTATCTTCCCTTCTCCTCGGCGGAGTTCGACGACCGGGCGGAGCGCTCCGCCCCGGCCGGGCCGCCGCCCCGTGAGGCGCAGCCCGCCGCGGTGCCCCGGCAGCAGCGCCGTCTGCTGGTGATCGAGGAGCGCCATCACGGGCTGCTCTCGCTCGTCGCCGAGAGCGCCGTGGCCGACCTCGCGGCCGGGCACGACCGGGCCGATCACCTGCCGGACGCCGCGGTGGTCACCGCGGCCGGCGCACAGGAGGCGGCCACCGCCCTGGCCGCCGAGCCGGTGCACTGCGTGGTCCTCGATCTGGGTCTGCCCGGTGACCAGGCGCTGCGCTTCCTGGAGCACATGGACGGCGATCCCGCGCTCACCGCGCTGCCCGTCCTCGCCCACAACAGCCGGCGTCTCGACCCGGCCCGGGAGCAGGCGCTGGCGCGGCGTTCCGAGACCCGGTCGCTGGAGCTGCTGTCCAGCCTGGACGAGCTGCGGGAACGCATCGCGCTCCATCTGGCCGCCGAGGAGCCCGGCGGAGTGGTGGCGCTGATCCGCGCCGAGGACGCGGGGCGGCTGGCGGCGCAGCCCGTGGACGCGTCGCTGGCCGAGCACACGGTTCTCGTCGTCGACGACGACGCGCGCAACCTCTACGCGCTCAGCGGGATCCTGGAACTCCACGGCATCGATGTGGTGCACGCGGAGAACGGCCGCAGGGGCATCGAGGCCCTCGTCCGCCATCCCCGGATCGACCTCATCCTGATGGATGTGATGATGCCCGAGATGGACGGCTACACCGCGACGGAGGAGATCCGCCGGATGCCCGCCTACACCGAGCTGCCGATCATCGCGGTGACCGCGAAGGCGATGCCGGGCGACCGGGAGAAGAGCCTGGCCTCCGGGGCGAGCGATTACGTGACCAAGCCGGTCGACGCGAACGACCTCATCGACTGCGTCCGCCGCTGGCTCCCCCCTCGGGGCACCACGCACTGAGGGGGACCGGGCGGTCGCCCTCCCCGGCCCTTCGACGACTTCCGGCCCAGAGTTCAGGGATCGATCCATCGTGAGCGCTACAGGCAGTTCCCGCAGACCCGGCCCGCAGGACCCGGCGGCGGCACGGGACACCCCGGACCTCCCCTCGGTCCCGGCCGGGTGCGCCGCGGCCGGCGGCTCGGCGGCGGCGGGCTCACCCGTCGGCCGGCTGGCGGCGACCGTGGAGCGCCTGCGGAGCGAGGTCCGGGCGGCCCAGGCGGCGGCGGACGGACGCGCGCTGACGGAGCTGGCCAAGGGCATTCTCATCGAGCGGCTCGGCTGCGGACCGGCCGAGGCCGCCCGGCAGCTCGCCGCCCTCGCCGGCCGGGCCGGCCTCACCCCGCTGGAGCTGGCCGCCGACATCGTCAACGAGGCCGCCCGCGACCAGGTCAGCCGGGTCGCCGCCGAGTTCCGCCGGCGCACCGCCCCCGATCCGGCCGGCCGGGCGGAGCCCACCACCGCGGTCCGGCTGCGGACGGCGGAGAGCGGCGTCCTGGCGGCCGACGACACCCAGGCCATCGCCCACGCCCTCCTCGACAACGCGCTGCGTCCGCTCGGCGCATGCGCGGTGGCGATCTGGACGGCGGCCGGGGACGGCTCCTTCGCGCTGGCCGGCTCCGCCGGGTTCACCGCCGGGGAGGCGGCACTCTGGCACCACGTACCGCCCGGGGTAGCCACCCTCGCCCGCCGGGCCCTGGACGCGCGCGAACCGGTCCACCTCGGCAGTCTCGCGGACTCGGCGGCTCCGTCCCTGGGGAGGTCTGCCTGGCCGCGGGGCGGCAGGATGGCCGTCCCGGCCGGCACCGGCGGCCGGCTGCACGGCGTGCTGGAGATCTGCTGGCCCGGTCCGCTGCCCGCGCAACCCCCGCGGAACGTGCGCCAGTTCGAGGCACTCGCCGAGCTGTGCGCCCACACCCTGGAGTCCCGGCCGGCGCCCGCCGCGGCGGCCGGGGCACAGCCCGGCCTCACCGAACTGATCGACCTCACGGAGGGGCTGGGCGACCCGGTACTCCTCCTCACCCCGCACCTCGACCCCGGCCGGCGGCTCGCCGACTTCCGCATCCGCCATGTCAACAGCGGCTTCACCGACCCCGCCGGACGCCCGTCCGCCCACATCCGGGGCGCCCTCCTGCTGGAGGCATACCCCCTGGCCGCCGAGGAGGGCGGCCTGTACGAGAAGGTGGAGCGGGTCCACGCCACCGGCGAGCCCTTCCGGGCCCGGCGCATGAGCCTCACCGCGCTGGTCGGCGACATCCCCCTCACCGCGGTCGCCGATGTCAGCGTCAGCCGCCACGGCGAATTCCTGGTGCTCGTCTGGCGGATCGAGGACGAGAGCGTCCGGCTGGCGAGCCTGCTCCAGCATGCCCAGCGCCTCGGACGCATCGGCGGGTTCGAGGAGGATCTGGCCACCGGCGAGATCACCTGGAACAGCCAGCTCTTCGATCTGCACGGCCGGCCGCCCACCGCGGCGCCCCTGCCCCTGCGGGACCTGGCCGCGCACGCCCACCCCGACGACACGGACGCCGTCGAGGGGTTCCTGTACACGCTCTTCCGGTACCGGCGTCCCGCCTCGGTGACGCTGCGGCTGCGGCGGCACGACGGGATCACCCGGCACATCCGTGTCGTCGCCGAGCCGGTCCTCGACTCGGAGCAGCGCGTCGGCACGGTGCGCGGGGCCTGTCAGGACATCTCCGCCCAGCACTGGACGGAGGTGGCGCTGCACGCCACCCGCGACCAGCTCGCCCACAGCGAGGCCGAGGTCGAGGAGCGCAACCGCCTCGCCCTCCAGCTCCAGCACGTCATCATGCCCCCGAGCCAGGGGCCGCTCGACCTGACCGGGCTGAGTGTCGCCGTGCGCTACCGCCCCGCCGCCACTCAGGCACTCGTCGGCGGCGACTGGTACGACAGCGTCGTCCTGCCCTGCGGGCGGATCCTGCTCTGTGTCGGCGACATCGCGGGCCACGGCATCGGCGCGGCGACCAGCATGGTCGTACTGCGCAACGCGCTGCGCGGGCTCGCGGTCACCGGCGCCGGCCCGGGCCAGCTCCTGACCTGGCTCAACCTCGTCACCCACCACCTCGCCGACCCGGTCACCGCCACCGCCGTCTGCGGCCTCTACGACCCCGGCACCCGCGTTCTGCGCTGGGCCCGCGCCGGGCATCTGCCGCCCGTCCTGATCCGCGACGGCGAAGCCCGCACCTTCCCGCTGGGGAGCGGACTCCTCCTGGGAGCGGTGGCGGATGTCACCTACCAGGACCAGGAGATGCGGCTGGAGGAGGGCGACACCCTGCTGATGTACTCCGACGGACTGATCGAACGCAAGGGCCTCGCCCTCAATGACTCCCTCGCCCACCTGCTCACCACGGCGGGTGGACCCGGCAGGCCGCTGGAACAGCTCCTCGACGACATCCTCGCCCACAGCCCCTCCGACACCGACGACGACACCTCCCTCATCGGCATCCGCCTCACCTGAACCACGGACACGAGAGAAGCGGGGGCGCCGCTCACCGGCTGTGCCGCAGGCGTGCGGCGGCCACCGCGCCCAGGACCGCGCCCAGGACGAGGACGAGGGATCCCCTCATCCAGACGTCGCGTTCGATCCGGGTGGCGAGCAGCACGCAGGACGCCGCTCCGAGGAGGGGGACGACCGCCGGTGCGCGGAAGTGGTCCCGCGCGGACGCGGTGCGGCGCAGCACGAGCGCCGAGGTGTTGACGAGGAAGAAGACCACCAGCAGGAGCAGGACCAGGGTCGACGCGAGGGTGGCCACATCGCCGGTGATCGCGAGGAGCAGCGAGAACGCGGTGGTGGTGACGATCGCCGCCCAGGGAGTGCGCCGGCCGGGCAGCACCCGCGACAGAAAGCGGGGCAGGAGGCGGTCCCGCGCCATGCCGTACGCCAGCCGGGAGCACATGATGCCCGAGAGGAGCGCTCCGTTGGCCACCGCCACCAGGGCGATGACGCTGAAGAGCCCCGGGGGGACGCCGCCGGCGGCGCGTACGACTTCGAGCAGCGGCCCGCTGGAGTCCGCCAGTTCCCCGGTGGGCACGGCCGCCGCGGCGGCGGCACCGACCAGGAGGTACACCACGCCGGCGGTGAATAGGGCGGCGAAGAGCGCTCTCGGATAGGCGCGCCGGGGGTCGCGGGTCTCCTCCGCCACATTGACGGAGGTCTCGAATCCGAGGAATGAGTAGTAGGCGAGCACGGCCCCGCTCAGCAGGGCCGCACCGGGCCCCTGATCGGTGGTTCCCAGCTCCGTGAGTCTTCCGGGGTCGCCGTCGCCGCGGAGAACGATCCAGCAGCCGAGACCGGTCACGAGCAGCAGTCCGCCGAGCTCGATGACGGTGGCGACGACATTGGCGCGCGTCGATTCGCTGATGCCCCGCGCGTTGAGCAGCGCCAGCGCCACCAGGAACACGGCCGTGGTGAGAGCCGCGGGGAGCGAAACGAACTCGGACAGATAGTCACCGGCGAAGCCGCGGGCCAGCGCGGCCACCGACACGACACCGGCGGCGAGCATGCAGAAGCCGGCCAGAAATCCGGCGAAGGGGCCGTAGGCCAGGGTCGCGTAGTGGGAAGCGCCGCCCGCGCGCGGGTACGCGGTGACGAGTTCGGCGTATGAGGCGGCCGTCAGCAGGGCCAGGCACAGCGCCACGGCCATGGGCGCCCACACCGCGCCCCCGGAGTCGGCCGCGACCCGGCCCACCAGGACGTACACACCCGCTCCGAGGACGTCCCCGACGATGAAGAAGTAGAGCAGCGGTGTGGTGAGGGCCTTCTTGAGCGGCGTCGGCGCGTCCGGCGGCGGGGACGCGAGGCGGGGGGTGTTCACGAGGAGCCGTGTCCCCGTCGGTGCCGGTGCCGGGGAGTGGCGGCGGCCGTGCGGGTGCCCACGCGAATGCCCGGCGGCCCGGACGGACGGCCGTGCGGTCCCCGCGAGCCGGCCCGGCTCATCGGCCGAGTGCGCGCTTGAGTTCCCGTGTGTTCATGGTGGAACGGCCGTCGGTGTTCTTCTTCCTCGCCTCCGCGCAGTGCTGTTCCCCGGTCGGGCCCCGCGCTCCGCCGCTGGAGCGCTGCCCGCCCCGCTCGGGCGCGGACTTCGGATCGCGCGTGGAGGTCCGGCTCGCCGTCCGTGACTCTCCGGCCCGGGCGCGTTCCTTGTCGACCGTGCGAGCAGCGAGCTCCCCGGCCCGGTCCCGGGAGGTGCCCCCGCTCCCCGATCCAGCCCGATCCGTGAGAAACGACCTCGATCCCGCGGGCATCACACGATGCCTCCGCCCGGGTCCGCGCACAGCTCACCGGGACGGCCCCGGCCCGGTTCGCCGGTTCCGACAGCCGGCCGGGCACCACGCCGTTCCCACCACCGGCCGGTGTCGCGGCCTCCCGGCCAGAGGCGGCGGAGTCGCCGCCACGGCCGGGGCCGTCCCGGCCGGTGTCGCGCCGGCGGAAAGGAAAGGACGCCGCCGGCCGTCCGTACGGGCCCGGGAGCGGGCACCCAGCCGGGCGCGCCGCCGAAGAGCAGGCGCCGGAGGTCCTCCAGATGTTCCCGCTGTGCGGCGATCCGGGCGCTCAGCACACGTACCTCCGCCTCGGCCAGTCGCCGCTGGGAGAGTGCGTCGGCCAGCTCCCGGCGCAACCGCCCGATGTCCGGGGGCGAGGCGTCCGGCCCGGTTGGGGCGGTCCTGTCCCCCGCCCCTTCGGTACCGGACGGCTCAACCGCCGGCGCCGGAGTGTTCAGCGGCGCGCCCATGGCCGGCAGCTCCTCCGCGGGGATCAGCCATCCCCGTACCGGATCCTGGCGGGCGCCCGGGAAGCCGCCGTTCTCCCGGCGGCGGCGGATCGTGGACAGCGAGACCGCGCACGCCGCGGCGGCCTCCCTCTGCGAGAGCAAAGATCGTTCCATAACAAGACATACTGCCCCCGGGGTGCGGAAATCTGCCTGCCGGGCGGCCGCGAACCATACGAATGCCTCGCGCCGTCGCCCGCGCGGAGTCCCGATCCGGTGCGGACCGTCCGGGCCTCCGCGGCGGCCCCGGGAGAGTCGCGGTCCGGGGGTGGCGCGGCCCGCGGCCCCGGCGACGGCAGCCCGGCGGGCCCGCGGCCCGTGCCGCGAGTGCTCAGGCGCCGTCCGCCGGGTGCGGGCGCAGTGAGGTGCGGCTGGCCCTCCAGGCGGTGAGCAGATGGTCGCCGAGCCGGGTTTCGGCCCATTCGGTGGCGTCGATGCCGAAGGCGATGTCCCGGTCGAGCGAGGGTTCGGTTTCCAGGAGGCCGCCGATGACGTCCCGGCGGACGATCTGCTCATGGACCGCGTCGGCTTCGACGTGCTCGGCGTAGAAGTGGACGGCCGCGGGCGCCGCGCCGACACGTTCGAGGCCCTGGGCGAGACGCCGGGAGCCGGGCGACGAGGTGATCTCCACAGCGGCGAAGTGGCCCACCAGCGCTCCGCGCAGCGCCCGGTGGAGACCGAAGAGGGACATGAGGTTGACGCTCGTCAGCATCTCCGCGACGGCCGAGTCGACGTAGTGCCCGTAGGCGGTGTCCAGGCCGAGGCCGGCCATCAGATCGGCGAAGAGCCGGGCGTGGACGCGTTCGGCCCGTCCGGCGCCGAATTCGTCGTACTCGACGGCCACCATGGCCGCCTTCGCGCGGCCGGTCAGCCGCGGAATGACCCAGGCGTGCGGGTCGGCCTCCTTGAGGTGGTAGAGGGAGCGCTGGGCCGCGTACTCCCGGAAATGCCACAGCTCCCCCTCCTCCTTGAGGAAATGGGACGGGCCGCGGGCGTCGACGGGTTCGACGAGGATGCCGGCGAGCGCCTCCTCGGCGCTCCTGGGCGGCCCGGCGTCGGCCCGGAGCGCGGAGAGGAAGAGGTGCTCGATCCCGGCCCGCAGCCGCAGCAGCCCGGGATCCCACTCCCACCGGGGATCGACGCCGGCGAAGCCGCGGTAGTGCAGTTCGTAGCAGAGGTGGAGCGCCAGTTGCAGATCGTCCCCGTACGGGTCGGCCGCCGGTGTCACCTGTTCCGGCAGGGGCGTTCCCGGCGGGAGGGTCAGCGCCGCCAGGACGGCGTGCGAGAGTTCGCCCCGGGGGTGGGGCAGCGCGGGGCCGGGATCGTCCTGTGCGGGGGTGGTCATCCGGTGTGCCTCTTCTCCCGTCGCCGGTGGCTGGTGTCGCACCACGGGAGGGTGCGGCTGCGGCGGCAGACACAGAGCGCGACGGTGAACCGGTCCGACACCGCGGTGCTGCCGTCGTCCAGGACGACCTCCACAGGGCCCTCCACGAGAACCGGCCCGTCTCCCGTCACCGTGACGCGGCGCGGTCGCCCGCGAGGTGCCTCCGCGGGCGGTTGCTCAGCGGGTCCGTTCGGCACGGATGATCACCAGCTCTTCCTTCTCCTCATGGACACCGATGAGTCCGCGCTCCCTCAGCCATGCGCGGCGCGAGCGGAGCACGGGGCCGAAGGGCACCTCGGACCGGTCGGCCACATCGGCGCGGAGGCCGGACCGCTCCAGCGCCGCCAGGGTCGGCGGGACGCCGCACAGCGCGGAGTGCACGAGCAGCATCACACCGCCGGGGCGCAGTGCCGTGTGGGCGCTGCGGCAGATCCGGTTCAGCAGGAGGCGTCCGTCGGCGCCGGCGTCCCAGGCCACCGCGGCGCCGTGGGGGCGGGCGCCGGGCCCGGGTGCCGGGACATAGGGCGGGTTGCTCACGATGAGGTCGAACCGGCGGCCGGCGACGGGGGCGAAGAGGTCACCGTGGAGCACCTCGACGGGCAGCCGGGCGAGCCGGGCGTTGAGCCGGGCGGTGAGGACGGCGCGGTAGGTGGTGTCGACCGCGGTGACACGGGCGCCCCGCCCGGCCGCGGCCAGGGCGAGCGCGCCGGTGCCGGTGCCCATGTCGAGGACGGCCGTGCCCGCCGCCACGATCTCGCGGTCCAGGGCCCGGGCCAGCAGCAGGGTGTCCTCCTGTGGGCCGTACACCGTCCATGGCGCCAGCAGCCGGCCGCCCGTGGTCTCGTTCCGCGTCATCACATCGAGCATGTGCACCTCGCAGCCTGCGCCCCCGGGCCGTCACCGGGTGTGCCCACGGGGCGGGCCGGATCGGGGAAGGGGCGTTGTGCGGGCGGGCCTCGTTCGGCACACCCGGTCTTCGCGTCGCTCTTCCGCCTGCCCGGCGGAACGCTCTTCACGCGGCCGGCCGGCCCGGGGTTCGCGGCCGGCCGGCCCGGGGTTCGCGGCCGGCCCGGGGCGGGGTGTCCGGCTACCAGTAGTGGCGCCGGCCTCCCACCGCGTGTCCCAGGGCTCCCAGGACCCACAGCACGACGCCGATCCCGATCAGGATGATCCCGATCGTCCACAGAATGCCGATGCCTGCCACCAGGCCGATGATCAATAGCACAAGGCCGAGGATGATCATGGTGTCTCCGGTCATGGAACGGCCCCCTCACTCCAGGGGACACCCATTCGGCCCGCGGCACAACAGGCCGGGCGGCCCCACCGGATTCCGCACCTCTTCCCAACGGGCCGATCAAAGGCATCGAGCCAGGTCAGGGCCCTGTGGGCGCCTTGTTTCCGGCGCCCGCCGGGCCCGTTCCGCGGCTTGCGCCGTGTCGGACGGAACATCCCGGGTACGCGCTGCTCTGTCACCGTCCGATCACCACAGGGAGTGAACATGTCGAAGATCGAGGAGTCCGTCGAGGTCGCCGTACCGGTGAGCACGGCCTACAACCAGTGGACTCAGTTCGAGGAGTTCCCGCGGTTCATGGACGCGGTGGAGCGGATCGAGCAGCGCACACCCACCCTGACGCACTGGGTCACGAAGGTGGACGGAGTGAGCCGGGAGTTCGACGCGGAGATCACCGAGCAGGTCCCCGACGAGCGGGTCGCCTGGACCACCGTTCAGGGCGAGGTGCGCCAGGCCGGAGTGGTCACCTTCCACCGCCTGGACGACACGCACAGCAAGGTGATGCTCCAGCTCGACCACGACCCGCGGGGAATCGCCGACACCGTCGCCGACAAGCTCGGCTTCGTCCGCCGCCAGGCCAAGAGCGATCTGAAGAACTTCAAGGAGTTCATCGAGTCCCGCGGATCGGAGACCGGCGCCTGGCGCGGCACCGCCTGAGGCCGCGCCGGCTTCCCCGCCGGAGGACCCGGAACACGGCACAACCCGTCCGCGGGGCGCCCCGCGGACGGGTGCCTCCCCGGCGGCGGCCGACGCCATGTGTACGGGCGGAGGCGGTCACGGGCCGCATGTGCGCGAGGCGCAGCCGAGGGGATGCCGCCGCACCCTCGGGCACCCCGGCCGTACATCCGGCCCGTGACCGCCCCGGGCGCGCGGCCTACCCGCTGGTGCGCCGTACGCACTCGCCCACCACGGCGGGCAGTTCACCGGTGCGGGCCAGCAGCTCGCGCTGGATGTGCGCGCCGCTGCCCGTCTTCAGCAGCAGGGCCAGCGCCTCCTGAACGGCCAGCAGGTCGCCGGTGTCCTCCAGCGCATCCCGTACGTGGTCGAACAGCGCGCGCACCACGGCCTCGGCGGGGGCGGGCCGCATGGTCAGGGGGTGGAGCAGCCGGCCCTCCAGCCCGGAGCGCGCCGCCCTCCACGCGGCCAGCCGCAGCACCTCCGTGCGGTGACGGGACGGCGGCAGGCCCGCCTTCCACTGTGCGGCGGCGGTCTCCACCAGAGCCCGGGCCAGGGTGGCGATCAGCACGGTGGTGGAGGAGTCCAGACACACATCGGCGACCCTGATCTCGACGGTGGGGTACGCGGCCGAGAGGCGGGCGTCGAAGTAGACCATCCCCTCGTCGAGCAGCGCGCCGGTGCCGACCATGTCCCGTACCTGCTCGTGATACCGCTCGGCCGAGCCGAAGACCTCCACCGGGCCGGCCGAGGGCCACCGGCCCCACACCCGGCTGCGGTAGCTGCTGTACCCGCTGTCCTGCCCCTGCCAGAAGGGGGAGTTCGCGCTCATGGCGAGCAGGACGGACAGCCAGGGGCGGATCCGGTCGAGGACCCCGACTCCCTCCTCGTCGGACTCCACCGACACATGCACATGACAGCCGCAGGTGAGCTGTTCCTGGGTGGTCAGTCCGAAGTGCTCCTCCAGCCAGCGGTGCCGCTCGCCGAACCCCAGGGAGGGGCTGACCGACAGCGGGGAGGTCCCGAGCGCGACGACCGCCGCACCGAGTCCTTCCGCATGCCGTGACGCCTCGGCCCGGCAGCGGTCGATCTCCGCCGCCAGCTCACCCATGTCGGTCTGCGGCCGGGTGGCGAACTCCACCTGCTGACGGTGCAGCTCCGCCTCGAAGACGTCCTCCTGTCCGCCGGCCTCCCGCTCCGCGGCGGCCAGCACCGCCGTCGCCAGCGCCCTCGGCTCACCGCTGACCGCGTCCACCAGGAGGAGTTCCTCCTCCACACCCACACTCCGCACCACAACCGCCTTCCCGCCGCCAACTGCCCCGCACCGATGGGGGCACCGCTGGTACCGATGTCGAATCCACTTCATCCTGCTGCCCCGGAACGAGACGCCGGCGAGCCCGCCTCCGGCTCCGGCGCGCGGCCACCCGCACGGCGGACACCCCGGAGGCGGGCTCCGTGACCGGCCGCGGCCCGTCCCCGGTTCTCAGGTTCTCAAGTTCTCAGTCCGTCAATTCTCAGTTCTCGGTGAGCAGTCCCGCACGGAGCCGGCCGAGGGTCCGGGTCAGCAGACGGGAGACATGCATCTGGGAGAGGTCCAGCTCCGCGCCGATGGCCGCCTGTGTCATCTCCCGGCCGAAACGCATCTCCAGAATGCGGCGGTCCCGGTCGTCCAGCTCCCCCAGCAGCGGCGCGAGCGCGTGGAAGTCGTCCACGAGTTCCATCGCCGGGTCGACATCGCCGATGATGTCGCCGTACGACCGGCCGCCCTGAGGCGGACTGTCCTCGGAGTCGGCCGCCGGCAGGTCGAGGGAGCCCGCGGTGTAGCCGTTGGCCGCCACCATACCCTCGATGACCTCGTCCTCGCCGAGACCGAGGAACTCGGCCAGCTCGGCGACCGTGGCGTCGCGGCCCAGTGCCGCGGCGAGACCGTCGCGGGCCTTCGCCAGCTCGGTCCGCAGCTCCTGGAGGCGGCGCGGAACATGCACCGCCCACGAGGAGTCCCGGAAGTACCGCTTGATCTCGCCCACGATGTACGGGACGGCGAAGGTGGTGAACTCCACCTCGCGGCTCAGGTCGAACCGGTCGATCGCCTTGATCAGGCCGACCGTGCCGACTTGGACGATGTCCTCCATCTCCCCGCCGCCGCGGTTGCGGAACCGGCGCGCGGCGAAACGCACCAGGGAGAGGTTCATCTCGATCAGGGTGTTGCGGGCGTACTGGTACTCCGGCGTGCCCTCCTCCAGATCGCGCAGGCGGTCGAAGAAGACTCTCGACAGGCCCTTGGCGTCCCTGGGGGCCATCCGGGACGGGTCTGCCACCCGCGGCAGACCGTTCACCGGCGCGCGGCCGGTCGTGCGCTTGTACGCGGTGCTGTCACGGTACGGGGCGGATATGGCGCTCGTCATCGCGGCCGGACTCCCTTCGGGCGGAGGTGAGGTGTGCAGCTGCGCCTTCCCCCATTCGGCGGGCGCACACGCGTCATCGCCCTCCCATCGGTGCGTGCACCCTGATGCCCGCGGCTCGGACACGGGCGGGGCCGGATGCCCGGGGCGCATGGGGTGGCGTGCCGGGGGTACGCGGTGGCACACGGAGCGAGGAAAGGTCGTGTGTATGGACAGGCCACTGGGCCCCCCGCCCTCCGACGGCAAATCCGTGGGAGAGCTGGTCGCGGAGGCGTCCGGCCAGTTCTCCCGATTGGTGGGGCAGGAGCTCGCCCTGGCGCAGGCGGAGCTGAAGGAGAAGGGCAGAAGACTCGGGCGGGGCGGCGGGCTCCTCGGCGGCGCGGGGCTCGTCGCCGTGCTGGCGCTTCAGTCGCTGGTGGCCACCGCCGTCATCGCGCTCGCCATCCTCCTGCCGCTGTGGCTGTCCGCGCTCGCGATCACGCTCGTGCTGTTCGCGACAGCCGGAGTTCTCGCCGTCGCGGGCAGGAAGGAAGTCGGGCGGGCGGCCCCGCCCGCACCGAGGCGGGCCGTCGCCAATGTGAAGGCCGATGTCGCCCAGATCAAGGAGAGCGCACACCGATGAACGACAACACCCCCACCGGACAGGACTCCACCCCCGACGCGCTGCGCGAGCAGGCCCGGGCCACCCGCGAGGAGCTCGGGCACACGGTCGAGGCACTGGCGGCGAAAGCCGACATCACGGCACAGGCCAAGCAGAAGGCGGACATCGTACGGCAGCAGGTCCAGGACACGGCGGTGCATGCCTGGACGGTGGCACGGGACAGGACACCCGAACCCGTCCGCGAGAAGGCCGCCCGGGCGGTCACCACGGCGAACCGGAACCGGGGCCTGGTCATCGGCGGCATCGCCGCGCTCACCTTCGTCCTGGTTGTCCGCCGGCAGCGGGGCGGCCGGTGAAAGCCTCCAAAATCGCCTACAAGCCCGTCGGAGTGACGCTGGGAGCGATCAGCGGCGTACTCGCCACGGCGGTGTTCAAGCAGGTCTGGAGGAAGCTCGGCCACGAGGACGACGCACCGGGCGCCACCGATCGAGACCATGCCTGGCGGGAGGTACTCTTCGCCGCCGCGATCCAGGGCGCCGTGTTCTCCACGGTCAAGGCCGCGGTCGACCGCGCCGGAGCCACCGCCGTCCACCGTCTCTCCGGCACCTGGCCCGGATAGCCCGGCGCGGCATGGACGGCGTGCGCGGCATGCGCCGCGCGGCGCGGACGGCAGCGCACCGCGCGCGATGCCGAGCCGGGGTGTCCCTCGCACGGCATCGCGCGCGGGAGGCATCACGGATCCCTCGGCCGGCGCCGCCGGCACCCCCGCCCGAGGTGCCGGCGCGCGGGCCGGCCCGAACCGCCCGCGCGCCGGAGGCTCGGGCACGGCGGCTCAGACGGGGTACGGCAGCAGCCCCCGGTCGATCCGTTCCCACGCGGTCCTCAGCTCCGCGAGCAGTCCGGGCCGTACCGAGGACTTGTCGGCCTGCTCCCTGATGTCCTCCGACAGCCGGTGGAGGCGGTCCCGGCCGTCCTTTCCGCGGTAGTACTTCCACTCGCCCCGCCGCAGGGCCCGCTCCCCCCGGACCCGCCAGAACAGGTCGCGCTCGGGCACCTCGGCGCCGTGGAGCAGATGGCCCGCGAGGCTGACGCCGTCGAGGGGGTACGCCGGATGGGGCCGCGCCCCGCCCACCTCCAGCAGGGTCGCGGTCCAGTCGGGGGTGTACACCGGGAGACGGCTGACCTGCCCGCCGTCGATCTGCGCGGGCCAGCGCAGAATCGAGGGCACCCGGATGCCGCCGTCCTGGAGCGACCCCTTGTTGCCGCTGAGCGGCCAGTTGTGCGAGAAGCGCTCGCCGCCGTTGTCGCTGGCGAAGAAGACCAGGGTGTCCTCCTCCTGCCCGGACCGCCTCAGGGCGGTGAGCACCCTGCCGACCGAGCGGTCGAGATCCTCGACCAGCTGCCGGTACTTCGCGAGCGAGCCCCCGTCCTGGTGCCACAGGGCCCGCCGGTCCCCCGCCTTGATCCGGCGGACGATCTCGGCGCTGGTCTCCTCGTCGCCGTCGGCGATCCATGGCCAGTGCGGGGTGGTGAAGTTGAGGTTGAGGAGCCAGGGGGTGCGCCCGTGGTCCCGGCTCACATACTCGGCGGCCCGTTCGGTCAGGATGCGGGTGTAGTAGCGCAGATCTCTGTACTGGGCGTCGCCTTCGTAGAGGTCGTACTCACCACCGGAGCTCAGCTTGGAGTAGTACTCCAGCGCCCCGCCGAAGTTGCCGAAGAATTCGTCCCAGCCGGACCGGGTGGGGCTGTAGTCGGGCAGATAACCGCAGTGCCACTTGCCGATCAGCGCGGTTCGGTATCCGGCGTCGCGCAGGAGAGAGGCAAGGGTGGGGTGGGTGGGTTCGAGCCCCGCCGACCGGTCGGCGAACGGTTCGGCCAGCCCGCCCTTCGTGCGCCCCGGATAGCGGCCGGTGTAGAGGCTGAAGCGAGTGGGCGAGCAGGTCGCCGAGCCGCTGTACGCGTCGGTGAACCGGACGCCCTGCCGGGCGAGCCGGTCCAGATGCGGCGTACGGATGTCCGGGGAGCCGTAGGAGGACAGATCGGCCCAGCCCAGGTCGTCGCCCAGGATGAACAGCACATTGGGGCGGCGGGCACCCCGGCCGGATGCGCGGGCGGCGCGGAACGGGCGTTCGGCGGGGGGTGTTCCGCCGCTGTCGGCGGCGGCGTCGGCGGCGGACAGCCCGAGGGCCGCCACGGCCCCGGCGGCGGTACCGCCGAAGGCACGCCGGGACAGAGAGGGGTCGGAGGAGGTCACAGAGGTGCTCCAGGGCAGGGGGACGGGCTCCGCGGGATGCGTGGCACCGCGCGGGGACGGGGAACGGGGAACCGCGAAGCGGGTGGCGGAGGTGAGGGGAGCCGTGGGCCGGACGTGTCCGGTCAGCCGGAGGGCCGGCGAGGTGTCAGGGCACGGCGGGGCGCGTCAGACGCGGCGACAGATGGCGCTCGCGACACGGACCAGGTCGACGTGGCGGCGCTCCACAAGACGGACCCGCAGGTCACCCAGTGGCTGCATGCCTCCAGACCCTTCCCGATGCCCCTCCTCCTGTCAACGCCCCGCCCACTCACCGGAACAGGACCCGGTCCGGCACGCGCGCGCCGGGACGGCCGGCGACGGGAGCCGGGGGTCCTGTGCGGAGCCGGCTTCGGCGGGCGCCCGTTGGCGGACCGGGAACGCGCCGCCCGGTATCAGGGCGCGTGATCGGTACCAGCAGCGTCATGTATTGGACTGGCCGCCTCCCGGCCGGAAGACTTGTCCCCGGTCCATCCGGGCCGTACCGAACCTCCCCTTTCCACGTGTGTGAACAGGCGCCGCGCCGGCTGTCGCCATCGCCCGGCGGCGGATCCCGTACGACGTGCTCCGGTGCCCGGCGCGGGCCCGTCCGTCCACCGCACCCGTTCGCATCCCGAAGTCCCCGAGGAGACCGATGCGTCGCGACCGCTGCCACGGTCCCGGGTCATGCGCGCGGCATCGCGGTCCCGGTGTCCGGCCGGCCCGCGTCCCGGTCCACCCGCAGTGGCCGCGGATACGGCCCGCGCACCCCGGCTGCCGCCCGCGCACCGCGGAGCTCCGCGCGGGCGGGGTTCCGGGGGTGTGCCCGGCCGCCGTCACGGAGCCCGCGGGACCGAACGGAGCCTGAAGCCCGGGCCGCGGGGCCCGCCGCACCGGTCCGCCGAGGCCGCTGTCACGGGCGGAGTGCGGCCGTGGCGTACCCCACCGGACACCGGCGGATGTCCGGCCGGCGGCGACGGCGCCGGTTCCGAGGGGCGGCCACGGCACCCGGAAGACCGTCCCGCCCCTCGGAGGCGGAGCCCGGCACCCCCCGGAAGCAGCCGAATCGCGTCGTCCCGCGGCACGGAACACGGCCACGAGGACACCCTGAATGGAGATCTCTCATGACGAAGGCACTCCCCGGGAGCGCCGTGGCCCGGCCCTATGTGTTCGCCGAGTCGGGTGACGGGGAACGCGAGCGTCTGGAGCTGCTGGCGCGGTTGCTCGACCCGATGCACCGGCGGGCCCTGAGTCTCGCCGGGATGCGGGCGGGGCTGCGCTGTCTGGAACTCGGCTCGGGAACGGGCACGGTGGCCACCTGGATGGCCGGTCAGGTCGGGGCCGGGGGCTCCGTGCTGGCCACCGACATCAATCTGTCGTTCCTCCAGGACCTCCGGCATCCGCGCCTGGCGGTGCGCGAACTCGACGTGCTCACCGACGGCATTCCCCCGCGCGCCTTCGATGTGATCACCTGCCGTGCGCTCCTGCACCACCTGCCCGCATGGGAATCCGTCGTCGAGCGGCTGGCGGCCGGCCTGAGACCGGATGGTGCCCTGGTCCTGATCGAACCCGACGCCGGAGCGGCCGTGTTCGGCGAACCGGAGCATCAGCGCTTCTGGTCCGCCTGGTGCGACTGGGGGCGGACGCAGGGAATCGACTTCCGCCTCGGCCGCGAACTGCCCGGAGCCGTCCGGCGGGCGGGGCTCGATCCGCAGGGCGTGACCATGGAGGTGCCCTTCTACGGCGGCGGCTCACCCTGGCACGAGCTGTACCGCTCGACCGTCACCGCGGCCCGGCCCCGCCCGGCCGCCTGGACCGGCCGCGACCCGAGCGCCGAATTCGAGCGGCTGGGCGGACGGGACGGCGGGGTGATGTGCTCGTTCGGCTGGCTGGCGGTCTGCGGCCGCAGCCCCCGGGACACCCCAGCGGAACCCTCCCGGTGAAGCCTCCCAAGATCACCGTCGTCGGTGCCGCGGGCGGGGTCGGGTCGGCACTCACCCATCTCCTCATCAGCGCGCCCGACCCGTACGAGATCGCGCTCATCGGGCGGAGCCCCGAGTCCGTGACCGGTCTGCTGATGGACGCCGAGTCACTGGCACCGCTGGGAGGAGTGCCGACGGTGACACCCGGCGGGCCGGAGGACTTCCACGACTCGGACGTCATTGTCGTGGCCGCGTCGGTTCCCCTCTCCGCCCGGGTCTCCCGGACGGACTCGATGGCGGCCAACGCGGAGACCGTCCATCCCTACTTCCGCGCGATGACCGGGCTCCCGGCGAGCTGGGGCGGCCATGTCATTGTCGTGACGAACCCGATCGATGTCCTCAGCGGCTGGTTGCAGCGGCATGCGCGGATCGACCGCTCCCGCGTGCTGGGTTACTCCTGGAACGACAGCCTGCGTCTGCGGGTGGCCGTCGCACGGGTCATCGGAGCGGACGCGCCGGCCGTCACCGCCTGGGCCATCGGCGAGCACGGCGAGGCACTCGTGCCCCTGCTCGACCGCATCCGGGCGGGCGGCAGGCGCGTATGTCTGTGCGCCGAACGGCGGGCCGAGGTGCTGACCGATCTGTACGGCCACTACGCCAGATGGGGCCGCCTGGGCGTGCGCCGCACCACCCCGTGGACCACGGCGGGCGGAGTCGCCCGGATGATTCACGACCTCACCCGGGGAGGCGCGCCGGGGTGGACGGCGTCCATGGCGATGGACGGCGAGTACGGATTGCACGACGTCAGTGTCGGAGTCCCCGTGACCAGGGCCGCGCGAGGCACCCTGCGCGCGGTCGAGTGGGAACTGGAGGAGCCGGAACACGCCGCCCTCCGGCACGCGGCGTCTCTCATCCGGCGGCGGGTCGACAGTCTGGGCGGGCTGTGAGGAGCGGCGGCGGCCGGGCGGCACCTCGTCCCGGCCCGGCCTCCCCGGGCGGTGGCGCACCGGCGGGCAGCCGTGCCCGTTCGGGGGCGTTCCGCCGGAATGCCCGCGCGGTGCCGGTCCCGCCGTGGATGATGGGCCGCCGGATGAAATGACCGGTTCGGCGCCCGCTCGGAACTGAGGAGAATCCATGCCCGCAATCACGGAGAGCCCGCGCATCGCCGTTCACGGACTCGGCGCCATGGGGCTGGAGATCGTCAGAATCCTGCACCGCCGCGGCGCGGACATCGTCGCGGGGATCGTCCGTCCCGGGTCCGGCAAGGACGGGCGGGATCTGGGCGAGCTGGCCGGTGTCACCGGGCTCGCCTTACCGGCCCGGGGGGACGCCGGGCGGGCCCTGCGCGAGACCCGTCCCGACATCGTGGTCGTCGCCGTCAGCACCTATCTCGACGAGACCCAGTACGAGATCTTCTCGACCGCGATCCGGTCCGGCGCGAATGTGATCACACTCGCCGAGGAGATGCTTCATCCCTTCGCCACGGACAACCCACTCGCCCGTGACCTGGACGCCCTGGCCCGGCGGCACCGGGTGACGGTGACCGGCACCGGACACCAGGACGCGTACTGGGTGAACCTCATCGGCGTGCTGGCGGGTTCGACCCACGACCTCGGGAGTGTGACCGGCCGGCTCTCCTGGAATGTCGACGACTTCGGCCGCGCCGTCGCGGAACAGCAGCAGGTCGACTCGACCACCGGGGAGTTCACCCGCCGGCAGGCGGCCGCGGAGCGCCCGCCGACCTTCGGCCACTACTCCCTGCACGCACTGGCGGAGGTTCTCGGCCTCACCCCCGACGGCGCCGTGGAGACGGCCGCCGAACCGGTGATCGCCCGGCGCGACACCCCCTGCGGCGCGCTCGGGACCACCGTGGCGCGGGGAAGGCTGCTGGGCCGCACCGACATCGACACCCTGCGCACGGCGCAGGGCGTCACACTCTCCATCAGCTCACAGGGATCGGTCTACGGGGACGGCGAGAGCGACTTCAACGAGTGGCGGCTGGCGGACACCTCCGGAAAGCCGACCCTTCATCTGCGCAACAGCGAGCTGGACACCGCCCACACCACCTGCGCGACGCTCGTCAACCGCATCCCGGACGTCATCGCCGCGCGGCCGGGAATCGTCACCGTGGCCGAACTGCCGCAGCTGCGCCACCGGCCCTTCTGACCGTGCCGGGGCCGGCGCGGGCGGGACGGCCGGCGTCCGGCCCCCGGCGGTCACTCCCCCCGGCCGTCCTCCCGGAGTCCGGCCAGCCGCTCCCGTACGGCGTCGGCCTCCGGGTCCCACAGCGCGTCGAACATCGCGGCGGCCCGCTCCCAGGTCTCCTCGGCCGCCGCCGCGCGGCCGGTCACCACGAGGGTGTCGCCGAGCCTGACGAGGGTCTCGGCCTCGTGATAGCGGTCGGCCGAGGACCGGAAGAGCGCGATGGCCTCCTCATAGCTGGCCACCGCCCGGTCGTGGCGGCCCAGGTGGTGGTAGGCGAACCCCAGGCTGTCCAGCGTGGCGGCCTGCCCGTTGCGGTCGCCCGTCTGCCGCTGCCGGTCCAGCGCGCGGGTGCAGTGGTCGATGGCGGCCGGGTAGTCGCCCTCGGCGGCGTGCAGCCAGCCCATCGCGTTGAGGGTGCGGGCCTCGCCGTCCCGGTTGCCGGAGAGCCCGTACAGGCGCAGCGCCTCGCGGCCGTGTTCCAGCGCCTCGGCCAGCCGGCCGCTCATGTAGCAGAGCTCGACGTAGTTGTGCAGGGTCTGCGCCTGCCCGGACCGCTCGCCCAGCCGCTCGTACAGCCCCAGCGCCCGGCGCAGCAGCCGCTCGGCGGTTTCGAGGGCGCCGAGCCGGGAGTCGGCCCGTGCGAGCAGCCGGCAGGCCATGGCCTCGCCCACCTCTTCCCCGGACCGCTCGGCCGCGGCCAGCGCGGTCTCCTGGACCGCGCGCTGGTCCTGCCAGAGGCCGAGCGGCGCCAGATAGGCGGTGAGCGCCCAGGCCAGCTGCCAGCTGTACGTCTCGAAGCCGCATGCCGCGGCCTGCGCGACCGCCCGCAGCAGCACCTGGCGCTCGCCGGCGAACCACGCGAGGGCGGCCTCGGCGTCCCGGGCGCGGTCGCCGCTGTTCGACGGCAGCGCCGGTACGGGCACCACGGCCGGCCACTGCGGCTGCACGAGCACGGCGGCGGCGTGCGCGCGGTGCAGACAGTGGTCGTAGAACCGCTCCCGGGCCCGGAGCACCCCGGCGGGCGGCTCGGTGGCCAGGACCAGCGCGGCCGCGTAGGTCCGCAGCAGATCGTGGAAGAGGTAGCGGCCGGGGAGGTGTTCGGTCAGCAGATGCAGCCGGGTCAGCTCCCGCAGCAGGGGTCTGACGAAGTGCACCGGGGCACCGGCCAGCGCGGCCGCGGCGTCAAGGGTCAGGTCGGGTCCCGGGTGCAGCCCGAGCAGCCGGAAGAGCCGGGCCGCCGCCGCGGAGAGGGCCAGATAGGACCAGGACAGGACCCGCTGCGCGTCGCCGTCCTCCAGTACGTCCAGCAGCCCTCCACTGGGGCGGAGTTCGGCCGCGAAGGCGTGCAGGGGGAACGCCGGGTGGTCCGCCACCCGGGCGGCGACGACGGCGAGGGCGAGCGGCAGCCGGCCGGTCAGCGCCACGATGTCGGCGGCGGCGTCCGGCTCGGCCTCCACGCGCGGGCCCAGCCGGCGGGCCAGCATCCGGGCCGACTCCTGCGGGCTCAGCACGCCGAGGGTCAGTGTCCGAGCCCCTTCCGATGTGACCAGCCCCTGGAGGCGGTTCCGGCTGGTGACCACCACCACACTGCTCCCGGCACCGGGGAGCAGCGGCCGGACATGGGCGGAGTCGCGGGCGTTGTCCAGCACCACCAGCATCGCGCGGGAGGCCAGCAGGCTGCGGAAGAGGCCCGAGCGGGCCTGTGTGCCGGACGGTATCCGGGCCTGCGGTACGCCCAGGGCCTGCACGAATCCCTGGAGGGCGTCGGCGGCGGACACCACCCCGCTCTCGTCGTATCCCCGCAGGTCGACGTGGAGTTGTCCGTCGGGGAACCGGTCGGCGACCCGGTGGGCCCAGTGCAGCGCGAGGGTCGTCTTGCCGACGCCGGCCATCCCGGAGACGGCGGTGATCACAACGCCCGGCGTCCCGGCGTCCATCCGGTGGAGACTGGCGTCGAGCGCGGCGACGGCCTCCTCCCGTCCGACGAAATCGGGGGTGACGAGGGGGAGCTGCCGGGGGCGGGGCAGCGCCGGCGGGGCGGCACCGCCGTTCGCGGCCGGGCGCTGTCGGAGGATGTCCTCGTGCAGGCGGGTCAGTTCGGGGCCGGGTTCCAGACCGGTCTCCCGCACCAGCGCCTCGCGCACCGCGCGGTACGCCTCCAGGGCTCCGCCCACGTCTCCCACCCGGAAGAGGCCGAGCATCAGATGGCCCCAGGCCCGCTGCCGCAGCGGATGGGACGCCACCAGCCGCCGCATCCGCAGCACCGCCCGGGAGAGATCGCCCTCGGCGAGCAGCGCCTGGGCGTAGTCCTCCTCGGCGTGGCACCGGCGTTCCTCCAGACCGGCCGCCCAGGGTTCCAGGACGTCCGGGAGCGCGAGCCCTTCGAGGACCCGGCCGCGCCACACGGCGAGCGCCCGCGAGAACTCCTCGCAGGCCAGCGCCGGGTCATCGGCCGCCAGCGCGCGGCGGCCCCGGAAGGCGGCCTCGTCGAAGCGCTCCACGTCCGTACCGCCCGGTGGGACGCGGAGCAGATAGCCGCCCCGGGTGTGCGGCATGCCGGCCCGGGAGCCGTCCCCGCCCAGGGCGGCGCGCAGACCCCGGGCGTAGGTCCGCAGATTGGCGGCGGCGGACGGCGGCGGGTCCTCGCCCCACAGGGCGGCCAGCAGGACACCGGCCGGCACCGTCTCCGAGGGGCGGCTGAGCAGGGTGGCCAGCAGCAGGCGCTGTTTGACGGAGCCCAGGGCGACGAGCCGGCCGTCGAGTGTGACCTCCAGGGGGCCCAGGAGAGCGAAGCGCACCGTCACCAACCATGTCGCGAGAGCGTCGGCCCACAACGTGAGCATTCCGCAGCCGAGTTGTGCACACCTCGTGCGCACATTGTGCGCAGGTCAGCCTAGCCTTCGGGCTGTTGTGAACAACCTCTTGGCAAGGAGTACGTGATGCGAAAGTCCCGAACGGCCGCACAGGCCGCGGTGACCGCGGTGGCACTCGTCGGTTCCCTGGCCCTCTCGGCGGCGCCCGCGGCGGCGGCGACGACGGCCCCGTCCTGCGTCGGCCGCATGGTCACGGAGACGACCAATGGATTCGACGTCCTGCTCACCAACAACTGCTCCGGCACCCGTTCGGTGAAGGTCGTCGTGTCCCTGGCTTCGGACAGCCGCTGTTACAAGCTGGCGCGGGGCGCGAGCGAGCTGTACATCTACACCGGAGTGCTCGGGAACTACGACCGTACGGTGAACTGCTGACGGAACGCCGGCGCGTCGGCCACGGGGGTGCCTGACGACGCCGGACGGGCCGTACCGTGCGCCCGTCACCGTCCTGCCGGGTGAACACGGCGGACTCCCGGGGGGGGATGTGGCGCGATCCACAGCCCGCCCCGGGAGTCCCGGGGCCCGCCCGCACGAGCGCCGCGGAAGTGGAGAGGGGGTCGCGTCCGGATGAGGAAACGCTGCCGGAGGCCGCACGGATCCGGTCACCGATGCCGGCCGGCATTCCCCCGCGGCCTCGTTCCCCGCCCGCCGGCATCCCTTCACAGCCTCGTTCCCCGCCCGCGGAGATCCGTTGGCGGACCGCGGCGACCGCTGCCGCCCTTCCGGAGTCCGTGCGGGAGAGCGCGGAGGTGGTACCGGTGAACGCGGTGACACAGTCGCTCCCCTCCCGGGGTCACGGCCGGGCGGCAGACCGTCCGGGAGCGCCGTTCAGGCGCGCTCCCGATAGCCATGACCGGCGATTCGCTTCCGAGCGGCGCCTCGACGACGGCTCGCCGGAGAGCGAGTTCACCCCCGGCGAGATCCCCGGGAGCGGGCCGCGGAGCCGTGCGACGCCTTCGGTACCGGGGAGAGGACGCCGTACGCCTCTCCCGGCGGGCGCACCGGCACCCCGTGGTTCGAGGTGGAGCACGGGAACCGGTTCTTCGACCGGCCTTTGAAGTGAGCGTGCCCTGAACGGCCGGTGAGGCCAACGCCCGCGTGCGGGACGGTGGCCTCACCGGCTTCACCGTCAGGGCTGTTCGCCACCTCCGCAGGTGCCCTCGGCCCGCTGCCCGGTGCGGAAGAAGGTGACCGCCTTCCCGGCGCACGACGACGAGGGCAGGGAGGCGTGCCCGTCGTCCAGGATGGTGAGCAGGGTGCCTCCGGTGGCGTCCCTGGCCTGTTCGGCCCAGGCGTAGGGGGTGACGATCTCATGGAGGTGGCCGGAGAGCTGGAGCGCGCTGCCGCCGGGGGCGGGCTCGGCGCCCTTCGCCTTCAGCGGCCACTTCGCGCACCAGGGGCTGAACTCCGTCCCCCCGGTGAGGGGATCGGCCTCGCGGCGGGCCTCACGGGCGGCCCACAGGTCCCCGAAGCCGCGATTCCCCCGGGCGGTGTTGCAGAACATCGCGTTGTACTGGAGTGAGTTGAATCCGCTGCGCGGTTTGTCCAGCCCGAAGGGGCGCACGGACGAGGGCGCGGCGGAGGGTGCCGGGGGTGTGTCACCCCTGCGCACCGCGGCCAGCTTCGCCGCCGCGTCGGCCCACTCCTCCTCGGGCCGGCCGACCTGCTCGACCACCCAGTAACCGTCCAGGCGGACCCCGCCGGCGATGCGCGGCCGCTGCTCCAGCTCGCCGCGGAGTTCACCCAGCCGCAGGCGGACGGTGGCCTCGTCGGCGCCCAGGTGATGATCGGCGTCGCGCCCGGCCAGCCAGGTGACGAACGGTGCGCCGTACACCTTGCCCGCCGCTTCCGTTCCGGCGTCCATCGCGGGCCAGTCGCGCTTCGGAGGCACCACCGAGTCCAGCCACATGCGCTCCGTGCGGCGGTCGAACAGGGAGTGGTGGGCCATGCCGATGGCGGTGCCGAAGGAGGCTCCATAGAAGTTGATCTTCTCCGCGCCGAGCGCGGCCCGCAGCCGGTCGATGTCGCGAGCCGCGTTCTCCGGGGTGATCTGCCGTACGAACTCCGGGTCGACGGCCGCACAGCGCCGGTTGAACTCGGCCTGCTGGTCGAAATCGGCCTTCTTGAACACCTTCTCCGGTGCGGTCGGCGCCGGTTCGGTCCGCGGCCTCTCGTCGCAGGACACATGGTCGCTGTAGCCGGAGCCCCGGAGGTCCAGCCCGATGAAATCGTGGTCGGTGTTGAGCCCGGCCAGGCCGCGCTGTGTCATCGACACCGAGTCGCTGATGTTGGAGAATCCCGGCCCGCCCAGCGAGGCCACGATGGGTGCCCCGGTCGCTCCCGGCCGGGTGGCCCTGACACGGCTCACCGCGATCTCGATCTTCCGGCCCCCGGGCCTGGCGTAATCCATCGGCACGGTCAGCTCGGCGCACTCGGAGCGGGTGTCGTTCTTGATCGGCCAGTTCACCGCGGTGGTCGCGCAGAGCCGCCAGTCGAGCCCGCCGGCCGCGGCGGGCCGCTCGCGCTCCTGCGCGGCGGCGAGGCCGGTGCTCGCCTGCAAGCCGGCCAGCAGCACCGCGGACACGGCGAGGGCGCGGCGGCGCGCGGACCCGGCCGGACGGCCGGTCTGCTCACTGCGGTGATCGGTCATCGGTGACACGAGAAGAAGCCTCCGTACGAGAGGAAGACGGGAAGGTCCGCGGCGTCCGCGGACCTCCTCACCCTGAACGGCGCGCGCATCCGCCGTGCGGGGGTACGGTCGCGGCCGTCCATCCGTTCTGTATCACCGGGACAACGGCGGCCCGTTGTCACCGGCCGTCCGCCGCTCCTCGCCTGCCGGGACCGCTCCCCCTCGCGAGGGCTCCCGCCGTCACATCCGGTCCGGGCCGGGAATCCGGCTGTGGACGTCCTTCACCAGATTCCGCACCCCCATGCGGAAGATCTCCGCCTGGTGGTCGCCGAGAAAGGCGGTGTGCCCGAAGACCTCCAGCACGACGAGACCGTGCAACTGCCCCCAGGCGCTGACCAGAAGAGCGGTGGCGGGAGGCGGCAGGGCCCCGAGGCCGTGCGGCGGCAGCTGTTCCAGATGGGCCCGCGTCGCGGGTGAGAGTGCCGGTGCGTCGGCCGCTTCGAGCTGGGCGGCGGTGTACCCGGCGAACATCTCGCGCTGGAAGATCGCGCTCATCCGGATCATCGCCTCGGTGGTCGGCCCGTTGGCGGGTGCCGCGTACTTCCTCAGCGGTGTTCCGTAGAGGAGCTGGAATCGCTCGGGATGGGTGACGGCCCATCGGCGGTACTCCTCGGTGGCGACCAGTACCCGCGCCGGGGCCGGTTCCTCCGTCGCGTCGAGGGCGGCCTGCACGGCGTCGGCCATGTCGTCGTACGCCTTGGTGATGAGCGCGGTGACGAGGTCGGACCAGCTCGGGAAGTAGTGGTAGAGCGCCTGAACGGTCATCCCGAGGTCCCGGGCCGTCGCACGCAGGGACAGGGCCGCCGGGCCGTTCTCGACGATACGGCGCTCGGCGGCCTCCAGAATCTCGCGCGTGGCCGCCGCACGGCGCCGCTCCCGCAGCGAGGGCCGGGCCGTCACATCTTCTTCCACAGGAGGCATGCGGCGACCTTACGACGGCACTCCCTGGTGGGGCATCAGAAAGGTGTGAGCTGTGAGGAAAATCTAACACTGCCAAATTTTTCACCGCCCCACTAGCGTCGGAACCGGCGGCGGGGAACGCGCCGGCGGATCCGCCCGGCCCGGTGAAGGGTGCCCGCGGAGCCGGCCCCGCCCGCCTCCGCCCCGCCCGGCCCCACCTGCCCCCTCCGTTCGCCGGGCTCTCACGATCAGTGCGCACAAGGGAGACAACGCGTGTTTGAACGCATAGCCGAGCTGGTGATTCGCCGGCCACGGCTGATACTCGTCATCGCCGCCGTGGCCGTGGCCCTCATGGGGGTCGCGGGCACCGGCGCGTTCGGCAAGCTGCTCGACGGCGGTTACGAGGACCCGGCCTCGCAGTCCGCCCGGGCGGGGAAGGTCATCGGCGAGAAGTTCGGCGGCGAGACCAACCTCGTTCTGCTGGTCCGCGCCTCGGAGGGCCGGGTCGACGCCCCGGCGGCCGAGCGGCGGGGCCGCGCTCTGGTGGCCGAACTCGGCGAGGAGCGGCGGCTGGAGAACGTGATCTCGTACTGGGACGCCAACAACCCCGACCTCCGCTCCGAGGACGGCCGCGAGGCCCTGGTGCTCGCCCATGTGAAGGGTGAGGAGACGGAGCAGAGCGAGAACGCCAAGGCCGTCATCGACGCCTATACGGGTGAGTACGGGGACGGCCTGACCGTCCGGGCGGGCGGCGGCGCCGCGGTGGGCGACGAGATGGGAACCCAGGTGGGCGAGGATCTCATCCTGGCCGAGGCCATCGCCGTGCCCCTCACTCTCGTCCTCCTGCTGGTCGTCTTCGGCAGCGTGGTCGCGGCCCTGCTGCCGCTGGTGATCGGAGTGATCGCCGTCATGGGCACCTTCGCCGAGCTCTTTCTACTCGGCAGCGTCACCGATGTCTCCGTCTTCGCGGTCAACCTGACCACCGCGCTGGGCCTCGGCCTGGGCATCGACTACGCCCTGCTGATGGTCAGCCGGTTCCGCGAACAACTCGCGGCCGGGGAGAGCGTGGAGGACGCCGTCCGGCGGACGGTGGCCACCGCGGGCCGTACGGTGGCCTTCTCCGCCGCGACCGTGGCCGCCGCGCTCGGGGCGCTCCTGGTGTTCCCGCAGTTCTTCCTGCGCTCGTTCGGCTACGCCGGAATGGGCGTGGTGGCCATCGCCGCCGTCAGCACCCTCTTCGTGATGCCCGCTCTCTTCGCCGTCCTGGGGCACCGGGTCAACAGCGGCCGGCTGCCGTGGGTGAACCCGGGGCGCTCCGAGACCCGCGGGCGCCTGTGGGGACGGCTGGCCCTCACCGTCATGCGGCGGCCCGCCCTCACCGCGCTGCCCGTGCTCGCGGTGCTGTTCCTCGCGGCGAGCCCGCTGCTGGGCATCACCTTCGGCACACCGGACGAACGCGTGCTTCCCGAGGACGCCGAGAGCCGCCAGGTCGCGTCAGTGCTGGAGAAGAGCTTCAACGGCAGTGACGAGGCGGCCGTCCACATCGTCATCGACCGGCCCGTCGGCAGGGCTCCTTTGGAGTCCTACGCGGTCGCGCTGGCCGGGCTCGACGGTGTCGCCCGGGTGGAGACCAGCGCCGGAACCCACACCGGGGAACGCTTCACCGCGGCGGGTCCCGCCAACGCCGCCCTCGGCCGCCCCGACGCCCAGCGGATCAATGTGGTGAGCGAGCTGCCGGCGAAGTCGGAGGAGGCCCAGCGCCTGGTGGGGAAGGTGCGGGCGGTCACTCCGCCCGGCGGATCCCCCGCCCTGGTGGGCGGAGTCGACGCCGTACTGGTCGATTCCAAGGAATCCATCGGCGGCCGGCTCCCCCTCGCGGTGGCCCTGGTCGCCCTGACCACCTTCATCCTGCTCTTCCTCTTCACCGGAAGTGTGGTGCAGCCGCTGCGCGCGCTGGTGCTCAACCTGATCGGTCTGGGGGCCACCCTCGGCGTCATGACCTGGATCTTCCAGGACGGGAACCTCTCCTCCCCGCTCGGCTTCACGGCGCAGCCGATGAATGTGTCCATGACCGTGCTGATGTTCTGTGTCGCCTTCGGCCTCTCGATGGACTACGAGGTGTTCGTCACCAGCCGGATCAAGGAGCTCCACGATCTGGGCGAGGACGGCGAATCCGCCGTCGCCAACGGCCTCGGGCACACCGGACGCATCGTCAGCGCGGCGGCCCTGCTCCTCGCCGTGTCCTTCTTCGCCTTCGGGACCGCCGAGCTCAGTTTCCTCCAGATGTTCGGGCTCGGCAGCGGACTGGCCATCCTCATCGACGCCATCGCCGTGCGCGGATTCCTGGTCCCCGCCGCGATGCGCATGCTCGGCCGCTCGGCCTGGTACGCGCCGCCTGTCCTGCGGAGGTTCCACCGGCGGTACGGCCTCAGCGAGGGCGGCCCCGCACCCCGCCCCGCCGCCGCGCCGCCGTATGCGAAGGATCTGACCGGCGTCTGACCGGACGGACCGCCACGCGCGCCGTGCCCGCCACCACCCGATCGGGGGGGGCGGGCACGGCCGTGCGCGAGCGGGCCCGCTCCCGTACGGCCGCGGTTCAGCGGTCCTCACGGATGGTGGTGGCGATGCCGTTCTCGATCACCACGGTGGCGCTGACGCCCTTCTTCGCGGCCTTCTCCAGCTCCGCCTCGGTGCACCGGGTGCCGCCCTGGCCGCCCTCACCCGTGTCGCTGTCGCCGCAGACGATGCCGTAGCCCCAGATCCTGGTCTCGTCGGAGAGGAGGAACTGCTGCTCGACGCCCTTCAGGTCCGAGACGGTGAACTTGCCGGGCGCGAGGTGGGAGACATTGCCGAACCAGGTTCCGCTGACGCCCTCGCCCTTGTTGATGCCCTCGATGACGGTGTCCCGGGTGCCGCTGCCGGAGGAGCCCTTCCCCGGCTTGCCCTTGGGCTTGTGCTTGTCCTTGCCGGAGGTGCCCTTGGCGGACGCGTCCTTGCCGGCGGAGTCCCCGCCCGTGTCCCGCGTGCCCCGGTCCGGGGAGTCCGCGGCGGAGGAGGTGCCCTTGTCCTCCCCGGCCGGGTTCCGGGTGTCCGGCACATCGCCCGCCGCCGCCGGGGTCTCGGCCCCGACCGGAGCGCTCTTCCCGGACGCCGCGCCGTCCGTGCCGCTCTGGCAGGCGGTCATCAGCAGTGCGGCACTGATCGCGACGGTGGCGAGGGCGGTACGGCGCAGGTGTCGGTTCGTCATGGCGGTTCCCCTGGTGGTGGTGTGCGGTCGGCCGGAGCGGCTGCCGGGCCGTTTCCGCCCTCGTCCGCTTCTCCACCTCAATGAGGCGGGCCGGGCACCGGGAGTCGCGCCCGTCGCCCCATCAGGACAGCTCCGTTTCACTCCCGTGACAGAGCGACGGACCCGCCACGCGTACGACTTGAGGCGCTCGGGTGGGCGCGCTCGCCGCCGTGCTCGCCGAGTCGATGGCGATCCCGGGCAGTGAGCGCGACGAGCTTCTGCGGCAGTGCCACACCCCTGTCGAGGCGGCCGCGGCCACCGCCGAGTAGCTCCGCCCCCGGAGCGCGGGCCGGCCCCGACGGCACCCACCGGGCCCTGTGACACGCCGCGCGCGCGGCCGTCAGCCGGCCGTCACCGCGCGGGCACGGTGCCAGGCGACCGTCTCGGCCACGGCCTCATCGGGAGCGGTGGCCTCCACCGGGCCGAAGGTGCGGCGGTACAGCCCGTCGTCGACGGTCCAGGGGCGGCTGAACTGATACCAGATGTCCAGCAGTTCACGGGCGGCCGGATTGGCCAGACCGGCGAGGCGCATCAGCGGTTTCGCGGCTCCGCGCATGCGGGCCCGGCGGCCGGCCGCCGCGGCGACCCGCTCGATGAAGTGGCGCGGGGTGGGGGCCGGGGCCGCGGGGAGGATGAAGGTCCGTCCGTCGGCCTCGTCCCGCTCGCCGAGTGTGACCAGCGCTGTCGCGATGTCGGGCAGATAGTGCAGGGTGTGCGGGACATCGAGCCGTCCGGGCCAGTTCACCGTGGAGCCGCGCAGGACGACGGGCAGCACCGCGGCGCCGATGACACTGTTCGTGCCGCCGGGGCCGTAGTGGTCGCTGGCCTGACCGATGGTCACCTTCAGCCGGCCGCTTCGGTGGGCCTCGAGGAGCCGGTCCGCCATCGCCTTGCGCACGGCACCCTTCCGGCTCACCGGCCGCCGGGGTGTCTGTTCGGACACCGGGCCGTCGGCCGGCTCGTACTGATAGAGATTGTCGGCGAAGACGAGTTTCGCCCCGGCCGCCGCGGCGCCGTCGATGACGGCCTCGGTGAGCGGGGGGAATTCCCGCGGCCAGCGGTGGTAGGGCGGCTGCACACAGTGGTACACGACGGACGCGCCGGCGCAGGCGGCCAAGGCGCCCTCGGGCGTGGCGAGGTCGGCCGCGAGGGTGGCGACACCCACCGGCGGTCCGGCGGCGGGGCCGCGCCGGACGGCGCGGACGCGGTGGCCCCGGCGGGCGAGTTCCCGGACGACGGAGGAGCCGATGCCGCCGCCGGCGCCGAGAACAACGTGCAGGGGAGTGGACATGGTGCCTCATTTCTGGTGGTGCGGGTGAGCTGATCACCCGGGGGGTCGGTGTCACCTCGGGGCTCCGGACAGGCCGGGAGCGACGGCTCGGGCGGTTCCGGCCGGTGCGTCCGGTGCCGGACGCACCGGCCGCGCCGGGCCGGGGTCAGCGGGGCCGGCGGGCGAGGACGGCGGCGGCCGCCAGGAACCACAGGTGCAGGAGCGAGGTGCCGATCGAGGTGGCGGCGCCCGCGTCGGCGCCGGCGATCTCCACCAGCGGCAGCGCGAGACCGGCCGCGACGGGAAAGCCCGCGATCAGGAGCGGGCGATGGGCCGGGCCGGCGCGCAGGGCCGCGACCGAGGTGCACAGGAGCCAGCCCGCGGCGAACAGGGAGACCCCGAGCACTTCGCCGATCCCGCCGCCGAAGTCGTTGAGCAGCTCGTACTGGACCGCGACGGCCTCGCGCACGGACGCGTCGGACGCACCGGCGTGAGCCTCCGCCAGGCCGGGCATGGCGAGCAGCCAGCGGGATATGCCGATCGTGCGGGCGAGGGCCGAGGCGATGGCGAAGCCGATGGCCACCCGGCTGAGCGCGGTGTCCGCACCGCCGGTCAGCGCCCGGGTGGTCCAGACCGCGACGGGCAGGAACAGCACGGAGTAGACGAGATAGACGGCGTATCCGGCGCGGACGGCACCCTCCTGTTCGAGCAGGCGCGGCAGGGCGACGGCGGCCGGATCGTCGAGGCTCGCCGGCCAGCCGATCGCGGATCCGAGCACCAGCGCGGGAACGATGATCAGCAGGCCCTCGACCGCCAGCAGGGCGGCGGCGACACGCCGTGCGCCGAGGGCGCCCGACGGCGCGTGAACGGAATGGTCCGGCGGATGGGTGACGGACATGGCTGCGCACTCCTTGCGTCTGATGTTCGCAAAGCGACTGGTGTTCGCAAAAGTAGAGTACGCAGATCGCGATGTAAACACTGTTCACTCTTTGGTAGGGTGCTCTCATGCCCGCACCCACCCGCCGTGACCGGCTCCGCGCCGAGACCCTGGACGAGATCAAGGCCGTCTCCCTGCGCCAGTTGCGCGAGGTCGGAGCGGCCCAGCTCTCGCTGCGGGCGGTCGCGACCGCCCTGGGCATGAGCCCCGCCGGGCTGTACCGCTACTTCGACAGCCGTGACGCGCTGCTGACGGCGCTGATCACCGACGCCTTCGACCGGCTCGCCGACGCGGTCGAGGAAGCCCGGGACGCCGACCCCGGCGCGGATGTGGCCGACCGGCTCCTCGCCGCCCTGACGGCCTACCGCCGATGGGCCGTCGCGCACCCGCAGGAGTTCGGCCTGGTCTACGGCACCCCCGTCCCCGGCTACACCGCCCCGCCGGACGGCCCCACCAGCGTGGCGACCCGCCGTGTCGGCGGGGCGTTCACCCCGCTGTTCGCCGAGGCATGGCAGCAGGGCAGGCTGCTTCCGTCCGGTGAGGCCGAGGCCGAGCCCGATCCCGCCCTGGCGCGTTACGCCGCCGAACTCCACCCCGGCATGCCGCCCGCCGCCGCGGCCGCCGTCCTCGGAGCCTGGACCCGTACGCACGGGCTCGTCATCCTGGAGGCGTTCGGCCATCTCCGCTGGCTCCGGCACGACACCGCACCCCTGGCCGAGCGCCAGATCCGGCTGCTGCTCACGGAGATCGGACTGCGTCCGGCAGCCGGCGGACCGGCCGGCCGGAGCCGCCCGAGGGGGCATTGACAGCCGGGGGGATCGGCGTCACGGTGAGTGCTCCGCCCTGACGCGAGCCCGGAGGCCACCCCTTGACCCGTTCGCCGGCACCCCACTCAGGCCGCGACCTCGTCGAGCGCTTACGGGAACTCCGGCCCCTCATCCGCTCGCACGCCGCACGCGCGGAGCGCCGGAGCCGGGTGACGAGTGAGGTCGCCGAGGCTCTCACGGGCGCCGGGATTCTCCGCATGAACGTCCCCCGCCGCCACGGGGGTTACCAGACCTCCCTGCGGACCCAGGTCGACGCGCTGAGCGAGGTCTCCGCCGCCTGCGGGTCGGCCGGGTACATGGCGCTGATCCAGGCCGGGGGCGGTTTCATCGCGGCCCTCTTCCCCGACGAGGCCCAGGACGAGATCTTCACCGGGCCCGACACGCGGATCGGGGGCACCCTCGTCCCCGGCTCCAAGGCCGTACCGGCGGACGGCGGTTATGTGGTGAACGGCGAGTCCCCCTTCGCGACCGGCTGCCAGGACGCCGACTGGCATCTGCTGACCGCACTGGACGACACCGGGGACGGCCCGCCGGAGCTGCTGTGGCTGGCGATCCCCATGACCGATCTCCGGATACTGGACGACTGGGACGTCACCGGCCTGGCCGGGAGCGGGAGCAATACCGTCGTCGCCCGGAACGTCCATGTGCCGGCCCATCGCGTCCTGCCGGTCGCGCCGCTGCTGGCGGGGGTGATCCCGTCGCGGCGCAACAGCGCCGACGCCTTCTACCGGATGCCGGTGATGCTGCTGTTCTGCGCCTGGACGGCCGCGAGCGCTCTCGGTCTGGCGCGGGCGGCCCTGACGGAGTTCGGGGAACGCATCCATCAGCGGGGCATCACCTACACCATCCACGAGCGCCAGCACGAGGCCGCGGTGACGCATCTTCAGTTCGCCGAGGCCGAGATGAAGGTCTCCGCCGCCGAACTGCTCACCGCCGATCTGGTGGGGACGATCGAGTCCAAGGCGGCCTCCGGGGCGCCGTACACGGCGGCGGAACGGGCCCGGATCAGGGCACAGTGCGGGTATCTGGCGCGGCTGTGCAAGGAGGCCGGCGACCTGATCGGCTCCGCTTCGGGCGCCTCGGCCCTGCACCGCGAGGTGCCGATCCAGCGGATCGTGCGGGACCTCAACGCGCTGAGCGTGCACTCGTTCGTCAACCCCGCCGCCAACCTGGAGCTGTACGGCCGGGTGCTGTCCGGGCTCGACCCCGGGACGCCC
This sequence comes from Streptomyces sp. CAU 1734, assembly GCF_039888735.1. Classification (NCBI taxonomy): domain Bacteria; kingdom Bacillati; phylum Actinomycetota; class Actinomycetes; order Kitasatosporales; family Streptomycetaceae; genus Streptomyces; species Streptomyces sp. CAU 1734. The sequence continues at coordinate 138,867 of NZ_JBDQQP010000017.1, forward strand.
TTCCTCTAGCGAGTCCTTTCCGAGTGGCGCCGTCCGCACGGGCGACGGACCCACTCGGGCGGCACCCGTCCCGGGCCGCCATCGCATTGTTCGGCGGGCCGGGGAGCGCACGGCGGGGACCGGCGGCGCCCGGAGCCGATCCGGGATTCCCAGCCGGGGATTTCTGCGGATTCGGCCAACTCACCCATCTGACCAGGGGTTTCGCCGTCGCGCCCGGATGTCCGCGACGTCCGCCCAACGCACCCGATCCCCACCGATGTCCACGAACTCTCCATCATTGCGACACAAGTACCACACAGGCGCGCTATTGTTCGCTTGCCTGTCGAAGGTCCAGACCATATCCAAGGGCAACATCCGCGCGCCATCCCCGTGATCGTTTCCCTGTGCCATCACACATGTACGGACCAACTTCCCCCGGGAACCCCGCTCTTGGAGGACACCATCAACGCCCAGCCCGCACCGCTGACCGTTCCCGACCTCCTCGACGCCCGGGCCGCCAAACAGCCCGACCGGTGTGCGATCGAGGTGCGCGGCGGCGGCTCGCTCACCTACGGGGACTGGCGCGAGCGGGCTCTCCGGGCCGCCCGGGGCCTGGCGGACGCCGGAATCCGGCCCGGCGAGCTCGTGGCCCTGCGCTTCACCGACCGGGAGTGGGACGCCTACGCGGTGGCGATCCTCGCCGTCCACCACGCCGGGGCGGCGGCGCTGCCGCTCCGCGCCGATCTGACCGAGGCGGAGGCCGTGCGCCTCGCCGGGATCTGCGGTGCCGCCACGGTCCTCCGGGGGGCCGAACTGCCCCCGCTGGGCGCGGCTCTCGGCGGGGCGGACCTGTCGCTGGCCGATGTCGAGGCGGCCGGGAGCGCATCCGCCGGCCGCGGGCTCACCCGCCCCTCTCCCGGTGACCTCGCCCAGGTCGTCGGCACCTCCGGCACCACCGGCGACTCCAAGGGCGTACGCGCCTCCCACGCCAATCTCACGGCGGGCCTCCAGCTCAACCCCCGCCCCCGGCCCTACGCCCACTCGCGCCATGCCCTGCACTCCTTCCCCATCGGCACCAACGCCGGCCAGGTGATGCTCATCAGCGCCCTCACCGGCGCGCCCACCACCGTGGTCGTCCCGCGCTTCGACGCCGAGGAGTACGGCCGGGCCGTCGAGGAGCTCGGCATCGGCACCGTCTTCCTCGTCCCGTCGATGGCGATCGAACTGCTCAACTCCGGTGTGCCCGAACGGTACGACCTCTCCGGCGTCCTGCTGCTCAGCTCCTCGGCCGCCGCCCTGCCCGCGCCGGTCGCCAGGGCCCTCACCGAGGCCCTGCCGAAGGCCACCGTCGTCAACGTCTACACCTCGTCCGAGTCCGCTCCCGCACAGCTCTCCGCCGTGGTCGGCCAGGCACCGCCCGGTGCGGTGGGCCGCCCCACCGACCCCCGGGACCTGCGGATCCTCGCGGCGGACGGCTCCCCCGTACCCTCCGGCGAGACGGGCGAGATCTGGCTGCGCCAGCCCGGGCCGCCGCGCTCGTACGCCGGTGACCCGGCGGCCGGCACCACGGTCTTCCGCGACGGCTGGGTCCGGATGGGCGACCTCGGCCGGCTGGACGAGGACGGCTATCTGCACCTGGTGGACCGCGAGAGCGATGTCATCAAGTCCGGCGCGCTCAAGGTCTCCACCCTCAAAATCGAGGACGCGCTGCACGAGCACCCGGATGTCGCGGACGCGGCGGCGCTGGGCATACCCCACCCGGTGATGGGCTCCGTGCCGGTCGCCGTCGTGGTGCCCGCCGCCGGCGGTCTCGATCTCGACGCGCTCCGGCTCTTCCTCAGCGCCCGCCTCGCCCGCGCCGAACTTCCCGTGCGCGTCCTGCTCGCCGGCGACCTCCCGCGCAATGCCTCCGGCAAGGTGGTCAAGCACCGGCTGCGCCCGCTCTTCACGGCGGACGCGGAACCCGCGAGCGCACGGGACACGGCCGCCGTCCGGCCGCCCGCCACCCCCACCGAACTGCGGCTCGCCGCGATCTGGGAGGAGGTGCTGGGCCACCCGGTACGGGACAGGGCCGACGAGTTCTTCGCCCTCGGCGGCGACTCCTTCCGCGCGGTCCACCTCGCCACCGCCATCACCGACCGGTTCGGCGTCGAGGCGGGCGCCGGTCTCGTCTTCGGGCGCCCGTCGCTGCGTGCCCAGGCCGCGTGGCTGGACGAGGAGGCGGGCCGGGAGCACGCCCCGGAGAGCCGCGTGCCCGGGGCGGGCCCGGCCGCGCCGGAGCTCCCGCCCTATCTGCGCGCCCTGCGGGCCCAGCACCACGAGGTCCCGCTCACCAGCCAGCAGGAGAACTTCCTCGACTGGATGGCCGAGGAGGACGGCCGCGACGTCGGCGCCGTCACCGCCCTCTTCCGCCTCACCGGCCCGCTGCGCCCCCGGGCACTCGGCCCCGCGCTGTCCCTGCTGGTGAAGCGCCACCCCGCCCTGCGGACCCGGTTCGTCCCCGTCCCCGGCGGCGTGCGCGGACTGGTCCGCACCGTGCTCGACGAGGAGGCCGACGCCCGCACCACCCTGGTGGACGCCCCCGGCGCCTCCGACGAGGAGGTGAACGCCCTGCTCATCGCCGAGCGGGACCGGCTCACCGATCTGGCGGCCGACCCGACGACCCGGCTGCTCGTGATCTCCCGGGGCCCCGAGGACCACATCGTCCTGCTCGCCGTGCACCACATGGTCGCCGACGGCTGGTCGATCGGCATCCTGCTGCGCGAACTCGGCCTCGCCTACGACGCCCTGCGCCGGGGGCGCACTCCCCGGCTCAACGACCCCGGCCTGTCCTACCCGGAGCTGGTGAGCTGGGCCAACGACCGGTGGGAGAGCGGCCGGCGCCACTTCGCCACCGCGCTCGCCGGTGCCCCGTCCGCGCTCGACCCCTTCCCCGGGCGGCGCGCCGTCGACCGCGTGCACACGGTGGCGCACCCCTTCACCATCGGCCAGGGCCCCGCCGGGCGGCTGCGGGAGCGGGCGCGCTCGCTCGGTGTCACCCCGTTCATGGCCGTCGCCGCCCTGTGGAGCGGACTGCTCACGGCCCGCGCCGGCCGCCCCGATCTGGTCCTCATGACCCCGGTCCCCGGCCGGACCAGGGCCGAGGCGGAGCAGGCCGTGGGCTGTCTGGTGCAGTCCCTGCTGGTACGGGTGGACTGCTCCGGCCGCCCCGGCTTCGCCGAACTCACCGAGCGGGTCCGCCGGGCCGCCACCGGTGCGCTCGACCACCAGATGTACCCGTACGCGGAGTTCAAACCGCATGTGGTGGCGTTCCCCGCGTGGCTGCGGTACGAGAGCTGGGCCGCTGACGCCCAGGTGCCCGGCCTGCGGTGCGAGCCGTGGGAGCTGCCGCGCGGCACCACCGTGCCCTGGCCGCTGCCCGGCGGGGATCTCGGGGTGCCCGAACTCACGGTGGTCGAGCAGCCGGACGGGTCGCTGAACTGCTGGATCCAGTACAACGCGCTCGCCTTCGAGGAGCCGGCCGTCACCGCGCTCGCCGACGGCTTCCGCACGGCCCTGGCCGAGGCCATCGCCTGACATCCGCCCCGCTCCGGCCGCATCCCCGTGCGGGCCCGGGCCCGCACGGGCCCCTGTTCCGGCCGTCGTCCCGCCGCCCGTGACCCCGCTCCGGCGTCACGCGTCCCGACCGTCACCCCGTCCCGACACCGCCGGCGAGTAGCGTCGCCCGCCGGCCATCGCAGCCCTCCGCCGCACCCCGCCCGCCGTCAGCGCCGACGCCGGGCCCCGTCCCCGTGCCCTCGTCCCGCCCTGCCCGCGCCGGGCAGCACGGCCGGGTGGCCGATCACGCTCACACCCGCTCCCCCGTTCCACTCGCGCCACGCGTCCCGACGCCGAACAGACCGAGGAAGACTCTGTGACCAGCACCCCCGCCAGCGCCGCCCAGCAGGGCATCTGGATCAACGAGCGGATCGCGCCGCTCGGCGCCGTCCACCACATGCCCTTCGCCATCCGCTTCGAAGGCCCCCTGGACTCCGACGCCCTCGCCGCCGCCTGTGCCGATGTGGCCGGCCGCCACCCCGCCCTGGCCCTGACCGTCCGCGAGGAGAACGGCGTCCCGCTGCTCACGCCCGGCCCGGCGCCCGCGCCGGCCGTGCGCGACACCACGCCCGAGCGGCTCGCCGCCGAGCTGGCCGCCGCGAGCGCGGAACCGTTCGATCTCTCGTCGGAACCCCCCGTACGGTTCACTCTGCTGCGCACGGCCCCGGACCGCGCCACCCTGCTGGTCGTCGCGCACCACATCGCCTTCGACGGCACCTCCACCGATGTGTTCCTGACCGACCTGGCGGCCTGCTACGCCCATCGCACCGGAGCCGGACCGGCCCCGGCCCCGGCCGGGACGGCCGCCGGCGCCGCCGATCGCTCCGAGCCGGGCGCCCGCGAGATCGCCGAGGCGGCGGCCCACTGGGCCGGCCGTCCGCTGCCCGAGCCCGGCGTACTCCTGCCCGGCCTCGACGCCGGGCCCGGCGGAGCCGACGGAGCCGGTCCGGGCGCGGCCGTGGACTTCGACATCGACCCCGTGCTCCGGGCCGGCCTCGGCGAGGCCGCCGAGAAGCTCGGCGTCACCCTCTTCGAACTGCTCGTCGCGGCCGTGCACACCCTGCTGCTGCGGTACGGGAACGAGCGCCCCGCCGTCACGGTGGGCCTCGGCACCCGCGACCCCGGCGCCGCCGGCCTGATCGGCATGCACGCCAATGAGCTGCCGGTGGTCACCGCCCCCGAACCGGGCACTCCGTTCAGCGAGTTCGCCCGCACGGTCCGGGCCGAGCTGCGCGGCTGCTACCCGCACCGCCGGGTCCCCCTGTCCCGCGCCGTCCGGAGCCTGCGGCCCGGCCTCTCCCTCGCACCCGTCATCGTCACGTACCGCCGCCGGATCGCCCCCGTCACCTTCCCGGGCGTACGCGCCGAGATCGACTGGACGCTCTTCCCCGGCACCGCGCGCGGGGCCCTGCGGTTCCATGTCCTCGACGGCCCGGACCGGCTCCGCGTCCTGCTGATGCACCGCACGGATCTGCCGTCGCCCGTGCGGGCCGGGGATGTCGGCGCCCATCTGCGCCGGCTGCTCGCCTCGATCGCCGCCGGGCCCGGCACCGCCCTCGCCGAACTGCCGCTGCTGGACGAGACGGAACGCGCCCCGCTGCGCGGACCCGAGCCCGCCCCCGACGCCGCCGGCGCCACCCTGCCCGCGCTGATCGCCCGTTCCTTCGCCGCGCACGCCGCACGGCCCGCCGTCACGGCCGGCGAACGGACCGTGGGATACGCGGAACTGGCCGGCGCCGCCGGCGGCCTGGCCCGGCGGCTCGTCGCGGCCGGGGTCACCCCCGGCACCGTGGTCGCCGTCTGCGCGGAGCGCTCCGCCGAGATGGTGGCCGCCGTGCTCGCCGTCACCCTCGCCGGCGGCGCCTATCTGCCGGTCGACCCGTCCTATCCGGCGGAGCGCGTCGCGCTGGTGCTCGCCGACGCCGGCACTCCGATCGCGCTCGCCCAGCGGAGCACGGCCCATCTGGTCGAGGGGCACGGCACCACCCTGCTGCTCGACGATCTCCTCACCGGGGACACGGACGGCGGGGAGGGCGCGGACGGGGACGCGCCGCTTCCCTCCCCCGCCCCCGGCGACCTCGCCTATCTGATCTACACCTCGGGATCCACCGGACGCCCCAAGGGCGTCGAGGTCCCGCACGGCGCCCTCGCCCATCTGCTGCTGGCCTTCCGCGACACCCTGGCCGCCGGCCCCGACGACGTCTGGCTCGCGGTCACCTCGCTCTCCTTCGACATCTCCGCCCTCGAACTGCTGCTGCCGCTGATCACCGGTGGCCGGGTGGTGATCGCGCGCGAGACGGAGACCCGCGACGGCCGCGCACTCGCCGCCCTGGTGGAGCGGCACGGAGTCACCCACGCGCAGGCCACCCCGTCGGGCTGGCGGCTCATGCTGGACGGCGGATTCACCGCCCCCGCGCTCACCGCCCTCACCGGCGGCGAGGCCCTGCCCATCGCACTCGCCCGCCGGCTGCGGGAGCGGGTGGGCCGGCTGTGGAATGTGTACGGGCCGACCGAGACCACCATCTGGTCCACCGCGGCCGAGATACCGCCCGCGCCCGAGGAGATCACCATCGGCCGGCCCATCGCCGGCACCACCGCCCTGGTGGTCGACCCGGCCGGGCATCCCGTGCCGCACGGGGTCACCGGCGAACTGGCCCTGGGCGGCGCGGGGCTGGCCCGGGGCTACCGGGGGCTGCCCGAGCGCACCGCCGAACGCTTTGTCACCGACCCGGCGGGCGGTGCCCGCCACTACCGCACCGGTGACCTCGCGCGGGTCCGGCCGGACGGCGCGCTGGACTGCCTCGGCCGCCGCGACGACCAGATCAAGCTGCGCGGCCACCGGATCGAACTCGGCGAGATCGAGGCCCGTTTCCAGGAACACCCGGCCGTGGCCGCCGCGGCCGTCGCCGTACGCGGTGACGACGGCGATCCGGCCGGCCGGATGCTCGTCGCGTACCCGGTCTGGCGCCCGGAGGTGCCCGTACCGTCCAGTGCCGAGCTGCGTTCCTTCCTCGGCCGGACCCTGCCGGATGTGATGGTCCCCGGCATCGTCCACCCGCTGCCGGCGCTGCCGCTCACGCCCAACGGCAAGACGGACCGGGCGGCCCTGCCGGAGCCGGCCCGGGGCACGGCGGAGGCCGCGCCGGACGCGTCGCCGGCGGGCGGCGCCCCGGCGGGGGACGACGGATGGGAGGAGCTGGCCGCCGAGATCACGGCGATCTGGTGCGAGGTGCTGGATCTGCCGGCCGTCGGCCTCCACGACGATGTCATCGACCTCGGCGCGCACTCGCTGACCATCACTCAGGTCATGGCCCGCATCCGGAGCCGGCTGGGGGTGGACGTACCCCTGCACGTCTTCTACGAGGAGTCGACCACGGTGGCCACGATCACCGACGCGGTCGTCTTCGAGCTGCTGGCGGAGGAGGACTGACGGACTCCCCGCGCTCCCCCGGGGGCGTGGGCCCCGGCGGGTGCTGCCGCCCGCCGGGGCCGGGGTGGTCAGGAGCAGATGGCCAGGACGAAGGAGACGACGGTGCAGCCCGCGGAGGCGCTGTCATTGGCCGGGTTGGGGTCGGCGGGCGAGGAGGCGGTCCGCGAGGCGGTGACCTTCACCGGGCCGAGGGAGAGCAGTCGCAGGGGCACTCGGAACTTCTTGGTGGCCTCGGCTCCCTTCGCGATGGGTCCGAAGGCGCAGGTGACGGTGGTGGCCGTGGCGGTGCATCCGGGGGACAGGCCGGTCGCGGCGGCACCGGGCGGCAGGGTGGCGGTGACCGTGGCCGCGGTGACGGCGTTCGGACCGAGGTCACGGGCGGTCAGGGTGTAGGTGAGGTAGGGCACCAGAATGCCCAGGCTCGGCCGGGCGGTGACATCGACGTCGATGTCCGCGGCGGGCGCGGCGGCCGGGGCGAAGGCCACGGCGTACGGTCCGCTGCCGGCCGGGACCGTCGCGGTGACGGTGTCGGTGGCCGTGTCGATCACCGACACGGTGCCGCTGCCGCTGTTGGCGACGTAGGCCGCGCCGCCGCCGGGGGTCACCGCGACACCGATCGGGGTGGAGCCGACGGGAACGGTCTCGACGACGGTGTTGGTGGCCGTGTCGATCACGGAGGTGCTGTTGCCGCCGATGTTGGTCACATAGACACGGGATCCGTCCGGGGAGATCGCGGCGCCGAAGGGGGTGTTCCCGACAGGGATGGTGGTGATGACGGTGTGCGTCGCGGTGTCGATCACGGCGGCCGTGCCCGCGCTCTGGAGGCTGACCCAGAGACGGCTGCCGTCCGGGGAGACCGCGATGCCGTTGGGCCGGTGGACAGCGACGGTCGCGGTGACGGTGTCGGTGGCGGTGTCGATCACCGACACGGTGCCGCCGTTGCCGCTGCTGACATAGACGCGGTCCCCGCTCGGGGACGCCGCGACACTGTTCGGCTGTGCGCCGACGGGGACGGTCGCGGTGACCGTGTTGGCCGCCGTGTCGATCACCGACACCGAGTCGGAGAGGTTGTTGGCGACATAGACCGCGCCGCCGGGGGCCGCCGCCACTCCGAACGGGCCGCTGCCCACGGGCACGGTCGCGGTGACCGCGCTCGTGGCGGTGTCGATCACCGACACCGAACCGGCGGCGCGGTTGGTGACATACGCCCGGCCGCCGTCGGAGGTCACCGCCACCCCGGACGGGCCGTCGCCGACGGGCACGGTCGCGGTGACCGTGCCGGAGGCGGTGTCCACGACCGACACACTGTCCGACTGGCTGTTGGCGATGTACGCGGCCGGGGCCGCGGTGCTCGCCGGGGCCGCCGAGGCCGGGGCGGCCATCGCCGCGAGGCCGGACCAGACCAGCCCGCCGGCGGCCAGCAGCGCGGTCAGCCGCCGGCTCAGTCCGGCACGCGGCACCGGCCGTAAGGTGGAGCTTGAAGACATGATGGTGGTGTTCCCCTTCCCTGGTCCGCGCCGCGACGGCGGGGGCCGGCCGGCCCCTCGGGAAACCGCGGCGGGGCGGCCACACAGCCGCGGACCGGGCCGGGGAGCGGGACGACCGGACCGGCGCCTCGCGGCCCCGACCCCGATCAGCACCCCAGGACGGGTCCGCAACGGTCTGAAACATGCCCGACGGCCGACGCGGCGCAAGGCCCCCGGCGTCGGCGCGCTCAGCATGCACCACCGCGCCGCGCGCCGGGGCGAAATCGCCGAGATCGCCATCCGCCCCGGGGCGCCCCGGGGGATTCCGGCCACCTCACGGCGGTATTCGCAAGGTGTCGGCCGAAATACCCGCACGTCCGCGGGGAGTCCGCGCACCGCGGCGGCCGGCGGCCCCGCGGTCAGCCGCCGCGATAGTGGTCGGCGACGGCGGCGAAGGCGGCCTTGGGCTCCCAGGGCATGCCGGGGTAGGTCTCACCGCGGCGGTCCTCCAGAACCCTGACGATGCCGGGACTGGCGAGGTCGAGATCGTCGCGGGGATCGCCGTCCGGGCGGTGCGGCAGGTTGTGGAGGGCGAAGAGGAAGACGAAGGCGCTGTCGACGCCCTCGCTGTCGAAGATCTCCAGCAGTTCGCGGAGGTACGCCGCCTGGCCTGCCTCGTCGCGCTCGTACACCCCGGACAGCCGGAGCGGAGCGCCGGTGGTCCCGTCGGTCTCCAGGATCTCCATGCTGCGGGGCGCGACCTCGCCCGCGCCGCGCCAGGCCGCGGTCCCGAAGCCGGTGACCGCGACCGGTTTGGGCTGTGCGACGAGGCCGCGCACGGCGTCCCGGAAGTGGTCGGCGACCGCGGCGGACCGGATGAGTTCGAAGGTTCTGAAGTCGAACAGGTCCCAGTCGACGGCTTCGAACTGGATGGCCGCGTAGGTCACCCTGCCGTGGAAGCGCTCGCGGACCGCCCTCACGGCCTCGCGGAGAAAGCTGTTGAGACGGGTGCCGGCCTCGGCGAGCCGCTCGGGCCGCCGGGCCGGGTCCCCCAGCAGCCTGCCGACTCTCTCCTCGGCGCTGCCGCCCTCGATGAACCCATGATTCATGAGGCTCAGTTCGACGCCGGTGACGAACACCACCTCGGCGCCCCGCGCCCGGATCTCCTCGGCCCGCTCCGCGCACTCGGCGAGCAGTACCAGGATCTCCTCGGGCGTCAGTTCCAGCGGATAGGGCGAGAACCAGATCTCCAGTCCGAGCTCGGCGGCGCAGCGGGCGGCGGACTGGAGGCGGTCCGGGTCGCCGCCGGTGATGTGGACGGCGGTGCAGTGGAGATCGTCGCGGATGACGGTCAGCTCCCTTCGCACCAGGCCCGGGTCCCAGCTCTCCCGGGAGCCGGTGCCGTTGCGGAGGAAACCGGTGTCGTAACAGATGCCTCTGGCTCGCATGCCTTCAACCCTTCTGCGGGGGGGGGGATCCGAGAGTAGGAGCAAAACTTGCGTGCACGCAAGTTTGCGTGCGCGCACTTCGGCTGGAAGACTGCGGGGGTGACGACGAGGCGGAGCGGGCTGCGCGAGCAGAAGAAGCAGGCCACCCGAGTGGCGTTGCGCGAGGCGGCGCTGCGGCTGGCCCTCACGCACGGGCCGGACCGGGTGCGGGTCGACGACATCGCCGAGGCGGCGGGGGTCTCGCCGAGGACCTACAACAACTACTTCTCCAGCCGCGAAGAGGCGATCGTCGCCGCCGTCGCCGCCGAACGCGAATCACGGGTTGTCGCGGCGGTGGCGGCCGGACCGGCCCTCGGCCGCCTTGCCGACATCCTGACCGAGGCGATCCTGGAGCAGTACACGGAACCGCGCGACCACGACGGGCTGCTGCTGATCACCACCAGCCCCGCGCTGCGCGACACCTTCCTCGACACCACCGCGGCGATCGAGCGGCCCCTCGCCGCCGAGATCGGCCGGCGGCTGGGCGGCACCGGCACTTCCGCCGCCGCCCGGGTGCTCGCGGCGAGTGTGGCCGCCGCGGTGCGGGTCGCGCTTCAGCAGTGGCTCCAGCCGCCGGCCGCGCCCCTCGCGGCGGGCGGGCTCGTCGTGCCGTCGGGGTCGCTTCCCGGCCTGCTGCGCGGCGCACTCGCCGTACTGGCACCGGCACTTGACGCCGCCGAGGAAGAGGCACGGCGGCCCTCACGGCGGCCGGACCCCCGCGCCGCCGGCGAGGCTCCGGAGCCGGGGTAGGGCCGCACGCGACACGGAGCGGGCGGCTTCCACCGGGTCCCGGTTCACCTCACCGCCGCGCCCGCTCCCCGTCCGCCGGTCACCCGGCCCCGGTGGGGGCCGGTCCCGGGAACACGGCCTCGGCGGACACCGGCCGGGGCGGCGACCTGGTCGTGTGCGGACCGTACGCGGCCGGCAGAGGCCGTGCGAACGCCTTTCCGCGAGCCGTCCCGCGATGACGCGCGGCGTGCGCCGCCCGGCGGCGCGGACCCGATGACACCCGCTTCCCGCGCCGTCGCGGTGGGAAGGAACCACCCGGCGCACCACCCCGTGGCGGGTGAAGTGCGCCATCGGTCGGGGCGGGCGGCCGGGTTCACGGCCGCCCGGCATGTCTGGCGAGAGGGAGGTGCCGCTCATGGGCGGTGAGTCCGGTGAGTTCCACGGCTTCGGCGAGGTGGCCGGAGCCGGGTCGGAGAGGGAATTCGGATTACGCAGGATCGAGCGCGGCGGACCGCCCGCGGAGTGTCCCGTCACACGCGGCGACGACGGGGTGTGGGAGGTGCGCGGGTACGACGAGGCGCGGACCGTGCTGCGCAGTACGTCGACCGTGCAGGCGGGGCTCGGGGTCGAGAGGGTGGAGAAGCTGCCGAAGCGGATCCGGCGGCCGGTGCTCTACCGGGACGGTGCCGAGCATCGCGAACACCGCCGCCAGACGGCGCGGTTCTTCACCCCGCGCCGGGTCGACGAGCACTACCGCGAGGTCATGATCCGCGTCGCCGAGGACCGGATCGACCGGCTCCGGACGGACGGCAGGGCGCGTCTCTCCGACCTCAGCTTCGATCTCGCGATCGAGGTGGCCTGCGCGGTCATCGGTCTCACGGACAGCAGACCCGGCATCAAGAAACGGCTGGAGCGTTTCTTCCCCGAGCGGTTCGGCATGCCGGGGCTGACGAGTCCGTCCGGCATCTACTGGGCGCTGCGGCAGAACGGCAACTGGCTGCGGGTGTACCTCGGCGATGTGCGCCCCGCCGTGCGGGCCCGGCGCCGCGGCCGGCGGGACGATCTCATCTCCCACCTCATCGACGACGGCTGTTCCGACACGGAGATACTCGGCGAGTGCCTCACCTTCGCGGCGGCGGGCATGGTCACCACGCGTGAGTTCATCAGCGCGGCGGCCTGGCATCTGTTCTCCGACGCGGATCTGCTGGCGCACTACCGGGCGGCGGACGAGCCCGGCAGGCTCGCGGTGCTCGGGGAGATCCTGCGGCTCGAACCGGTGGTGGGCCGCCTCAGCCGGCGTACCACCGAACCGCTCGACCTGCCCGGCGGCGACGGCGGACAGGTCACCGTCCCGGCCGGCGACCGGATCGACATCCTGGTCGACCACGTCAACATCGACGAACGGACGGTCGGGGCGGGGCCGAAGTGTCTGCGTCCGGGGCGCGTGATGAAGAACGCCGGGGCGCCGGGGCTGGCCTTCGGCGACGGCCCGCACAAGTGCCCGGGGCTGCCCATCGCGCTCCTGGAGACGGATGTCTTCCTCAGCCGGCTGTTCGCCCTGCCCGGAGTGCGGATGGCGAACCCGCCGACGATCGGCTACATCGAGGGCATCGGCAGTTACGAGCTCCGGAACTGCGTGCTGGAGGTGACCGCCGGGGAGGGCGGCTGAGGGGGTGGCGCCCACCGGGCCCGGAGCCGGCGCGCCGCCGGGTCCGGCCCGGCCGGACGGCTCGCCCGGTGCTGCGGATCGGCCACGAGCAGCCGGTGGCCGGCGTCGAGGGTCCGGCGGTCGAGCAGGCCGCCACGGCGCCGGTGCCACCGGCCGGAGGCCGGATCGTCCGACAGCCGGGCCGGGCCGCTGGGCGGCCTCGTCGCCGCTCCGGGCGAACACCGGGACACCGGCCCGGACGCGCGGACCGAGGCACACCCCGGGCCGGCGCCGGTGGGCGGCGAGGAGTCCGTCGGTGCGTCGTGCGGTACGGGCACGGTCTCGACGCGGGCGCCTCCCGGCGGTGCGACCAGCCGGCCGGCCGGCACCGCCCGTGCGTCGTCGAACGCCGCGGCCTCGGGCGGATGCTCGTCCAGCGGCCGGAACAGCTGGTGTCCTGGTCGAAGGTGAGGACGACGATCCGCCGCCGGACGATGCGGCGCGGTTCCGCGATGCCGGCTTCCAGGTCGTACCGGTGACGCACGGTCAGCAGGGCCGTCACCGCGCCGGCCGAGTCGCCGGCGAGGGGGATCGACTCCGCGGACGCTTCGATCGCCGGTGCGGATCCGGCCGGGCGCCGGGCGATCATCACCGCGCCGGGTTCCACCGCCGGCAGGGCGCGCGGCGGTTCGCGGGAGCCGGGGCCGGCGCCCGCGTTGATCACGGTGCCGGCGTCACCGAGGGCCCGCTGGGTCGCGGCGGCGATGCGGGGGCCGGCCGCCGGGTGTGGGCGCGGGTCGCGGCCCCGGCGCGGGGCGGGGCCGGGACGGGACGGGGCGGGGACGGGACGGGACGGGGCGGGGACGGGACGGGGCGGGGCATCCGGCTACCCGGCGAACATGACGAGGAAGCCGATGAAGGCGGCGAACCCGACGAGGCCGAGGGCCGTTCCGGCGGCCGCGACCCACAGACGTCCGATGCCGCGCCGCCCGTAGTGGATGCCCGCCGCGCCGAGCGTGAGCGCGAGGGCTCCGGCGAGGGCGGCGAACGGGGTGAGGAAGAAGAACAGGGGCACGGACACACCCAGGGTGGCGATGACACCGAAGAAGAGGGCGACCGGGCCCAGCAGAACGGCGGGTGAGTCGGCCGGGTCGGACGCGATCCGCTCGGACATGACCTTCTCCTTATTTTTGAACACGTTCAGATTATGTCGATCGTACGCTCCGGGGGATCAGCGGGACCAGTGGGGGCACCGCCGGGCGGCCTGCCTCCCTTCGGGCCCTCGCCGACGTGGCAGGATCCGCGGCATGGAATGGACTGTCGAACTCATCGTGGTCCCGGTCACGGACGTCGACCGTGCGAAGGACTTCTACGTCGACCGGTGCGGTTTCACCCTCGACCACGACACTCCGGTGGGCGGGCAGGGACGGGCGGTCCAGATCACCCCGCCGGGTTCCCGCTGCTCCCTGGCCTTCGGCAGCGGATTCCCGCCCCTGCCGGGGCAGCCCGAGATGACTCCGGGTTCCCTGCACGGCCTCCAGTTGTGCGTACCGGACATCAGGGCCGCCAGAAGCGGACTGGCCGCGCGGGGCGTCGAGGTGACTCCGCTGCACCATCTCGGCCCCGAGGGGTGGGCCGAGGGCTACCGGGACGAGCCCTGGAGTTCCTTCTTCGCCTTCACCGACCCGGACGGCAACGGCTGGTACGTCCAGGAGGCACCGGCACCACTGGCGGAACGCTGACCGGGGCCCGGCGGCGGGTGCGGGGACGCCTCCACGGCGGGTGCGGGGACGCCGAGGGCGCCGGCGGCGCTCAGTCCCGTTCCGGCGCGGGGACCGGCTTGCCGAGAGCGAGCAGAGCGATGTGCCGCCAGTTCGCCCTCGGGCGGCTCCTGGGGGCACCGGGGCGCCGGCGGGGAAGCAGGACGCGCAGTGCGCGCGGGCGGATCGTGCACACGGCGGGGGCGGGCAGGGTGAGGGCCTCCCCGTCGAGGGCGACCGGCAGTTCGCGGGCGGCGGGCGCGGTGATCTCCACCCGGCGGGCCGTCAGCTGGGTCAGTCCGCCGGCCTGGGCTCCGAGCAGGGCGAGTTCCGCCGCCTGCGCCGCGCTCTCCACCTGGATGCCGATGACGCCCAGCACTCCCCGGTCCAGCCGGGGCCGGCGCCCGGACCTGAGCAGATCACCCTCGGCGTAGGGGTTGTTGCTGACCAGAAGCGCCTGCCGGGAGGGGAGCCGGGTGCCGTCCGCGAGCGCTTCGAGCCGCTCGCCGGGCTCCTTCAGCAGCAGATCGGGCAGGGCGGCCAGCGCGGTGCCCGCCTGGTCGTCGCGGTAGCCGGGATCCTGGACGATCTCCGCGTACACCCCGAACGAGGCGGTGTTGACGAAGGGACGGCCGGACACGAACCCCAGATCCACCCGGACCTCCTCCCCCTCGGTCAGGGCGTCCAGACAGCGGGAGGGGTCCTCGCGGTCCAGGCCCAGATCCATCGCGAGATGGTTGCGGGTGCCCGCCGAGATCACCAGGAAGGGCAGACCGTGCTCGGCCGCGACGGCCGCCACCAGCGCCTGGGTGCCGTCGCCACCCGCCACTCCGAGCAGATCCGCGCCATCGGCCACGGCGCTCCGGGCGAGCTCGGTGACATCCGCCCGGGTGCCGGCGGGCAGCACGATCACCCGGGCGCCCAGCCGCTCCGCCTTCTCCACCAGGCCGAAGCGGACGACTTTGCCGCCGCCCGACTTCGGATTCATGATCAGCACCGGGGCGCGCGGCGGGCGGCGGCGCTCGAAGCGCATGGTTCCGGGCGGCCGGGCCCACCGCAGCGCCGACCGCGCACAGCCCAGCGCCGCCAGCCACAGGGCCACGGCCACCAGCGCGAGGACCCAGAGGCCGTGGGTCGTGTAGAGGACGATCACGGCGATCGGGGCGGCGACCAGCAGCAGCACCCCCGCCACCCGGCGCGGCCCCCGGCGGGCGAGAACCAGCCAGGTACCGGCCGCGGCCACGAGCAGCGCCGCGAGGCCGCCCGTCACGATCAGCAGACCGCCCCAGCGGACCGCGAACACCAGCGCCGCGACCGCCGCCGCCGCGCCGGCCAGCGAGAGCCGCGCCATGACCCGTGCCCGTCTGAGCGCTTCGGGGCCGGCCACAACCACCACCGTTCCGTCCCGTGCCACCGTCCGGCGGTGGAACCCGGCGTCCACCGGCGCCGGTTCGGCTGTCCCGAACCGCCCGGGCCGTGTGTCCGGGCCGTATGACAGCCCGCCCCGTCCGCCCGGGCCGCGCGCCGCCCATTGTGGCGCAAACACCGCTCTCCGGCCGCAGGCACACCGGCGGCCGGGCCCCGGAAACACATCCGGCCGATGGCACTCCCCTCGGTGCCCGGCCAGCGGCCGGCACCGGCCGCTCCGTCCGGCGGTGAGCGCACCCGGGCAGCCGCTGAACAGCGGCGACCCCGATCCCGGCGGGTGACAGCCACCGGCGGCGGCCGTCTCCCGGATCGGCGGAGCGCGGCGGGGCGCCGCCGTTCCCGGAGAGACATCCGATGGTCGCGTTCCGGCCATCCACCAGGCCGAGGCAACGGAAGGAGGCCGCCCCTCCTCTTCTCCGCGGGACGTGGGGAGCGGGGCCACTCCCGGCACTTCACCCCCCGACCCCGCCGAGCAGGGAGTCACCTTGTTCTCCAGCACACGGAAGAACCGTGGTGCCGTGGCCGCGACCACGGCACTCATGGCGGCGGCCCTCGTCGCCGGACCGGCCAGTACCGCCTCCTTCGCGGAACCCCCCGATCCGGGCCGCGAAGGACGAGCCGCGGAAGCCTCCGAGGGCCAAGCGACCTCCGCCGGCGGGACCCGCTGGGTCACTCTGATCACCGGTGACCGGGTCGGTGTGAACACCGCGGGCAGGGTCGTGGCCGTCGACCGGGCCGAGGGGCGCGAGAGCGTACCCGTGCGGAGTTGGGCCGAGCGCGGTCACACCTTCGCCGTCCCGGCCGACGCCGAGCGGCTGATCGCCCGCGGCGTCCTCGACAAGCGGCTCTTCGATGTCACCGTGCTCAGCGGCGCCGAGAGCCGGCGGGCCTACCGCGACGGTCTGAAGGTCATCGTCGAGTACACGGGCGCGTCGGCGGCCGTGGCCCGTGCGGGAGTCCGCGCCGACGCGAAGGTGGCGCGCACGCTGCCGTCGATCGGCGCGGACGCCGTGACACTCCCGGCGCGGGACCCGGGCGGGCTCTGGACCGCCCTCACGGAAGCCGGAGGCGGAGCTCCCGCCGCCCGGACCGCCGCCGGAATCGAACGGGTCTGGCTGGACGCGGTGTACACCGCGAACCTGGACACGAGCGCGGGCCGGATCGGCGCCCCGCGGGCGTGGCAGTCCGGCTACGACGGCCGGGGTGTCACCATCGCCGTCCTGGACAGCGGGGTGGACGAGACCCACCCGGATCTGGCGGCGCAGGTCGTCGGGGCGGCGAACTTCAGCTCCTCCCCGGACACCCGGGACCGGCACGGGCACGGCACGCACATCGCCTCGATCGCGGCCGGTACCGGGGCCAAGTCCGGTGGCAAGTACAAGGGGGTCGCCCCCGGGGCCAAGATCCTCAACGGCAAGGTCATGAACGACTTCGGAACCCTGGAGTCCGGGGCCATCGCCGCCGTCGACTGGGCCGTGGGCCGGGGTGCCGACATCGTCAGCATGAGCTTCGGCACCGGTGACACCCCCGAGATCAACCCGCTCGAAGCGCACATCAACCGGGTGACGAAGGAGAAGGGCGTCCTCTTCACCGTCTCCGCCTCCAATGAGGGACCGGCCCCCGGTACCGTCGGCTCCCCGGGCAGCGCGGCGGCGGCCCTCACCGTCGGCGCCGTGGACGACGCCGACCGGCTCGCCCCCTTCTCCAGCGTCGGCCCGCTGCACGACGGCGCGGTCAAGCCGGATGTCACCGCTCCCGGTGTGGGCATCACCGCGGCCTCGGCCCCCGGCAGCGTCATCGCCGGGGAGGTGGGCGAGAACCCGGCCGGATACTTCACCATCGGCGGTACGTCCATGGCCGCCCCGCACGCGGCGGGCGCCGCGGCCCTGCTCAAGCAGCGCCACCCCACCTGGACGGGCGAGCGGCTCAAGGCCGCGCTGACCGCCTCCGCCCAGGACGGCGGGTACTCCGTCTTCCAGCAGGGCACCGGCCGGATCGCCGTCGACCGCGCCATCGAGCAGACCGTGGTCGCCGACGAGTCCACCGTCTCCTTCGGCGTACAGCGGTGGCCGCACACCGACGACCGGCCCGTCGCCGGGCAGATCACCTACCGCAACCTCGGCGACCGGGACATCACCCTGGATCTGACGGTCAAGGCGCTCGATCCCCGGGGCGAGCCCGGACCCGCGGGCCTCTTCACCCTCGGCGCGAACCGGGTCACCGTGCCCGCAGGCTCCACCGCCGCCGTGCCCCTCACCGCGGACACCCGGATCGGCGGTGACAACAACGGCGTCCACACCGCCGTCGTCACCGCGGCCGGCGGCGGCCGGACCGTGCGGTCGACGGCCTCCGTGGACCGCGAGGTCGAGTCGTACGACGTGACCCTCGACTTCGTGGGCCGGGACGGCCGGCCCGGCACGGAGTTCTACACCTATCTGCACCAGCTCACCGGCACCACCCCGGGCGATTCCTCCGTCACCCTCCACGGCAGCGCCACCGGCACCGAGCGGCTCCGGCTGCCGAAGGGCGACTACGCGCTCTTCTCCAGCCTGTGGAACGCGACCGGCGGCTCGGACCGGCTGGTCCAGCCCAGGCTGGCGCTGACGCGGGACACCGCGGTCACCGTCGACGCCCGCACCACCAAGCCCGTCGAGATGACCGTCACGGACCCCCTGGCCCGGATGACCGGCGCCTCGGCGAACGTCTCCGTCAGCATGGGTGAACGGTCCATGGAGTTCGGGGACCACGCCTCCACCACCTTCGACGGCTTCCGCACCGCGCAGCTGGGGCCGGAGCAGCCCACCGGTGTCCGGCTCAGGGAGGTCTTCCACGCCCAGTGGGAGCGCGACGCCTCGACCCAGTACAGCCTCGCCGCCGGAGGTGAGGTGAAGCGGCTCTTCACCGGATACAGCAGGAAGTTCGGTGCCGCCGATTTCGCCAGGGTCACCGCGGTCCTCGGCGCCTCCGTCCCGGGCAAGACGGGGCGCACGACGGCGCTGGGCGGGAAGGAGCGGGTCGACTTCGGCTCCGATTTCTCCTTCCCCCTGCCCGGTTCACGGACCCACTATCTGGCGACCGACGGGGAGGCCAACCGCTGGTCGCTGTCCGGGTCCCAGCTCAATGCCCAGGGCCGGGAGGAGATCGGCCACACCTCCCCGGAGCGGGACTTCCGCCCGGGAACCAGCCACCGGGTGAAGCTCGGCACCGCCGTGCACTCCCCGTTGACGGAGGAGGGCCGCAGCGGTGTCTTCCGCCAGGGGAACAGGCTGGAGTTCGTCGTGCCGCTGTTCTCCGACGGCCGGGGCAACACCGGCCGTTCCTCGTACTCCTCGGCCAGGACCACGCTCCACCGGGGCACGGCCCTGATCGGAGAGGGCGAGGACGCGCTGACCGGCTGGAACTTCTACCGGGTCGGCGCGGACGACGCCGAGTACACCCTGGCCACCTCGGTGACCCGGGGCGCGGACGTCTCCGCCGCCGGGAGCCGGATCGACGCCTCGTGGACCTTCCGCAGCGCCGCGCCGGCGACGGACGCCGAGACGCGCACTCCGCTGTCCGCCGTGCGGTTCGGCGCGCGGGTGGCCCTGGACGGCACGGTTCCGGCGGGCCGTACGGTGACCTTCCCGGTGACGGTGCAGGGGCCCGCGGCGGGTGAGGGGCTGCGCTCCCTCTCCGTCTCCGTGTCGTACGACGGCGGCGCGACCTGGCTGCGGACGCCCGTCGTCAAGGGGATGATCACCGTCGAGAACCCCGCCGCGGGGAAGACGATCGCCCTGCGGGGTGAGGCCGCCGACACCGGGGGCGGCTCGGTCGGCGTGACCGTGTACGACGCGTACGCCGGCAAGTAGCCGCGGAGGGCCCCGTCGTCCGGTGATCCGGGCGGCGGGGCCCTCCGCCGTCCGCCCGGCCGGTCCGCCGCCGGCGGTCTGGAATCCTGACCGTCATGTCGAGCACAGAGCGCCGCCCGGATCCCGTCAGCCCCGACTGCCCGGAGGGGATAGCGAGTCCGCTGCTCACCCAGTGGTGGCGGGATCTCGCCTTCGTCCACTGGGCCGTGGACCCGGCGCTCGTGGCCCCTCTGATGCCGCCCGGGACCGTGCCCGACACTCTGGACGGGATGAGCCATGTCGGTCTGGTGGCCTTCCGGATGGACCGGGTCGGCTGGTTCCGGCTGCCCGGAATCCCCTACTTCGGCGCCTTCCCCGAGACCAATGTGCGCCTGTACTCGGTGGACGCGCACGGCCGGCGGGGTGTGGTGTTCCGCTCGATGGACGCCTCACGGCTGCTACCGGTGGTCATGGGGCGGGCGGGCTTCCGGCTGCCGTATCTCTGGTCCCGGATGTCCGTCCGCTCCGATGGCGACAGCCTTGTCTACACCAGCTCCCGGCGCTGGCCCGGTCCGCGCGGCGCGGGCGGCCGGATCACGATACGGAAGGGCGAGCGCGTCGGGGAGCCGACGGAGCTGGAACACTTCCTGACCGCCCGGTGGGGAATGCACAACGCCTTCCCCGGCGGTGTCGCCCATCTCCCCAACGACCACCCGCGCTGGCCGCTGCACCGGGCCGAGCTGGTCGAGTGCCGGGAGGATCTGGTGGCGGCTGCGGGGCTGCCCGGGCCGCTGGGGGAGCCGGTCAGCGTGCTGTACTCGCCGGGCGTGCCCGTCCGGCTCGGCAGACCCGCCCGGGGCGGGGCCGGGTGAGCCCCGCCCCGGCGTCCGGGGCCGGCCCCGCCCCGGGGAGGGGCGGAGACCGGGATCACGGATCAGGGTTCGACGGTGAACCCGTGGCTGATCACCGCGGCGGGTGCCTTGAGCACGGACACATCGCGCAGCGGATCGCCGTCGACGAGTACGGCGTCCCCGCGGAAGCCCCGGGCGAGGCGGCCGGCCGTGCGCTGGAGGCCGATCAGCCGTGCCGCGCCGGTGGTGGCCGTGCGGATGGCGTCGAGGGCGGGCAGTCCGGCCTCGCGCATCAGCTCGATCTCCCGGCCGATGGGGTCGATCGCGCCGCCGAAGGAGTCGGTGCCCGCCGCGACCGGGACACCCAGCTCGAAGGCGCGGCGGACGGCGCGCCGGGCGATGGGCAGGAAGAGCCGCCCCCGCTCGGCGAGGATCGGATCGGGGTCGGCGGCCAGGCTCGCCATCGCGGCGAGGGTGGGGGTGAAGTACGTACCGCGCCGGCGCATTTCGTGCATGGTGCGCTCGCCCATGTACACCCCGTGCTCAATGCTGGCGACGCCCGCCATGACGGCGTCGTGGATGCCCTTCTCGCTGTAGCTGTGGCAGAGCACGCCGGCTCCGCCGCGCCGGGCGGCGGCGACGGTGGCGGAGAGCTGCTCGCGGTCGTAGACCTGGGTGAGCGGGTTCTCGGTGGGTGAGCCGGCCCGCTCGTTGACCCGGGTCTTGATGACATCGGCGCCCCGGGAGAGGTTCACCTGGACCAGCCGGCGCAGTGCCTCGGGGGTGCGCACACCGTCCTTGAGCAGGGCGAGCGGGGCGAGATCGGGGTCGGCGAGCACGGTGTCGCCGGGCTTCGGGGTGACGAAGACGCCCGCGGCGCGCATCCGGGGCACCCGCTGCGGATTCCAGCGGGCGAGCTCGCGCAGGGCGATGTCCTGGTAGAAGGCGGTCGAACCGCTGCGCACACTGGTGGCGCCGAGGCTGATGGCCCGGTGCGCGTCGGTGAGGGTGCTGAGGTGGATGTGGGCGTCGACCAGGCCGGGGAGCACCCAGCGGCCGTTCGCCCGGATGGTCTTCGCCCGGCCGCGTACGGCGGCGACGTCCTGGCGGGTTTCCCTGCGGGTGCCGGCGGCGCGGACGATACCGTCCTCGATGACGACCACGGCGTCCTCGGTCGTCCGCCCGGTGAGCGGGTCGAGGAGGGTGCCGCCGTCGATGATCAGCGTGCCGCCGCGCGGCGGCCGGCCGGATCCGCCCCCGGCCGCCCCTCGTTCCCCGGCCGTGTTCCCGGCCGCCGCCGCGGTGCCCGTGACGGCACCGGACAGCGCCGTACCGCCCGCCAGTACGGCGGCGGCGGCCATGACCCCGCGGCGGGTGACCCGCGACGAGGGAGGCGGTGTATTGGGGTCAATGCACATGGACAGCGCTCCTTGAGGGTGTTGCTGTGACTCCGCGGCGCCTGGCCAGTGCCTGATGGCGTGGACGATAGCTGCACGTGAAGGTGCATACAACACTTGATGCACGAAATTGTGCAGAGGGAGAATGGCCGGGTGATCGACAACGGTGCCGGGAGCGGCAGGGGCGGGCAGCCGCCCGAGGACGACGGGACCACCGTCGCTCAGTGGCTGGACGGTTTAGCGGCGGGGGCGCGGCTGGGCCCCAAGGCCGGGCAGGTGCGGCAGGTGCTGACCACCCAGCCCACCTTCGGCTCGTACGCCACCGCCGACGAGGTGGCCGCGCGTGCCGGGGTGAACCGGGCGACGGTGGTCCGGTTCGCCCAGAGCCTGGGTTTCGACGGATGGCCCGGTTTCCAGGCGGAGTTGCGCGCGGCCCATCTCAGCCGGCGGTTCGACCCCGGGACGCCGTCCGGCGCCGAGGGCGGCCGGCTGGCCGCCTCCCTCGCCCGGGACGCGCAGAATCTTCGGGAGCTGGAGCGGTCCTTCGACTTCGGGACGGCCCGCGCGGTGGTGCGCGCCATCCGGGACGCGCGCCGCACCCTGGTCCTCGCCTCCGGCACCCATGCCGTGGCGGCGAGCGCGCTGGCGATGGTGGCCGCGAGCCGCGGCTTCCCCGTGGAGTACGAGGACCGGGGCGGGCCCCGGCTCGCCAACGCCCTCGCCGGGCTGGAGGCCGGGGACTGCGTGGTGGCCTGGAGCTTCTGGCAGCACTACCGGGAGACGGCGGCGGCCCTGCGGGTCGCCCGCACGGCGGGCGCGGTGACCTGTGTGATCACCGATACCCGCCATGCGCCGCCCGCGCTGGAGGCCGCGCATGTCCTGGTGATCCCGACCGAGGGGGTGGCGAACATCCAGTCCATGACCGCGGCGACCAGTGTGGCGTACGGCCTGCTGGCGGAGTTGCTGGCGACCGATCCGGCCGCGAGCAGGGCGGCGGCGCGGCGTGTCTCCGGTGTCTGGCACGAGCTGGGCCTCTTCGCCGAGGACGAGCCGGCGCGCGGTGAGCCCGGCACGGACGGGGGCGCCCCGGCGGCCCGGCCCGGCTGACGGGTTCCGGCGCCGTCCGGAATGACTGCGCCGGAATGACTGCGCCCGCCGGAGTCACGGCACCATCCGGAATCACGGCGCGGTCAGAGCCGGCGGCGGGCCCGGAGCTCGCGGCCCGCGCTCAGGGAGATGGCCACCCCCATGACCGCCAGGCCGCTGAGGGCGACGGCCATGTTGTCGATCGCGAAACCGCCGAGGAGGACGACACAGCCGAGGGCGTCGGCCAGGTCCAGCCGGGCTTCGCCGCGCGGTCCGGCTTCGGGGCGGCGCATGCGGCGGAGAGCGGAGACGATCGGGAAGAGCTGCGCGGCCATCAGGGCGAGGAGTGCCCAGCGAACCATGACGGGTATGTCCACACCCCGAACCCTAGGGACCGGCCGGACGCCAGGGGTGACCGGAGGGTGAACGGCGGGCCAACTCCCGGCGGTGCGGGGGCCGGAGAGCGGGCGGGGCGGATGCCGGGGTGCGGCGCCGCGTGCGTCGCGGGGCCGTCCGCCGGGCCCCGCGGGCGGCCCCCGCGGGGGCCGGGAGCTTTGGAACAACGACCCGGAGCCGGGTCCGTTCCCGGGTCAGCGCGGGCGGAAGTCCTCGGCGTGGTCCGCCGCCCACTCGGCGAAGGTCCGGGCGGGTCTGCCCGTGACGGCCTCGGCGGTGGGCATCGGCCCGGGTGTCCCGTACCCGCCGCCGGGGCCGGCCGTCTCGAACGGATCCACCGGGCCGGGAACCGCGGATCCGGGGTCCAGCTGCCCGGAATCCGGGCCACCGGAAGCCGGACGGCCCGAATCCGGCCCACCGGAACCGTACCCGTCCCCGTCCGGCCCGCCGGGGGCCGCGTGGCCGCCGTCGTACTCCTCGAAGCCGAGGAGGAAGTCGGCGTTGTCCGCGGCGAATCCGCCCTGTGCCCGGTAGATCTCGCGGGCCCGCAGCGGACTCACCGTCTCCAGGCGGATCTCCGTCCCGAGCGCGGCGCCGATGAGCTCCACCTGCCGCCGGTGGGTGAGGAGTTCGGGTCCGTTCACGTCGTACGCCCGCCCGGCGTGACCGTCCTCGGTGAGCGCGGCCACCGCCACATCGGCGATGTCCCGCTCATGGACGGGGAACCAGCCGTCATCGGGCGCGGCGTCGTGGACGACGCCCCCGCTCCGGATCGGGGGTCCCCACAGGGCGAGTTTGTTCATGGCGAACTCACCGGGGCGCACATGGGTCCACTCCGCTCCGGACTCCTCCACGGCCCGCTCCACCGGCAGATGGTGAGTGGTGTCGGAGCCGTCGGTCACCGCCCCCGAGGAGAGGACCACGATCCGGCGCACCCCCGCGGCCCGCGCCAGCCCGGCCACCTCCGGTGCCGTCTCGGGGACGGGGAAGAGAAAGAGCCGCTCGGTACCCTCCAGCGCGGGGGCCAGCGAGCTCGGTTCACCGAGGTCACCCCGGAACACCCGTACTCCCGCCGGGAAGACGCCCGGCCGCGGCACGCGGGTCAGTGCCCGCACCTCATGGCCCCGGTCCAGCAGGGCGCGGACCACATGGCGTCCGACATGGCCCGCCGCGCCCGTCACCAGAATCGTCACGGGCTTCGTCACCGCACGGGCCGGGTCACGCACGACGGGCCCCGATGCCGTGCTCCAGCGTACGGATGACCTGGACGGCGGCGCCGTGGCGCGGGAGATCCCCGCCGCCGACCGCCATACAACCCGCCGACACCTGGGCCCACAGCACATGCTCGATCCACTCCGGCCCCACCCCGGAGTCCAGGACCCCCTCGGCCTGGCCGCGCCCGATGAGCCGGCGGATGTCCTCGGCCACGGTGTCGGGCTCCTCCCGTGCCTCGACGGCCTCGGTGATCCGCGGGTCGCCGTAGAGGAAGAGCACCTGATCACCCACCCCGAGCATGGCGGTGACCAGCCGGCGCAGGGCCTCCAGCGGGGCGCCCTCCTCGATCCGCGCGTCCGCCAGCGCCTCGTCGAGCAGGCGGAGCGAGTCCTCGACGACCGCCGACTCCAGCTCCTCCCGGTCGGGGTAGTAGCGCTGGAGGGTGCTGCGCCCGATGCCGGCCGCGGCGGCGATCTCCGCCAGGGTGGCACCGCGGCTGCGGGAGAGGACCGACGCGGCGGCGCTGAGGATGGCCCGGCGGGTGCGGCCGCGGGCCCCGATCTCGGATATGGGGTTGCTGGGGTTGCTCATATCCCGAAAGTAGCAACGGAGAGCCCCTATTGGGGCAGTACAGATTTGAAATGGGTCACCAATGACCCATAGTGAGCGAACTCTGGCTGGAACAGGTGGGTACGAGGTCCGGATGCCGCTTCCCGCACCTCCGGGCGGAGAGCGGCATCCGGACCACTGGATCGCAGCGGGGGCCGGGCGGCCTCAGCGGGAGAGGACGTTCCGGTCCCGGGCCGGGAGTGCGGCCAGAGCGGCGGGTTCGAGCCAGGAGAGCACCTGGGTCAGCACCCGCATCGTCCTGGCCAGGTCCTCCCGGCCCACGATGACCTCGATCTCGCGCTGAAGGCCCGAGATGACCTCGAACACGGCCGTCTCCAGATCCCTCCCCGCTTCGGTCAGGGTGATCACCTGACGGCGGCCGTCCGTGGGATCCGGGGAGCGGACGATCAGGCCGGCCCGCTCCAGATCGCCGAGCAGCAGTGTGCCCGACGCTCTGGCCAGCGCCAGCGAGGTGACGAAGTCGTTCTGCAGCATGCGCCCGTCGGGTGTGCGCCAGAGTCTCACTAACGCCGCGGCCTGGGCATAGGTGACGCCCAGGGGCCGCAGCGCCGCGGACAGGCGGTCCTGAATGAGCCGGGAGGTCAGCGTCAGCAGCCCGCTGAGATGGTTCTCCGACCCGAGGAACGCGTCCTCATTCTTGTCCACCTAACGGAGACTACCCTTGCGCGCATGCCAGCTCGCGGACTGGCTGTGGCGCTCGACCCGCACGATGTCCTCGCACCCCAACTCGGCCAGCAGCGCCGGGTGATCGGCCCGTGCGTAATC
Organism: Streptomyces sp. CAU 1734; assembly: GCF_039888735.1. Classification (NCBI taxonomy): domain Bacteria; kingdom Bacillati; phylum Actinomycetota; class Actinomycetes; order Kitasatosporales; family Streptomycetaceae; genus Streptomyces; species Streptomyces sp. CAU 1734. The sequence goes on from NZ_JBDQQP010000017.1 coordinate 164,558, forward strand.
GAGCATGAAGGGTTCGACATTGCTGCGGACCATCCGCTCCCGGCTGCGCCAGTCGGCGTCGTTCTCCGGGATGGCCCAGTCGAAGAAGCCCAGGAATCCGCCGGGCTTGCAGACCCGCACCATCTCGCCGACGGTGCGCCGGATCTGATAGGCGGGCATCTCGTGCAGCAGATGGGACTCGTGGACCACATCGAAGGCGCCGGTCTCGAAGTGCTCCAGATTGCCGGCGTCCATATGGTAGAAGCGGACATTGCGGATGCCCAGCTCCTCGGCCCGGCGGCGGGCCCAGCGCAGCACCGACGGCGAGAGATCGACGCCGATCACCTCGGCCTCCGGAAAGACCTGGGCGTAGACGAAGGCGGTCGCTCCGGTGCCCGCGCCGACCTCCAGGATGCGCTTGGGGCGCACCCCGCGGTCGAGCACCTGGCTCTCCACCCACCACTGGATCTGTTCGCGCTTGCCGAGCGGGAAGTCCTCGGCCATCCGTTCCAGCCGGTAGCCCATGGACGGATGCATCCAGTGCAGACCGTTCATGTGGTGGACCGGGTTGGCCACATAGTAGGCGGGGAAATCGGCCGGTTTCCGCTGCCCTGGGGCGAGCAGATCGGAGAGATCGCCGGGGCCGGTGGCTTTCGGCGCCCGCCTCATCTCCCATTTGATGACCGCGCGGGAGAGTTTCGGATGCTTTCTGGCCAGGCGCAGGGAGAGCAGGGTGGGCCGCCAGCCCTCGGGCAGGGGTGGCCTGGGCCGGGTCTGTTCAGTCATCTTTCGGCTCCGGATCCGGTACGTAGCGGGGCTCGGCCGTGTAGCGGGGGGTGTCGGGGTCCTCCAGGTTCTGCTCCCCGACACAGCGGGCGTTCGGGGCCTGGATCTTGATGATGTTGTTGTCGGGGTCCAGCACGGTGAGGAGCCGGCCGTACTGGCCCTTGAACTCGGGGGTGAAGTACGGCACCCCCATCGCCTCCAGATGGGCCTTGGCCACGGCCAGATCCTGGACCTGAAAGGTCACCGAGACAGGGGTGTCCCAGACGTCCGCGGGCTCCCCGGCCGCCACTCCCCTGCCGGTGATCTCCACCCGGCGGTTGTCCGGGCCGACGAGCACGGCCATCCGGAACGGGCGGTTCGGGACCCGGATGGGGATGTCGAACTCCAGCTTGAAGCCGAGCACATTGCGGTACCAGCGCACCGCTCTCGGCTGGTCGGCGGAGCGTATGGTGATCATGCTGGTGCGCCAGAGAATCGATTCCTCGGTCTGGGACGGCTCACGCTCCAGCCAGGCGGGCACGGTCATGACCCGGCCGCCCGGTGGGTGGCCTCGGCGCCCATCAGGTCGGCCGCGATCGGGCCGAGGAGCCGGTCGAAGAAGGCGTCCCGGTCCGCCCGCCAGGCCGGTTCGTCACCGGCGGGCACGACATAGCTCTCGGCGGCGCCGGCCGGCAGCGCACCGCCGTCGGTGAGCAGTGCCTCCAGGACCCGGACCCGGTCGCGCAGGACATAGGTCTCGCCCGCCAGGGCGAGCACCATGCCGAGGAGCTTGTCCACGGCGGGGTCCTCGAAGAAGACCATCTGTCCGTCGGTGATCCGCGCGGTGCTGTTCTCGTTCATGCCGGCTTCCTTCCCGTGACCATGCGCCAGCCGCCCGCCCGTGCCCGGCGCGGGTCGGGGGGAGCGGCTGATCCGTACGCCTTCTTGTCGCCGTGCCGGAACGCGTCCACGACGGTGGTCTCGACATCGGCGTAGCCCGCGTCGAGGAGCGGCTTCTCCAGATCCATTCTGAAGAAGTCCGACATATATGGCTCATTGTTGATATGAGCGTGCCAGTCCATCATGAACAGGCCGTAGGTGGTGGGCAGTTCGCCCGCCGTGTAGATGGCGAACCGGCCGCCCGGCTCCAGCAGCCGGAAGCTCTCCCCGATGATCGCGGAGATGTGGTCCGCCGGCATCTCGTGGAAGATCATGGTCGAGGTGACGAGCTGGAACGAAGCGCTCTCGAAGCCGGTGTCGGCCGCGTCCTTCTGGAGGAAGCGGATGGGCAGGCCCCGTTCGGCGGCCTTGAGATGCGCCCACTTCAGGAACGGGGCCGCGAGGTCCACCCCGATCACCTCGGCGCCGGGGAAGGTCTCCGCCAGGCCGAAGGTGCCGTCGCCGGTGCCGCAGCCGAGGTCGATGATGCGGCGGTACGGTCCCTTCGGCAGCGCCTCCGTCTTCGCCCGGTGGATCGAGCCGACGTTCTCCAGGCCCGCGAAGTGGATCCGGGTGCCGAAGTCGTAGACCGGTCCGTCCAGGTCGTCCCGCCAGTAGCCGCCCTTCTCCAGGTGGTAGTCCACATCGGCGTAGTACGCGGGCATCTCCAGCTCCGGGTCGAGCTCCAGCCCCTCGATCGCCGCGATCCGCTCCTCCAGCCCGGCCCGGTGCGACTCGATGTAGGCGTGGGTGCCGTGCGGCCCGTACTTCATCAGCAGCTGGGTGTGGCGCTGGAGGTACATGAAGTAGCGGAAGAGCGCGGAGTCCTCGATGACCTCGCCGATCTCGGCGGTCTCCTCGGGTGCGTGCCCGTGTCCGGCCTCCCACTCCTTCGCCCGGGCGTCGAAGACGTCCAGCAGGGGGTGGTGGAGTTTGGCCCAGCCGATGCGCAGGCCGAGATAGAAGTCGAGATAGGCGCGTTCGGTGCCCGTGACGGGCTGGTCGTTGAGTCCCAGCATGGTGCGTTCTCTCCTGTTCCGCTGTTCTGCTGCCTGGGGACATGAGCCGGCGAGGTGTCCGGGCCGGCCCGGTGCGGTGCCGGCGGGGTGTTACGAGCCGCCGATGCGGACACCGCGCAGATTGAGCCGGCCGTAGGTCAGCGCCCGCTCGTCGATGCCGCTGACCTCCGCCCTGCGGGCGACGAGAAGTCTGGGGTAAACGGGCGGCAGTTCGACGGCCTGCTCGGTGAGGGTGCGGTTGAGCCGGGCGGCGATCCGGTCGCGCTCCGCGGTGTCCCGGGTGCCGAAGAGGGTGGCGAAGTCCCGGTCGAAGGCGGGGTCGCGGTAGCCCGGGTTCTGCCGGGAGGCGGCCCGGTAGACGGTGAGCTGGGAGAGCGGCATCGCCCCGCCGACCAGCCCGTACTCCTGGACGGTCAGGGACATGTCGTAGTCCCTGACCAGCCAGCGCCGGTTCCAGTTGGCCGGGTCGGCGACATCCAGCGTCACCTTCAGGCCGAGTCTGCCCCAGTTCTCGGCGAAGACCTGGGCGATGTCCCGGGCCGCGCCGCTGGTGGAGACCATGATCTTGAAGGTGGTGTCGCCGGGGGCCCCCGAGCGTTGCAGGAGCTGCCGGGCGCGGTCGGGGTCGGGTCCGGCGGGGTAGGGCCGGTAGCCGGGCTCATGGCCGGTGACATTGGGCCCCAGCGGGCCCTGCGCGATCTCCGCCTCGCCGTGGTAGACCGCCTCGCGCACCCCTTCGCGGTCCATCGCGAAGGCGAGGGCGCGCCGGAAGTCGGGGTTGTCGAAGGGTTTGCGGGTCATGTTCATCATGGCCCGGATGCCGCCGGTGCCCTGCACCTCGTGGAGCCGCAGCGAGCGGTCCCGGGTGATGGCCGCGATGTCGACGGGCTGCACCCCGGTGGCGATGTGGATCTTCCCCTCGCGGAGATTGACCAGCCGGGTGGAGGGGTCGGGCACCGAGGTCATCACGATCGCCGACAGCGCGGGCTTGGGCCCCCAGTAGCCGTCGAAGCGGGTGAGCCGCATGGACTGGCCGGTGACGACCTTCGCCACCCGGAACGGACCGGTCGCCACCAGCTCGGCCTTCTCTGCGATGAAGTCCTTGTGGCTGATGGGGATGCGGGCGAGCTGGTCCGGGAGGATGCCGTACGGCATGGCCAGTTCCAGCCGTACGGTCCGGGGGTCGACGGCGACGGCGCGGCGGAACCAGGGGGCGAGCAGGGACAGGAACTGGCTTCTGCCCCGGCTGCCGGGGATGAAGTTGAAGCTCGCGGCGACATGTTCGGCGGTGAGGTCGTCGCCGTTGTGGAACCGGACGCCGGTGCGGAGGCGGATCGTCCAGGAGAGGCCGCCGGCGCCCGCCGCGGGCAGTGACTCGGCCAGGTGCGGGACGAGTTTCCCGGCGGGGTCGTGGGTGAGCAGGGTGTCGGTGGCGGGCTCGGTCACCCAGCGGACGTTCTGGGAGTTGGAGTAGAGGGGTGCGTAGCCGACGGGGATCTCGAAGAGGCCGACCGAGAGGGTGCCGGAGGAGCCCCCGCCGCCGGAGCTGTCGGCGCCCGCGCAGCCGGTGACGGCGGCCGAGGCCAGCAGGCCGGTGGTCAGGGAGAGGACGGTGCGTCTGGAGGGTGGTGGGAGTGCGGTCATGACGGGCTCCAAACGGTGAGGTGACAGGACGTCAGATGTCCGGTGCCGGTTTCCCGTGCGGTTGGGCGGGTGGTGGCGCACTGGGGCAGGGCGTGCGGGCAGCGGGTGCGGAAGCGGCAGCCGCTCGGGGGGTCAACGGCGGAGGGCACCTCGCCGGGGAGCGGGCGGAGTTCCTTGCGGCGGCGCGGGTCGGGCACCGGGACCGCGTCGAGCAGCGAGCGGGTGTAGGGGTGGGCGGGATCGCCGAGTACGGCTTCGGCGGTGCCGGACTCGACGACGTGCCCCAGGTACATCACCAGCACCTGATCCGCCAGCAGCCGGGCGACATCCAGCTCATGGGTGATGAGCAGATAGGTCAGGCCGAGGTCGTCGCGGAGGTCGCAGAGCAGATTGACCAGCCCGGCCTTGACGCTGACGTCGAGGCTTGCGGTGGGTTCGTCCAGGACGAGGACGCGGGGTTCGGCGGCGAGGGCGCGGGCGATGGTGACCCGCTGGAGTTCGCCGCCGCTGACATCGGCCGGGTACCGCCGGAGGAAGTCCGGGGAGAGACCGGTGAGTCCGAGGAGTTCATGGACCCGGGCCTCCCGGCCTGCGGCGTCCAGGTCCCGCCGGTGGATCCTGAGCGGCTGGTGCAGGGCGTGGCCGATGGTCTTGCGCCGGTTCAGGGCGGACCACGGGTTCTGGGCCACCATCTGGATCCGCCGCTCGCCCGTCACCCGGATCGATCCCGAGGTGGCGGGGGTGAGTCCGAGCAGCAGCTTGGCGACGGTGGACTTGCCGCACCCGGACTCCCCGATGATGGCGAGGGTCCGGCCGCTCTCGGCGCGGAAGCCCACGTCGTCGACGGCATGCACGGTCCGGGAGCCCCGGGCCCGGAACCAGGAGCCCGGATTGATGCCCACTCCCCTGGTCCTGCCCTGTTTAAGAGTGAAGTGCTTGGTCAGGCCCTCGGCCTCGATGGCGGCGGTCATGCGGCGGCCTCCCCGGTGTTCTGGGCGTAGTGGCAGCGCACCAGCGAGGTGCCGACGAGCCGGGTCTCGGGCTCCTGCCGGCGGCAGTGGTCGTCGGCCCGGGGGCAGCGCGGGGCGAATCCGCATCCCGGGGCCCGGTTGGCGCCCTCGGCGGTGCCCGGGATGACCTTGATGCGCTGGCCGCGGCTGTAGCGGCTGGGCAGGGCGCGGAGCAGGGCCTGGGTGTAGGGGTGGCGGGGCCGGTCGAAGAGTTCGCCGATCGGGGCGGCCTCGACGAGCCGTCCGCCGTACATCACCCCGACCCGGTCGCAGACCTGGGCGATCACGCCGAGGTCATGGCTGACGAAGACCACTCCCAGTCCGAGGCGTTCGCGCAGATCGAGGATGAGCCGGAGCACCTGGGCCTGGACGGTGGCGTCGAGGGTGGTGGTGGGCTCGTCGGCGAGCAGCAGCGCGGGGCGCCGGGCGAGTGCGGCGAGCATGATCAGCAGACGCTGGAGCTGGCCTCCGGAGAATTCGAAGGGGTAGCCGTCCAGCCGCTCGGCGACCGCGCGCAGTCCCACCTGGTCGAGCAGATCCTCCAGTTCGGACTGCGGTAGGTCGCCGAGGAACCAGCGGAGCTGCTTGCGCAGCGGGGTGACGGGGCTGAGCGAGGTCATCGGGCGCTGCGGGATCAGTCCGATACCGGTGCCCCGGATGCCGCGCAGTCGGTCGCCGCCGAGGGTGAGCAGATCGCTGTCGCGGAAGCGCATGGCCGAGGCGGTGGTGACCGCGACGCCCGGCAGCAGCCGCATGATCGCCGAGAGGACGGTGCTCTTGCCGCTGCCCGACTCCCCCACCAGGCCGAGGATCTCGCCCGGGGCGAGGTCGAAGGAGACGTCCCGGACGGCGGGGACCCGGCCGCGCGCGGTGTCGAAGACGACATTCAGATCGCGCACGGTGAGCAGGGACTGGGTGGACATCAGAGCTCCCGGGGCGCGCGGGCGGCGGGCACGGGCGGGGACGGGAAGGCGGGCACGGGCGGGATCGGGGTCGGGATCGGTGTCAGTGGGGGCCGTCGGTGCGGGGGCGTCATCAGCGCTCTCCTCGGTCGAGCAGGTCATTGGCTCCGTCGCCGAGCAGGCCGAAGCCCACGGTGGCGACGAGCAGGACGAGACCGGGCATGACGCAGTACCACCAGGCGCCGGCCATCATGTAGCGGGTGGCGTCGGCGATCACTCCGCCGAGTGTCGGGGTGGGCGGCTGGACCCCGACCCCGAGGAATCCGAGGGCGCCTTCGGCGAAGACGGCGACCGCCATCCACAGACAGCTCTGCACGATGACCGGCGGGAGCACATTGACCAGGAGTTCGTCCATGATCACCCGGCGCCGGGAGACACCGAGGAGCCGGAGTGCGGAGATGTAGTCCTCCTGGATCTCCGCGAGGGTGGCCGCGCGGGCGATCCTGGCGAAGTAGGGGGTCGCGGCGATCGCGATCAGCAGCACGATCTTTCCGGCCGCGCTGACCTCGATGGGTCCCAGATGGAAGGAGGAGACTCCGGTGATGCCGAGGACGACCATCGCGAAGACGAAGAGCGGCACCGTCTGAATGGCCTCGAAGACCCGCATGATCAGCTCGTCCGGCCACCGCCCGGCGAAGTAGCCGGCACAGATGCCGAGCGGGAGGGCGAAGAGAAGTCCGATGCCGACACTGAGCAGGGCGACCAGGACCGAGACCCGCGCGCCGGCGGCGACCCGGGAGAGAAGGTCGCGTCCCAGGTGGTCGGTGCCGAACCAGTGGGCCGCCGAGGGCGCGGAGAGCGGGTCCCCGGTGCGCTGGAGCGGGTCCGCGGTGAGCATCGGGCCGAGGATCGCGAGCAGCAGATAGCACGCGACGAGGAGGACACCGATGACGGTCATCTGTTTGACATGGCGCCCCTTCACGACGAGCCGGCGGCGGCGGGCGGCTCGTACCAGGGGTGGGGAGATGGTGGGCATGGCTCAGGTACCTGCGAATTTCTGCCGGACGCGAGGGTTCAGGGCCGCGTAGAGGATGTCGACGATCAGATTCGCGAGCAGGAAGAAGACGGCGAGGGAGAGGGTCGATCCGATGGCGAGCGGATAGTCCTGCCGGCGGATGCTGTCGACCAGCAGCCGGCCCATTCCGGGCAGGTTGAAGAGGTTCTCGATGAGCACCGATCCGCTGAGCATCACACCGACGAGCTGGCCGACGACGGCGGTGGTGGGCAGGAGTGAGTTGCGGAAGGCGAGTGAGCGGTTGATCCGCCGCTCGGGCAGTCCCATGGCGTGGCCGAACCGGACGTAGTCGGTGCGCACCGACTCGATCATGGAGACGCGCAGGGTGTTGGCGGTGACCCCGAAGGTGCCGAGGCCGAGGACGAAGGCGGGCAGGACGAGGGAGCGCAGATGGCCCATGGGGTCCTCGGCGAGGCCGACCCAGCCGCTGGACGGCAGGATGCCGGGCAGATAGAGGCCGAAGAGCAGGATGAGCAGCGCGCCGAGCCAGAAGCCGGGTACCGCGATGGAGAGATTTCCGAGGATCCGTACGGCCGCGTCGACCGGGGTGTCGCGGCGGGCGGCGGCCAGCCGTCCGGCGATCAGGGCGAGCGGGATCCAGAAGAGCAGCGAGACCAGGGTGAGTTCGAGGGTGATGGGGAGTCTGAGCAGCAGCTCGTGGGAGACGGTGTCCCCGGTGAAGATGGAGGTGCCGAGATCGCCGCCGAGTATCCGGCCGAGCTCGGCCGCGTACTGCACCATCATCGGCTTGTCGAGGCCGAGTTCGCGTTCGACATGGGCGATCTCGGCCGCGGTGGCGTCCGCGCCCACGATCAGATACGCGGGGGACCCGGGGGCCATGCGCATCAGGAAGAAGACGAGAGTCAGGACGATCAGGAGAACCACCGCCATGGCGGCTGCTCTCCGGAGGATGTGGGCTGCCAACGGAACCTCACTTCCGTCAGGTTTCCTGACGTCATGGGGTGGGGCGGGGGCCGGGGCGGGGCCCGCGGCCCCCGCCGTCAGGACGGTGGGGGTGGGTAGTGCTCGCGGAAGGCGTGGAAGGCGGCGACGAGCGCGGGATCGTGGTTCTCCGATCCCTCGGGCCGCAGCAGGCCGAAGCGGAAGACCCCCTCGCCGAGCTCGTTGTGGACCATGACCCAGTACTCCTGTTTGCCGGAGTGCCGGCCGGGGCCCTCGCCGAACTCGGCGCGCCAGCGGGTGGACCGGGAGAAGTGCAGTTCCGGGCCCTCGAAGTAGTTGACGTACCGGGGGGAGACCTGCCAGCCGGTGAAGTGTGCCTTCGCCTCGGCCATGGCCTCGCCGGTGCTGCCGCCGAAGACGGCGAGATGGACCCGGCCGAGACGTTCGAGGTCGAAGAGGAAGTCCACGATGTTCAGCCGGGGCGCCAGCGCGTCCAGGGCTTCGGCGGGGGTGTGCTCCCCGCCGATCACGTCCAGGGCTCCGCCCGAGAGGTCGTGCCTGCCGAGGAGTTCGGCGACGACGGCGGCCACATCACCCCGGCTGACCTTGCCGCGTCCGAGTCCCTTCCCGAGCTCGACCCGGCCGGACGGCTCCTCGTCGGTGAGTCCGCCGGGGCGCAGGATCGTCCATGCGAGGCCGGTGCCCGCGAGATGCGCCTCCGCCTTCGCCTTGATCTCCAGATAGGGCCGCAGGAAGTCCGGGGAGCGCTCGGGGTTGTCGGTCCCCTTGGAGGTGACGAGCACGAAGCGCGGTACGCCCTGCCGCACACAGGCGTCCATCAGGGCGGTGGCGGCGGTGTTGTCGAGTGCCTCGGCGCTCTCCACCGGCCCGCCGCCGGGCCCGGCGAGCCAGACGACGGCCCCGGCTCCCGCCACGGCGGCGTCCAGTTCGCCCGGGGAGGCGGCGGTCAGATCACACCGGTGGGCCAGGGCCCCGGGCACGGGATCGCCCGAGCGGGTGAGTGCCCGGGTCCCGTGCCCGGCGGCGGTGAGCAGCGGGATGAGACGGCGGCCGGTGCGGCCGGTCGCGCCCGCGAGGACGATCAGCATGGAGAGGGCTCCTGTCGGTGGTGGGCAGGTGATGAATGCATATAAAAGGGGTGGCGAGGTGGTACGGGCCGGCCCTGAGGGAGCGGCGGGGGGGTGTACGGGGGTGTGCTCATCGCGCGGCGGTACGAGCGGATCCGGCCGGTGACCGGCGGAAGACGGGTGGCCGGGAGGGGTGGCCGGGTGTCGGCGGGAAGCGGACGGTCCGCACGGGTCCGGGCGGCGGTGGCGGGAGACGGGTGATCGGGAGGGGTGGCCGGGTGTCGGCGTCGAAGGGACGGAGACGGTGGGTCAGAAGTCGTAGCCGGGCGGCAGTCCCGGTTCGGTGGAGGTCCAGACGCTCTTGGTCCAGGTGTAGAGGCGGACGGCCTCGGGACCGCCCTCCCGCCCGTACCCCGAGCGGTCGACACCGCCGAAGGGGACACTGTCGGAGAGCATCCGGTAGGTGTTGAGCCAGATCGTGCCCGCCCGCAGTCTGGCCGCCATCCGGTGCGCGCGGCCCAGATCCTTGGTCCAGACACCGGCCGCGAGGCCGAAGTCGGTGGCGTGGGCGAGCTCGACGGCCTCCTCCTCGGTGCCGAACGGCATCACCGCGAGTACCGGTCCGAAGATCTCCTCCCGCATGATCCGCATCTCGCTGTGCACCCCGGTGAAGAGCGTCGGCGGCACATAGAACCCGCCGGATTCCGGGCCGGGGCACGGCGCCTGGGCGGCGAGTTCCGCGCCCTCCTCGCGGCCGGTGCGGATCATCTCCAGGGTTTTGTCCCGCTGTCCGGGGGTGACCTGCGGCCCGACCTGGATCCCCGGCTCGCGCGGATCGCCCACCCGCAGCCCGGTCACCGCCTCGCGCAGCCGGGCCACGAAGGTGTCGTACACCTCGCGCTGGACCAGCAGCCGGGAGCCGGCGATGCACATCTGGCCGGTGGCGCTGAAGGCGCCGAGCAGGACGGAGGCGAGCGCCGCGTCCAGGTCGGCGTCGGCGAAGACGATCTGCGGGGACTTGCCGCCGAGCTCCATGGCGACGGGGGTGAGATGCTCCGCCGCGGCCTTCGCGATCACCCGGCCGGTGGCGTCCGCGCCGGTGAAGACGATCAGATCGGCCCGTTCGTCGCCGACCAGGGCCCGGCCGGTCTCCGCCCCGCCGGTGACGATCTGCGCCGTCCCGGCCGGCAGCCCCGCCTCGGCCAGCACCTCGGCGAGCATCAGCGCGGTCAGCGGGGTCTCCTCGGCGGGCTTGAGGAGACTCACATTGCCGAAGGCCAGGGCCGGGGCGATCTTCTTCGCGGCGAAGACATAGGGCACATTCCACGGGATGACGCCGACGGCCACCCCGAACGGCTCGCGCCTGGTGTAGGTGTGGAAGGGGCCCGCCACATCGAGGGTGTCGCCGGTGACCTTGTCGGCCAGCCCGCCGTAGTAGGCGAAGCAGGCGGCGGCCCGTCCGGCCTCGCGCCGGGTGTCCTTCAGCGGTTTCCCGGTGTTGAGCGTCTCCGTGCGGGCCATCTCCTCCACCCGGTCCTCCAGCAGGCCGGCGGCGCGCAGCAGGATTCTGCCCCGGCGCTCGGCCGGTACCTCGCGCCACTCCTCCAGGGCCTTGCGCGCGGTGCGGTAGGCGAGATCGACGGCGGTGGCGTCCATCCGCCCGGCGTGCCCGATCACCGTTCCGTCGATGGGGCTGAGTATGTCGGTCGGCATGCGCGGTGTTCCCTTCAGTGTTCGGCCGGCAGACGGCCGGCGCCCTCGAATCGGTCGGGAATCCCCGCGGCCCGCAGCCCCGCCCACAGGGTGGCGGTGTTGATGGCGACGACCGGGATGCCGAGCCGCCGTTCCAGGTCCACGGCCAGGGCGGCGAACCAGAGATTGGTGCCGACCTGGACGATCGCTTCCGGGCGGGCCCGGGCGAGCTGTTCCACCGCCGGGACGATGGTCTCCTCGCCGACCTCGGCGATCTGGGTGGCGGAGGTGCAGAGCAGGGTGTGGTAGCCGGCGATCTCGAAGCCGGCCCCGGTGAAGTAGGCGCGCACCTCACGGTCGTTGACGGGCCGGTAGGGGCTGAGGACACAGATCCGGCGGGCGCCGAGTGCCCGCAGGGCGAGGGTGCAGGCGGTCGATCCGGCGGTGACCGGCACCCCCGCCCGCGCCGTGAGCTCCGCCTCGTACGCCTCGGCCCCGGCGACCGATCCGTAGAAGGTCGGTGCGGACATCCCCAGCAGTACATGGCGGGGTTCGCAGGTCATGACGGAACGCAGGGCGCCGGGCACCCCCGCACGGACGTCGGCGAGCAGCCGGGTGGTGTCGTCGTCGCTGGCCACCGAGGGGGCGGGGACATGCATCCGGCCGGTGTGGATGGTGACGCCGCGGGGTGCCATGGCCTGGTACTCGGCCTCCACGACGGTATTGGTGGAGGGGACGAGAACGGCGAGCCGGGCCCGCTGCTCGGTGATCCGCGGCGGGAGCGTGCCTCCCCCGCGGGCGCGCTCCCCGCCGGCGGTCAGCACGGGAGCAGTCCCTGTCCGCGCACGGCGTTGAGCATGGAGGAGTCGAGCAGCCACTCCCGGGCCCGGACGGGATCGGCCGCGGCGGCGGCCATCTCCCGCTGTGCCAGGAGCCTGCGCCCGGGGTCCTTCTCCCCCAGTGCCCGGGCATTGCGGTCGGTGATGATCCTGACGTACTCCAGGGCCACCTCCCGGCGTTGGCGGGCCCAGATGTCCAGGGCCCTGTCACGGTCCGGCCCGCCACCGTCCGGGCCGTCCGGGCCGTCTCCCGAGCCGTCCGGCCCGCCACCGGAGCTCTTCGGCCCGCCACCGGAACCGTCCGGCCCGTCTCCCGTTCCGTCCGGCCGGCTCATCGCCCCGGCCAGCGAGAAGGCGTCGTGGATGCCGTTGTTCATGCCCATGCCGCCGATGGGGCTGTTGATGTGGGCGGCGTCGCCGATCAGCAGGACTCCGCCCTCCCTGAAGCGCTCGGCCACCCGCTGGTGGATGAAGTAGAGCTGGTGGTGGATGACTTCGTAGGGGACGGGACTGGCCACCACGCCCTGGAGCATGCGCTCCCAGATCTCCGGATCACGGATCTCCTCCCTGACGGGGAAGAGCACCCGCCAGGCGTCCGGCGCGCGCAGCAGCACCACGTACTCGTCGGGGTCGGAGATGTAGTTGACCTTCTCCAGCCCCTCCAGGTGGTCCTCGAAGGGGAAGGTGGTGAGCAGTACGAGATAGCGGTCCTCGTAGGTGAAGCCCTCGAAGGCGATGCCGAGTGCCTCCCGGACGGCGCCCGGGGCGCCGCCGGCGTCGATCAGATAGTCGCCCCGGGCGGTCCGGGGTCCGCCGGGGCCCTCGACCCGGACGGCGACCCCGTCGTCGTCCTGGGAGACCGCGAGGACCCGGTGGCGGAAGCGGACGGTGTCCCCGAGCCGGCCGAGCAACAGCTCGCAGAGCTTGTGCTGTTCGGCCTGGAGCCGGTACGGGAACGCGGTGTCCCCGGCGAGAACGGCGTGGTCGAAGTTGGCCACCAGGCCGCGCTCGCGGTCCCGGTGCTGGTAGACCGGGGCCTTCAGGCCCTGGGCGATGAGTGGTTCGGCGATTCCGATGCGGTGGAGGAGATCGAGGGTCGGCGGATGGAAGGTCGAGGCCCGGGGCTGGGTGCTGATCGCTTCCCCGGCTTCGAACACCTCCACCGTCATCCCGGCTTCGGCGAGCAGTACGGCGGTGGTCAGGCCCACGGGGCCCGCTCCGGCAACAAGGACATGTGGCACGGCTGCCTCCCAGTTGTTAGGGGATAAAACAACTTTGCCGACAAGGCGTCAATACCTTTGGGGCGATTGGTTCAGGAGAGGGACGAGTTGACCCGCTCCGGGCGGCGGGGACTCACGGCCTTCCGCGCAGCTCGGGGGTTGTTCACGGCACTCCGTACGCCTCGGGCGCGATTCACGGCCTTCCGTACGCCTCGGCGGTCGCGAGCAGCCGGCGGGCCCGGCGGACGACGGCCTCGTCGATGAGCCGGCCGCGCCCGTCCAGACAGACGGCCGTGCCCGCGGCGAGTGCTTCCCGGAAGCGGGTGACCACCTCGCGGGCGCGGTCGACCTCCTCCGGCGAGGGCGTGAAGACCTCGTTGACCACCGGGATCTGGGCGGGATGGATACAGGCACGACCCCGGAACCCGAGCCGCGCGAAGGCCCGGGTGGACTCCCGCAGCCCCTCCGGATCGCGGACGTCGGTGCTCACGGGGGCCACCGGCGGCCGGATTCCGGCCGCCGCGGCGGCCAGCACGATCCGGGAGCGGACATGGAGCAGTTCCCGCCCGTCCGGTCCGGGATCCACCCCCAGCTCGGCGCGGAGATCCGCCTCGCCCAGTTGCAGGCGTACGACGCGGGGCGCCCGGGCCAGCCGGGGGGCGAGGAGCACGGCACCCGCCGACTCGATCAGCGGAATGATCCCGAAGGTGCCTTCCGCCAGGCCGTGTTCGTGTTCGGCCGCGGCGAGGGTACGGCCGAGCGCGGCCAGCCCCGCGGGGTCCCGGGCCTTGGCCGCGACGACTCCGGCCACTCCGGGCAGGGCGACGGCCGCCGCGTCCCGTATCCCCTGCTCACCGGGGTTGACCCGGACCCACAGCAGCGGCACGGCGCCGGCCGCGACCTCGCGGAGCCGGCCGGCGACTTCCCGCCGCGCGGCGTCCCTGCTGTCCGGGGGCACCGCGTCCTCCAGGTCCACGATCAGCTCATCGGCCCCCGATCGCAGCGCCCTGGTCAGTTTCTCCGGGGCGTCGCCCGGTACATAGAGCACGGATCGCGTCATCGGGCGATCCCCTTTCCGCCGGGTCTCAGGCCCGGCGCAGATAGCGGCCCGAGGGTTCGCCGACGACCTCGGGGCCGTCGGCGCCGAGCCGGTAGGCGAGCCTGCCGCCGACGACGGTGGCGACCGGCCAGCCCTTCACCCGTACGCCGTCGAAGGGGCAGTGATCCTGTCCCGAGAGCAGCAGTTCGGTGCCGACCTCCTGTTCGAGACCGAGGTCGACCACGGTGAGGTCGGCGTCGAAGCCGACCTGGAGACTGCCCTTGCGGCCCCAGAGGTTGTAGGCGCGGGCCGGGTTGGCGGAGGCGAGTTCGGCGATCCGGGTGAGCGGGATGCCCCGGCGGTGGTGGCCCTCGCTGATCAGCACCGGATAGAGCAGCGCGCTGCCGCCGAACCCGGGCCGGGCGGGCCAGAGTTCGTCGCCCTTGTGCTCCTCCATGCAGCAGGCGTGGTCCGAGGCGACCCAGTTCACCGAGCCGTCGCGGACCCCCTCCCAGAGCCGTTCGGAGTCCTCGGCGGTGCGGATCGGCGGATTGACCTTGCCGCCGAGTCCGCCCTTGGCGTCCAGGCTCTCGTGGTCGAGACAGAGGTGGTGGAGCGTCACCTCGAAGCGCATGTCATTGCCGTACATCCCGCGCGCGGTGACGGCCGAGCGGAGCGCGTCGGCGCTGGAGAGGTGGAGCAGATTGACCGGGGTGTTGGTGTGCCCGGCCAGGGTGGTGGCCTCGGAGATGGCCACCTGTTCGGTCAGCGGCGGCCGGCCCTCGGAGTAGGCGCGGAGATTCTGGACCGTGCCCGACCGCTGGACCCGGTCGATGAAGACCCGCATCAGCTCCGACTGCTCGCAGTGGAGCGAGAGGGAGAGCCGCAGCCCGGGATGGTCGCGCTGGGTCTCGGCGAGCTTCTCCAGGATCAGATAGAGATGGCCGAGGTCGTACTCGTCGCCCATGGTGAACGACCGGGCGTCCCGGCTGTTGGCCGCGAGGTCGAACCCCTTGTAGAACATGTAGTACTTGAAGGAGGTCACCCCGTGGTCGGCGACCAGGGAGGGGATCTCCTCGATCTGGTCGACGGTCATCGGCGCGAGATGGAAGCCGTAGTCGGTGAAGGCCCGGCCCTCCACCGCGGCCAGCACCTCGGGAAAGATCTCCTTGTACGGGCCGGTCCGGTCGAGGTAGTGCTGCCCGGTGCGGAAGTAGGAGAGCACCGTGGTGACACCGCCGACCAGGGAGGAGCGGGTCTCCTCGTGGGCGTCGAGCGCCGGGTCCCGGTAGATGCCGATGTGGTAGTGCGCGTCCACGGCGCCGGGCAGCACCGCACGGCCGGCCGCGTCGATGACTTCGGCGGCGTCGGTCTCGGCCAGATTCTCGCCGATGGCGGCTATCCGGCCGCCGGAGACGGCGAGGTCCGCTCGCACCTCACCGTGGTACGGGACGACGAGCGTCCCGTTCTTGACGAGCAGGTCGTATCGAGTCATACGGGTCGGGCCGGCCGGTGACACCGGCCGGCCACCACCTCCTTCACGGTGTTGACCGCCAAGCTGTTCCAAAAAACGTAACGCCGTTCTACATTCGACCGCTAGAGCCTGAACGCAGATTCGTAACGGCTTTCCGTTAAATGGAACAAGCGGGAGGACTGATGTCTCAGCCAGGACCGCTCGACGGGGTCGTCGTGCTCGACCTCGCCACCCTGTTCGCGGGCCCGCTCGCGGCCACGATCCTCGGCGACTACGGCGCCGACGTCATCAAGATCGAACATCCGGTGAAGGGCGACCCCGCCCGGACCCACGGCCCGGCCAGGGACGGCATCGGGCTCTGGTGGAAGATGCTCGGCCGCAACAAGCGGGCCGTCACCTGTGATCTGAGCACCGCCGAGGGCGCGGAGCTGCTGCGCTCGCTGGCCGCCCGGGCGGATGTGCTCATCGAGAACTTCCGGCCCGGCACCCTGGAGCGCTGGGGCCTCTCCCCCGAAGCGCTGCACGGGCTCAACCCCCAGCTGGTGATCGCCCGGGTCACCGGCTTCGGCCAGTTCGGCCCCTACGCCCGCCGTCCCGGCTTCGGCACCCTGGCCGAGTCGATGAGCGGTTTCGCCGCCGCGACCGGTGAACCGGACGGGCCGCCGACCCTGCCGCCGTTCGGTCTCGCGGACGGTGTCTCCGCGCTGGCCTGCGTCAACGCGGTGATGATGGCGCTCCACCACCGCGACACCCGCGGCGGCCCGGGGCAGGTGGTCGACCTCGCCCTGATCGAGCCGCTGGTCACCCTGCTCGGCCCGCAGCCGATGATCTGGGACCAGCTCGGCCTGGTCCAGGAGCGCACCGGCAACCGCTCCGCCAACAACGCGCCGCGCAACACCTACCGCACCCGCGACGGCCGCTGGGTGGCGGTCTCCACCAGCGCGCAGAGCATCGCCGAACGAGTGCTCACGCTGGTGGGGCATCCGGAGGTGATCGCCGAGCCGTGGTTCGCGGGCGGCGCCGGCCGGGCCGGGCATGCCGATCTCCTGGACGGCCATGTCGGCGGCTGGATCGCCGAACGGGACGCCGCCGAGGTGGTGCGCGCCTTCGAGGAGGCCGAGGCCGCCGTCGCGCTCGTCTACGACATCCGCGATGTCTTCGACGATCCGCAGTACCGGGCGCTGGACACCATCACCACCGTGGACGATCCCGATCTCGGACCGCTGCGGATGCAGAACGTACTCTTCCGGCTCTCCGGGACACCTGGCTCCATCCGCACCACCGGCGCCGCGCTCGGCGCTCACAACCGCGAGATCTACGGGGAGTTGCTGGGTCTGGCGCCCGAGGACATCGACCGGCTCGACGAGAAGGGCGTCATCTGATGACGGCGACGGCACACACCGGGGAGCGGGCGCGGCTGATCGACCTCGCCCAGCCGATGCGGCGCGGCATGCCCCAGTCGCCGAACCATCCGCCGTTCCGGATGGTCCTGGAGCGCCGCCACGGTGACATGGTGCGCTCCGACGGCGGCTCGGCGGCCAATGAGGTGATCATCACCGGCGGGCATGTGGGCACCCATGTGGACGCGCTGGCCCATGTGTCGCAGGACGGCCTGGTGTACGGCGGACTCGGGCCGGACGGCATCACCGGCCACAACGGCTTCAGCGAACTGGGCATCGACGACTTCACCCCGTATGTCGGGCGGTGTCTGCTGCTCGATGTGGCCGCGGTCCACGGGGTACGCACGCTCCCGGCCGGATACGAGATCACCGCCGCCGATCTCGACGAGGCGGCGGCCGGGCTCGATCCCCGGCCGGGGGAAGCCCTGCTGATCGGCACCGGCTGGTCCCGGCTCTGGGCGGACGGTCCGGCCTTCACCGGCCGGGAGGACGGGGTGCCGGGGCCGGGTGAGGAGGCGGGGCACCGGCTCGCCGAGTGGCGGCCCGCCGTGGTCGGCGGCGAGACCATCGCCTTCGAGCGTCTGGCACCGGGACTCGGCCACGCCACCCTGCCGGTCCATCGCATCCTGCTGGTCGAGTCGGGGATCAACATCGTGGAGACGATGAAACTGGACGAGCTGCTGGACAGCGGGGTGCGGGAGTTCACTCTGGTGCTCAATCCGCTGAACATCGTGGGCGCGACGGGGGCGCCGGTGCGCCCGCTGGCGATCCTGGGAGATCTGCCGGTCGCGGGACCGGCGGCCAGCGGCGGATCCGGTGGGTCCGTTGGGTCCGGTGGCTCCAGCAGGTCCGGTGAGTGCGGTGAGTCCGGTGAGTGAGCGGACGGCGGTTCAGCGATTCGCGCGGTTCGCCGCCGGCTGCCGTGACCTCGGCCTCCCGGAGCGGGTCGCCGATGATGTGTCGGGGCGCTTCCTCGATGTGATCGGCAACTGTCTGGCCGGACGCGCCGAGGGCGGCCCGGGCCGGGCCGTGCTGGACACCGTGCGCGACTGGGGCGGCACCCCGCAATCCGGTCTGATCGGCGAGTGCGACCGGCTGCCCGCGCCCCAGGCCGCCCTGGTCAACGGCACTCTGGCGCACACCCTGGACTTCGACGACACCCACCTCCCCTCGGTGCTCCACCCCAGCGCGTCCGTCGTACCGGCCGCCCTGGCGGTGGCGGAGGAGACCGGGGCGAGTGGCGCCCGGCTGCTGGCGGCGGTAGCGGCCGGCATCGAGATCTGCAACCGGCTGGGCATGGCCTCCTATCTCCCCTCGATCCGCAATTCCCTCTTCTTCGAGAAGGGCCAGCACGCCACCTCCATCTGCGGCACCCTCGGCGCCGCCGCGGCGGCGGCGCTGCTGTACGGGCTGGACGAGGACGGTGTCGCCGACGCGATGGGGGTCGCCGCCAGCATGGGCGCCGGGATCCTGGAGGCCAATCGCACCGGGGGCACCGTCAAACGGATCCACTGCGGCTGGGCCGCCCACGCGGGGGTGACGGCCGCCGCGCTGGCCCGGGCCGGGATCACCGGTCCGCCGACGGTTCTGGAGGGCCGGTTCGGATTCTTCCGGGCCTGGCTGGACGGCACCTGCGACACCGAGGCGATGCTGGGCGGCCTCGGGGAGCGCTGGGAGACGGTCCGCACGGTGTACAAACCCTATCCGTCGAACCATTTCACCCATCCCGCGATCGACTGCGCGCTGAGACTGCGGGCCGACGGGCTCGATCCCGCCGACATCGCCTCCGTCGAGCTGGGCCTGCCGCTGCCCACCCTGCGCACGGTGGCCGAGCCGAGAGCGGAGAAGGTGCGTCCGCGCACCGCGTACCACGCGAAGTTCTCGGGACCCTTCACCGTGGCGACGGCGCTCATCGGCGGGGGCGGCCTCGGTGTCCATCTGGACGACTTCACCGAGGAGACCCTGGCCGACGAGCGGCGGCTGGAGCTGGCCGCCAAGGTGGAGTGCGTGGCCGACGAACGGGCGAGTGAGATCTTCCCGGCCGCCTTCGCCGCGGTGCTGCGGGTCCGCACCACCGGCGGCGCACTGCTGGAACACCGGGTGGACTCCTCGCGGGGTGGCCCGGGGCACCCGCTGAGCCGGGCGGAACTGCTGGTCAAATTCCGGCTCAACGCGGCGCGCGGTCTCTCCGCCGGGCAGGTGGACAAGCTCGCCGCGGCGGTCGAGGGGCTGGCGGACGCGCCCGATGTGCGGGGCCTGTTCCCCTGACCGGATCCTCCCGGCGCCGGGGCTCCGTACGGCCGGCGCGGTCCGGCCGGCCGCGCGGAGCCGCCGGGAGGGCGGCGACAACACCGGCGGGCGCATGGTGGGATCGGACCGGCACACCGGTTCCGGCGGGAGCGCCCGCCCGGCCGGGGCGGATTCCCCTCCGGCCGGTGGCTTCGTCAACGGATCGTTCGCGGATCGTTCGCGAGTTCGTCCGGGGACTCGTGCCGCGGACTCGTCCGCGGATCCGTCCGGGGAGTTTCGCCGGAACAGCTTCGCCCGAAGAATTCCGTCCGACAGTGAGGGACAACGCATGCCGATCGACGCGCCCAAGCGCGCACCGGGCCGCAAGGCAGAGTCGGGAAGCCAGACGGCATCGACGGTCGAGAGGTCCGCCGATGTGCTGCTGCTCTTCGCCGAGCCGGGCTCCGTGACCCTCGGGGTGACCGAGATCGCCGACCGCCTCGGCCTGTCGAAGCCGACCGTGCACCGGATCCTCGCCTCGCTGCGGCTGCGCGGACTGATCGAACTCGACGAGGACACCCGCCGGTACGCGCTGGGGCTGAGCATCATGCGCCTGGGACTCGCCTATCTGGACCGGATCGACATCCGCACCCTCGCCGCGCCCGAGCTGGTGAAGCTCTCCGCGCTCACCTCGGAGACCGCGACCCTGTCGATTCTGGCTTCCGGCTCCCGGGTGTACGTGGACCAGGTGACCCCGAGCCGTGAGGTCATCATGTCCGTGCGGCTGGGCATCCCCTATCCGCTCCACGCCGGCGCCTCCTCCAAGGCGTTTCTCGCCTTTCTCACCGATGAGGAGATCGACGCCCATCTCGCCGCCGGACCACTGACCGGGCTGACCGAGTCGACCGTCACCGACGAGGCGGCACTGCGCCGGGACATCGCGGCCATCCGGCGCCGCGGATACGCGCAGTCCAGCGCCGAACGCCAGCCGGGATCGGCGTCGGTCGCCGCCCCGGTCCTCGACCACCACGGACGGCCCGCCGGGGTGATCAGCGTCTGCGGCCCCCGGGAGCGGTTCCGGGGCGAGGCCAAGCGCTGTGCGGCGGTTCTGGTCGAGGCCACCGCCCGGCTCTCCGCCCGGATGGGACACGGGGCGGCCGGCACCCGCTGAGCCGTCCGCGCCGCCGTCCGGCGGTCGTGTCGTCCCCGTTCCCCGCTCGTTCTCCATGCGGACACTTCGGTCAGCAGAGGCACGGGCGGGGAGAAGAGCCATGGAGATCCGGATAAGCGTCGCAGCCGAGCACGGGACACGGGCGGTCGCCGATCTGCACCGGTGGCTCCGCCGGGACGCCGATGTCCGGCGTCACGCGGAGATACGGCTGGACGCGCTGCCGCCGGCCGGCGCCATGGGCGCGGTGGAGATCGTCTCGCTCGTACTCGGCCAGGGCTTCGCGGCGCTCAATCTCGCACTCGCCTACGCCTCCTGGCGCACGGCCCGGCCGGCGGCTCCCCCGGTCACGATCACGGCAGGCGGGGTGTCGGTCACCGTCCCGGACGCCTCGGAGGAATCGGTACGGCGGATCGTGGAGCTGCTGAGAACCCTGCCGCCCCCCGCCCTTCCGGAACAGCGCACGGACCACTCACCGGCCGGGGATCCCCACCGGAGCGAGCCATGAGGGGGGCCGACCCGCTGCGTTCCCGTGCGGTCCTGATCGGCGCCGACCACTACCAGCACCTCCAGGGGCTGCCGGCGGTGCACAACAACCTCGCCGCGCTCCGCGCGCTGCTCACCGACCCCGGGGTGTGGGGACTGCCCCCGGAGCACTGCACGGTGCTGCACAATCCGCACTCGCCCCAGACCGCCCTGGACGCGGTGCATGCGGCGGCGTCCTCCGCGGAGGAAGCACTCCTGGTGTATTTCGCGGGACACGGACTGCTGTCGGCGCGCGACGAACTCCATCTGGCCCTGCCGGACTCCACCACCGCCCAGCTCTACCGGTCGATCTCCTACGGCCTGCTCCGCGACGAACTGGTGGACACCTGCTCGGCGCCGAGCCGGGTGGTGATCCTGGACTGCTGTTACAGCGGACAGGCGCTCGCCGCGCACATGGGCGCGGGCGCGCTGCCGGGCGCGGCCGGGGTGGAGGGCACGTATCTGATGACCGCCACCGCCGAGACCAAACTTGCCTGGGCGCCGCCCGGGGAGGAGTACACGGCCTTCACGGGTGAGCTGGTGAAGGCGGTGCGGGAGGGGATCCCCGGGGCCCCGGCGGTGCTGGGGATGGATCTGCTCTTCCGCCGGGTGCGCCGCGAACTGATCGCGAAGGGACGTCCGGTACCCCAGCAGCTGGCCCGCAACGGCGGTCACGCCATCGCCCTGGTCCGCAACCGCCGGGCCGGTGAGAGCGCTCCCCCGCCGGAGGCCGGACCGGAGACGGAACCGGCCGCGACGCGCGGGCCCGGCAGGGTGTCGCGGCGGGTACGGGCCCGCGTACGGCGAGGACTGCGGGGCCTGCGGCGTCCCGGAGTGCGGGCCGGTGTGGCAGTGGCCGCGGCGCTGGCCCTGGCCGTACCGTTCAGCCCGCTCCTCGACGGCGGACCGGAAGAGCGGAAGGACGGCCGGCCGCCCGCCGCGCCGGGCGGCACCTCCTCCCGCCTCGGCGACCACCGTACGGCCGACCCCTGTGCCCTGGCCGTCCCCGGCGCGCTCGCCCGCTTCGGCAGGACCCGGACCGACGAGGACTACGGCAACTTCGACCGGTGCGACATGCTGGTGGACACCGGGGACGAAGAGCCCGTGGATGTCATGATCCATTTTGACAGCGGCGGGGCTCCGGAGCTCTCGGAACCGCGGTGGACCCGGGGCGCGGTCACCCTGGTCGACGAGCCCGCCGAGAGCGGTGCCTGTCCCCGGACACTGCTCTCGGCAGGGGACGACAAGGTGAACATCACGATCGTCGCCCAGCAGGACGCGGGCACGGCTCCGCTCTGCGACATGGCGGACGCGGCGGCCGGCGCGGCGGCGGCCGTTCTCGACAAGGGTGTCCGGGAGCGTTCACCGATGCCCCCGGCCGCCTCGCTGATCCACGAGGACGCCTGCACCCTGTTGACGCCCCGGGAGCTCGGCACCGTGCCCGGAATCGACACCGGGGCCAGGGACATCGGCTTCGGGAACTGGGACTGCGAGTGGTCGGCCGCCACCGGTGACCGGACCGTCGAGGTGCGTTTCGACCGGGGGCAGCCGCCGACCGGACGGGACGGCGCACTGACCGGGATCGGCGGCCGGCAGGCCGTCGTCCAGCCGGAGGGCGAGGGCGAGGACACCTGCCTCATCCGGGTGGTCCACCGCTCCTACACCGATCAGGAGGGGAACACGGCGGTGGAGACGGTGAACATCACCGTCGGGGGCGACCCGTCACCCGGGGCTCTGCGCCGGATGGCGACCCGCCTCGCCGGCTCCGTCGTCGCCGCGCTGGCCTAGGCCCAATGCCGTTGCGTTACGGGCTTGCGGGTGGGGGTCTGGTGATGAGGACGGCTTGGGGGCCGGTGCGGGCCGGCTGAGGCCAGGCACGGTGCTCGGTTCGCCTGAGGTGGTAG
>NZ_JBDQQP010000018.1:0-186747 GCF_039888735.1 Streptomyces sp. CAU 1734
GAATTCGAGGCTGAAGGCGTCCCAGGAGACGGGTGAGCACTGGAGGAAGGTTTCGCCGGGTCCGAAGGTGCAGTAGGTCTGGCCGGTGATGGTGGAGGTCAGGTTCCGGTGGGAGGCGAGGATCCCCTTCGGACGTCCCGTCGACCCCGATGTGAACATCACACAGGCGGAGTCGTCTCCCGTCAGCACCGATTCCGGGCGGCTCCCCGGCCGCGCCGCGATCGCCGGGGCCTCGGAGTCGACCCGTACCACCGGCCAGGGCCCGGGCACCCGGTGCGCACAGCCCTCCGTCGTGACCAGGGCGGTGATTGCGGCGTCGCCGGCGATACCGGTGAGTCGCAGATCGGGGTGGTCGGGGTCGAGGAGGGTGTAGGCGGCGCCGGTTTTGAGTACGGCGAGGATGGCGGTGGCGAGGGGGAGTGAGCGGTCGACGAGGATGCCGGCGAGGTCGCCGCGGCCGAGTCCGGTGGTGGCGCGCAGGTGGTGGGCCAGCCGGTTGGCCTCGCTGTCGAGGCGGCCGTAGGTGAGGTGGTCCTCGCCGAAGACCACGGCGACCGCGTCCGGGCGGATCCGGGCCTGTTCCTCGAACCGCTCGGTCAGCGGCCGCTCGTCGACCGGAGCCGTCACCCCCGTCCACTTGTCCAGCACGAGCCGCCGTTCGCTCCGGTCCATCAGCTCCAGCGCGGACAGCGGCTCATCGGGCGCGGCGAGCGCGGTGCCCACGAACCGTACGAAACGGTCCTGGTGCGCGGCGACGGCAGCCGTGTCGCAGGACTCCGGCGCCGCGTCGAAGTCGATCCGCAGCCCGTCCTCCGGCCCCAGGTCGTAGACCGCGACCGCCAGCCCGTCCACCGGCCCGTTCCCCAGGTTGTGCAGGGTGGTCGGCACACCGAAGAACCGCATCCCCGGTGCGAAGGCCATGATGTTCAGCTGCAGGGAGACCGGCGGCCGCCCCGGTGCGCCCTCCGGGCCCAACTCCTCGAACCGGGTCCGCTGCCGCCGCAGCCCCTGCCGGACCTCCGTCACCACCGCCCCCAGCAGCCCCGCCAGGGTGCCGCCCGCGGGCACCGGCAGCCGCAGCGGAATGATGTTCGACAGCATCGCCGGGGTGCTGCGGGCCGTCTCCCCGGTCCGCGCCCTCACCGGCAGCGCCAGCGTCAGCTCCTCGGCGTCCGTTCCGGAGGCCCGGTGGACGTAGGCGGCCACCAGGGCGATCACCGCCCTCGTCCACGGCGCCCCGTGCGCGCGGGCCATCTCCCGCAACTGCCGGGCGTACGGCGCGGGAAGGGTCACCGTACGCCGGACGAACGGCAGCGAACCGGGCGGTACGGGCGCCGAGCGCCCCCCGGCGATCCGCGCGGCCGGCGGCGGGTCCGCCGTCTTCGCGACCCAGTACGCCCGGTCCTCCGCCGCCTGCGGCGACTCCCGGTACCCGGTCTCCTCGGCGAGCAGTTCCGCCAGCGAACCGAACGGCGACGGACGCCACGGCCGCCCGGCCGCCGCGTCCTCGTACAGCTCCACCAGCCGGGCGCCCAGCAGGGACCGCCCGGCGCCGTCGATGACCAGATGGTGGAAACCGTGGAAGTAGAACCACAGCTTCTCACCGGCCTTCACCAGGGCGTGCCGGGTCAGCCAGTCCGCCGCCAGATCGAACGGGCGGGCGAGCTCGGCCGCCATCCAGCCGCGGGCCGCGGCGGCCGGGTCCTCGGCGCCGCTGAGGTCCACCAGCGCCAGTTCCCGGTCGCCCGGGTCGGCGTGCAGGGTCTGCCAGGGGCCGTCTCCGTCCGCGCCAATACCCCGGATCCGCATCGCGTCGGTCTCCACGGCGAGCTGCCGGAACGCGGCCCGGACCAGCTCCGGATCGACCCGGCCGCGCAGCTCCCGGTACTCGCCGATGTTGTAGCGGCGGCCGGACGGATCCAGCGTGTGGGCCAGCCAGATCTCGCGCTGGGCCGCCGACAGCGGCAGCCTGACGGATGCCTTGGGGGACATACGGTCGCTCCTCGGGGACGGGCCGGCGCGACGGGCTCGGCTCGGCGGATGCGGACCGGCCCCGCGTACGGGCGGAGCGGTCCGGCGGTTCGGCGTGCGGATGCGGTGCGACTGCGAGGTCCCCGGCCGGTCCCGCCGGTCCGGTCCGCCGGGAACTCGCTTGGCTCATCCAATCCGCGCCGTCCGGCCCCGGGCGGCAGTTGCCCCGGCACTCCGGGAGCAGTTCAGACGGCGGCAGTTGCCTGCGGCGAGCCCACCGGGGCCCCGGTCACCAGCGCCCTGACCAGCGCCGGCACCCGGAAGCGGGCCGGGCCCTCCTCATGGGCCGCCCGGACCAGCCCCGACAGCAGCAGCTCCCGCAGCAGCCGCCCGCACTCGTGCAGACTGCCGCCAGTCAGCGCGGTGAGCGCGGGCAGCCCGAAGCCGTCGGCGACGGAGTCCTGGCCCGGCGCGGCGCACAGGGCGCCGAGTACGGCGCGCGGCCCCGCGGGCAGCCGCCCGATCCGGCCGTACAGGGAGTCCCGGAGCCGGTCGTCCCGGCCGCCGAGATGGTCGAGGAACGCCGCCGGATCCACCGCCAGCGTGTCGCAGAGCGCCGCCAGATCGGAGACGACCAGCCAGGAGGCGGCGGCCGACAGCGCCCCCGGATGTCCGTCGAGGAGCCGGCAGATCCGTACCGCCCGCTCCCGGTCGGCCGCCGTCACCGCCGGAGCCGCCAGCACCCGCCGCACCTGGTCCAGGAACATCCGCACCGCGGGCTCGCGCTCGTCCCCGGCCGGCTGCGGACCGTCCGCCGCCCCCCGGGCACCGGCGGACGGCACGGGCAGCGGGCAGAGCAGGAAGAGCCGTTCACCTGGGGCCTGCCACGGCTCGTCGGAGGTCACCAGCAGCCGCAGCCCCGGCACCTCGTGCAGCAGCCGGGTCAGCCGCTCCGCGCACGGAGCGTGCGCCGGGGCGCCGTCGAGCACCAGCAGCACCGGCCCCTCGCCCAGCAGCGCGCTCGCCGACTCCCCGCCCGAGGGCCCCCGGTGCGGTAACCCGGACGCGTACAGCCCCGACACCAGACGCTCCGTCAGCTCCGGCCACGGCCCGCCGGCCGCCGGGCCGTACTCGCGGGCCGCGCCGGGGAAGGCGTGCCACAGCACCGGCACCCCGGAGACGTGCAGAGCCGCCGCCGCGGCCAGTGCCACCCGGGTCTTGCCGACCCCGGGCAGACCCACCAGATGCACCAGCCGCTCCCCGCCGTCCGGCGCCAGCTCCTGCACCAGGGTGGCGATCTCCGTGTCCCTTCCCACCAGCGGCTTCGGGGCGTTCGGCGGAGCCGGGGGCCCCGCCGGGGCTCTGCCCGCGCGGCCCGGCCGCGCGGCGTCCTCCAGCGCGGCTCTGGCCCGGGGCCCCAGCCGCAGGGCGTCCGCCATCAGCCGTACCGTGTCGGTACGGGGGCGGGTGGCCCGGCCGTGTTCCAGATCGCGGATCGCCCGCACACTGATCGTGGACAGGTCGGCCAGCTCCCGCTGGGTCAGTCCGATACGCAGCCGATGGGCCCGGATCAGGGCTCCCACCTGTGAATCCGTGACGGTCTCTGTGAAGTGGGCGGGGTTCATGGGCGCTCCCTGAACGGGGTGGGGAGGGACATGTCCCATCGTCGGCACCCCGCTATCGCGCCACCATCCCGGCGCCGCCGCGCACCACGGCCGCGGCGGGCGGATCGCCGGGCCGCTATCACCCCGGCCGGGGCGGGACCGCGCCACCGGACGCCCTTCCTATCGCCGTACCCGTCCACGCCGTGCACCTCTGGTGATGGTGGGGCTCCCGTGCCGGCCGGTGCGGATGGTACGGAGCCCGCGACTCCAGCCCGCCCCGTACCGCCGCACTCCGTCCGGGCCGTGATAGCCGGGCGATAGGAGCACGGCCGGTCCGGCGATTCCATCCCTCCCTAATGTGGTGTCCACAAAGCAGGAAACGCCCCGCCACCAGCGGGAACGCCCCAATCGAAGGGATCGGATCATGGCTCTCTCCCAGGCTCTCCGCACCGCGGCCGTCACCGCGGCCGTCGCCGGCGCCGCACTGTTCGGCATCCAGGCGGCCCTGGCCGGCGACAGCACCCCGGCGGGCATCCCGGCCACCTCGGCCCAGGCGGACGGACCGGCCCCGGCCGGCTCGCCCACCCCGGCCCCGAGCCCCTCCAACGTCAACAACCCCTGGGACTGACGGCCGTGAACGATCCCTGGGACTGACCCCGAAGCGGAACCGCCCGAGAACCTCTCCGTTCTCCTCCGACGCCGACGACTTCCGGGAGTGATGACCGTGAACGATCCCTGGGACTGACCCCGAAGCGGAAACACCCGGAACACCCCGGCCCCCGAGGCCCCCGGACCGTGACAGAACCGGTCCACCCGCTCCCCGAGCAGTGCATCCCGCGCCCGCGACAGCGCCACCACCGGCCAAGCCCCCGAACCGCTCCCGCACCGGCCGGCCGACGGCCCGACGGCTCGGGTCCGTTCCCCGCCCCGCCGGTCCCGCCCCGCCGGTCCCGCCCCGCCGGGCCCAGCCGCGGCTCCGCCTCAGCCGCCCGCGAGCAGCTGCTGCGCCTCCGCGAGCTCCGGCTCCATCCGGCGGTCCCTGAAAGCCCGTACGGCGCTCCGCAGCAACTCCCGCGAACGGTCCCGGTCACCCGGCCCGCCGTCCGACACGAGCAGCTTCGCCAGGTCCAGCCGTACGAGCGCAGCCCCACCCTGGTCCATGATCCGCTCCCGGATGCCCAGCGCCAGGTCCAGACAGTCCCGCGCCGCCGCGTCCTGACCCATTCTGGCGTGCGCCAGCCCCAGGTCCCGCAGCAGATGGCCCTCCCCGATCACGTCCCCGCTGTCCCGGCAGAGCTCCAGGACCTCGGTGAACGTCGCCACCGCACGGCCCCGTTCGCCCTGCTGCTGCTGGAGCTGACCGGCCCGGCGCAGGGCCCGCGCCTGGCCGCCCGTGTAGCCGACCAGCCGGTAGATGCCCAGCGCCTCGTCCAGCCTGCGCTGCGCGGCCGAGCTCTGCCCCCGCTGCATCCAGATCTGCGCGCTCTGGGTCAGCACGATGGCCCGGCCCACCACATCGCCCGACGCGTCGAAATCCCGCAGGGCCCGGTCGTACAGCTCCAGTGCCTCGCACTCACGACCGAGGAACCGTTCCAGCAGGGCCAGATCACGATGGCAGAGACCGAGCCCCTGCCGGTCCTCGATCTCGGTGAACAGCCCCAGCGCCGTTGTCAGCGCGGTCCGCGACTCGTCGTACTGGCTGCGGCTGAGATAGAGCGAACCGAGCGAGGCCAGTACGGCGGCGCTGCCCCGCTGATTGCCCGCCGACCGCGCCGTCCGCAACGCCAGCCGGTGCGTACTCTCCCAGTGGTCCAGATAGCCGCGCATCTCGAAGAGCGTCACCAGCGTCGTCGTCAGATCCCAGCACACCTCGTCCAGCTGCTCGGCCGCCGCGTGCTCCACCGCCTGCACCAGATTGGCGTGCTCGCTGTCCAGCCACTCCATGGGGTCGGCGAGCAGCTCGTCGACATGCGCGGCGGGCGGCACCCAGCGCGGCGCCGATCCGTGCAGCACCGTGAAGTCCCCGCCGTAGACCCGGCGGTGGGCCTCCTCGGCCAGCGCCATCCAGCAGCCCAGCATCCGGTTCAGCGCCGCCGACCGGGTCCCCGGATCGTCGTGCGCGGCCAGCTGCTCCCGGGCGAACACCCGGATGATCTCGTGGAAGCGGTAGCGGAAGCCGCCCGTGGACTCCATACCGACCGCATCCAGCATCTGCACGTCGACCAGCGGCTCCAGCAGATCCGAAGGGAACGGGCGGCGGTCGTCGAGCAGCGCCCCGGCGAGCCAGCCCGGCAGGCTGGGCCCCTGCGCCAGGCTCAGCAGCCGCAGCAGCTGCCGGTCCGCCTGCCCCAGCCCGTCGTGCGTCAGCGACAGACTCGCCCGCATCGTCATCTCGCCGTGCGTGAGTTCGTCCAGTTTGTGCCGCTCGTTCGCCAGCCGGTGCACCATCGACGCCAGCGTCCAGTGCGGCCGGGCCGCCAGCCGGGCGGCCACGATCCGCAGAGCCAGCGGCAGCCCGCCGACGGTCCGGACCAGCGCCTCCGCCGCGACCGGCTCGCCCGCCACCCGCTCCTCGCCGATCACCCGGACCAGCAGTTCCAGGGCCTCGCCGGTCTCCAGCACATCCAGCTCCACCCGGTGCGCGCCCGGCAGCCCCGTCATCCGCACCCGGCTGGTGACCAGCACCGCACAGCTCCCGGCCCCCGGCAGCAGCGCCCGGACCTGACTCTCGGACGCGGCGTCGTCCAGCACCACCAGCACCCGCCGGGACCCGAGCAGCGTCCGGTACATCTCGGCGCGCTCGTCGAGGGACTCGGGAATGACGGGCCCGGGGATGCCGAGGGCGCGCAGGAACCGGCCCAATACCTCCCCGGCGGTCGCCGGGGCACCGCTGGTACCCCGCAGATCACAGTAGAGCTGCCCGTCCGGGAAGTGCGTCTCGCCCACGCCGTGCGCGATATGTGTGGCGAGTGTCGACTTTCCCGTCCCCGGTTTGCCGACGATCACGACGAGCCCCACGGCCCGCCGCTCGCCCGGTCCCAGCAGCGTCTTCTCGATGTCCGTGATCCGGGTGCCGTGACCGGTGAAGTCCGCGGTGTCGGAGGGAAGCTGGCGCGGTACCTCGGCCACCGGCACCGGGGCCCCGGCGGGGTCGGCCCCGGCGGGGCGGGGCCCGGCTTCCGCCGTCCGGCCTCCGGCGTCCTGCTCCGGCGTCTCCCGGCCCGGACCGCCCGCCGCCGGCCGGGCCGGCGTGTCCCCTCCGCCGTTCCCGGGGCCGGCGGGACCGGACCGCCGGCCCGGCTGCGGAGCGGCCAGACCCGGCGGCGGCACCTCCCCGGCGAGGATCGCCGAATTCAGGCTCCGCAGCTCCCCGCCGGGCTCCAGACCCAGCTCCTCCACCAGCAGCTCTCTGCCGAGCCGGTAGACGTCCAGGGCCTCCGCCTGCCGCCCCGAGCGGTACAGCGCCAGCATCAGCTTCCCGCGCAGCTGCTCCCGCAGCGGATGCTCGTGCGCCAGGTGCTGTATCTCGCCCACCAGCTCATGGTGCCGGCCCAGCTCCAGCTCCAGGTCGATCCGGTGCTCGGCCGCCGTCAGCCGCTCCTCGTCCAGCTGCCGTGCCTTGCTGCGCAGCTTCTCGCTCGCGATGCCGCTCAGGCAGTTCCCCTGCCACAGTCCGCCCGCCGACCGCAGCAGTTCCACCGCCTCGGCCGCGCCCCCGGCCCGTTTCCCGGTCAGCCGGGCATCGGCGATCCACCGGGCGAACAGCGCCGCGTCGACCGAACCGTCCTCCGTCGCGAGGACGTAGCCGGGCGGGCGGGTGGTGATGGCGGCGGCCACCGCCCGCCCGCCGAACAGCTTCCGCAGCCGGGACACACAGATCTGCACCTGGGTCCTGGCGGTGTCCGGCGGGTCGTCCTCCCAGATCAGATCCACCAGATAGTCGGTGCTGACGACGCGGTTCGCCTCCAGCAGCAGCGCGGCGAGGACCACCTCCTGGCGACCGGGCGGAATCCGTACCTGTCCGTCCGGGCCCTGCACATGCAGTGGCCCGAGGATACGGAAGACCACGGAGTCCGGGGTCGGGCGACCCTCACCGGGCGATAAGTCCACAGTCACTCCCAGTGAGGAACGCGTCCGACCAACAGAGTCCGTGCCGCAAGCGACGTGCAAGACACGTGTGCGGACAGTTTCCCGACCATCTCCACTGTTGTAAACGGTGTGCAGATCCTGTGGTGGCGATAGTGCCGAGATAAGCAGGGGTTGCGGCGCCGGAGGACGGTGGTACCGGCAACCGCCCGTCCGCGGGGCGGTCGTACGAAAGGACGTGCCATGAACAGTCGCCACCCGAGGAAGCTGCTCCCCAGCACTCTTGTCACCGACTCCGGGGTCGATCATGTGCGGCTGGCCTACCACTACCTCGACACCGGGGACATCGACGGCTATCTTTCCCTGCTCGACGAGGACGCCCGGCCCGAGACGCCGGCGCTGGGCTGCCGCCACGACATCGACCGCATCGTGGCCTCCGGCGACTGCGTGGTCGCGATCGGCCGGGTCAGCCCCCAGCAGGTCGACTTCGTCGATGTGTTCACCCTCTCCGACGAGGGCATGCTCCGCAGCCGCCGCCGGTACGCCGCCGCCTGGGCCGCCGCGCGCTGACACCCCGCCGCGGGCCCGGGGCCGCCGTGCCTCAGCCGGCGTCCAGGGCGACCGCGGGGTGCGGCCACACCGGCCCCGCCGACGCCCCCGGCCCGAGCATCAGCGTGGTCAGCCCCCGCCCGGTGGCGCCGCCAAGGCGTCCGAGGGGCCCGTCACCCCGCAGCCCACCAGGGGCACGGCGGCCGTGGCGGTCAGAACCGCTCTCCGGTTCAGCGGGCTCACCCGGGCTGCCGCCCTGCTGATCGGGGGGCGACCAGCCGGTGGCGCGCCGTGGGGCCGTTCCCGGCGGCGTGGCGGAGGGAACTCATCAGCCGGCCGGCCACCCGGGCATGACGCCCGGGGTCAGACCCTCGACTCCTGCGTCCCCGGCCCGGAATCGGGCGACCCAGTTCGTCACCGGATGAAGCCTCGCTGTCTCGTCCGTGCCGAGGAGGAACAGTCCGTCCTCCATGTGTCCGACCGGGAGGAGAGGGAACTCCAGTTCCTCGTCCCACTCCCGGAACCGGTCCTCCTCCCCTTCGGCCGGCGTCGGGTTGAACTCGAAGGGCTCTCGGGCACAGGTGATTTCCGGCCCTTTCCCCTTGACGCGGATTCCTCCGAATCCGGTGAGGAATCTCCCGGCGGCCGCATACGTCGGCAGCCCGTTCAGCGCGAAGTGGGTACGCCAGGCGGGGACGTCCACGGTGCGATCGTTGTGCCATCCTGCTCGCCGGAGAATCTGCTCGGCCTTCGGCGAGAATCGTTCCATGTTCGCTCTCTCTCGCCGACGGCTCACCGCAGGCTCGGCCGACGTACGAGACGAGGTTCGGGAGGGCACCGTGCCGCGACCGGAGGCTGCGCCGCTCCGTGGCATTTCGTGGCCGGGCAGCACCAGATCGGCTGGCTTTCCGTACTGGCAGTCGTGGCTCCGAAGCCTCGCGCCCGCGGTTCGCAGCACCGTGGGCGTTGTGCGGTGCAGTGCCCGAGGACCAGGGCGATCACCTCCACCGAGGGCCGCTGAACAAGATATGCCGGATGCGAAGAACATTGTTAGGGGTGGTGACGCATGCTGAGAGGCTTGCCGCTTCTTGCTGCTGCACTTGAGGCTGTAGCGCAAATTCAGTGCGAAGAGCCCCTTGTTGCGGCGGAGTCGTCGAGGCGGCCCACGAGGCCCGAGATCGACAGTCCGGGGCAGTGCGAGTGCAATCACCGAACCCGAAGCTGGCTTCACCATGGGATGGAAAGAAACTGCCGCCTTGGCCAGCTACGGCGCTGCGCCGGCGGGTTCTCGGTGGCAGTCGGCCTGCGGGGTCTTGCGGCGATTCCCGGCCGCCAGGGCTCTGCCGCTTCGGCATTCAGATCCTTGAACTTGTCGGGGATCCCGGCATCAACGTGAGTGAGTCGCCTGAGCCCGGTTCAGTACCAGCAGATTCTTCGTCTGCTGGTGGTACGGGCATTGCAGGTTCGTGACCTGCGGAGATGCGTGCGTTGGGGCTCTGAGTCGATGAGTTGGCCCGGGAATGGTCCGGATCTTGGCTTGGCTTCGATGGAACCAGGCGGCTATGGCAGGTGCGTTTTGCTTGGCGACAGCGCTGCGCTCTGGAGTTTGGTTCTTCGGAGGCTGGCTGTCACTGTCGGTGACTCAGGTAGGTGTTGCGCACTCCCTGTCCCAAGAACGCACTGAGGGACGGGGAGCTCGACGTCTGCGTCTTCGGTGTCACCCCGGCGACCTGTGGGGGAAGCGCTTGGTGGTGACGATCTGGGCCTGGAGCGTCGACGGTCCACCCCCGCCTGCGCGGGAAGCCAGCACCGAGTCCTACCGGTTCCGCGTCACCGAGGCCGAACGACGCAGCTGAACGGGTTGTTCGACCGGTCAGTCCCGGCTGGAAAGAGGGGTCCTCAGTTCCACGCGAAGCCGGATCGAGGTGTCGATGGGCAGCCCAAGGCTGGCGAGCCGCAGATCTTTCGAGTAGGTCGAGATGAGGTCGAGATCCCGCAGCTGGCGCTGGAGCTCTGCAAGGGTTGCCTCGTCGAGGTCGGGTAGACCCTCTTCCTGCTCGGCGAGGTACTCAAGGTGCTCGTCCACAGCGTCCACGGCCCGTCGGCTGGCCCAGACCGCGAAGTCACGGCACTCGAACAGGTAGGCGTGCGCGGCATACAGCGTCGCGGCCGCCGCATTGTCGTCCGCGTCTTCGGGGCCGTCCTGCCCATCGTTGTGGCAGTACTCGCTGAGCATGTACTCGGCCACACCCCGTTTCACGGCCGTGAAGGCGGCCGAGTCCCCGAGGGAGCCCTCCCAGACGGAGTTCAGCAGGGGCCGCAGGCTCATCGTGAACGGCGCCCGATCCTCCTCGGGCAGTGCTTCGTGCCAGCTCATGAGCCGTTCAGCGGTGCCGGCGGCGAAGACTCCGCGCTCACTCGACGACATGGCCGTCAGGCGCTCCTCCACCGACGCCGACAACTCCTGCCACGTGTTCAAACCGAGCCACCCCCGAGTCGAGATATCAGCGAGCTCACGCCCACCTCGGGGATCATCGCACCCACCCCTGACAACGCTGGAAGGGGCCGTCCACCAATCTTGCAAGCGCAGGAAAAGGAGCGGGCCCGTCCGCACCGCGCCTGTCAGGGACACGGACCGGCAGGGCCCAGACCACCAAGCTACTGGCCTGCATCCATCCGCTGCCGCAGACACTCCCAACCCGAAGTCACTCGATCAGGGTGGCTCTCACTCCCGCCGCCGATCAAGGACCTGCACAGTTGTCCATCTCCTGCACGGATGGATCAAAGCGGCTCTCGAAACCACCGCCCGCGTGGCTCTCGTTCACCCCGCCGAAAACCCCCGCACTGCTGCGGTCGATGCTGCCGGTCGGTCCACCCCCGCTCGCGCGGGAAGCACTCTTTTTGACCTGCGGTTTCAGAGGAGCTTTGCTGTTTGTTGACCATTGCATCGGCTCATCGCAGTTCATGATGCCAGAGCTGGCCGCACGAGGCGTTGTGCGCTGGATTGTGGGTGTGGGGCAGGGTGGGCTGACTCGATCTGTCAGGGGTTGGCGGCGTGGCCCCTGGTTCTTGGGTTGCAACTTGGCTTCGGCCCCGAGCGTCTCTCCGGACCGGAGGATTTCCCGGATTATGGAGCAGATCGTGGTAGCGGGCGTGCGCCTTGATCCTCGCGGGTTTGTCACTCTTTGTACCTGCGCTTCGCTGGGTGGCGTGGGAGGCTGCCAGCCTCGGCGAAACAATCCTCATGCCGCACGTGTTCAGCCCCTGGAGAGATCTTGGGATGGGGGCGATGGAACTGAGGATGTTCAGCACGAAGCGCGGCATGACGGAGGTCATGCCGCGTCTGGCTGAGGCCGAGGCGGATGTGCAGAGCCTTGTCGAGGCCCACATGGAGGCGATGCTGGGCGTCGGATTCCAGGCGCGCGAGTACAGCACCGGCCGCTCCACGGCGGGCGGATCGACTCACTGGGCCTGGATGAGAACGGCGCGCCAGTGATCGTGGAGTACAAGCGGGCGACCGACGCCGGGATGATCCACCAGGGCCTGTTCTACCTGGCGTGGCTGATGGATCACCGGGACGAGTTCCAGCGCCTGGTGCGCGACCGCCTCGGTGCCGAGGCCGCAGGGCGGATTCTCTGGAGTGCCCCGCGGGTGATCTGTGTGGCTGGCGACTTCACCCCCCACAACGTGCATGCCGTGCCGGAGCACTGGCGCAGTATCGACCTCGTCCGCTACCGGTTGTACGGCGACGACCACATCGCGCTGGAGACCGTCGCCTCTGTGCACGGGCACGCCCGAGGGCCCCGCCGCCGGAACGGGGCGGGTACACGGACCGCGCCAGCGCCGGGTCGCCGGCCGGCTGGCCGGGCGATGGCGGATCTTTCGACGGCCTTGGACGAGGTTCTGCTCGGGCTGGGCGATGATGTGGCGGCGGTTCGGCGCAAGCAGTACACCGCCTACCGGCGGCTGCGGAACTTCGTCTGCGTCCCGCCGGCGCGGCAGGCCAGGATCCTTGCCTATGTGAAGGCCGACCCGAGGTACGTGATCTTCGACGGGTCCGGCAGGTCCAGGCCGGCGATGTCCTGGGAACTTTCGACGATCACGGTGGCGCCGGGTGCCTCGCCGTAGGTGCCTTCGACTTCCTCGTGGCCGGCGTGCCCGATGAGCACGATGCTGTTGCCGCGGTCGGCATAGCGGCGTGCCTCGGCGTGGACCTTCGTCACCAGCGGGCACGTCGCGTCCACCACTTGGAGGCTCCTGCGGGCCGCCTCCGCACGGACCTGCGGGGAGACACCGTGGGCGGAGAACACCACCAGGGCCCCCTCGGGAATCTCGTCCAGCTCCTCCACGAACACCGCCCCGCTCCGTCAGACCGGCGATGACGTGAGTGTTGTGGACGAACGACAGCGTTCTGGCCCAGCACTACCACCGCACGGCCACCCATCTGGCCGCCGAAGCCGACGATCCCCCCACACCTACACCATCGCGATCCGCGCACTCGCCTCCCAAGCGCTGGAAATCGGCCACCGGCGGCCTTCCCTCGCCCTGACCGAACAGGCGGCCGCCACCGCGAAACGCCACTCCTCGCCCCTGACCCAGTCCTTCACTCAATCCCAGCTGGCCCTCGCCCACGCACGGGCCGACGACCGCCCACGGGCCCTCCTCGCGCTCCACCACGCGGAAGCCCTCCACAGCCACGCGGACCAGAATCCCACCGACCCCTTCGACAACTACCCCACCGCGGCCCTGCACTACCAGCGCGCCCGCACCCTGACCGCACTCAAGGACCACCGGGCAGCCGCCCGCGCCTACAGCACCTCCCTGCGCGCCCGCGCCCCACAGGCACGCCGCGCCAGGGCACTGACCACAGCGCTCCTGGCCGAATCACAACTGTCCCAGGGAAACCTCGAAGAATCCCTCACCACCTGGAAGCGCTTCCTCATCGACTACCCCGGTCTGCGCTCAACCCGCGCCAAGGCATCCCTCACCACCATGCGCAAGGTACTGCGCCCCTACAGCACCCACCCCGACGTGGCACTCCTGACAGAAGAAGCCGCAACCCTGTGACACCACCACCACCCACACCCTGCAAGGGGGCACGACACGCCAGCCACGCCGGACGACGACGGGTGCGGGACGCTGCCGCTGCTGCACCTTTGTGCGCTTGTGAGTATCGGGGTGTGGTCACGCCATTATCAACGGTGGCGCAGCCGGCGGCTCGCCGGGGCGCTGGCGATGGTGGCTTCACCCGGGAGCCTGGGCGTACGGTCGCAACCCCGCGTCATCCGGCACCGTAACCGCACGGTCCACGGGTGGTCATGCGGCCAGATCGTGCAGGGTGCGGACACCCGGTGGGCCATGTCGGCGATCTGAGGGCCAATGCACCAGGCCCTGCTGTAGGCCAGGTCGACGGCGAGGCGGGTGAGGTAGCGGCTGACGACCGCGAAGACCATCGGCACATGGCCCGGCGGCTTCAACCGTACGTCTCCGATCCGCAGAGCGCTGGGCAACGTCGGCTCGGCCGGCTGGTCACTCGTCCGGGTGGTCCTGAAATGGTGTCGGCGTGGCAGCGTCCGGCCGCGGGGATCGGCTGGTGGAGGGGGCTGTGTGTTGTCTGCCCCATGTCGGTGAGAGCCGGAAGTGGGTGTGGTGATGACGTATCAGCGAAGGCGGCGTGGTGCGGTACTGGCCGCGGTGACTGCGGGGGTGCTG
This sequence comes from Streptomyces sp. CAU 1734, assembly GCF_039888735.1. Lineage (NCBI taxonomy): Bacteria > Bacillati > Actinomycetota > Actinomycetes > Kitasatosporales > Streptomycetaceae > Streptomyces > Streptomyces sp. CAU 1734. Next base: position 13,923 of record NZ_JBDQQP010000018.1, read on the forward strand.
TCGGCGGCCGTGCTGCCCGGGCAGCACGCCGCAGGCGCGCCCAGGGCGGCTGCGGCCGGGCATGAGGTGTTCACCAGCGACGGACGGTGGTTCCCTCCCGACGGGGTGACCGAGTACACCGTGTACGTGTGGGGTTCGGGCGGGTCCGGCGGAGGAGGCGGCGGAGGAGGCGGTGGCGGAGGCGGGGAGGCCGCGAACATTCTCACGGCGCGTGAGGGCTATGGCGGCGCGGGAGGCGCGGGCGGCGACGGCGGTGGCGGAGGCGGCAGCGGCGCCTTCACCCAGTGCACCTTCACGGCCCTCAGCCTGATCCAGCTCGGCGGTCTCGACACTCTCCTCAGGGGTGTTGGAGTCACCGTCGGCGCGGCGCGGCCCGGCGGGGACGGGGGCACCGGCGGAAGAGGCGGGAACAGCGGAGGAGGCCTCGCCGGCGACAACGGTTCGGGCGGCGGACGAGGAACCGCCGGTGAGACCGGCGAGGGCCGGGCTTCCGGCCTGTCCGTCCTTCGGATTCCGCTGCTGGCATCCGCGCGGGGCGGCGGAGGAGGCCGGTCCGGGAGCGGCGGGGACAACGGCGGCGGCGGATACGAGGACGGTGCCATCCGCGCCAACGCTGGAGAAACCCCCGCTGCCGGCGGCGCGGGCGGAGACGCCTCCACCGGCCTCCTGGACTTCTGCTCCGACTTCTCGTCCACTGCCGGGACCGCGGGCGGCCCCGGCACCACCGGCAGCGGAAGCGCCGCACCCGGCACGACCTACCTGGGCAGCTTCGGCGGCGCCGCAGGCTCCGGGGGAACGGGTGCCGCCACGGCGGCCCGGACCCTCACCCTCGCCGACGGAACCCAGTACACCGTCCCGGCCGGCACCGGCGCCGGAGGAAGCGGCGCCGGAGGCGGCGGGGGAGGCGCGGGCGGCAACGGCGGCATCGCCGCCACGAACCCCAGCGCAAACGGCGACGCCGGAGCATCCGGTGCCACGGGCAGTGCCCCCGGCCAGGGCCTGGTCGTCATCGCATGGTCGGCCCAGGGGCAACAGAGCTGACACCCACGCTCACCGGGCAGCGCGAGCGCGCGCATCTGAACCAGCTGCGCCACTGATCTTTTCGTAAGTTCAGTGGGTGTGGTGGGTGGATGGTGAGGCCGGTGTGGGCGAGGAATGACCATGGCAGTTGTGGGTTGGCGTTGATGCGGTGGATGCCCTGCTCGGCGGCGTCGGCAACATTGGCGAGATGGTCGCCGGCGAGGTTGGCGAGTTCATGTTTCTTGAGCGGGGACCACAAGAGTTCCACCGGATTCAGCTCGGGAGCATAGGCGGGCAGTCGTTCCAGGGTGAGCCAGTCCTGCCCGGCGACCCAGGCCCGCATCGCCCTGCTCCAGTGGGCGGACAGGCCGTCCCGGACCAGGACCACCCGCTCGCCGCGGTAGAACACCTTCATCTGCTCCAGGACCTCGATGAGCCCGGCGGTGTCGTAGCTGCCGGGCTTGAGGTGGAAGCACAGGCGGGCCCCGCGGCCGGGGTCGGTGGCGTGGTATCCCAAGGCTCCGGCCATCGACGCCCGCTTCCAGTTCAGCCGGTGCCGCAGCAGCGGCGTCCGACCCCGGGGTGAGTAAGTGCGGCGGATCTGAGGGAGCAGGGAGACACCTGATTCGTCGGGGAACACGATCCAGGCACGTGTGTTCACGGCCCCTTTTTGACGCGCGGCCACTCGTGCGCGATCCAGCGGGCGATCTCCGACTCGCCCCGCTCGACAGCCCGACGCTCGGGCCGCTGCAAGCTCCATCCCAGCCGACCGGTCGGCAACCGCCACACCGACGCCCTCGACAACACCACCCCCGTCACCCGCTCCACGACCACGCCGACCCGTTCCAAGGTCCACAGGCCGGCCTCGAAACCATGAGCCCGGGCACCTCGCTCCAACGCGGCCCGGACCCTCTCGACCCGGTGAACGTCCAGCTTGGGCGGACGTCCGGTGGCTGCCCGTCTCCGCAGGGCAGAAGCACCGCCGCTCTCCCACACCCGCCGCCAACGCCGCACACTCTCGGCACACACCCCCACCGCCCGCGCGATCTCCGCATTCGAGACACCGCCCCCGAACAACTCGCCTGCCCGAACACGACGCGCCTCCGCCAACTGAGGTCGCGACAAAGGGGGGAAGGGAGGAGCCGGCAACCGAAGGGGAAGGTTGATACGCCACCCCAACAGCCTCCCACCCACATGCCCACCACACCCACCGAACTTACGAAAAGATCTGGCGCAGCCGGTCGCCCAGTCAGTTCCCGTAGTGCAGAACCGGTGCCCCCGCCCCGGTCGGGCCGCCGGCCGGAGGGCAGAGTCAGTCCACTCGGCCGAGACCGACCGGGAGACGAGACGGACCGAGGCGACCATGCGGCAGGCCTTGCCAGGAGCCTGCGCGACCACCCTGACCGAAGCGACGATCGTCAACGTGAGTCGGTGGAGCAGGGCAACCAGGGGCTCCGGGCAGGCGCCCGTCCAGGTCGGCCCGGACTGCCCTCCCGGATCAAGGCACCGCCGCGACGCCGGCAGCATCGTCAAACGCCCCAGGAGTAAAAGGAACGCTCGCGCGCTGCCCGCGCGAGGCGGCCATGAAGTGCCCTGCTCCCGAGCGTGAGCCGATGGCCGGTCCGGCTGCCGCCAACGCGGTCGGAGGCTCGGAGAAGGAAAAACGATCAGAAGGAACGTGAGACTGCCGCCAAGGGGCGCAAGGGAGCCCCTTGGTGACTCTCCACAACGACACGCCCGTCGTAGTGGCGCCTCCGGACAACTGTGAGCCCGCTCATTCGCCGATCGCGGCTCAAAGTCGGCATCGTCCAAGTCTCGTCGCATCAGCAAGCATGTGACTGGCCCTTCGAGCAGCCATCATGTGCCGATATTTCACCTGACGAATCGTCAGCAAAGTCAGCAAGAGGTCAGCAAGAGTATGACCAGAGGTGCCCAAAGGCGCCCACGGACGGGAAAGTCGCGCCGGCCCGGCGGCCCGTCCGCAGGGCCTTCCCGGGCACCCTCGGCCGGGGCCCGGGGGCCCGGCGCCGCAGCTCCGCGCCGACCCGGGCCGAAGGTGCTGGCCCGACAGTATTCCCGCAGGTCAGCGCACCCTTCCCCGGGCCTTCAGCGGCACCGGCGGGAGCTGCGGAGCCGCCAGCGGGCCGCCGTCGTAGCCCCTCACCTCGCCGAAGCGGGAGCCGGTCATCCAGTCATTCCGAGCCGCCTCGATCTCCTCCTGCGTACGGCCGATGAAGTTCCACCACATGATCAGCTCCTCCTCGAAGGGTTCGCCGCCCAGGAGCATCAGGCCGGCGTCCGAGGCCGCGCGCAGGGGGAGTTCGGTGCGGCCGCAGCCGAGGTAGAGCATCGAGCCGGGCAGTACGGGGACGCCGTCGACATGCGCCTCGCCCGACATGGAGAGCACGGCGTACTCGAAGTCCCGGTTGAGGGGCAGGCTCACCTCCGCTCCCCGGCTGAGCGCCAGGTCGGCGCCGACGATGGGGGTGTAGGCGGTGCCGGGGGACTCGGCGCCGTCGAGGGAGCCGAGGATCACGGTGGCGGTCAGGCCGGGCGCGGTGACCTCGGGGAGGTTCGCGTGGTGCTGGAAGTGGGGCTCCACATGGCGGTGGGCGTCGGGGAGGGCCACCCAGAGCTGGGCGCCGTGCAGGAGGCGGGCGTGCGGCCGGGGGCTCTCCTCGGAGTGGCTGATCGCCCGGCCGGAGGTCATCAGGCCCAGCTCGCGCGGGCGGATGGTGGCCAGGCTGCCGGTGCTGTCGCGGTGCAGCACCTCTCCCTCGTGGAGCCAGCTCACGGTCTGGAGACCCATATGGGGGTGGGGCGGGACCTGCATTCCGGGCTCGTCGGCGATGTCGTCCGGGCCGTAGTGGTCGACGAAGGCCCACGCCCCGACCATCCGGCGGCCGAGGTTGGGCAGCAGTCTGCGGACTTCGGTGGACTCGCCGAGCTGTACCCGGCGCGGGCTGAGGAGTTCGCGTACCGGCTCGGCGACGACGAATCCGCGACCGCCGCATGCGGTGGGGACGGCCTGACGATCGAGATTGCTCATGACGCTCAACCTATTCCTGTACGGGCGGCTCCGGTCAGCCCCCACACCCCGCAACGGTAGTGGAATATTCAACGGAGCCCCCCGGTTGACCCCGTCGTCGGACAGAACAGGACTCCGAGGAGGAGAGGGAACATGAGCGAGACCTACTACGAATTCGGCACGGCTGCCGAGCGGTGGGAGCGCGCGCAGATGTTCTTCGACGCCAAGGAGTACCTGACGGCGGCGCGGATCCTGCGCGGCCTCGTGGAGCAGGAGCCGGGGCAGGTCGCCCAGCGGCTGCTGCTCGCCCGGGCCTACTACCACTCCGCCCGGCTGGGCCGCGCGGAGACGGAGCTGCGGGCCGTGCTGGAGCTGGACCCGGTCGAGCAGTACGCCCGGCTGATGCTCGGGCGCACGCTGGAGCGCCAGGGGCGGCACGCCGAGGCGGCGCCGCAGCTGCGGCTGGCGGCGGCGATGTCGGGGGAGTGATCCACGGGTCCCGCCGGAGGGGCGGTCCGCCGGACGGCGGGCCGCCCCTTTCGTGTTCCCGGGCCGGTGACCGTACCCCGTTAAGGAACGGTCGTTCTTGACCGATCGTTCCTTAACGGGGTACGGTCGTGCCATGGGACGACCGAGAGGGTTCGACGAGGCCGAGGTGATCCGGTCGGCCGTGGAGCTGTTCGCGTGCCGCTCGTACGACGGGATCTCCATCGATGATCTGGTGACACACCTCGGGGTGCACCGCAACAGCCTCTACAAGACGTTCGGCAGCAAGCGCGGCCTCTACCTCGCCGCGCTGCGGCGGGCTCTGGAGCACGATGTGGCCCCGCTCGTCGAGCGGATGGCCAAGACCGCCGGGCCCGCCGAAGCGCTGCGCGAAGGACTCGCGGCGCGGGGGCCGGGGCTCGATCTCCTGGTGCTGGCCACGGTCGAGCGGGCGCCCGAGGACACGGAGGTCGCCGAGATCGTGAACCGGACACTCGGGTCGATCGACCGGGCGGCCGCCGGCGGCACCGGGGCCGGCCAGGAGATCTCCACCGCGCTCACCGCACTGCTGCTGGGCCTCCGTATCCGGGCCCGGTCGGCCGCGCCCGGTGAGCCCGACGCCGGGCGGGCGGGCGAAACGATCGTCCGGCGTCTCCTCCAGCACTGATCCACCACTCACAAGGAGCACAGATGGCGCAGGTCAGCATCGACGGCGACAGGCTGGTCGTGACGATGGAGGGGCTCGACAGGGTCTGGGCGCTCAAGAGCGCGGTGACGGTCCCGCTGGCGCATGTGCGCGGTGCCACCGCCGACCCGGGGATCGTCCGCGGACGGAAGGGCGTGCGGGCCCCGGGGACCCACTTCCCCGGAGTCATCACGGCGGGCACCTTCCACACCCGCGAGGGCCGGGTGTTCTGGGCCGTCCGCGACGCGGCCAAGGCCGTGGTGATCGAGCTCACCGGCGAGCGGTATGCCCGTCTCGTCGTCCAGGTCGACGATCCCCGTGCCACCGTGGCCCTCATCGAACAGGCCGTCCCGGTCGGCTGACGCCTCGCCGGTACGCGTCGGGCGTCGTCCCGGGGCCGGTAAGCGGCAGGAAAGCGGTCCGCAGGGCAGCGCCGGCGCGGTGTCCGGCGCGGCGGTCGCGCGGCGGTGGGGGCCGTCCCGCACCGACGGAGGCGGGGAGGACGGGCACCCGCCGGCGGCCGGGCCGGGCAGCGCACCTGATTTCGCTGCCCGGCCCGGCCGGGCGCCCGGCGGTCCGGATGGCCGCCCGTAACCGGACTGGATCACTGGGGATCCGGGGGCGGGGGCCGGTTCGGGCACACCCCGCCGAGCGGGGTTCCGCTCGGCGGTGACGCGCCGGGAGCGCTCTCCCATCACCTCAGCGGGTGTGGGTGTTCCGGTCCCATCTCTGTACGGCATGGCTGTGACTCCGGTAGCGGACGGGGGAGTCCGCGCCCTCCGCCTCCCGGCCGCCGCCCGTTGTCCTCCGGGCCATCGGGCCGAGGGCGGTGGGGTGCGGAGGTTCGCCTGCGCGGGTGGCCGGGAGCCATTCGACGGGGGCGATCCAGCAGGTTCCGTCCGGATCCCGGCGGGCGGACCGCTCCTCGGCCACCGCCCCGGTTCCGGCCGGAGCCGCGGCCGGCTCGTGCGAGCCCGCGCCGGTTCCGGACGGAGGACAGGGCGGCCCGGAGGGCGTACCGCTCATCGTCCCGGCCGTCTCGGGGGTGGGTGTACGGGTGTCCTCGTGCAGCTTCGAACGCCGTTCCGGACCGGGGACCGGCGTGGACCCGGCGGGCGAGGACTGGGCGGCACGGGCGGTCGCATCGGGCGCGATCACCGTACTGAGCGCGGCGGCGGCCAGCGCCGCCGCGGCCGTCGCGCCCATACGGGAGGCCGTTCTTCTGAGGACCATGGGTCCTGACTATGCCCAGGCGCGATCAATAATCTGTCAATGTTTCCCGGCGCCTCCCGGGACCCGCGTCGACAGCCGGTCGGATACGCCGTCCGGGGTGTCCGGCGCGCGGCCGGGGCCCCGGCCGGCCGCCCTGTGCGGACCCACTGAATCACAGGTCAGGACGGTGACGGCGGGTCCGGCCCGTGAGCGGTGTGCGCGCCGGCCCTCGCACGGGCCGGACCCGTGGCGGAGGGCACGGCTCGCGGGGTCCCCGGAATCACTGCCTCCGGCCCGTCCGAAATGCCCTGGGGGAGGCGTCTGATCAGGCGACCGGGCACCGGTGTCGGGCCTCGCCGGGGGCTCCTTCCCCGTCCGGTCCGGTGCCGGGGACGGGGCGGCGCGGCCGGCCGCCGGTGTGTTCTCCGTGCAGGGGCGGACGCCTGCGGGCCGGGCGCGAGCGGAGCCGGCCGGCCCCCGGCCGCGCCGGCTCTCGGCACCGAGGCCCTGCCGGTGCCCCGCAACAGCCCTTACGGAAGCATCTGTTCCGGCGTATCGCTCCCCGCCGCCCCTCCCCTCGCGCGCGGTCGGCAACCGGCCACCCCGCCCGGCGAACCTCCGGCGCCGTGCCAGACTTACTGGCTGGATCAAGGAAAGGGCTTTGGTCGCGTGAACGAGAGCGGTCGATTCACCTTCACTCTCCTCGGCACCGTGCGCGGCTGGCGCGGCACCGGGGAACTACCGCTGGCCGGGCCCCAGCAGCGCACGGCGCTGGCGATGCTGCTGCTCGCCGGGGGACAGCCGGTCGGCACCGAGGAGTTGATCGACGGATTGTGGGGCGGCCAGTGCCCCAGGGCGGCGGCGACGACGGTCCGCACCTATGTCTCCCGGATACGCACCCTGCTGGAACCGGGGCACCGCGAAGCCGGCGGCTCCCGCCTCCTGGTGTCGGCCGGATCCGCGTACGCGCTGCGGCTGCCCCCGGGTTCGCTCGATGTCACCCTCGCCGAGCAGGAGGTGGCCGCGGCCGGCGAGGCGCGGCGGCGGGGCGACCCGGTCCGCGCCCGGATGCTTCTGCGCCGGGCCGCCGACCGCCGGCAGGGCGTCCCGCTGACCGGACTGACCGGGCCCTTCGCCGACACCACACGCGAACGGCTCACCCAGTGGTATCTGGGTGTGCTCGAATCCGGGGTCGAGCTCGACCTCGAACTCTGCGACGCGCGGACGGCCGTGACCGAGCTGACTGCGGCGATAGCCGAGCATCCGCTGCGGGAGAGTTTGCGGTTGCTGCTGATGCGCGCGCTCTACCAGTGCGGACGGCAGGCGGAGGCGCTGGAGGCGTTCGGCGACGCCCGCTCCGTACTCGCCGGCGAGCTGGGCATCGACCCGGATCCGCGCCTCTTCGAGATGTACGAGCGGATCCTGCGCTCCGATCCCGCGCTGCTGCCCGAACCGGCCGGCGCCGCCCCCTCCGCGCCGGGCGGGAGCCCGCCGGCGGAGACCCGGGCCGTACCGGTGCCGGCGCAGCTCCCCGCCGACACCGGCGATTTCACCGGCCGGGACCAATTGGTGGCCGAGCTGACCGGACATCTCGCCGAATCCGCCGGATCCGCGGTCCGGGTCTGCGCGGTCTCCGGAATCGGCGGCACCGGCAAGACCGCGCTGGCCGTTCATGTCGCGCACCGGCTGCGGGCCCGTTTCCCGGCGGGGCAGCTCTTCGTCGATCTCGCGGGTGTGACCGAGAATCCCGCCTCGCCCCACGCGGTACTCGGGCAACTGCTGCACGCACTGGGCGTACCCGAGCCGGGAGTGCCCGAGGAGCCCGCCGCGCGGGCCGCGCTCTACCGCAGTCTGCTGGCCGAGCAGCACATGCTGGTCGTGCTGGACAACGCCGCCGACGCCGAGCAGATCAAGCCCCTGCTGCCCGGACACCCCGGCTGTGCGGTGATCGTCACCAGCCGGGCGCGGCTGACCGCGATCTCCGCGCACCCGGTCGACCTCGATCCCTTCCGGCCCGGTGAGGCGCTGGACCTGCTGACCTCGGTGATCGGCGGGAAGCGGGTCCTCGCCGAACCGGCCGCCGCCCGGGAGCTCATGGCGACCTGCGGATATCTGCCGCTCGCCGTCCGTATCGTCGCCTGCCGGATTCTCGCCCGCCCCGGCACCTCCATCGCCGACTGCCTGGACCGGCTCTCCGACGAACGCCGCAGACTCGACCAGCTGCGCACCGGCGATCTGGATGTACGGGCCTGCTTCCAGCTGGGATACGACCAGCTCGACCCCGGGCAGGCCCGCGCCTTCCGGCTGCTGGCGCTCCCCGAGTCGGAGACGGTGTCGCTGTCCTTCGCCGCCGCGCTGCTCGGAACGGACGAGTTCGAGGCGGAGCGGGTACTCGACGATCTGATCCACGCCGGTCTGCTCCAGTCCCCGAAGTCGGGCCGCTACCGCTACCACGATCTGCTCCGGCTCTTCGCGCGCGAGCTCTGCGCGCGGACGGACCCGGCCGAGCGCACCGACGGCGCGCTCGGGGGTCTGCTCGCCTTTCTGCTGGCCACCGTCGGCAACGCCTACCGGGTGGTCCGGCCCGGCCACCGCATCGCCGAACTGCTCGACGAGACCTCGGCGGCGGGCGTCGAATTCCCCGGCGCGCGTGCCGCGTACGCGTGGTTCGACCAGGAGCGCGACAGCGTGCTCCAGGTGGTGCGGCAGTCGGCACGGCGGGCGCCGCTGGTGGGTCCGGCGGCCGATGTCCTGCTCGGTCTCGATCCGCTGCTGGAGCGCGCCTACGCGTGGGGCGACACGGTGGAGCCCGCGCGGGCCGTCGTCAACGCGGCGGAGCGCGCGGGCCTGGCGCATGCGGAGGCGGCCGCCCGCTATCTGCTCGGCGGGGCGCTGTGGCAGCTGAGCAGGCCCATGGAGGGGTCGGGACACATCGAACGGGCCGCGCGGCTCTGCCGGGAGCACGACGATCCGGTGGTCCTCGCCGAAGTGCTGAATGTGCGAGCGCTGATCGCGGCCAGCCACGACGGCCACAACAGCCGCAGTGTGGCACTGCTGAACGAGGCCAGGGAATTCCAGCGGGTCATCGGCAACATGTCCGGCGAGGCGAACACCCTGGGCAGCATCGCCTTCGCCCATGTGATGCTGGACGAGCCGGCGAAGGCGGCGGAGGTCACGGCCACCGGACTGGCGCTCTACCGGCGCCTGGGCGACCGGATGGGCGAGGCGCAGACCCTCATCCACCGGGGCACCGCACTGCGGATGCTGGGGGACACCGACGCGGCGATGAACTGCTACGGCAGGAGCCTTGAGCTGAGCCGTGACCTCGGAATGCGCTTCCTGGAGGCCAATCTGCTGCACCGGATCGCCGAGATCCGGCTGATCCAGGGGGACCCGGCCGCCGCCGTCACCGTGGCCGACCAGGCGCGCGCGCTCAGCCATGAGATCAGCATGGTCCGTACCGAGGCACGTGCGCTCACCACGCTGGGGCGGGCACTCGCGGCGCTGGGACGGCGCGACCGGGCGATGCTCTGTCTGCGGGAGTCGGTGGCCATCTACCGCCGTCTCGGCCTGGCCGAGGTCGACGACGCCGAGCGGGCGCTGTCGGAACTGGCCGCCGCCACCATCGGGCAGCCGGTCCAGCCGCCCCGGGTACGCCCGGAGTCCCCCGCTCCGTCCTCCGGGGGGACCCAGGGCTGACGGTCCGGCCGGGGCCCGGGGCCGGTGTCCGGGTCGGCCGGGTCAGACCGTGTTCCGTCCCGGCCGCCGGGCGGCGCGGAACACCCGGTGGCCGTGCCAGAGGGCCGCGTACAGCAGCAGGGCGACGACGAGACCGGCCCCCGCGCCCTTGGCCGCGTCCGACAGCATGCCCTCCGCGACGGTGGTCCAGGGGGCGTTCTCCGTCCTGGTGGGGTAGGTGATCTCCGTGACCGCGCCGCCGGACTCGCGGACGATCGGGCTGCCGGTGTCCGTGACCGTCACCTGACGGTAGGTGTCGATTCCCCGGGTGTGGGCGGCGGCACCCAGCAGCGCGGCCAGGACGAGGAGCGCCGCGGCGCCCCACCGCACCACGGGGGTGAGCGGCGCCGTGCCGGCGGGCCGGGGAGTACGCGGCCGGCGGCGCCGGCGGTGCAGATGGACGCCGATGACCACCAGGCCGGCCGCCGTGCTGAGGTGCTGGAGCAGCCTGGCCGGGGTCGGTCCGCCCGGGCCGGGTTCGCGGAGGAACGCCACCCGGTCGACCAGCTGCCCGCCGGAGTGGGTAAAGGAGTCCCACACGATATGGGTGGCGATGCCGATCAGCGCGGAGAGCAGCAGCCACGCCGCGTACCGGGCCCGGGCCCTCACGGCCGGGTCGCGCGGCGGGGCGGGTGCCGGGAGGGCGGGGAGCAGCGCGCTCACCGGTCCGCGCAGCAGCCGGTGTCCGGCGACCAGAACGAGTGCCAGGGGCAGGGTGACGGTGATCGCGCCGGCCGGTGAGTGCGACGTCGTGGCATTGAGGAACGGCTCGTACCAGGTCCGGGAGGTCACCGACAGGCCGAGGGCCGCGAGGAAGTACGGCACATCGGGTGCCATCGCCCCGGCGATCAGGGCCGCGGGTACGAACGGGGGGCGCAGCAGCGGTATGACCGCCGCGGGGTGGGACAGGGTGAACGGCATCTCGGGGCGCTCTCTGGCTCGGGTCGGGCCGGCGGGGCGCGCCGGAACAGCCGGGCGGCGGGCCGCCGCGGACGTTCGAGGCAGCCCGGATCCACCGGCCTTATAGAACGCTGGAGAGACTATTCAGTTGAAGTGACTATGTCCAGGCGGGCCCTCCCGGCTCCCGGCGGGCCCGGGCGGTACGGCGACGGCCGCCCTCCCGGAGGAGGACGGCCGTCACGGGCGGGGCCCGGTCAGCGCGAGCGGCGTACCGCCCGGGCCGCCGCCGTGATCGCCGCCGCGGCCGGCAGCATGAGCACCAGGGCGGCGACCGGCCGGGGATCGTGCCAGGCCAGGGCGTAGGCATGCGCGATGAACGGCGGGGAGGCCACCGCCATCACACCGAGCTCGCGCAGCCCCCACGACCGGGCACGCAGCGCCAGGAAAACCCCCGTGAGGGCGAGAACGAGCAGGGGCCAGGCGCCGTAGTGGGTGCTCACCCCGCCGACCACCCCCGCGTCCACGGCGATGGCGGGCAGCCAGGCCGCCCCCGCCATCGCGCCGGCCACCGCCGACGCACCCGCACCGGGACGGAGATCGGGCGGGCAGGCGAGAATCACTGCGACCGTGAGCAGCGCCGCCACCGGAACGGCCAGCCGGTCCCCGAACAGCGACTCACTGGAGAGCGCGAGCACCCCCGTACCCGCGATCCCGCACACGGCGCCGGCCGCGCCCGCCGCCCAGCGGCCCGTCAGCGCGACGATCGCACCGGCGCACACCAGCAGCGAGAACAGCAGCCCCAGCACATCGGGACCGTCGAGAGCCCTCATCGATATCCACGCCGGGGACGGCGAGACGACCAGCGACGTGGACCAGTGAGTGAGCCGGACACCCTCATTCACCGCCGCCGCGGCCAGCGCGAACGGCGCGGCCGACGCGACCAGCCGGCCCAGCGGATCGGCCGACCCCAGCCCGAGCCGGACCCGCAGCGCATGGCCGGCCAGATCCGCGCCCTCCCGCAGCCGGGTTCCCCGCGCCAGACCCGCCGTCATCTCCCGGTACGTGTCGGCGATCTCCTCCCCGTACGCGGCCCGGTAGCCCGGCGGGTAGAGCAGCAGCAGCCGGTCGATCACACCGTCACCGAGCCGCCGGCGATCCCCAGCCGGCGCCTGGCCTCCAGGACGGCCGCGGCCAGCCGCTCCGTTTCGAGCGCCAGCCGCTCCCGGCCCTCGGGGGCGAGCGCGAAGACCCGGCGCGCCCGGCCGTCCACCACCTCTTCCTGCCGGACCTCGATCAGCCCCTCCGCCACCAGCCGGTCCAGCGCCCCGTACAGCGCTCCGGTACGCGGCACCACCCGGCCGTCCGTGATCCCCTTGACCTCCTGGGCGATCGCGTATCCGTGCCGGGGCGCGTCCGCGAGGGCCGTCAACACCAGCAGTGCCAGTTCCTGCATCGCCCGCTCACTCATTCCCCCAGAATATTCCGTCCAACGGAGCGGCGGTGACGGCCGCCGGCGGTGGACCTCCCGAGGCGCGCGTCAGGGCAGCCGCGTCCCGTGCGTGACCTTGTCGACGCGGTAGTGGTCGGCCACACAGCCGGCCGGCCAGCTCCCGTGCTTGCCGAAGGGCTCTCCCATGCCCGCGACCGACAGCGGTGTGTAGGGAAGGACCCGGGCACCCCCCGCCGCCTGAGCGCGCAGCCACCGGTCCTGCTGGTCCCAGGCCCGCGCCCGCTCGCTCATGTCCGCGCCCAGATGCCCCAGGGACACGGCGAGGCCCGCACAGCAGACGGCGCAGACTGCCACCGCCGCCGCCCTCGCCGGACCCGTGTACCGGGCCGGCCCGCGCAGTGCGCGCCCCAGCAGCGCGCCGCCGCCGGTGAGCGCCACCACATACAGCAGCAGGTAGTCGTTCCAGGTCCGGGAGACCACCGCCACCCCGGGACCGAAGACGGGATACGCGATGACGGTGCAGAGATACCCGGAGACGAGGAAGGCCAGGATCCCGCCGGCCAGGAGCAGCGACCGGTGCCGCAGCACCACCGGCGCGGAACGACTCCCGCCGCTGCGGCACATCAGACCCAGCAGCACCCCCGCCGCCACCGCCCCCAGATAGTGCCATGAGGTGAGGAGAGTGCCGAGGATCCGGCCGAAGGCGTCCAGTGATCCGCCCAGCGACTCGGGGGCGAACATCGAGGAGTTCGCCCCGTACCGCTCCCGCCGGGTCCGGGAACCCGGCGAGGTGAGCAGGAGCAGCGTCCCGGCGGCGGTCCCCGCGATGCCCGCGAGACACCAGTACCGCGCGAGGGTTCGCCGCCTGCCGGTGAAGATCCGGCCGGCGAGCAGCAGAACGGCCGACAGCACGACGACACCCACCACGGATGCCTGCTCCGAGAGGGTCGCCAGACAGACACCGGCCGCCGCCGCGGCGGCCGCGGCGGCCGTCCGCTGCCGGCGTGACCGGGCCAGCAGCAGCGGAATGACCGCTGTGCAGGCCAGTACCGGGGCCACGGTGTGCGAGACGGCCGAGGCCGGCCAGTAGAACGTCTTGTAGGTGTTGGGGCTCGCGAACAGAAAGACCGCCGTCACCATGGACGCCACGAGCAGCGGGACGCCGCGCGGGACCCTCAGCGCCGCCCGGCGGAGCCCGAGAGCGGTCACCGCCCACAGGATTCCCAGCGTGAGCAGGCCGGTCACCGGGGCGAACCACTGGTGTCCCGCGACACCGGGCTTCGCGTAGGCCCCGACCAGCAGGGCGTTCGCGATCCGCCCGTTGTCCTCGAAGTAGAACTTCTCGATCATTCCGGTGATGCCGTGGTCCCGCGCGGCCGGCAGGAAGCACCAGTCGTCCGCACCGGGCCTGACGTACTGGCCGAGCAGCGCGGCCGCGGCGAGCAGTCCGAGCGGCAGCAGCGCGAGGGCCGCCATCCGGAGATCGGTCCGCCGCCGCTCCCCGTCCGTCTCCCGCGTTCCGTCCGCGCCGCCGGCGGACCGCGCCGCTTCCCGCGGTGCCTCCGTGACGACCGTCCCCGGAGCGCCATCGGCCATGGGTGGCCCGCCTTTCTCTTCGGGCCCGGCTTGTCATCCGGGCACCCGCCGGTGAACGGGAACGAGAACGGTGCGACCGGGAATTCCGCGCTCGCGGACCGTTTCCGGGGACACCGGGCCCCCGAATACGGAAAGAAGCCCCGTACCCGCCATGAGTTCACGGGGCACGATTCCACGGCACCGGCCGTCCGTCCCGGAGGATGTGCCCCTGGAGCGGGAATACACCTGTTCGCCGAGGGGTGGCGGAATGATGAAATCACCTGTCGGGTCCGCCGATGATCGGAGCAATGGGCGGAGCGGGCGGTGCTCCGGTGCCCGTACGCACTCCGCCCCCTCATCCGCGGCCGGGCCGGGGTGAGGGGGCGGAGTGCACAGACGCGTGCTCGGATCAGTCTTCGCAGGTCACGCGATCACGCGGGGTGTAGCGCGTGTGGAAGGGCTCCCGCTTCACTTCCTTGCCGTCGACCGTGAAGATGCGCTCCACCGTGACATCGAACCCCTCCAGCGGGGTCTGCGGCTGGCAGTCCTTCGCGGCGCCGGGCCGGGTGCCGGGCTCCTTCACATTGGTGCGCGGGCCCTTGCTCGCCTCCACCGAGTCGTACTTCTTGGTGCCGAGGAAGGTGATCGTCACCGAAGTGTCCGTGGAATCGGCCAGGATCTGGATCGCCTTGCCCGAGTCATTCTTGAACTTGAGATCGAGACTGCCCCAGGCCACCGTCGCCTCGCGGCCCTCCGGATAGCGCTCGATGTAGAAGGAGTGGGCCCCGTACTCCACCGGCTTCACACCGGCGAAGAACATGGCATTGAAGACCGCGGTGGCCACCGTCGAAACTCCGCCGCCGGCCGCCTTGGTGTATTTGTCGTCGAGAATGATGATGCCGTCGACGAATCCATTGGCCTTGGTGCGCTCGCCGACGGTGCGGTTGAAGCTCCAGGTCTCACCGGGCCGCACCAGCGAGCCGTTGATCAGTTCCGCGGCCCGGCCGATGTTCTTCGTGCGGTACTCGGACTTCGGGAAGGTGGCGGTGAAAGAGGACACCTTCTCCGTCAGCCCCAGCTCGGCGACGCCCTCCCGGGTCAGCTTCGGCTGGGTCTTCTTGGTGGCCACCTCGCCGGTGCGCGCGGCCCCCGACTCGGTGAGCAGCGGCAGTACGGCCCTGGACACCGAGGACGCGGTGAACTCACGGCCCGGCTCGCCCTCCGCCACCACCTCGACCCGCTCACCGTTCAGCCGGATCCTGGCGTCCACCGGCTCATTGGCCGCCGCGGCGAAGGAGCCCGCCAGCGCGGGATCGGCGAGCAGGGCCTTGCCGTCGACCTCGGGCAGCAGCCGGTCGCCGCTGCCGGGCCGCATCGACACATGTTCGCCGAGGACGGCGGGGCTGATCGTGATCCGGTCGTCACCCGTGGTGAGGGTGACCGGCCCGGACATCGCCGGGCGCGCGAAGTCGTTCATGGCCCGTTCCGTCTCCGCCGCGCCGATGCGCGGTGCCGTCTCCTTGACGGGGAGATCCGCCGGGGCGGGCCGCTCGGCGAGGAAGGAGGAGCTCAGCACCTCGACCGAGGCATCGATGTCGAGCTTCTGCCCGGTCAGCGGGGCCACCTGCTTCGGCAGGCCCTTGTCGAAGGTGATGGCGCCCTCGGTGACCTCGCGGTCGTGCTTCGCGGCGAGCTTCGCGAGGGCGGTACGGGTCTTGTCCTCGTCGGCCCGGACCACCGGTTCGATCGTGCCGCCGTCGGAGGCGAAGAGGCCCGCGATCACGCTGAAGGGGTCGCCGGCGGGCCGGACGGCGCGGGCCGCGGTCTCCCCGGCGTCGAAACCGAATCCCGCGGCAGCGGGGTCGACACGGTCGGTCCTGTCCCCGACGGTCACCCTCAGTGGTATCGCGGCGACATCCTTCAGCTCCCTGTCCAGGGTCTCCCGGGCCTCGGACTGGCTCATGCCGCCGATGTCCACCCCGCGCACCAGGGTCCCGTCCGGAATCCTGTCCGCTGTGAGCAGCAGTCCGGCGAGATAGAGCGCGCCCACGCCGACGACCAGGGCGCCGCCCGTCGCAGCGGCAGGATGTATTCGGCGGCGCATGAGACTCCCAGCAGGTGGCCGACATGGAGAGGGCCGGGCGAGGCCCGGCCGGTATGGCAATCGAGGGACGTTACCAAGGTACATACAAGGCATTTCCCGGAGGAAGCCGCTTCGGGGATTCACAGGAAGCCGCAGGCCCGGTGGGGCACGGGATGCGGGGGCCGGCGGGCCGCGCGGGCCGCCGGCGCCGTCCGGTGAGACGTTTCCCTCAGTCCGCCGGGGTTTGCGCGGTGCGCCCGGTGCCAGACCCGGCCCGGCGGCTGCGGAGCCGGGCCGGAGGCGTCGGCCCCCTGTCGCGGTGCGGACTCGTGCGGACACTGTCCGTCCGTGCCCCGCCGGTGCCGGACCGGGGCGCCGTCTGCCGGGCCGCCGGCGCGGGGTTCATCACGTGATACCGCCCGGCGGGCGGTCGTGGCACCCCGCGCGCGCCACGGCACTTGGGCCGGGGCGCGGGGACTTCCCCTGGCCCCGCCGGGAGGGGCCTGCGAGACTGAGCCCGGCACCGGCGGCCGTGATCACGGGTGCCGGCGTCCCGCTCGCGCGGCCGGGCCGCCGCGTACCCCCGGGGCAGGTTCTCCGGCCGTGCGCGTCCGGGCGCCCGTTTGCCCGCCGCACCACCGTCCGATCCGACCGCGACCAGACAGGACAGCGATGAACGAGCCGGAGCAGACCCCACGCGGCGAGGTGGAGGCCGACTCCGCCCGGGCGGTGACGGAGATGCTGGAACGGCTGGCCGGCCGGCTCGGCGGCGGCGCGTCGGCGGCCGCGGTCTTCGGCGAACCCGTCACCGGCGGGGGAGTGACCGTCATCCCGGTCGCCAGGGCCAGGATGGCGCTGGGGGGCGGTGCCGGCCGGGAGGCCCGCGGCACCGGTACCGGCGAGGGCGGCGGCGGGGGCGGCGCCGCGGAGGCCAAGCCGCTCGGCTTCATCGAGATCAGCGGCGGCAGCGCGGTGTACCGGCCGATCCGCGACCCCTGGGCCGTCGCCGTCCCACTGGCCGCGCTGCTGGTCGGTGCCGTCGCCGGCACTGCCGCAGGCGCCCTCGCCGGGCGCCGGAACCGGCCCGGCGGTCCGCTGCGGCTCATCCTCGCGGCCCGCGCCGTCCGGCGCCGGAAGCGCTGAGCGGCCGGCGCCCGCGGCCGGGTGGTCGGCCGGGTGGCGCCGGAGGGGGGAACCGCTCCCGCGCCGCTCACGTCACAGGGCCATGATCAAGCGATTCGGATACGCCGTTCCCGTACTGGTGTCGGCCGCCGCGGTGATTCTCTCGGGCTGTTCCGCGTCGGACGCCGGACGTCCGGGATCCGCGCCGCCGGCCGGGAAGACGCCCGGCGCCACGGCCTCCCCGTCGGGCCGGACCATCCCCTTCACCCTGAGCACGCACTGCGGCATCGAGGAAGCCCTCGTCGGCGAGACGTACTTCGAGGCCGTGAAACCCCTGGACGACGGCTCGGGCAATCCGCCCGCCGGCTGGGACAACCCCTCCCAGCAGGGCCGGATGACGCTGGTCTCCCCGGAGAAGGCGGTCTTCACCGATGACGCGGGGCACGAGGTCGTCTTCCGCGCCAGGCCCGGGGCGAAGGACTTCAAGAACATCTGCGCCTAGGCCGTTTCTTACGGATCAGGCTGGATCAGTGAGTGGGGGTACCTCCCACGCCCTTCGGGCGTAGGGGGAGGGTCTGGTGCCGTGGATCGCAAGGCGGAGGATTGAGCCACTGCGGTGGGGGCACGCCCCCTGGCTTCGCCGGGGGGACCCCCACCCATGCCCGCAGGGTATAGGGGGCCATTGGTGATTGACGACAACGCGGCGTGGGGGCACCACCCGGGCCGCCAGGCCCAGGGGGAGCGCGGTGCCTGGGGGTACCCCCAGCGGTAGCTGGGGGAGGCACGCGAACCCCAGCAAGATCCGTAAGAAACGGCCTGGGGAGTCTCTTCTCGGAGTCCCGTCCGCCGGGCGGACCGGACTCCGAGGACACGACCCGGGGAGTCCGGTGAGGGACCCGCGCCGGGGAAGGGGCCGAACGGATGGGCGCGGCCCGGGGGACCGGCCGGTGCGGCGGATTCCGGCCGGCCGGCTCGTACCGTGCTCGTATGGCCGCCGCCGCACGTCACCCCGGGAGTCACCGCCCCGGATATCTCGTGGCGGCGGCGGTGTTCGCCGTGGGCATGGCGGGCACCACCCTGCCGACACCGCTCTACGGCCTCTACCGCGACCGGATCGGGTTCTCCGAACTCATGGTCACGGTGGTGTTCGCCGTGTACGCGGTCGGCGTCATCGCCTCCCTCCTGCTCGCGGGCAACTACTCCGACCAGGTGGGCCGCCGCCCCGTCGTGCTCTGCGCACTCGGGCTCGCCGCCGCCGCGGATCTGTGTTTCCTCTTCGAGGCCGGGCTGCCGGCGCTCTTCGCGGGCCGGCTGCTGTCGGGGTTCTCGGCCGGACTGCTCACCGGCGCCGCGACCGCCGCCGTCATGGAACTCGCCCCGCCGGGCCGCGCGGGGCGGGCCGGATTCGCGGCCACCGCCGCGAACATGGGCGGTCTGGGCTGTGGCTCCCTGCTGGCCGGAGTGCTCGCGGAGTACGCCCCTGAGCCGCTGCGGCTGCCCTTCGCGGTGCATCTGGCACTGGTGGCCGCAGCCTCTGTCCCGGCCTGGCTGCTCCCGGAGACCGTCGCCCACCCCCGGCGGCTGCCCCAGGGACCGCCGCAGGGCATGCGGGTGCCGCCGGAGGCGCGCGGAGTCTTCCCCTCGGCGGCCGTCGCCGCCTTCGCGGGGTTCTCGCTGCTCGGGCTCTTCACCGCCGTCGCACCGAGCTTCGTGGCCGAGACACTGGACATCGACGATCTGGCCCTCTCCGGGGCGGTGGCCTTCTCCGCCTTTCTGGCCTCCACCCTCGGACAGTCGCTGACCGGACGCCTCGGGGTGCGCCGGGCACTGCCCGCCGGATGCCTGATCCTGGTGGCCGGACTGCTGCTGGTGGGCGGCTCGCTCCTCGCGGAGTCGCTGCCGCTGCTGCTGGCCGGCGCGCTGACCGGCGGATTCGGCCAGGGAATGGCCTTCCGGGCCGGTCTGACGGCGGTCGGTGACGCCGCGCCGCGTGAGCACCGCGGCGGGACCCTGTCGGCCTTCTTCGTCGTCGCCTACACCGGAATCGCCGTACCCGTGGTGGGGGTGGGCGCGCTGAGCCTCCGGCTGGGGCTGCGGGACGCGGGCCTGGTCTTCACGGCCGTCGTGACGGTCATCGCGCTGAGCGTCGGGCTGTATCTGCTGCGAAGGCCGCCGGTGGGGGGCGGCGGTGGTGCGGGCGGCGGTGGTGCGCGGGCCGGCTGACGCGGTGCGCTTCGCGCGGCGCGGGCGCCTGCGGGGCTCTGCCCCGGACCCCGCGCCTCAATCGCCGGCGGGGCTTGGTTTGGCGTCCTCGCTCCCCGGTGCGGGGTTTGGTTTGGCGTCCTCGCTCACCGGCGGGGCTCGGTTCGGTGCCCTCGCTCACCGGCGGGGCTCGGGTTTGCGTCGTTGCCCGCCGGCGCGGGGCTTGGTCTGGTGTCCTCGCTCCCCGGTGCGGGACTTGGTTCGGCGTCCTTGAGTGCCAGTGCGGGCTTCCGGGCGCCATCGGTGCCTTGCCATGGCATGGGAACGCCGTCCCCGCCCGTGCTTCGGGCGGGACTTGCCACCCCTCGGGTACGCGCCCGGTGGCCTGCTCGCTCCCGTGGAGGGTGCTGAAGGCGTACGTCGCCGTCCGCGCCGGCCGCCGGCTCGGGGCAGCGGCTCACCCGCACAGAGGCGTGCGGCGTGGTCGGCGGCCTGGGGCGGGCCGCCGTCCCCGTCCGTGCTCCGGGCGGCTTCCTCCTGGGGAGAGTGCTGACGCGCCCCGGGCGGGTTTCGCCGTCCCCCGGATACGTGCCCGGTGGCCGCAACCTCGCCCGCCCGCGCCCGTGGAGGGCGTTTCGGGAGGTGCGCGAGCGGCTCGTGCCGGCTGTCCGCGCCGGGGCGGCGGAGAGCGGCGGGTGGAGGTGTCGTGGTGCTCGGCGCGGCAGCGCGGGATTCCGTCACCGCTGGGGGTAACCTCTGCCCATGGCTGACACTTTCGACCACTTTCCGCAGGTATGGACCGCAGGCCGGCTGAGGGAGGCCCTGGCGGGCCTGCCCGACGACACCCCCATCCACATCGGTGTCGCTGACGGCCCCGGGGACTTCGACGGGTACAGCGAGTACTCGCTGGTCAATCTCGAACCCGTGGAGAAGGACCATCCGGCGGCGGGCCCGGCCGGGACCGACGTCGAGTACACGCTCTTCGCCGACTACAAAGCGGGTCAATACCACTGCGATCCGGCCTGAACCGCACGTTCCGCCGGGGCCGCGTGCGGTTCCTGTCCGGAAATCGGCGGTCGAACGCGCCGGGCGCAGGCACTATGAGGCATGGTCACGCACGGTCCCGCGCACGAAGCGAACGATTCTCCGATACGCCCGGCCCCGGAAGCCGGACACCCGTCGCCCGCGGGATCCGACTACTACGCCGGAGCCCGTGAGGTCGCCGGGCGGCTGGAGGAGGCCGGACTGACACCTCCGCGGGTCCAGCAGCAGGGCCGCTGGACCGGGGAGTTCTGCACCGTGGAGGCGGCTCATCCGGACACCTGGCCGGAGCATGCCGTACTCGGTGTGGAGGTCACCCATGTCCCGGACGCCGAGTACCGCTGGCGGATCGGCCGACAGGATCCGCCGGGCGCCGCCGAGTACCGGCGGGACCGGCTGAAAGTCGTGGCGGAGGCGCTGCGCGGCTTCGGCTACACGGTGGAGGTGGTCGAACGCAGCGGCTGGCGCCCCGGGCAGCAGGCCCTGCGCGTGCACCGGCTCGCGCCACCCGCGCGGGCCCCGGACGACGGCTGACGCCACCCGGCCCCGCATCCGATTCGGCGCTCTCCCGCGAGTCCGGCCGGGGCGTCACACACCTCCGCGTACCACCCCGGCCCGCCGGTCGCACGGCCCGACAGGCCGAAGCGGACACCGGAATCCGCCGGTCCGAGCCGCCGCCCCGGCGAATGCCCCCGGCCGCGCCCACGCCGTCGGCCGACGCGACGCGAGGGCAGCCCGCCGGGACTCCGCGTCCCCGTCCGGCACGGTTCCGGGCTCTCGCACACGGGGTGCCCGCCCCGCCCCGCAATGCCGCGCACCCCCGCCGTCGCGGGCCCGGTTCCGGCTGCCCACCCCGTACGAGAGCGCCGCGCACCACCGCCCGGCCGGACCATCCGGCCGCCCGCGCGGGGTCCGTCACGGGTGAGAGCCGCCGGCGCACAAGAGGCCCGCTGTACCGGACGCCGGGCGTCCGCCGGCCCGCCGAGGCTCCTCACGGACGTCCGTGCCCCGCCGGGACCGGGCCGTCGCGCCGTCGTGCCGGGAATTGAGCCGAGTCATCCGGGGCAAATGCATTTCTCTCATACGGAGTGAGAAGAATCCGGGGCGGATACCTCCCCGCCACTTCGGGTAGGGCCGCTGAACGAGGCGGGGAGAGCCCGCCGTCCGCGGAGGCGGGTGACATCTTGTGGGGTGTTGTCCGGTGAAGATTCAGGTCATCTGGAGAGAAACAGTGGCAGAGCAGATATCCCATCAGCCAACCGGTCCCGTGGACACCGCCCGGGTGATCGGGATCGTGGAGAGTGTCCTGCGGTCGGGCCCCCTGACGGCGGGAGACAGCTTTCACGCCCACGGCGGCTCCTCCCTCCAGGCCATGCGCATCTGCCTCCGCGTGGAGCAGGCGACCGGTGTGGTGACACCGCCCGAACTCCTTCTCGACAGCGACACCGTGGGGGAGTTCGCCGAGGCCGTGCTCGCCCGGGTGGCCGCGGGATGAACGATCCCTCGCTGATCCACGGGGCGGTGGCCCGGCAGGCCGCGGCCACCCCCGGTGCCCTCGCCGTGGTCACCCGCCATGAGCGGATCCGGTACGCCGAACTCGACGCCGCCGCCGACGGCTGGGCGGCGCGGCTGAGCCAACTCGGCGTGGGGCCCGGCGATCTGCTGCCGGTCGATCTGCCGAGGTCGGCGGAGCTGGTGGCGGTCCTCCTCGGGGTGCTCAAATGCGGCGCGGGCTACGCGGCCCTGGACCACCGCTGGCCGCCGGAGCGGGTGCGCACCGTCCTGGAGACCCTGGCGCCCCCGCTCTTCATCACCAGACGACCCGTGCCCGGCGGTCTCGTACCGGCGTGGGCCCCGGACGGCGAACCGCCGCGCCCCTCCCGTACCGCACCGCCGCGGGTCACCGGCGACGACCCCGCCACCGTCTTCTTCACCTCGGGAACCTCCGGTGTGCCCAAGGCCGTGGTGTCACCGCACCGGGCCACCACCCGGCTCGCCCGCGACGTCAGGGCCTGGACCGGGCCCGGCCGGGCGATGGCCCAGGCCGCGCCGGTCTCCTGGGACGCCTTCTCCCTGGAGGTGTGGGGGACCCTCGTCGCGGGCGGCCGCTGTGTCATGACCGAGGGCGACTATCCGCTGCCGGGCGAGGTGCGCTCCCTGATCCGGGAGTCGGGGGTCGACGCGGCCTTTCTGACCACCTCGCTGCTCCATCTGATCCTGGAGGAGGACCCGGAGAGCCTGCGCGGACTGCGGACACTGCTCACCGGCGGTGAGCGGATGTCCGCCGGCCATGTCCGCCGGTGCCTGGACATCCATCCGGACATGGCGGTGTTCAACGCCTACGGTCCGGTCGAGAGCTGTGTCTTCGCCACCACCCACCCCGTCGGCCCGGACGACTGCGCCGCGCCGCGGGGTATCCCCCTCGGCACGCCCGTCTCCCGGACCGGGGTCCATGTGCTGTGCGGGGACGAGCCCGCCGGTCCCGGCACGGTGGGGGAGATCTGCCTCTCCGGGGACGGCCTCGCCCTGGGATATCTGGGCGATCCCGGGCTCACCGCGGAGAAGTTCCCCACGGTGAGCGTCGCCGGGACGCCCACCCGGATCTACCGGACCGGGGATCTCGGCCTGCTGGACCACCGGGGCGTACTGCACTTCCGGGGGCGCGCCGACCGGCAGGTGAAGATCGCCGGCCACCGGGTCGAACCCCAGGAGATCGAGGCGGCGGGCCGGCGGATCCCCGGGGTGCGGGAGTGCGTGGTCGCCGCCCTCCACGACGCCCCGGAGGACGGCGGCGGCATCCGGCTGGCCATGTTCTACACCACCGAGCCGCCGGGAGCCCCCGGGCACCGGGAGCTCGGACCGGCTCTGCTCCGGCGCGAACTGGTCTCGCGGCTGCCCCACTACCTTGTGCCCCACTTCATCTCCCCGCAGCGGAGCATCCCTCTCACCCCGCACGGAAAGGCGGACCGGGCGGCGCTGCTGGCGCTGCTGCCCGTGCCGGCCGCCTCCGGCCACGCCATGAACAGGAGCTTCTGATGGCCATGGGCCCCACAGCGAACACCGCGGACGACGCGGGCATCCCACTCGCGCCCTCGGTCCACCCGATGTCCTGGGAACAGGAGGGAATCTGGCTCAACGACCAGCTCGGGGAGGGGGTGTCGCGGTATGTGGAGTCCTGGGTGCACCGGCTGCGCGGCCCCCTCGACCCGGGGGCGGTCCGGGCCGCGCTCACCGGTGTCGTGCGCCGGCACGAGGCCCTGCGCGGCAGACTGCTGCTGTCCGGCGGCGAGCCCGTGCAGGAAGTGCTGCCGCCCATGCCCGTACCGCTGGTCAGACGGCGGGTGACCAGCGGTGAGCTGGACCGGGCGGTGTACGAGGCCGTCTCGGTCCCGATACCGCTGGACCGGCCGCCCCTGCTGCGCGCGACCCTGCTGGAGCTGGGGGAGCACGACGCGGTGCTCGCCGTCGCCGTGCACCACGCGGCCGTGGACGGCTGGGCGCTGTATCTGCTGGACGAGGAGTTCAGCGGTCTGTACCGGGCCGCGGCGGCGGGCGACCCGGAGCCGGCGCTGCCGCCCGTGCCGCTCCAGCCGGGACCGTACGCACGTCGGCAGCGGGCCGCCCGGCCCCGGGCGGAGACGGAGGAGTACTGGCGGGAGACGCTGGCGGATCCGCCCCTGGAATCCGCCTTCCCGCTCGACCGCCCGCGCCCGGAGCGGCTGGGGCACCGGGGCGGGGTGGCCGGGTTCACCCTGGACGAGGAGCTCGTCTCCCGGCTGCGGCTGCTCTGCCGGGAGCTGCGGGTGACCCCGTTCGCCGTACTCGCCGCCGCGGTCACCGCGCTGATCGGCAGACACGGCGACGGACAGGACGTGATCCTCGGCGTACCGGTCTCCCGGCGCGACGGGATCGAGACCGAACCCATGATCGCCTGCCTCGCCGAGGTGCTTCCGCTGCGCACGCGGATGACCGCGGGGGAGTCCTTCCGGGAGCTCGTCGCCCGGACGTCACGGACCGCCCGGCTGCTCGGGGAACACCGGAACATGCCGTACACCCGGCTGGTGGGGATGGCCGGGGTGCCGCGCACCCCGTCGCGTACACCGCTCTTCCAGGTGGTGCTGACGGTGGACGACGGCCCGGCGCCCGGTCTCTCGCTCCCCGGGGTGCGCGCCGAACGGCTCCATCCGCACGGCGGAACGGCGAAGTTCGATGTCTTCCTCCACCTCAGCCCGGAACAGGGCACTTTCCGGGGCCGGCTGGAGTACGCGGCCGACCTTTTCACCCCCGCCGGCGCGGAACTCCTGACGAAACGTTTCTGTGTTCTGCTGGCCGACGCGGTGGCACATCCCGGCCGCGCGGTGGCGGAACTGGCGGTGCTCGCGGCCGAGGACCGGGACCGGGTGACCGGGTCCTGGGCACGCGGCGCGGCCCTCGCGCCCGGAGTGCCCCTCGCCCATGAGGCGTTCGCGTCGGCCGCCCGCCGCACACCGGAGGCGGTGGCCGTCGAGTACGGGGATGTGCGGCTGAGCTATGCCGAAATCGACGCCGCCGCCGACGCGTTGGCCGCCCGGCTGGTGGCGGCCGGGCACGGCCGCTCCCGGATCGGGATACTGCTGGAACGCTCGCCGGAGCTGCCGGTCGCGGTCCTCGCGGTGCTCAGGTCGGGCGGCTGCTGTGTGCCCGTGGACCCCGGCTATCCGGCGGAGCGGATCTCCTTCATGCTCCGCGACAGCGGCGCCCGGGCGGTGCTGTCGGCGTCCGGCGCCCTCCGGGAGCGGGCCGCGGACCTCGCGGGCGCCGAGGTGCTCCCGCTGGACGACGCGCTCCTCCCCGGCGGTGCGGCGGTGCGTCCGGGCGCCGTCCTCCCCGCGGCGGACCGGGACGACCCCGCCTATCTGATCTACACCTCCGGATCGACGGGGCTGCCCAAGGGAGTGGTCATGCCGCACCGCGCCCTCGCCGCCCTCACCGACTGGCAGGTACGCCGGTCCTCCGCACGGGCCCCCGGCCCCCGCCGGACCGCGCAATTCGCCCCGCTCAGCTTCGATGTGGCCTTCCAGGAGCTGTTCAGCACCTGGGCCGCGGGCGGCACCCTCGTCCTGATGGACGACGAGACCCGCCGCGACCCCGCCCGGCTGCTGGCACTGATCGGGGAGCGCCGGGTGGAACGTCTCTTCCTCCCCTGCGTCGCCCTTCAGCAGCTCGCCGAGTACGCGGCCGGTCCGGCCGGCCGGGGGTGCCCCTCCCTGCGCGAGGTGGTCAGCGCGGGGGAGCAGCTCTTCGTCACCCCGGCCGTCAGACGGTTCTTCACCCGCAACGCCGCCGCCGTGCTGGACAATCAGTACGGCCCGTCGGAGACCCATGTGGTCACCGCCGGGGCCCTCGCGGGAGACCCGGCCGACTGGCCGGACCGGGCCGACATCGGGCGCCCGGTGCCGGGCGCCCGGGTGTATCTGCTGGACGACCGGCTCGCCCCCGTGCCCCCCGGAGCGGTGGGGGAGATCTGCATCGGCGGCGAGAGCGTCGCCCTCGGCTACCGGGGCCGGCCGGACATCACCCGGCGGAAGTTCGTCCCGGATCCGTTCGCCCCCGCCGGCGCGCGGCTGTACCGCAGCGGTGACCTGGGCCGATTCCTGCCCGGCGGTGCCATCGAATTCCTCGGCCGGCGCGATGACCAGGTCAAGGTCCGCGGCCACCGGGTCGAGCTCGGCGAGATAGAGTCCGCCGTCAAAGCCGTGCCCGGGGTCGCCGACGCGGTCGTCACGGCCGACACCTCGCTGCCGCACACCACCCGGCTCGCGGCCCACTACATACCGGCCGGGCCCGCCGGGCCCGCCGGGCCCGCCGGGCCCGCCGCCCCGGACGCCGCGGAGCTCCGCCGGGCCCTGCGCAGAACCCTGCCCGAGCCCCTGATACCGGCCCTGATCACGGCCGTACCCGCCTTTCCGCTCACCCCCAGCGGCAAGGTGGACCGGGCCGCGCTGCCCGCCGCGTACGGCCGCGCCGCTCCCGCCCCGGAGCGGGAACAGCAACCGGAACATGTCCCCACCGGCCCGGAGCGCCGGATGGCGGAGATCTGGCGCGAGGTGCTGGGCGCGGGCCGGATCGGCGCGGACGACGACTTCTTCTCGCTCGGCGGAGACTCCCTGCTGGTCGTGCGGCTGCTGCTCCGGGTGCACCAGGCGTACGGTGTGCGGCTCAGCCTCGGCTCCTTCTACGCCGCCCCCACCATCCGCCGGATGTCCGCACTCCTGAGCGGAGCGGACGGCACCGGGACGGGTGACGGGCCCCGGCCGGCCGCCGCGCCGGAGATGGCCGCGGACACCGAACTGCCCCCGTCGATCGTGCCGGTGCCCGCGCCGCTCGGTGTGACCGCCCGCCCCGAGCAGGTGTTCCTCACCGGCGGGACCGGTTTTCTGGGCACCTTCCTCCTGCGCGAGCTGCTGCGCACCTCCTCCGCCGGCACCGTGCACTGCCTCGTCCGGGCGGCCGATGCCGTGGCCGGCGGAAGACGGCTGCGCGCCGCGCTCGACGCCTACGGTCTCTGGGAGGAGCGATTCGCCGGCCGGATCATCGCGGTGCCCGGCGATCTGGCAGCGGAGGGGCTGGGCGTGCCCGCCGAGGACTTCGACGGCCTCGCCCGCCGCGCCGACACCGTCATCCACTGCGGTGCGTCGGTCAATCTCACCCGGTCCTACGAGCAGTTGCGCGGCGGCAATGTGCGCGGCACGGCCGAGGTCCTGCGGCTCGCCGCGCTCCACGGCTCGGTGCCGCTCCACCACATCTCGACCGTCGGCGTCCACACCGACGGGCCGGCCGGCGGCGGCCCCATCCGCCCGGAGGACCCGCTTCCCCCGGCCCACGCCCTGCGCAACGGCTACGCGCAGAGCAAATGGGCGGCCGAGATGCTGCTGGAGCGGGCGCGCGAACGCGGCCTGAGCGTGACGGTCCACCGTCCCGCCCGCGTCTGCGGAGCCTCCGACAGCGGACTGTGCCAGACCTCCGACTACTTCTGGCTGCTGCTCAAGGGGTGCGTGGAGGCCGGGCTGGCCCCGGCCGGCCTGGACGAGCGGTTCGACCTCGTACCGGTCGACTATGTGAGCAGGGCCGTGGTCGCCCTCTCCCGGAACCCCCGGGCGCGGAACCGCACTTTCCATCTGGCCTCCGGGCGACCGGTGAGCCTCGGCCGCGCGGTCGGTCTGCTGCGCTCCCTCGGGTACGCCATCACGGACGTACCGCTCGGCGAGTGGCGGCGGGCGGTGGAGCGCGAGGCGTCCAACGCGGCCCATCCCCTGCTCTCCCTGCTGCCGGCCGGGGCGGCCGACGCCGCGCCCCGCTTCTCCGGTGCCGCGGTCTTCGACGCCACGACCACGCGGGAGGCGCTGCGGGGCACCGGGATCGTCTGCCCGGAGGTGGACGAGGCCCTCTTCGCGCGCTATGTGGCGGCCCATGTCCGGGTAGGATTCCTGCCGCTGCCCGCACGGAGGCCCGTACCGTCGGGCTGAGCCGGGCGGTGTCCCGGACCGCCCGGCCGGTACAGGGGCGGAATCCCGCCACCTTGTGAGGGGACCGGCCGGACATCCCCGGGCCCGGCCGGACCGTGTCCGGAGACGATCCGTCACCCCCGTGTCGCGCGCCGCCCGGTGGGAGCGGAGGGACCTGTCCGGTGCGCGGCGGACTCACGCCGCCCCGGCACGGCGGCTCCTCTCCTTCCCGCCGCGGGTGCGCCGGCCGCCGGGTCCGCGCGCGCCGTCACCCGGCCGCCCCCGCGGTGTGGCGGGCCGTCACCCGGCCGGACGATTCCCCCCGGCGGAAGGGCCTTTCGGACAGGGCCGGTCGGGCCCGGGGCCCGGGACCTGAGTCCATCCCGCGGGGACCTGCGGCCCCTCGCGGACCGGTGTCCCGGCGATCATGCTGGGCAGGGGAACGATCACACGAGTCGATTCCTTCCGCTTCCGGAGGTGTGCACCATGTCCCGCACCGTCACCGTCGGCATCGACGGCTCCCGAGAGAGCCTGGCCGCCGCCGAATGGGCCGCTCGCGAAGCGAAGCTGCGCGAACTGCCGCTGAGGGTCGTCAATGTCCGGGAGCCGGTGCCCTTCGTCCAGGCCCCCTTCCTGGGCGACGAGGACCAGCGGAAGTGGACCGAGTACATCCCGCGCGAGGCGGCCGAGGGGCTCCGGCGGCGCCACCCCGAACTGGAGATCACCTCGGAACAGCTCAAGGGCAGGCCCGGCGATGTGCTCACCGAAGCCGCCGCGGAGGCCGATCTGCTGGTCCTCGGCTCCAGCGGTCTCAGCAGCTTCGGCGGCTTCCTGGTCGGCTCGGTCGGCCAGGCGGTGGTCTCCCGCACCGAGCGTCCCGTGGTCCTGGTGCGGGCGCCGGAGGCCGGCGAGCACGACCGGCTGCCCGCCGCGGACGCCCAGGTCCCGCCGATCGCCCCGGACGGCCCGGTCGTCCTCGGACTCGACGCCAACGCCCCCGACGAGCTGCTGATCGGCTTCGCCTTCGCCGAGGCGGCCCGCCGCGACGCCCCGCTGCGGGTGGTGCACAGCTGGAATCTGCCGCCCTACTTCGCCTACGGCCTGCCGCCGGACCCGGAGCTCGACGAGCGGCTCGGCGCGGCCGAGGCGGCGGCCCTCAGCGCCGCACTCGACCCGTGGCGGCGGAAGTACCCGGCGGTCGAGGTGGTGGAACAGGCCGAGCCCGGCCGGGCCGTCGACCAGCTGGTGGCGGCATCGGACGGGGCATCCCTGCTGGTGGTCGGCCGCCGCATCCGGCGGGCGACGGCGTTCGGCGGACGGATCGGCTCCGTCGCCCACGCGGTGCTGCACCACTCGGCCGCCCCGGTCGCGGTGATCCCGCACCCCTGATCCCGCCGGTGCCGTGCGCGGCCGGCTCACCCGCCGCCGTTTCCGGGACCGCCGCTCCCCGGTCCCGCCGGCGGGCGGCCGGTGCCCGGCCGGTGTGGAATGGGCCGGTACGACTCCTTCCGCGACGCGCTGGGCGTCTTGGGCGCGGTGCCCGCGAGTGCGTCCCCGGCCGTGTGCCGGCGGTGTGCGGTGAATCGCCGCCGGCGCCGGGTGAACTCGCCCGGCCACGCGGCGGCGAGGGGCGGGAGAGACCGCGCCCCCGTCCTCGACCCGTACCCGTGTGACCCGCCCGGGACGCCGTCATGCCGGTGCGGGGTCCGGCGGGTGTGCGGGGTGTGCGGTCGCGCGGACGGGGACCGCACACCCCCGGCCGGCCCTCGGGCTCATCGGTGCTCAAGGGCCGTACGGACGGGCCCGGTCAGCCGGCCGGGCTCTCGTCGCGGCCGAGCCACAGATCGGGGCCGAAGACCTCGTAGTGGATGTCGGCCGCCGGTACCCCGAGCTCCAGCAGCCGGGTGCGAGTGGCGCGCAGGAAGGGCAGCGGGCCGCAGAGATAGGCGGTGGTTCCGGGGTCCACCCGGACACCGGAGAGGTCGGCGAGACCGGTGCGGCCGGCCGGCCAGTCGCCCTCCGGGTGCTCGTACCAGACATGCGCCTCCGCATCGGGGAGCTCCGCGACAAGGCGGCCGAGCTCCGCGTGGAAGGCGTGGTCGCGCCGGCTGCGGTCCGCGTGCACCACCGTGACCCGGCGCTTGGAGCGCTGCCCGGCCAGCGCCCCCAGCATGGTGATCAGCGGCGCGCAGCCGATCCCGGCGGAGGCCAGCAGCACCGGCCCGTCCCCGTCCGCCAGGGCCACATCGCCGAAGGGCGCGCTCACCCGCAGCACATCGCCGGGGCGTACCCGGTCGTGCAGATGGCCCGAGACCTCACCGTCCGGTGTCCCGGTCACCCTGCGGACACTGAACTGGAGCGCGTCGGCGGGTGCTCCGGAGAGACTGTACTGGCGTATCTGATGTGCTCCGTCGGGGAGTTCCACCTGCACGGAGACGTACTGCCCGGGGCGGAACGGCGGCAGCGGCGAACCGTCCGCGGGCCGTACCAGGAAGGTGACGACCTCGTCGGTCTCGGTCCGCCGCCCGACGACGAGATGGTCGCGCAGACTCGGCCCCGGTTCGGTCCCGGCCTCCGCGTACAGCCCGTTCTCGATGGCGATCAGGGCATGGGCCATCAGCCAGTACACCTCGTCCCAGGCCGCGGCGACCTCGTCGGTGACCGCGTCGCCCAGCGTCTCGGCGATGGCCGCGAAGAGATGGGTGTGGACGATCGCGTACTGGTCCCGGGTGACACCCAGGGAGGCGTGCTTGTGGGCGATTCTGCCGAGAAGCGTGTCCGGCCGGATGTCCGGGTGGTCGATCAGGGCGACGGCGAACGCGGCTATGGATCCGGCGAGGGCCCGCTGCTGTTCCCCGGCAGCCTGATTGCCGCGGTTGAACAGATCGCGCAGCAGCTCGGGGTGGGCGGCGAAGAGCTTGTCGTAGAAGAGCCCGGTGATCTCGTCGATGGCACCCCCGACAGCGGGCAGGGTGGCGCGGATGGTCGCGGTGGATTTCTCGGACAGCATCGTCGGACTCCCGGAATCGATGAACCGTGATGGACCGTAAGCAGGACTGAACAGTGATGAGCCGTGGGGCATCCGCCCGTCGGACGGGCGGGAACACGGATGGGGGCGCCGGGCACCGGCCGCTGTCGCCGGCCGGTGCGGTGTGTTTCTCCCGCCCGGGCCTCACCCGCACGACACCCTACAAAACACGGATCCCGCGCACCGGCCGAGGGGCGGATTCTCCGCGGGGCGCGGTGCCGGCCCCCTTCCCGTGCCGGCCTCCCGTGACGTCGGTCGCACCGCACGGGGGCGCCGGTCCGTAAGGTCGGCGGGGAACGGCGTCAACCCGGGAGATCTCATGGGCGACAAGAAGACACGATCCGCGGCCCCGCTGCCGCGCGCGGTGTACGAGGACGAGCTGCTGCGGCTCCAGACCGAACTGGTGAAACTCCAGGAGTGGGTACGCGTGGAGGGCGTCCGGCTCGTGGTGGTGTTCGAGGGACGCGACGCGGCGGGCAAGGGCGGCACCATCAAACGCGTGGCGGAGCACCTCAATCCGCGCGTCGCCCGCACCGCCGCCCTCCCCAAGCCCACAGAACGCGAGCGCGGCCAGTGGTACTTCCAGCGGTACATCGAGCATCTGCCGGCCGCCGGTGAGATCGTGCTCTTCGACCGGAGCTGGTACAACCGGGCCGGGGTCGAGCAGGTGATGGGCTTCTGCACCAAGGAGGAGCACCAGCGGTTCCTCCATCAGTGCCCCATCTTCGAGCGGATGCTCGTGGAGGACGGGATCCTGCTGCGCAAGTACTGGTTCTCGGTGAGCGACGACGTCCAGGAGGAGCGGTTCCGGCGGCGCCTCACCGATCCGACCCGGCGCTGGAAGCTGTCGCCGATGGACCTGGAGTCGATCACCCGCTGGGAGGCGTACTCCCGGGCCAAGGACGAGATGATGGTGCACACGGACATCTCCGAGGCGCCCTGGTATGTCGTGGAGAGCGACAGCAAGAAGCGGGCCCGCCTCAACATGATCGCCCATCTGCTCTCCACGGTGCCGTACCGGGAGGTGCCCCCGCCGGTCATCGAGATCCCGGAGCGCCCGCCGTCGACCGGGTACGTCCGGCCGCCCCGCGATCTCCAGACCTATGTGCCCGACCATTCGGCGGGGCTCGTCCGGTAGCGCCGGCCCGTCGCTCCCTCCCCGTGAGCACCGTGAGCACCATGGGTTCTCGGAGGGAGGGACGGACGGCGCGGACCCCGGGGCGCCGGTACGCGGGAGGGCTCCGCTCTTGCCGTACCCCCGGGGGTTGGGCATGGTGGAGTCAGTACGGGAACAACTGCTCGATCACGGGCGGTCCCGTCCACGCGGCCACCGGCCCCGCACACCGGTCCCGGTCTCCGGCCGGCCGACGATCCGGATCCGCCCATGGCAGCAGCGCGAACCGCCCTTCCGATATCCGCGGCGGTGCTCACCGCCGCCCTGCTCACCGGCTGTACGGCCGCCACCGGCACCGCGGACGGAGTCCCCGGCGGCCGGGACCGCGCGCCCGCCGTCATCTCGTCCGCCCCGCGCGCCGTCACCGCCGACGCCATACCGGCGGTCACCGCCGGCGACGGGCCGGCCGCGTCCCGTGCGCCCTCTCCGTCCCCGGAGGAATCCCGTCCGGTGATCCCCCGGACGGAGCCCGCGACCCTCGACATCCCCGCCATCGGCGTCCGCGGACTGCGGGTCATCCCCTACGAGGGCACCACCGACGACTGGCCGGGCACCAGGATCCAGAACCGCGGCGACGCCGCCAGCCCCTACGGGGAACACGGGGGAGTGGGCCCCGGGGAGAAGGGCAACTACCTGGTCACCGCGCACCGCCTCTCGGCCGGTGCCCCGCTGCGCGATCTGCCGTCGCTGCGCGCCGGTGACACCGTCACCGTCACGGCCGGCGGGCAGACCTTCGTGTACGAGATCACCGACACCCGGCGGACCTCCTTCCGCTCCGCCCGCTCCCTCGACGAGCAGCGGGCGGCAGTGCCCGGCCGGCCCGGCGAGCGCCCCACCCGGGCCATGATCACCATCTCGACCTGCGCGACCCCGGAGGACGACGCGGCCGGGAACTTCTGGCGGGACGACAAGGGCAACCCCGAGCACCGCATCGACAAGATCGGCGTCCTCAGGGAGAGCGGGGGCACGGGCGGCGGGTGACGGACCCTCACCGCGACGCGGGACGCCACCGGGTCCGTCGCGGACCGCCCGGAGGCTCAGGGGAAGTACTGGCGCGGCGTCAGACCCACGATCCGGTGGAACGCGGCCACGAAAGAACTCGCCGACCCGTACCCCACCCGGCGCGCCACCGCCTCGATCGGCAGATCACCGGCGAGCAGCGGCATCGCCGCCTGCATCCGCAGCCGCTCCCGCCACTGGCCGAAGGTGAGACCCGTCTCCGCGATGAACAGCCGCGCCAGTGTGCGGGCGCTGGTGCCCGCCCGGTCGCCCCATGCCTCCAGCCCCCGGTTGTCCCGGGGGTCGGCGGCGAGCGCCCGGGCCACCGCCAGCGCCCGGGGGTCCACCGGCTCGGGCACCGAGACACTGGTCACCGGCAGGGGTTCCAGTACATCGAGCACCACCGCCTCCGCCCGCCGCCGGGCCTCCCGGCCGAGGTCCGGCCGGTCCAGATGGCCGATCAGCGCACTGAGCAGCGGTCCGGCCGCGACCACCGTCGGCTCGTCGGGAGCACCGGCGCAGCCCGCCGGATCGAGACGGGCGCCGTGCACGTCCGCGCTCCCGGCCGCGCCCGTCGCATGGGGCAGCCGGGCGGGAATCCACAGTGCCATCGACGGCGGCAGCAGCCAGGCCCGCGCACCGGTCCGCACCGCCAGCAGACCCTTCCCGGAGCGGGCCAGCCGATGGCAGGGATGGCTGCGGGTGGCCGACCAGAAGCCGTCGGACAGCGTGAAGGCGCTGACGACGATCGCCGTTCCCGGGCCGCCTCCGCAGCGCGGCGCATGTCCGTTCCGCAACATGAGTCGGCAGCGTAGCCCGTGGCGGGCGGGAAAGACCCCGGTCCGCCGCGGGCCCGCACGGACATCCGGCGGTGAGCCGCGCCCCGCGTGCCCGCCGGCGGGGGCCGGAAGGGTCAGCGCGGGCTGGGGGAGACCGCCAGGGAGAAGGAGTGACCGGCCGGATCGGAGTAGATCCGCACCTCGCGCGGCCCGCTGTTCTCCTTCGCGTCCACCGGTCTGGCGCCGAGACCCACCGCCTCCCGCTCGGCCTCGTCCATGTCGTCGGACGCCACCAGAATCCGCAGATGGGCCTGTTGGGAGTCCTCCGGCCGGGGCCAGCTCGGCGGCGCGTGCCCGAGGTCGCGCCGGATGGCGAGATGGACCCCGGCATGGCCGATGATCTCCACGAAGTCGGGGTCGTCGGCGATCCGCGTCTCCGCCCCGAGAAGCGACGCGTAGAACTCGGCGAGCTCCAGCGGTTCGGCACAGTCCAGTACGAGCACACTCGTCTTCTTCACCGTCATACGGGCTCGTCTGCCCCCGAGTCGCCCGGACAGACGGACCGGGGGCGGGCAATTCCCCCGGGACACCGGCCCGCATCCGCATCCGCATCGACCCGCATCGACCCGCGCCGACCTGTACCGACCCGCACTGACCCGTACCGACCCGCCTCGACCCGCGCCGGCCGTCACGGCCGCCGGCCGGCGGTCCAGGCCAGCAGCTCGTCCGCGCCCCAGGTGTTGACCACCCGCCCGGACGGCACCCCGGCCCGCTCCGCCCGGTCGCAGCCGAGCAGCTGCCAGTCGAGCTGCCCCGGCGCGTGGGCATCGGTGTCGACGGCGAAGAACACCCCGGCCGCCACCGCCGCGCGCAGCAGCCGCATCGGCGGGTCCAGCCGCTCCGGCCTGCTGTTGATCTCCACGGCGGTACCGTGCTCGGCGCAGGCCGCGAAGACGAGATCCGCGTCGAACCGCGACTCCGGCCGCCGGCCGTCCGCCCGGCTCCCCGCACCGCCCCCGCCCGCCCCGCGCCCCCGCCCGGACCGCTCACGGCCGATGAGCAGCCGTCCCGTGCAGTGCCCGAGCACATCGACCAGCGGATTCCGTACCGCCGCCAGCATCCGCCGGGTCATCGCCGGGGACTCCATCCGCAGCTCCGAGTGGACCGAGGCGACCACCACGTCAAGCCGGTCCAGCAGCTCCGGCTCCTGGTCGAGCGAGCCGTCCGCCAGGATGTCGCACTCGATACCGGTCAGCAGCCGGAAGGGCGCCCAGCGGCGGTTGAGCCCCGCCACCACCTCCAACTGCTCGCGCAGCCGTTCGGCCGACAGCCCGCGGGCCACGGTGAGCCGCGGCGAGTGATCGGTCAGCACCGCCCACTCATGACCCAGCGCCTTCGCGGCCCGGCCCATCGCCTCGATCGGACTTCCCCCGTCGGACCAGTCCGAATGCAGGTGACAGTCCCCGCGCAGCAGCGCCCGCAGCGCCCCGCCGCCCTCCGCGAGCGGTTCGGCGGCCTTCTCCTCCAGCCGCCGGAGATACTCCGGCACGTTCCCGGCCAGGGCCTCCCGCACCACCCCCGCGGTCTTCGGCCCGATGCCCTTCACCGCCTCCAGCGACCCGGCGGCGGACCTCGCCGCG
This sequence comes from Streptomyces sp. CAU 1734, assembly GCF_039888735.1. Classification (NCBI taxonomy): domain Bacteria; kingdom Bacillati; phylum Actinomycetota; class Actinomycetes; order Kitasatosporales; family Streptomycetaceae; genus Streptomyces; species Streptomyces sp. CAU 1734. Next base: position 49,569 of record NZ_JBDQQP010000018.1, read on the forward strand.
ATCTCGTCCCCGGACAGTGCGGAGAGCACGGCGGCGGCGGTCCGGAACGCCCGCACCCGGTAGGTCTCCGCCCGCGACCGCTCCAGCAGGAACGCGACCCGGTCCAGCGCCTCCACGGGATCCACACCGGCTCCTCTCCGCCCGGTCCGGCTCCGCACCCGCGCCGGTGCGGAGTGACCCTCCCGGCCTCCCCTCCACTCTGGCCCGGGGCGACGCCGGCGGCACGCGGGAACGGGTGTGGTGCCGGACCGTCATGCCCCCGGTTTCCGGGGAGCATCGGGGTCCGATCCGGCTTACCCTGATCGTCCGGGGGCAGGTGGCGGAGAAGGACGATCCCCGTACCGCCTGTGCCCCCCGAACCGAAAGCCCATGGGTGCCCGCATTGCCCCAGACGCGAAGCCCGACCGTGAAGCGGATGGCCGAATTCATCAGGCGCCACCGCAGCCGGCCCGCCGTCGTCCAGACCCTGCGTGCCACGGCCGCGGCGACCATCGCCTATGCCGTCGCGCTCCGGATCAGCAGCGAACCCGCCCCGCTCACCGCACCCCTCACGGCCCTGCTCGTGGTGCAGGTGACCCTCTACTCCACCCTCACCACCGGTATCCGCCGGGTGAACTCCGTCGTCGCCGGTGTGCTCATCGCCAGCGCGTTCAGCATCCTGGTGGGACTCTCCTGGTGGAGTCTCGGGCTGCTCATCCTGGCCTCGCTGATCATCGGCTACATGGTCCGGGTGGGTGAATTCGTCCCCGAAGTGGCCATCAGCGCCATGCTGGTGCTCGGTGTCACCCAAGTGGCCGCCACCGCATGGGAACGCGTGGTGGAGACCCTGATCGGCGCGGTGGTGGGGCTGCTGTTCAATGTGCTGCTGCCGCCCGTGTGGGTGGGGACCGCGGGGGAGTCCATCGTGGAACTCTCCCGGCGGATGCGGCTGCTGCTGCTCGGCATGGGCGAGGAGCTGAGCAACCCCGCCTCCGTGGCCGGCTCGGCGGCCCGGCTCCACGAGGCCCGCCGGCTCGACAACGACATCGCCCAGGTGGACGCCTCCCTCCGCCAGGCCGAGGACAGCCTCCGGCTCAACCCGAGGGTGCGGGAGGGGCTGCTGAACCGGGTGGTGCTGCGCACCGGTCTCGACACCCTGGAGATCTGCGCCGTGGTGCTGCGGGTGATGGCCCGCACCATGACCGACCTCGCCAGGGAACGCGGCGGCGGGCGGGACCTCTATCCGCGCGAGGAGGCGCTGGCCGTCGAGGAACTGCTCGCCCGGATCGCCGACGCGCTGGTCAGCTTCGCGGTACTGGTCACCAGCCAGGTCAGCGCCAGCGCCGAGCTCGCGGAGGGCCGGCTCGCCGACGGGCTCCGCGACGCGGCCGACAGCCGGGAGCGGATGGCCGGGCTCTTTCTGGAGGCGGTGCGCCGCGACCCGATCCACTGGCAGCTGCACGGCGCGCTGCTCGCCGAGGCGGACCGGATCCTGGACGAGCTCGACCCCGAGCACCGCACCCGGCGGCTGATGGAGGAGCTGGACCGCAGCGCCCGCGAGACGCGCGAGAAGTACCCCCGGCTGGCCGCCGCGCGCCAGTGGCTGGGCGGGAAGCGCCGCCGCCGGGCGCCGGCCCGCTGACCGGGGACCGGCCGGGGAGGCCGCGCCCGCCGCCGTCCGCGCGGGACACGGGGCCCGGAGGAACCGGCCGCCCCGCCCGTCACCGGGAACCTCGCGGGTGGCCAGGCGTTTCGGGACGTACGGAACGGGCACTGTGGGAAGTGCCGGTGCGGTGAGCGGACGACAGCCACACGGGTGGCGGCGGCCCGGCACCGCCCGCCTCGACAGAGCGCGCCGCCGAGGTCCCGCCCAAAAGGGCCGGACGGAGCCGGGACGGGCGCGGGGAGACCGGCGGCCGGCCGGCTGACCCCGGGCCACGGGCGCCCATGGGCGCGCGGCACCGGCACTCACCGCCGCGACAGGGTGTACGGGGTGCGTCACACCGTGCCCGCGGCGCTCGCGGACGGGCGGCAGACACAGCGGAGGAGCGATGGGCACAGGCCGCCGGGGACCGGGACCTGAGAACGGACAGGGGCACACGCACACACACGGACAGATCCGGCGGCTCGCGCTGTTCGGCGTCAGAGGGGTGGTCGGCCGCTGCCGTGACTTCACCGGGAGCGCCCTGGCGGACTGGGGGTGGATCCCGGACTCGGGGGAGCGCGCGGAGCGCGCGGACGATGTGCTGCTGCTCGTCTCCGAGCTCGTCACCAACGCCTGTCTGCATGCGGGCGGCCCGACCGAACTGGTGCTCCGCCGCACACCGGGCAGGCTGCGGATCGAGGTCGCGGACGCGAGCCCCGAGCCGCCCCGGCGGCGGCCCCGGGAGGTCTCCCAGCCGGGCGGCCACGGACTGATCGTGCTGGACCGGCTGGCGGAGAGCTGGGGCACGGACCGGGTGGGCGACGGGAAGGTCGTCTGGGCGGAGATCACCCCCGCCCCGGCCGGGGTCCGGCCCCGGCCGCGCTGAACCCCGCGGCACCCCCGCCGGGACGTGCGGGGAGCACTGTTCTCGCGCGGCCGCCGCACCGTCCGTACCATCGCGTGTAGGGGCCGGGCCGTACGGGCAGCCGGGTGCCGACAGGCCGGCCGGCGGGTGGCGGAGCCCGGCGGGCGGCACATGCCGTAGGAGAAAGGCCGCGCTCATGAGCTGGGTCAAGGCGAAATTGAAGCAGGTGAAGGGCCGGAAGAAGGAAGCCGACGGGATCGCCCTGCGCGATGAGCGGCTGCGCGCGGAGGGAGTGCGCGAGAAGCAGCTGGGCCGCGAGGAGGAGGCCGCGTCACGGGAGGCGCGCCGCCGCAGGCACGGCGGCTGACCCCGCGCCGCTCTCCGGGACCGCCGGGCCGTGTCCTCATCGGCGGACGATCCGGGACCGCCCCCGCCGGGGGCGCTCAGGGGCGGCCGCTGATGGTGAAGAGCGCGCCGTCCGGGTCGCGGATCGCCGCCTCCTCCAGACCCTCGGAGGTGGTGCGCCGCTCCAGCACCGTACCGCCCGCCTCCCGCGCCGCCCGGGCCGTGGCGTCGACATCCGCGACCGGGAAGTGCACATCCCAGCGGGGGCGGTGCACCGGATCGGCCGCGGCGCCGGTCGCCCCGGAGGCGAGCCGGGCCATCACATGGCTTTTGTAGGCGAGTACGACCTCGTCGTTCTCGAAGCCCACATCGCAGCCGCCGGGCCCCTCGGTCGCCCAGTCCAGGATCTCCCCGTAGAAGATCGCCGAATCGAAGGCGTTGCGGGTGCGCAGCAGCAGCCACGCCGGGGCGTCCCTGCTCCCGGACTGCCAGTCCGGGAGCAGCGCTCCCTCCCAGATGCCGAAGACGGCGCCGTCCCGGTCCGCGGCGAGGGCACCGCGCCCCAGCGAGAAGGAGAGCGGGCCGACCGCGACCGTACCGCTGCGCTCGCGGATCCTGGCCGCCGCCACATCCGCGTCCGGGACGGCGAAGTACGGTGTCCAGGCGACGGCCACCCGGAAGGTGCGGGCGAGCGCGCCGATACCGGCCACCGGCTCGCCGTCGAGCGCCGCGATGCTGAATCCGTCGCCGAGCCGGCCCTTGTGGAACCGCCAGCCCAGCACGGCGCCGTAGAACTCCTGCGAGGCCGCCAGATCACGCGCCATCAGACTGACCCAGCACGGCGCGCCGATGCGGCCGGTGCCCGGTGTCGTGTCCGCCGCGGCGGCCGGTTCCCTCATTCTGTCCATCACCCTCGTGTCCTGGGAGGTGCGCGCGCCCCTCCGCAGGTCGGAAGGGCCGGCGGACCGGAAGCCGGGGCGGGGAGGCCGAGCCGGGGTCCGGTTCCTCATCCTGCCTCCAGCCCGGCATCCACGCGAGTCACGGGCCGTCCGCGTGTCCCGCCCCGGCCACCCGGCGCGGAGCCCGGCGGGCGGGGCCCGAGTTGCGCTCCCGCCCCGGGCGGGGCGGGATGGTGCGGACCGCGCCCGTGCGCGCGGGGCCACCGGCCGGGGGTCGGGGACATGTGGTCGCGACGGCCGTGGCACGCCACGGAGCCGCCGGACGGAAGGAGTACGGCTGCCATGACGCAGGCCGGGAATCCGCGCAGGGGCATCGAGCCCGCCCGCCTCGGCGAGCAGGAGCTCATCCGGGAACTGGAGAACATCCACCGCAGCAGACACGACACCCTGCTGCACGGCTCACCCGCCTCACTGGCCGCGCACACCACCCGGATGGCGCAGTTGGAGGAGGAGTATCTGCGCCGCCATCCGGACCGTCCGGTCTCGGCGGCCCGCACCCGCGCGGGCGCGCGGGCACGCACCCATCAGGAGTGAGTACGCGGGGTCGCGCACCGGCCGCCGCCGGCCGCCCGGCGGCCGGGCGGATCGGCCCGAGTGCCGGGCATGAGCGGCGTGATGCCGGGTACCCGCGTGAGGAACCGTTCCCTCAGGAAGGTGGTTCCGATGGGCCTGGGAGGGTGCATCATTCTGATCGCTGTTGGAGCGATCCTCACATTCGCCACCGACTGGCAGATGGAGGGTGCCAACCTCGATGTCATCGGCCTGATCCTGATGGCCGTCGGTTTCATCGGAGTCGTCACCTTCGCCAGTATCGCCAGGCGCCGCCGGCTGGTGGTTCCGCCTTCGGCGCCCGTCATCGACGAGGGCGGTCACCGGCGGTACGAGTGACCCGCGCGGCAACCCCGTGCACAGGAGTGGGTGCCTCCCGGCCACGCGGCCGGGAGGCACGGCGGCCTTCCGGCCGCCGCCCCTCCGCGTCACACCCCGCGGGTGTCCGCCGGGTCTACCAGCGGTACCACCGGGACCGCCCGCCTCCCGTCTTCGTGCTCCTCATGACAAAGCCCAGGAGCCAGATCGCCAGGACCGCCAGTGCGATCCACCAAAGTGCCTTCACGGCGAATCCGACTCCGAAGAGAAGGATGGCCAGCAGCAGAACAAGAAGAATGGGAACCATTGTTTTCTGCACCTCCGGAAATGCGTGTGCCCGCGATTCACTCCACCACACGTACACATTTTCGATGAATTGTTTGTGCGACCGGCGTTTGCGGTGACCGGAAACGGGAACCGGAAGACTCGCGCGCTGGTCGGCGAAGCATGCCGGCCGTGTCCGGAGCCGCCGGACCGGGTGCGGATGGATTCCCGCGGGGGCCGCCGGCCGTCCCCGCCCGTACCGGACGGGGTGCTTCGGTGACCGATGACGGTGAAATCCCGCGCCGCGGCCGGGACGAGACGGCCGATGAACGGGCGGACCGGAGATGGGGCGAACTTCTCCAGGAATTGAGAGTGGCCCAGACCGGTGTTCAGATCCTTTTCGGATTTCTGCTCACCGTGGTTTTCCAGCCCCGCTTCACCACACTCTCGGACATCGACCGGAACATCTATCTGGCCACGGTCCTGCTCGGGGCCGCGGCGACCGGCGCCCTCATCGGCCCCGTCTCCTTCCACCGGATGGTCGCCGGGCGCCGGCTGAAGCCCGAGACCGTCGTCTGGGCCTCCCGGCTCACCATCGCCGGACTCGTGCTGCTGCTCTGCACGATGGCGTCCTCACTCCTGCTGATCCTGCGAGTGGTGCTCCACGACTCACTGGCCGTCTGGCTCGTCGCGGGGATGGTCCTCTGGTTCGGGCTGTGCTGGTTCGTCCTGCCGCTGTGGACACGCTCCCGGCAGCCGGCGGAGGGCACTCCCGAGGGCTGACCGCGCCCGCGGGGCGGTCCGCCGTCACCGTGCGCCCGGACCGCCCGCCTCCCGGGCCGTGCGCTCCAGCAGAGCGCGGTGGTTCTCCCACCACTCCCGGTCGCCCGGTGCCATGCCGGTGTTGTTCTTGTTCATCCCCACGGAGCCGTCGAGGAGTTCACGGAGGATGTCCGCGTGCCCGGCGTGGCGGTGGGTGTCGGCGATCACCCGCACCACCGCGTGATGCAGGGTCACCTCGTCCCGGCCGGCCGGCCACCACGGCACCCTCCCCACCGTCTCCAGCGCCAGCGCGCCGATCGTGGCGTCCGCATGCGCCCACGCCCGGTGGTAGAGATCCACGATCCGCGCGGGCGACTCGTCGGCGGTGGCCCACATGTCGCCGTTGGGTTCGGCACCCTCGTCCAGCCAGGGCAGCCGCTCGCCGGACGGCCGCCCGAAGGTGTCGCCGAGATAGCCCAGTTCGCAACCGGCGGCGTGCTTCACCAGACCGAGGAGATTGGTGCCGGTCGGTGTCAGCGGGCGGCGGACGTCGTACTCCGTGAGCCCTTCGAGCTTCCACAGCAGGGCGTCGCGGGCGGACTGAAGGTAGAAGTGAAGGTCGGCTCGGGCATCCGGTGCGGTCATGGGGCCAGTCTGCCGACCGGGTGACCGCTGTCCACCGCATTTCGCGCGACGGGCACCGGGCGGCGGCACGAGCCCCCCGCGACACGGGCGGCGGCGGGAGCCCCCCGCCCCCGCGGCCCGGACAACGGCCGCCGCGCCGTCCGTCCGGTGGATTTCCGCCCCGCCCGGAGCTCTTCCCGCGCGGGGCCCGGTGCGTCCGCCCGGGCGGCGGGAATGCTGTCGGGGAAAGCGCTTGCCCCGTGCTCAATCGGCAGAGACCCGGGAGACGTTGTGAGCCCAGGCAGTACACGGCGCACCGCCGTGCTGATCGCGACCGTGTCCGCGCTGGCCCTCGGAGGACTCTCCCCGGCCGCCGCCGACTCCGCCCCCGACCCGCGTCCGTTCGCCTCGGCCGAGGTGCCGCCGGCCGTCGCGCCGCCGCCCGCGAGCGCCCCGTCCGCCGGCCCGCCCGGCACCGCGCCGCCCTCCGACCCCGGCCCCGGCCCCGGCCCGGACGGCATCGAGACCGCACGCGTCTCGCGGCCGGTCGCCCCCGGCGTCCGCCTCACCTCGTACGACCGCCTCGAAGCCCGCGACTGGCTGCGGATCGACACCCTCGCCGTCGACCTCGACGCCCCCGGCCTGCGGGTCGACTATCTCTCGCCCGGCCGTGTCGCCGCCCGCGCCACCGTCTCCGAGCTCGCCGCCCGGCACGACCCCGGCCCCGGCCGGCGCACCGTCGCCGCCCTCAACGGAGACTTCTTCGACATCGGGCGGACAGATGCCCCGCTGGGCCCCGGGATCAGCGCCGGCGAGCTCACCCACTCCCCGGTGGCGGGCGCCGAACGGGCCATCGGCATCGGGCCCGGGGCCGCCGGACGCGTACTGCGCCTCCACGTCGAGGGAACCCTCACCCTGCCCTCCGGCAGCGTGCCGCTCGGCGCGTACAACGCCGCCCATGTCCCGCGCGACGGCGTCGGCGCCTACACCGCCGGCTGGGGGAGCGCGGACCGCGCGCTCACCACCGGCACCGCCGGACCGGTCGCGGAAGCGGTGGTGCGCGACGGGAAGGTCGCCGCCACCGCGCCCCGGCCCGGCGGCGGGCCCATCGAACCCGGCACCACCGTGCTGGTCGGCCGGGAGGCCGGAGCCGCGCGGCTGGCCGCGCTCCGGCCGGGCGACCCGGTGGAGCTCGCGTACCGCCCGCGCACCGCCGACGGCGGCCCGGTGCCCCGCACGGCGGTCGGCGGCAGGGAGCCGCTGGTCGTCGACGGCGTGCCGCAGAACCACGAGGGCCGGGGCAACAACGCCCCCGCGCCCCGTACCGCCGTCGGCTTCTCGGCGGACGGCCGGACCATGCGGATCGTCACCGTCGACGGACGGCAGGCCGACAGCGGCGGGGTCACCCTGACCGAACTCGGCGTGATGATGCGGCGGGCCGGCGCGCACAACGCCCTCAATCTCGACGGCGGCGGCTCCTCCACCCTCCTCGCCCGGCGGCCGGGCGGCGACGCCCTCCCCGTCGAGAACAGCCCCTCCGACGGCGGCGAGCGCACGGTGCCCAACGGCCTCGCACTCACCGTCCCCGCCGGGAGCGGAGAACCCCGCGGCTACCACGTGGAGACACTCACCCCCGCCCCGGCCGCGCCGACCGCCGACCCGGTGCGCGGCGGACATCCCGAACGGGTCTTCCCCGGACTGACCCGGCGGCTCACCGCGGCCGGACACGACGAGACCCACGGTCCCGCCGCCGGGGCACCGCGCTGGCGCTCGCTGAACCCCTCCGCCGGCACGGTGAACCCCCGGGGCGTCTTCCGCGCCCGCCACAGCGGCAGGGCGGTGGTGCGCGCCGAACGCGCCGGGGTCCACGGCGGCATCGCGCTCACCGTCCTGGACCGCCTCACCCGCATCGAGCCGACGACCCGGCGCGTCGGACTCGCCGCCGGGGGCGACAGCGGCTCCTTCGGGATCCTCGGCCTGGACGCGCACGGCAACAGCGCGCCCGTCGAACCCTCCGATCTGCGCCTGGCGTACGACCCCGCACTCCTCACCGTCCGCGACGACGGCGCGGGTTCCTTCACCGTCACCTCGCGCACCCCCGGCGGAGCGGGCCGGATCACGGCCACCGTCCGGGGCCTGTCCACCACGCTCGCCGTCACCACCGGCCTCGCCGAACAGCCCGCCGCCGCATTCGACGACGCCGGGTCGTGGACTTTCGGACAGGCCCGCGCGGACGGCTCGGTCGCCGCGACACCGGGCGGGCGGAACGGCACCGGCCTGGAGCTGACCTACGACTTCACCCGGTCCACCGCCACCCGGGCCGCCTACGCCATCCCGCCTCGCCCCATCCCCGTACCCGGCGGGCCGCAGTCCTTCACCCTCTGGATCCGCGGTGACGGCAAGGGCGCCTGGCCCACCCTGCACCTCAGGGACGCCGCCGGATCCGACCAGCTGCTGCGCGGGCCCCACCTCACCTGGACCGGGTGGCGCCAGGTGACCTTCACGGTGCCCCCGGGCGCACCCGCCCCCCTCGCCGTGCACCGCTTCTACCTCGCCGAGACCGCAGCCGGGCGCCAGTACACCGGGGCCGTCGTGATCGACGGACTCACCGCCCTGGTGCCGCCCGCCGTGGAGCTCCCCGCCGAACCGCGCGCCCCCGACCCGCTGATCGGCACGGCCGCGCGGACCGAGCGGCGCCAGTGGCGGTTCGCGGTGATGTCGGACGCGCAGTTCGTCGCCCGCGACCCCGACAGCGCGATCGTCCGGCAGGCCCGGCGCACCCTGCGCGAGATCCGGGCCGCGCGGCCCGCCTTCCTCGTGGTCAACGGCGATCTGGTCGACGAGGGATCACCTCGGGACCTGGCCTTCGCCCGCCGGATCCTCACCGAGGAGCTGGGCGACGCGCTGCCCTGGTACTACGTGCCGGGCAACCATGAGGTGATGGGCGGCCGGATCGACGACTTCACCGCCGAGTTCGGGCCCGCGCAGCGGGTGACCGACCACCGGGGCACCCGCATGCTGACCCTGGACACCTCCCGGCTGACCCTGCGCGGCGGCGGCCTCGCGCAGATCGCCGGCCTGCGGGCACAACTGGACGCGGCGGCCGGGGATCCGGGCATCGGGTCGGTTCTCCTGGTCCAGCACGTGCCGCCGCGCGATCCCTCCCCCCAGCAGGGCAGCGCGCTCGGCGACCGGAAGGAGGCCGCGCTGATCGAGCGGTGGCTGGCCGAATTCCGGCGGACCACCGGGAAGGGGGCGGCCCTCATCGCCGGCCATGCGGGGGTCTTCCACGCGTCCCGGGTGGACGGAGTGCCGTATCTGGTCAACGGGAACTCCGGCAAGGCACCGGCGGGCCCGGCCGGCGGGGGCGGCTTCACCGGCTGGTCCCTCGTCGGTGTCGACCCGGTGAGCCCGGCCGCCGCGCGGGCCGCCCGGGAACGACCCTGGGGACCGGGCCCCGACTGGATCTCGGTCCAGAGCCGCCCCCACACCGACGGGCTGGAGCTGACGGCGCCCGGCACACTCCCCGCGGGAGAGACGGCGGTCGTCCGGGCGACCGTCACCCAGGGCGCCCGGCGGGTGCCCGCCGCGCCGCCGCTCAGCACCGACTGGACGGGCTCCCCGGGCCTTCGCGTCCTCGGAGAGCACCGACAGCGCGCGGGACGCGGCGGTCGTCCGCCTCACACGGCGGTGCTCGACCCGGCGACGGGCCGCCTCACCGCCCTGCGCCCGGGGACGGTGACCCTGACCGTCACGGTGAGCGGGGTCTCCCGCACCGCCGTGATCCGCGTCCCGGACACCGCGGCGGCCCGCCCGCCGGGGACCCGCGGACGCTGACCCCGGCGCCGTGGGGACACCCGGTCCGGCGGGGGCGGGGGGAAGCTCCCCGGGCCCCGCCGGACCGGGCTCGCCGTGCGGGAAGGCCGCACAGCGGGCAGCCTTGGTCGTGAGCGCTGCGGAGGAGGTGGTGGTTGGCCGTGACCGGGCCGCAGACCTCCGGGCCGGCAGCGCCGGGCAGCGGGGGCGAGGGCACCGTGCCCCTGCTCTCCCTTGCCCTCGCCGCCCTGATGGACGTGGTGCACGCCCACTCCGGCGCCCTTTATCTGCTCCGGCACGGCGACAGCGGGCAGATCCTCGAAATGACCGCCAAGGCCGGACTGCCCCGGGCCTTCTCCGCGCCCTGGGAACGGGTCTCCGTCACCTCTCCCATCCCCGTCGCCGAAGCGGTGCGGGAGGGGCGGATCGTCTGGGTCCCCGGCGAGGCGGAGATGGCCCGCCGCTACCCCCGTATCGCGGTCGTGCTGCCCTACCAGTACTGCCTGGCCGCCCTGCCCGTCGCCACCGCCGGAACCGTGTACGGCGCCGCCTACGTCACCTGGCCCGCCTCCCACTCCGGCGAGCTCACCGAGACCGAGCGCACCCACCTCACCTCAGCCTGCGACCGGCTCGCCCGGCGGCTGCGCCGCGCCGCCGAGCTGGGCACCCCCGTCGTCCCCGGCGAGGGCTTCCCCGGCCTTCCGGACACGGCGGCAGCGCCCTTCGCCGCCGGTGCGGACGCGACAGCCGAAACCGGCGACTTCCCCCGCCCCGGCGCCGGTGTGTTCCGGACCGAGGGGGTCGAGGCACAGAATCTGCTCGCCCGGGTCCCCGACGGCATGTGCGCGCTCGATGTGAACGGACGCGTCACCTACGCCAACCCCGCCACCGGGGAACTCCTCGGCGTTCCCGTCCCCCGGCTGACCGGCCGGCCGTTGTGGAGCGCCGTCCCCTGGCTGGACAACCCCGCGTACGAGGAGCGCCACCGCGCGGCCATGATGACGCAGCGCACCACCTCCTTCACGGCGCGGCGACCGCCCCGGGAGTGGCTCACCTTTCTGCTGCACCCCACCCGCAGCGGTGTCAGCGTCCACATCACCCCCGCCGGCCGTCCCGCGCACGCCCCCCGGGACGGCACCCGGCCCGAACACGGGGGCCGGCTGGTCACCATCTCCCACATCGCCAATCTGGCCATCGCCCTGACCGAGGCCGTCACCGTCTCCGATGTGATCGCCCTGGTCGCGGACGAGATCCTGCCGAACCTCGGCGGCAGCGCACTGGCGATCCTCACCTCCGAACACGGCCGGCTCCGGGTGCTCGGCCACCGCGGCTACCGGGACCCCCGAACGGCCGAGCGCTTCGACGGCCTGCCGCTCGCCGCCCACACCCCCGGCGCCCGGACCCTGGTCACCGGAGTGCCCTCCTTCTTCGAATCACGCGCGGAGCTGGAGGGCGTCTACCCCGCCCGGGCCGTCACCCCGGACGGAATGGCCGCCTGGGCCTATCTCCCGCTGATCGCCTCCGGGCGCCCCGTCGGCGCCTGTGTCCTCGGCTTCGCCGCCGAACACCGCTTCACCGCCGAGGAGCGCGCCGTTCTCACCGGCCTCGGCGGGCTGATCGCCCAGGCCCTGGAACGCGCCAGGCTGTACGACGCCGAACACCGCCTCGCACAGGGACTCCAGTCAGCGCTGCTGCCGCACTCACTGCCCGCGCTCGCCGGTCTGGAGGTGGCCGCGCGCTATCTGCCGGGCACCCAGGGCATGGACATCGGCGGCGACTTCTACGATCTGGTCCCCACCGCGCCCATCACCCCCGCCCCGGGATCCGCCCCCTCGGCCGCCGCCGTCATCGGGGACATCCAGGGGCACAATGTGACCGCCGCCGGGCTGATGGGCCAGGTGCGCACCGCCGTGCGCGCCTACACGGCGGTCGGCCAGCGGCCCGGCCAGGTGCTGGAGTCCACCAACCGGCTGCTGATCGACCTCGATGTGGAGCTCCTGGCCTCCTGCCTCTATCTCCATCTCGACCTCCCCGCCCGCCGCGTGCTCCTCGCCCGCGCCGGACACCCGCAGCCGCTGCTGCGCGGGCCGGACGGCACGGTCCGCGTCCTGGACCTCCCGGGCGGCCCGCTGCTGGGCGTCGACCGGGCCGCGGTGTATCCGACCACCGCCGTACCGCTGCGGCCCGGGTCGGTCCTCGCCCTCTACACCGACGGGCTGATCGAGACCCCCGGGGTCGACATGGACGATTCGCTGGCGGCACTGGCGCGGCGGTTCGCCGGCGCGGCGGACGGCTCCCTGGAGACGGTCGCGGACACGCTGATCGGGCCGGTCGACGCCGGCGGCCGGCGCGGTGACGACACCGCGCTGCTGCTTCTGCGCCCGACCCGGTGAGTCGCCGATCCGCTGTCGCGCTGTCGCGGCGACTCGCCGCCGCCGCTCCTCCGCGCCCGCCGGGCGGCCCGCTCAGCCGCCGGCGGACGACAGCCCGAGCTCCCGATCGCCCAGCGGCGCGAAGAACCGCTCCACATCCGCCGCCGTCACCTCCGAGAGCTCCGCCGGCGACCAGCGCGGCCGGCGGTCCTTGTCGATGACCTGCGCCCGCACCCCCTCGATCAGATCCGGTCCGCGGAAGGCGGCACAGGACACCCGGTACTCCTGGTCGAGCACCGCCTCCAGCGAACCGAGCGCCCGCGCCCGGCGCAGCGCGGCGAGAGTGACCTTCAGCGAGGTGGGCGACCTGCGGAGGATCGTCCCGGCGGCCTCCTTCGCCGCCGGATCGCCGCGGCCGAGCAGCCGGGCCACGATGTCCTCCACCGAATCCCCCGCACAGCACTCGTCGATCCACTCCCGGCGCGCGGCCAGTTCGCCCCCGGGTGCGACGGACGCGTACGCGCGCAGCGCCTCCCCGACCGTCCCGCCGGCGAGCGCCGAAGCGAACCCCGCCAGCCGCCCGGAGGGCACGAAGTGATCCGCGAGACCGCACAGCACGGCGTCGGCTGCGCCCACCGGCAGCCCCGTCAGCGCGAGGAGGGTGCCGAGTTCGCCCGGCGCCCGGGCCAGCAGATGCGTACCGCCGACGTCCGGGACGAAGCCGATACCGGTCTCCGGCATCGCGACGGACGAGCGCTCGGTGACGATCCGCACCGAGCCGTGTGCCGACACCCCCACACCGCCGCCCATCACGATGCCGTCCATCAGGGCCGCCCAGGGCTTGGGGAAGCGCGCGATCCGGGCATTGAGCCGGTACTCGTCCCGCCAGAAGGCCGGTGCGGCGTCACCGCCCGCGACGGCGTCCGCGTGAATGGCCCGGATGTCACCGCCCGCGCAGAGCCCCCGCTCGCCGGCGCCGGCGAGCACCACCACCCGTACCCGGTCGTCGTGCTCCCAGGCGGTGAGGGCCGCGTCGATCGTCCGGACCATCTCATGGGTGAGGGCGTTGAGCGCGCGCGGGCGGTTGAGCGTGATGTATCCGGCGTGCCCCCGGGTGCGCAGCAGGACGGAATCGGGTGCGTCGGTGGTCATCGGCGGTTCCTTCCCGGGTACGGATCTCTCCCGGCCCATCCTCGCGCACCGGCGCGTCGGGCCGCTTCGCGCAGGGATCGGCCGGGGCGGTGCCCCGCGGTGAACCGGTCCGCGGTGATCTTCGCCTTCGGTGGCGGAAGCAGCGGGATCGGCGCGAGAGCATCGCGTGGACCGGGCCGGGAATGCCCCGGGTGTGCCGCCGAGCCCGGTGCGGCCGGGCTTTATGGGACGGAAGTGAAAGCGCAATGGCCGGTGCCTTGATCAATTCGGCCGGGCCGCCGCGGGACACGCCTCGCGCTCTCCGGGCGGCGTGCCGAATTGCATGCCGGGATGTCACAGTGCATTTCCGGCCAGTTTTCATCAGAGAGTCGCCACTCGGTCAATACCGGGCACCGGTTGATCGCAATTGGCGTGAATGTTTCGCCAGTCGGAGTCTTCTGTGACCCGTTCGACCGGATCCCGCTGCCCCGGGCACCGGCGGCGGCCTCCCGTCAGCTGCCCTTCGCGGGATGTCCGGCCGAACTCCGCGTGTGCCATGGCCTGTTGAGGTTCCCCGGGCCGCCGGAGCTCCACCGCGGTACTTCGGTCGCAGGGCCGGTGCGCGGTCCTCCGGGTGGCGTCGGAACGCCTCCGGTTCCGTCGGCGCCCAAAGTCCCCGGGAACTCCCTGCGTCACAGGTCACAAGGTACTTCCGCGCCGTCAATTCACCTCTGTGAGGGGGGCGGTTGGTGAATCCGCTCCCAAAGCTTGAGCACAAGTTGCACACATTCCCTCTCCATACCCGCGCCGATGGTCTAGATTGACCGTGCTTCAGCTGTTCGGGCGTGAAGCGAACATTAATGATCTTCAAGTTCGGCGCCATCGAAAGTCAGTGACCGCCTCCCGGCGCATGCCGAGGGGGTGATCAATTCTCGGAGCCCCGGAGGGGGCCCCGGGTGCGGGGAGCATCCGGGGTATCAGCGGGTTCCCGCGCGCACGTCCAGAGGCCGGCAGGACATTCCCGTCCGCGCCGCCGCGGTGAGGTGTGTTCAAGCAGCGCCGGCGGATCGGCCTGCCCTGCGCGGTCGCCTCCGGGGCGGAACAGCGCGGCGCGGGAGGGCGGGGGCCTCCCGAGGGGAGCAACAGTGTTGGGCGAACACGTCGAACCGCTGGGGACCTGGGGGGTTCTGTGCAGCAGGGGGAGTTATACAACCCGTTTCCGTCGACACGCGGGCAGTTGGCGAACGGGACGATCGGCCGGCCCGCGACCGACTGGGAGGAGCGGTACCGCCGTACCGTGATCACCAGCGACATGGTGGCCACCGCCTTCGTGGTGGGGGCGATAGGCAGCTTCTTCGGAGCCCGGGACGCGGCCAACTGGCACGAGAAGTGGGGAATACTGGCCTTCGGCACCGAACTGCTGGTGCTGGGAGCGCTCGCGGTGAGCCGGTCGTGGGCCCCGGTCGTACTCGGCCAGGGCGCCGAGGAGTTCCGCCGGCTCGGACGCTCACTCTTCATGGCGGCCGTCGTCCTCGCGCTCGGCGGGATCGCCCTCACCTCGCGGAACATCAAACTCTGGATCTTCGTCGCCATCCCCGCCATCGCGCTCGTCACCATGACCGCGCGATATCTGCTCCGCCTCCGGCTGCACCGGCAGCGCAAGGACGGGGAGTGCCTGAGACCGGTGCTCGCCGCCGGGAGCCCGGCCACCGTGCGCGACCTCATCACCAGGGCCCGCAAATCCCCTCACCTCGGCTGGCGGGTGGACGCGGTGTGCACCACCGGCGGACCCGGACTCGACGGTGACCTGATGGACGGAGTGCCGGTGGTGGGCCGGCTGGCGGACGTCGCCAACCATGTCCGCCGCGACGGCTACCGCGTCGTCGCCGTCACCCCCGACCCGCACTGGTCACCGGACCGGCTCCAGCGGCTGGCCTGGAATCTGGAGGGCAGCGACGCCGAGATGGTCGTGGCCCCCGTACTGATGGAAGTCGCCGGACCGCGGCTGCACGTCGACGCGGTGCTCGGGATCCCGCTGCTGCGGGTCAGCATGCCGACCTTCAGCGGCGGCCGCCGGGTCGTCAAGGAGGTCGTCGACCGGATGGGCGCGGCGATCCTGCTGATGGTGTTCGCGCCGCTGATGGTGGTCACCGGACTGCTCGTGCTGATGGACAGCCGGGGCGGGGCGTTCTACCGCCAGCGCAGGGTCGGCAAGGACGGACGCGAGTTCACCATTCTCAAATTCCGCACCATGGTCACCGGGGCCGACCGGGCACGGGACGCGCTCGCCGACCGCAATGAGGGGGCCGGGCTGCTGTTCAA
This sequence comes from Streptomyces sp. CAU 1734, assembly GCF_039888735.1. NCBI lineage: Bacteria > Bacillati > Actinomycetota > Actinomycetes > Kitasatosporales > Streptomycetaceae > Streptomyces > Streptomyces sp. CAU 1734. Next base: position 65,520 of record NZ_JBDQQP010000018.1, read on the forward strand.
GCTCCGCCGCGATCCGCGGGTCACCCGGGTGGGAGCGGTGCTGCGCCGGTACTCCGTCGACGAACTCCCGCAGCTCTTCAATGTGCTCACCGGATCGATGTCGCTGGTCGGCCCGCGGCCCCCGCTGCCGGAGGAGTCCGCCGCGTACGACCCGGACATCCGGCGCCGGCTGCTGGTCAAGCCGGGACTCACCGGCCTGTGGCAGATCAGCGGACGCAGCGACCTGCCGTGGGAGGAGGCGGTGCGGCTGGACCTGCGGTACGTGGAGGACTGGTCGCTCGCCCTGGACACGGTGATTCTTTGGAAGACGCTGCGTGCGGTGGTCCACGGGCAGGGGGCCTACTGATGCGCGGGAACCGCCATCCGGCCGGTACACGGACCGCGGGCCGCGAGGGCCTGCCTGGGGGGAGGGACGGGTCATGAGGGTAAGCGTTTTCGGGCTCGGCTACGTGGGCTGTGTGTCGGCCGCGTGCCTGGCGAGCATGGGCCACGAGGTCATCGGCGTGGACGTGAACCAGGTGAAGGCGGACCTGGTCAACGACGGCAGGGCCCCGGTGGTCGAGGAACGGATCGGCGAGCTCATCGCCGACGTCGTGCGGACCGGGGCGTTACGCGCCACCGGCGACATCCGCGAGGCGATCATGAACAGTGAGGTGTCGCTGGTCTGTGTGGGCACGCCGTCGGAGCCCAACGGCAGTCTGTGCACCACCTATCTGGAGCGGGTCGCCGAGGAGATCGGCACCGTACTGGCCGAGCGGGGCGGGCGGGGCGGGCGGCACACCGTCGTCTTCCGCAGCACCATGCTCCCGGGCACCTGCCTCAAACTGCTGGTGCCGATCCTGGAGAAGTACGCCGGCGGCACCGCCGGGGTGGACTTCGGAGTCGCGGTCAATCCGGAGTTCCTGCGCGAGGGCACCAGTGTGCGGGACTTCTTCGACCCGCCCAAGACGGTCATCGGCGAACTCGACCCGGCCAGCGGCGATGCGGTGGCCGCGCTGTACGAGACGGTGCCCGGTGAGGTGTTCCGGGTGCCGGTCCCCACGGCCGAGGCGATCAAGTACGCGGACAACGCCTTCCACGGCCTCAAGATCGGCTTCGCGAACGAACTGGGCGCGGTGTACCAGGCGCTCGGGGTGGACTCGCACCAGGTGATGGATGTGTTCCTGGCGGACCGCAAACTCAACATCAGCCCCGCCTATCTGCGGCCCGGCTTCGCCTTCGGCGGCTCCTGCCTGCCCAAGGATCTGCGCAGCCTGGTCCACGCGGCACACCGGGCCGATGTCTCGGTACCCATCCTCGCCCATGTGCTCCCCTCCAACTCCGCGCATCTCCAGCGCGCGGTGGAGATGGTCGAGCGCACCGGCAAGCGCCGGGCCGGCCTCTTCGGACTGTCCTTCAAACCCGGCACCGACGACCTCCGCGAGAGCCCGCTCGTCGAGCTGGCGGAGCGGCTGCTGGGCAAGGGCTACGACCTGCGGATCTACGACGCCAATGTGAGCCTCTCCCGGCTGCTCGGCGCGAACCGCGAGTACATCGAGACCCGGCTCCCGCACCTCGCGCAGCTCCTCGCCGACTCCGTCGAAGAGGTGCTGGAACATGCCGAGGTGTGCCTCGTCGGCACCAGCGATCCGGATGTGCTGTCGGCGCTGCCGCACGGCGACGGGCCGGTGCTCATCGATCTCATCCGCCTCCCCGACGCCGATGCGCGCCGGGCCGAACCGGGGTACATGGGCCTTGCCTGGTGACGCGAGCGGCGCCGGCCGGCGTGCGCTGATTCTGGTGGAGAACCTCTCGGTGCCGTTCGACCGACGGGTGTGGCAGGAGTGCAGGACACTGCGCGACGCGGGCTGGGAGGTGCACGTCATCTGCCCGCAGGGGACCAAGCGGGACACCGAGCCGGAGGCCGAGATCGACGGGGTGCGGATCCACCGCTACCCGCTGCGCGCGGCCACCGGCGGGCCCGCCGGCTATCTCCGCGAGTACGGCACGGCGCTCTGGCACACCGCCCGGCTGGCCCGCAGGGTCGGCCCGGTCGATGTGGTCCATGCCTGCAACCCGCCCGACCTGCTGTTCCTGCCGGCCCTCTGGCTCAAGCGGCGCGGCGCGCGGTTCGTCTTCGACCAGCACGACCTGGTGCCCGAGCTGTACCTCTCCCGGTTCGACCGCGGCGAGGACCTGCTCTACCGCGCCGTGTGCGCGCTGGAACGGCTGACCTACCGGGCCTCGGACATCGTGCTCGCCACCAACGAGAGCTACCGGGACGTCGCGATCGGCCGCGGCGGCCGGAAGCCGGAGGACGTCTACGTGGTGCGCAGCGCACCCGAGACCGACCGCTTCCAGCCGGTGCTCGCCGAGCCGGAGCTGAAGCGCGGCAAGCCCCATCTGCTCTGCTACCTCGGTGTGATGGGCCCTCAGGACGGTGTCGACTACGCCCTGCGCGCCCTCGCGAAACTCCGCGACGAGCTCGGGCGGACCGACTGGCATGCGGTGTTCGTCGGCGCCGGGGACGCCTTCGACGCCATGGTCGCGCTCTCCCGGCGGCTCGGGCTCTCGGAGCAGGTGGAGTTCACCGGGCGAATACCCGATGCCGATCTGGTGCGCTATCTGTCCACCGCCGATGTGTGTCTCTCCCCCGACCCGCGCAATCCGCTCAATGACGTGTCAACCATGAACAAGGTCCTCGAGTACATGGCGATGGGCCGCCCGATCGTCTCCTTCGACCTCCGGGAGGCGCGGGTCTCCGCCGGGGACGCCGCCCTCTACGCGCCCGCCAACGACGAGGCCGAATTCGCCGGTCTCATCGCGCTGCTGCTGGACGATCCGGAGAGACGGGCCCGGATGGGCAGGACCGGCCGGGAGCGGATCACCGGCCGGCTCTCCTGGCCCAACTCCCAGGCGTCGCTGCTCGCCGCCTACGCCGCCGCCTGCCGCGGCCGCGCCCCGGTGGCGCCGGGCGGCCGGGCCCGGACGGGGAAGTGGCCGCGGCGTTGAGCGACGACACCATACGCCTGGTCACGATCGGGCGGATTCTCCGCCGGCGACGGCGGCTGCTCACCGTTCTCACCGTGGTCGGCGCGCTCGTCGGCTACGGCACCTCGGTCCTGTTCCCGCCGAGGTACACGGCCTCGGCGTCGGTACTGCTGCCGGGCCAGTGGGAGGAGCGCGAACTGCTGACCCAGGTGGAGATCGCGACCAGTTCGGCGGTGGTCGACCGCGCGACCGCCACACTCGGCTGGGCGGGCGCCGGGGAGCTGCGGGACCGGGTGAGCGCCAAGGCGGCCGACGGCAACATCATCACGATCTCGGGTACCGCCGACACCCCGGAACACGCACAGCAGCTCACCGACCGGGTGGCACGGCAGCTCGTCACCTTCACCGCGAGGATCGCGGGCGACAGCGACCGGACCGAGGCGGCCAAGGGGGCGGAGGCGCTGCGGAAGCGGATGGTGGAGACGGACCGCCGCATCACCGCCCTGTCGGACGCCGCCGATCCGGGCGGGACCGTGGAGAGCGTGCAGGCCCGCACCGGGCTCGCCAAACTCCGCACCGCGCTGGAGGAGGCCATGAAGAAGCTGGACCAGGCGGACCCGGCCTCCGGCAGGGCGGCGCTGGTCGTGATGGGCCCGGCGCCCCGCCCGGCCGGCGAGACACCGCCGACGAGGGTGCACCTCATCGCCGCCGGAGCGCTGCTGTTCTTCCTGCTCGCGGTCATCGGCCATCTCACCGCGGCACGGGTGCTTCGCCGGCCGCGCACCGGACCGGAGATCGCGGCGGCGCTGAGCTCGGTGCTGCTCGGCACCGTCGACGTACCCGGCGCACGGCGCCCGCACCGGCCCCGGGCCCGCGGCCCGCGGGCCCGGCTCCGCCGGCTGCTGGGCGTCGACACCCCGTGGGACACACCGCCCCCGCGGACATCCGGCGACGAGGCCGACCGGCGGATCCGCTACCGCCGGGTGTGCGCCCGCCTCCGGGACCGGGCACCGGCCCCCCGGCGGCTCCTGGTCATCGTGCCGGACGGCGACGAGACCGCGCGCCTGGCCGCCGGACAGCTCGTCGCCGAGGCCGGGAACAACCCCTCCCCGAACTCCTCGGGCCGGGGACACCCCGTCCTGCGGGTGGTGGAGGTCCCGGTGTCCCGGCCGATGGTGCCGGACCGCGACACCGAATCCGGCGCCGTGGTCGTGCTCAGCGCGGGCCACTGGACCGCGGGGGAGCTCGCCGGTGTCGCCGAGGCGTGCACGGACGCCGGGCACGAGGTCGTCGGCATCGTCGTCGCCGGCGCCGTCCGGGCCCGCCCGGCGCGGTCCGCCGGCCGTCCTGCGGAGAAGGCCACTCCGGTGCTCGCGGTTCGCGGCGCCGGGACGGGAGAGTCAGTGTGACAACGAGCACGACTGCGGAGTCATCGGCGGCCACGCCGCTGCTGGACCTGCAGGCACTGTTGGTGGCGGTGCGCAGGCGTCACCGCCTCTGGTCCGTCATGGCGCTGGTGGGGCTGCTGGCCGGCGCGGCGCTGGCGGTGCTGTTCCCGCCGCCGCCGAGCGCGATGACCAAGGTCCTCGTCGCGCACCGCGAGGACCAGCCGAACGACAGCGGAACCCTGATCCGCACCGACATCGCCCTGCTGGGGACCACACGGATCGCCGGCATGGCCCTGAAATCCCTCAAGTCCGCCGACGACCCCGAGGACTTCCTCCAGGAGTACCGGGGCACCGGCCTGACCAACAACCTGATGCAGATCGATGTGACGGCCGGCACCGAGGCGGAGGCGGTGGCCCGGGCCGGCGCGCTCGCCGACGCCTTCATCGCCGACCACGTCCGGCGGATGTGGGAATCCGCCCGGGCCGAGGCCAAGTCCCTGCTCGACCAGCGCGACCGCATGCGGGCCGAGCTCACCCGCGTCAACAAGGAGATCGGGAAGGGGACTCCGGAGAGCGATCCGAAGGAGTCGGCGAGCACCGAGTCGCTCTTCGCCCGCCGGGCCGAGCTCAATTCGCGGATCGCCGAATTCGACCAGCGTGCCGCGGAGGCGAGCACCGGCACACCCCAGGTCATCGCCGGCACCCAGATCGTGGACGCCCCCCGCGCGGTGCGCGGCTCACTGCCGAGGACCGCCGTCACCAACGCCGCGATCGGGCTGGTCCTCGGGCTGGTCCTCGGGCTCGCGGTGGCCGCGATCGGCACGGCGGTGGCCGACCGTCCCGTACTGCGCCGGGAGATCGCGGCCAATCTCGGCGCCTCGGTCATCGCCGAGCTCCGCCGCTCGCCGCACCGGTCGCCCGGGCTGTGGCAGCGCGGGTGCACCCGGGCGGCCCGCGAACGCCTCACCACGACCCTGGCGCGCACCGTGCGCGGTTCCGCGGAACCGGTGTCGCTGCTGGAACTGGGCTGTGCGCGCGGCGCGAGTGTGATCGCCCTGAACGTCGCCGGGGCGCTGGCGGCCGAGGGCCCGGTCACCGTCATCGACGGACTGCCCGGCCGGGAACTCACCAGGACGCGCCGGGAGCCGGGGGGCCCGGCCGTGATCACCGGCGACCACGCCGCGACCGCGCCGGCCCAGGGCCGCACACTCGGCGTCGGCTCGGTCGCGCCCGGCACGGCGTGGACGGACCTCCAGTACCTCGGCGGCCGGACCGTGCTCGTCGTACGGGCCGGACACGGCAGCGCCGCCTGGCTGCACACCGTGGCCCGGCAGCTCGCGGAGCAGCGGATCGCGGTGATCGGTGTGGTGCTGATCGACCCCGATCCGGGCGACCGGACCGACGGCACTCTCTGGGACGGCCTGCACACCGCGCTGCGCGCCCCCCACGAACGGCCGGCCCGCCAGCACGGCGCGGGCCAGCCGAGGGCGGACCGGCCCGCCCGGCAGCACGGCACCAGCCAGCTGCGGACGGAGCGGCCGTCGATACCGGCCGCCCTCGTACCGGACAGCGACCAGGAGGCACGGTAGAACATGTGTGGCATCGCAGGCACTTACCAGTGGCCGGACGGAAAGGCCGTGACCGACCGGCTCACCGATGTCCTCGCCCACCGGGGCCCGGACGGATCGGGCCGGTACAGCCACCCCGCCGGTGACGGTGAGGTGCACCTCGGGCACCGCCGGCTGGCCATCATCGACCTGTCCGAGACCGGCGCCCAGCCGATGGTCTCCGGCGGCCTCGCCCTCACGTACAACGGCGAGCTGTACAACGCGCCCGAACTCCGCGCAGAGCTGGCCGCCGCCGGGGTGCGCTTCCGGGGCACCTCCGACACCGAGGTGCTGCTGGAGGCGTGGCGCCGCTGGGGCACGGACTGTCTGCCCCGGCTGCGCGGCATGTTCGCCTTCGCGGTCTTCGACGAGCGGACCGGCGACCTGGTGCTCGCCCGGGACCAGCTCGGCGTCAAGCCGCTGTTCCTGCTCCGGCGCGGCACCGGCCTGATGTTCGCCTCCGAGCTCAAGGCGCTCGCCGCCGTGACCGGCGGATCGCTGGAGGTGGACCACGCGGCCCTGGTCGCCTCGCTGCTCTACTACTGGGTGCCGGACTCGCGCTGCGCGTACCGCGAGGCGGAGAAACTGCCCCCGGGGAGCTGGCTGCGGTGCCGGCCCGACGGCAGCGTCCAGCGCGGCCGGTACTGGAACCTCCGGGACGTCGCGGCCGAGGGCCGGGAGCGGGCCCGCGCCGGTGAGCGGCCGGACCTGGCCGCCGTCGTGGAGGAGTCCAACCGGCGCCATCTGCTCTCCGACGTGCCGGTGGCCACCTTCCTCTCCGGCGGTCTGGACTCCAGCTGGCTGACCGCGCTGGCCGCCCGCCACCGGCCCGGGATCTCCGCGTACACGATCGGATTCCGGGCCGAGGACGCCAGATTCGAGGCGATGCCGGACGATCTGCGCTACGCCCGGCAGGTGGCCGAGCGGTTCGGGGTCGATCTGCACGAGATCGAGATCGCGCCGGACGTGCTCGATCTGCTGCCCCGGATGACACACCATCTGGACGAGCCGATCGGCGACCCGGCCGCCATCAACACCTTTCTGATCTGCTCGGCCGCCCGGGAGGCCGGGGTCAAGGTGATGCTCTCGGGGATGGGCGCCGACGAGCTGTTCGCCGGATACCGCAAGCATGTCGCCAACCTGCTGGCACTGCGCTGGCAGCGCGTACCGCGCCCCCTGCGGCGCGGTGTCGTCGCGGCGGTGGACCGGCTGCCGGTCGCCACCTCCCGCCGGGGATACCGGTCGGTGCGCTTCGCCAAGCGGTTCCTCTCCTTCGCCGAACTGCCGGAGGAGACCGCGTTCCGCCGCAGCTACACCATGTACGACCGGGGCGAGCTGCTGGGCCTGATCAATCCGGATCTGGCCGGGACGGTCGACGACGTACTGGACGAGCATGCGGACATCTACCGGGACAACGACCTCGACGACTTCGTCAACCGCATGTGCCTGGGTGACGCCCGGATGTTCCTGCCGGGCCTGAACCTCGCCTACACGGACCGGTCGAGCATGGCCGCGTCGACCGAGGTGCGGGTGCCGTATGTGGATGTCGAGGTGGTCAGGGCGGCGTTCACCGTGCCCGGCGACCGCAAGATCGTCGGACGGCAGGGCAAGGCCGCGCTCAAGGAGGCGGCCACCTCGATCCTGCCCCGGGAGATCGTCTACCGGCCCAAGGGCCTCTTCAGCGCCCCGCTGCGGGCCTGGATGAGCCGGGATCTGGCACCGCTGCTGCGCGAGGTGGTCAACGACGGAGTGCTCGTGCGCTCCGGATTCCTGCGCCGTGAGGCGCTGGAGCGGCTCGTCGCCGAGGACGCCGCCGGGCACCGGGACCACTCCAAGCATCTGTGGCATGTGCTGACTCTCGAGTACTGGTATCGCGGCGCCACCTCCGGCTCCGGCCGGAGCCGGGCGGCCTGACAGCGTGGAAACAATGAGGAGCTCGGGTTGAAACAGGTTGTGCAGAACTACAAGAGCGGTGAACTGGCGCTGCTCGACGTGCCGGTGCCGGGGTGCAAGCCGGACGGTGTGCTGGTCCGCACCGCCTACTCGCTGATCTCCACCGGGACCGAGCTCATGAAGGTCTCCGAGGCCGGCATGTCGATGCTGGGCAAGGCCCGTTCGCGGCCGGACCAGGTGGCCAAGGTCATGCAGAGCGTGGCCACCAACGGCGTCCCCGCCACCTACCGCAAGGTGATGGGCAAGCTCGACTCCTACACACCGCTGGGCTATTCGCTCTGCGGGGTGGTCGAGCGGGTCGGTACCGGAATCGACGATGTGAAGGCCGGCGACCTGGTGGCCTGCGCCGGCAATGAGCATGCGCTCCACGCCGAGCTGAACTGGGTGCCGAAGAACCTCTACACACCGGTGCCGGACGGTCTCGCCCCCCGGCACGCGGCCTTCGGCACCGTCGGGTCGATCGCGCTTCAGGGCGTGCGCCGCGGCGAGTCACAGCTCGGGGACGTGGCCCTGGTCATCGGTCTCGGACTGATCGGGCAGCTGGTGGTGCAGCTGCTGGCCGCCTCGGGAGTCACCGTCGTCGGTGCCGACCCCGACCCGGCCCGCTGCGAGCTCGCGGCCCGTCTGGGCGCCGCGGCCTGCGGCGACCCCGCGTCCGCCGCCGTGGAGGCCGCCGTCGCCGAGCTCACCGGCGGCCACGGCGTGGACCAGGTGTATCTGGCCGCCGGCGGCGGCAGCAATCAGCCCGTCGAGCTGGCCGCCCGGCTGAGCCGCGACCGCGGCCGGGTCGTCGACATCGGCAAGTGCCGCCTGGACCTGCCGTGGAACGCGTACTACATGAAGGAGCTCGACGTCCGGTTCTCCCGCTCGTACGGCCCCGGGCGCTACGACCCGGCGTACGAGCTGGAGGGGAGGGACTACCCGATCGGCTATGTGCGCTGGACCGAGCGCCGCAATCTGGCCTGCTTCCTCGGACTCCTCGCGGCCGGCCGGGTCGACGTGGAGCCGCTGATCTCCCACATCGCCGACTTCGACGACGCCGTGGAGACCTACCAGCGCCTGAAGGACGGGGACCTGAAGGCCGTGGCGGTGCTGTTCCGGTACCCGGAACAGCAGGAGGAGACGCGGGCCCCGGCGGTGACCGTGCCCGAGGTGCGGCGCGGCGGCGGGGCGTCCGGCCCGGCCCGGCCCGCCGGTGCGCCGGTGCGGCTCGCCTTCATCGGCGCGGGGAACTACGCGACCTCGATGCTGCTGCCGCATCTGGCCCGGCGCGACGGCGTCGAGCTCTCCTCGGTCGTCACCACGACCGCGCTCTCCGCGGTCAACGCCCGGCGGAAGTTCGGCTTCGCGGAGGCGACCACCGATCTCGACGCGGTGCTCGGCGACCCCGCCGTCGACGCGGTGTTCGTCGTCACCCGGCACAGCTCGCATGCCGAACTGACCCGCAGGGCGCTGCTGGCCGGCAAGACGGTCTTCGTGGAGAAGCCGCTGGCGCTCACCGGGGACGAGCTGGCCGGAGTGCTCGCGGCGGTGGAGGAGTCCGGCAACGACCGGATCCAGGTCGGCTTCAACCGCCGGTTCGCACCGCTGCTGGTGGAGGCGGACAAGCGGTTCGGCGCCCGCACCGGCCCGGCGAGCCTGCGCTATCTCATCAACGCCGGCCGGCTGGACCGGGGCAGCTGGTACCTCCGGCAGGACACCGAGGGCACCCGCTTCGAGGGCGAGGGCGGGCACTTCATCGACACGGCGAGCCGGCTGCTCGGGGCCGATCCGGTCTCGGTGTACGCGGTCGCCACCCCCGGCAACGACGACCTCCAGATCGTCCTCGGCTACCCGGACGGCTCCACCGCGACCATCAGCTATGTCACCACCGGATCGAGCGGCTTCCCCAAGGAGACGCTGGACCTGATCGCGGACGGCAAGGTGCTGCGGCTCGACGACTTCGTCCGCGCCTCGGTCCACGGCCCCGCGAAGTGGAGCAGCCCGCGGCTCTCCCGCGCCCGGGACAAGGGCCAGCGCGCCGAACTGGACGCCTTCCTGGGCGCCGTGCGGACCGGCGGCCCGATGCCGGTGCCGCTGGAGTCGCTGGTCGCCACCACGGCGGCCACCCTCGCGGTGCGGACCGGCCTGGCCGGCGGCGCGCCGGTGACGCTGGCGGGGCCGCGATGACCGGGACCACGTCTCCGGGCTGGTATCTGCGGCGGCTGTCCCGGATGGGACCTCGGGAGATCGGCGGCCGGGTGGGCGACACCGTGCGCAGGCGCCGGTGGCGTGCGGCGCCGCCGGACCGCCCGCGTGTCACCGGTGCCCGGTTCACCGCCGTCCTGCCCCCCGCCGCCCTCGCCGCGGTGCCGGGGGACGCCGCGAAACTCCTCGTCGCCGAGGCGGACCGGCTGATGGCCGGGCACGGCCGGTTCTTCGGGGTGGACCGCGACGACCTGGCCGACCCGGACTGGTGGTACGACCCGAAGACCGGCCGCCGGGCCCCGGACGGCTACGCCTTCGACGTGCCGTACCGGAGCGAGGGCGCGGTCGGGGACATCAAGCAGATCTGGGAGCCGTCCCGGCACCAGTACCTCACCGTGCTCGCCGCCGCCCACGCGGTCACGGGCGACGACCGGTACGCCGAGCGGGTCGCCGGTCATCTGCGCTCGTGGTGGGCGGCCAACCCGCCGCTGCGCGGTGTGCACTGGATCAGCGGGATCGAGCTGGGCATCCGGCTGCTCTCCTGGGTGTGGATCCGCCGGCTGCTCGACGGCTGGCCGGGCGCGGCCGGGCTGTTCGAGGAGAACCCGGTGGCGCTCGACCAGATCTGGCACCACCAGCGCTGGCTGGCCGCCTTCCCCAGCCGGGGCTCGTCGGCGAACAACCACATCGTCGCCGAGGCCGCCGGGCAGTTCGCCGCGGCCTGCGCCTTCGGATGGTTCCCCTCGTCGGCCCGCTGGCGGGCCGACGCGCTGCGGTCGCTGGACCGCCGGCTGCGGTCCAACACCTTCGGCTCCGGCCTCAACCGCGAGCTGGCCACCGAGTACCACGGGCTCGTACTGGAGCTCGGCCTGGCCGCACTGGCGGAGGCGGACGCCGCCGGAGTGCCGGTCCCGGCCTCCCTCCGGCTGGTGCTGCTGCGCATGACCGACGCGCTCGCCGCCGTCGTGGACGGCCGGCTGCGGCCACCGCGCCAGGGCGACGCGGACGACGGACACGGCCTGGTCGTGGACGGCGCGGGCACCGACCGCTGGGCCTCGCTGCTGGCCACCGGGGACGCCGTGTTCGGCCGGCTCGACTGGTGGCCCGAGGTCACCCCCGCCGATGTGCGCACCCCGCTGCTGGCCGCGCTCATCGGGCCCGCGGCACCGGCCGCGGCCCGCCCGGCGAGGCGCCCGGCCCACTTCGCCGACGCGGGACTCACCATCCTGCGCGGCCCGGACGGGATCTGGTGCCGCTGCGACGGCGGCCCGCACGGCTTCCTCTCCATCGCCGCGCACGCCCACGCCGACGCGCTCTCCGTGGAGGTCCGGCACGACGGGGTCGATGTCCTCGCCGACCCGGGCACCTTCTGCTACCACGGCCAGCCCGAGTGGCGGACGTACTTCCGGTCCACCCTCGGCCACAACACCCTGGAACTCGACGGCGGTGACCAGTCCGTCTCCGGCGGCCCCTTCCTGTGGACCCGGCATGCCCGCAGCCGCGTCCTGACCGCGGACACCTCCGGCGCGGACGCGGCCCGCTGGTCCGCCGAGCACGACGGATACCGGGGCTCCGTGCACCGCCGCCGGGTGGAGCTGACCGCGGCCACCCGGGAGCTGCGGGTGACCGACGAGGTGCGCGGCCCGCGCCGGGCCGCTCGGCTGGCCTTCCACCTCGGTCCCGCGGTCTCCGCGGAGCTGGCGGGCCATCGCGCGCGGCTCACCTGGACCCGGGACGGCGAGGACCGCTCCGCGGTGCTCGACCTCCCCGGCGAGCTGGAGTGGCGGGCCCACCGCGGCGAGACGGGCCCGCCGCTGGGCTGGTACTCCGCCGGCTTCGGGCGCAAAGAGGCGGCCACGACCCTTGTCGGCACCGGATTCACCGACGGGGCGCGGGAGTTCACCACCGTGCTCGCGTTCCACGGCTGAGGAGGAGGTGTGGGGATCGAGCTCGGACCACGGACCCCCGGCGCCCGCGCCCCGGGCCCGCCGCGCGTGGCCCGGCGGCGGGAGACGGGGCGGTGGCCGCGATGAGCGGGGAACCGGGGCACGGAGCGCCGACGGCGCCGGCGGACAGGGCGGGCACGTCCGCCGCCGGCACCCCGAGGACGGCCGGGATCGTCTGGGGACTGCTGATCCTCAACACCCTCGGCTCCGCCGGGGCGAAGACCATCATCACGCTGCCCCGCTCCCTCATGCAGATGATCACCATGGGCGCGCTGGTCGCCGCGTTCGCGCTGGCTCTCGCGCTCAACCTCCGGCTGCGCATCCGTCCCAGCGCCTTCGTCTTCCTGCTCACCCTGCTGCTGGTGCCGAGTGTGATCTCCAGCGCGATCCTGGAGTCCGGCTTCGGCGCGATCTTCCGCTGTGCCCGGCTGACTCTCTTCGTCAGCACCCTGTGGCTGCTCAGCCGCTGGTGGGACGGGAGCCCGACCTTCGTCCGGCACCACATCCGGCTGTACTTCGCGGTGCTCGCCACCGCCGCCGCCGGGCTGGTCATCTCGCCGGGCGCGGCCATGCCCGAGCTCTACGGCGGGCGGCTGGTCGGCGCGCTGTGGCCGCTCACCCCGCCGCAGATCGGCCAGTACTCCGCGGTGATCATCGGGCTCACCGTGCTGCTCCTGATCGGCCGCCGCACCGACCGGACCAGCGCGGCGGTGATCATCGTGCCGTCACTCGTCCTGCTCGCGATGACCCATACCCGGACCGCCACGGTGGGCATGCTCATCGGGCTGGCGCTGGCGATCGGCTCGCTCGTCATGACCAGCGCAGCCGCCCGCCGGTTCTTCGCCTGGGCGGTGCTGTGCGCGGCGGTGGCCGCCGTCGGTTTCGCCTCCGCGGTCCAGGCGTGGTTCCTGCGCGGCCAGAGCCGGGAGCACTTCTCCAGCCTCACCGGCCGGGCCAAGGTCTGGGACGCCCTGCTGGCGGAGCCCCGGACGACCGCGGAGAAGCTGTTCGGCGTGGGCCTGGGCGACAAGTCCTTCGGCGGACTGCCGATCGACAACAGCTGGCTCGCCGTCTATCTGGAACAGGGACTGATCGGCCTCGCCCTGGTGGCCGCGATGGTCATCGTGCTCGGCGGCGTCGCGCTGCTGCGCCCGCCGTCGCTGCCGAGGGCCTGCGCGATCTTCCTGATCAGCTACTGCGCGATCTCCTCCTACACCGAGGCGGGCCTCGGCGACGCCTCGCCGTATCTGCTCCATCTGGCGCTGGCCGCCTCGCTGCTGGCGGCACCCGCCGCGGCCACGCCCCTTCCGAAGCCCGAAGCCCCTCGACGACGTGTCCCGGGATGGCCCCGGGACCGGAGGTGACCGCACACATGCACGTCCTCGTGGTGCACAATCGCTACTCCTCGGCTCAGCCGAGCGGAGAGAACATGGTCGTCGACCAGGAGGTGGAGCTGCTGCGGGCGGCCGGCCACCGGGTCGGGCTGTTCGAGCGGCGCAGTGACGACATCGCCGCCCGTTCCCTGCCGGGCAAGGTCGCGGTGCCGCTCCTCGTACCGTGGAATCCGTCGGTCCGCAAGGAACTCGCCGCCCTGCTCCGCACCGAGCGGCCCGATGTGGTGCACGTCCACAATGTCTTCCCGCTGCTGTCGCCCGCGGTGCTGGCCGGCTGCGCCGACGCCGGTGTGCCCGTCGTGGCCACGCTGCACAACTACACCCAGGTCTGCCCGCCCGGCACACTGCACCGGGACGGCCGGGAGTGCACCGAGTGCGTGGGATCCCCCGCTTCGCTGCCCGCCATCCGGCACGGCTGCTACCGCGGCTCCCGGCCGGCGACGGTGCCGCTCGCGGTGAGTCTTCTCGTCAACCGGCGGCGCTGGTGGTCCGGTGTGGAGCGGTTCTTCTGCATCTCCGCCGCCCAGCGCGACATCCTGGTGCGGTCCGGCATGCCGCCCGAGCGGCTGGCGGTGAAACACAACTTCGTGCCCGATCACGGCGCCCGCCGCGAGGGCGACGGTGAACAACTGCTCTTCCTCGGCCGCCTCGCGGAGGCCAAGGGAGTGGGGCAGCTCATGGCCGCCTGGGACGAGATCGCCGCGGCCGGCGGTGTGGGTGTGCCGCTGGTGATCGCCGGCGCCGGGCCGCTGGAGCGCGAGGTGAGCGCCTGGGCGGCGGGCCGGGACGATGTGCGCTACGCCGGTCTGTACGACCCGCGGGAGTGCCGGCGGGCCATCGCGCGCTCGGTCGCCGTGGTGGCTCCCTCGACGGCACTGGAGACCTTCGGCCTGGTGGTCGCCGAGGCGATGGCGGCCGGGGTGCCGGCCGTCGCGGCCGGCCACGGCGCCTTCACCGAACTCATCGAGGACGGGGTGACCGGGCTGCTGCACCGGCCGGGCGACATCGGCTCGCTCGCGGACCGCCTGCGCCTGATCACGGCCGGCCGGTCCCGCAATCGGGAGATGGGCCGGGCGGCCCGGATCCGTTACGAACAGGGTTTCAGCCCGGAAGTCGGGCTGGAGCGCCTGGTGGAGGGGTACCGCGCCGTGATCGCGGCGCGGTCCGGCGGCGGGGAGAGCCCGTCGCCAACAGGGGACGGAAACACAGGCCCGCGGCGGGACACCCGCGCGGGCAGGGATGGGGGCAGTAGATGACACGATGCCGACTCTGCGGCTCGGCGGCGCTGACCAGCGTCGTCGACCTGGGAGCCACTCCGCCGTGCGAGAGCTTCCTCGCCGCGGACCAACTGGACCTGCCGGAACCGGCCTACCCGCTGCATCTGCGCGTCTGCGGCGAATGCTGGCTCGCGCAGATCCCTCCGCTGATCACCCCGGAGGAGACCTTCACGCAGTACGCGTACTTCTCCTCCTACTCGACCTCCTGGGTCGAGCATGCGCGCACCTTCGTCGCCGACGCCGTCGAACGCCTGGACCTCGGCCCCGACTCCTTTGTGACCGAGGTCGCGAGCAACGACGGCTATCTGCTGAAGCACCTCGTGGACCGGGGGATCCGCTGCCTCGGCATCGAGCCGTCGGTGAATGTCGGCGCCGCCGCGCGGGAGGCGGGCGTTCCCACACTGACGGAGTTCCTGGACCCGGCCACCGGCTCGGCCGTCCGCGCCGAGCACGGCCCGGCGGATCTGGTCGTGGCCAACAATGTGTACGCGCACATCCCCGACGTGACCGGGTTCACCCGGGGGCTGCGCGCCCTGGTCGCCGACGACGGCTGGGTCTCCATCGAGGTGCAGCATCTGCTGACCCTGATCGAGGAGAACCAGTACGACACGATCTACCACGAGCACTTCCAGTACTACACGGTCGCCTCCGCGGCCCGGGCGCTGGCCGGCGGCGGACTCACCCTGGTGGACGTCGAACTGCTGCCCACCCACGGCGGTTCCATCCGGCTGTGGGCCCGCCCGGCCGAGGCGGCCGGCGAGCCGGCCCGGCGGGTGGCCGAGGTGCTGGACCGGGAGAAGGCCGCGGGCCTCCAGGAGCTCTCCGGCTACACCCAGTTCTCCGCCCGGGTGGCCAAGGTGCGCCGGGACCTGCTGCGGTTCCTCGTCGAGGCGGCCGACCGAGGCGAGACCGTCGTCGGCTACGGCGCGCCGGGCAAGGGCAACACCCTGCTCAACCACTGCGGCATCCGGCCCGACCTGCTCCCGTACACGGTCGACCGCAACCCCTACAAGCACGGCAGATTCACCCCCGGCACCCGCATCCCGATTCTCCCTCCCGAGCGGATAGCCGCCGACCGGCCGGACTACGTCCTCGTCCTGCCCTGGAATCTGCGGGCCGAGCTGGTCGAGCAGCTGGCCTTCGTCCACGAGTGGGGCGGCCGGCTGGTCTTCCCCATCCCGGAACTCAGCATCGTCGAGGTCGCGTCGTGAAAGAGGTCACAGCATGAAGGTCGTCCTGTTCTGCGGCGGCTACGGACTGCGCATGCGCAGCGGAGCGGCCGACGACATACCCAAGCCCATGGCCATGGTCGGCTCGCGGCCGCTGATCTGGCACGTCATGCGCTATTACGCGCACTTCGGGCACAAGGAGTTCATCCTGTGCCTCGGCTACGGCGCCCATCACATCAAGGACTATTTCCTCCACTACGAGGAGACGACCTCCAACGACTTCGTGCTCGCCAACGGCCGCACGGAGCTGCTCTCCACCGACATCGCCGACTGGACGATCACCTTTGTGCAGACCGGTATCGAGTCACCGATCGGGGAGCGGCTGCGCCGGGTGCGCCGGCATCTGGACGGCGACGAGATGTTCCTCGCCAACTACGCCGATGTGCTCACCGACGCCCCGCTGCCGGAGATGATCGAACAGTTCTCCCGGCGCGACGCCGGCGCCTCGATGATGGTGGTGCCGCCGCAGTCCTCGTTCCACTGTGTGGACCTGGGCGAGGACGGTCTGGTGGGAGGCATCACCCCGGTGAGCGAACTGCCGCTGTGGGAGAACGGCGGCTACTTCGTGCTCCGCCAGGAGGTCTTCGACCACATCCCGGAGAACGGCGATCTGGTCGCCGACGGATGCCATCAACTGGCCAAGCGCGGACGGCTGGTGGCACACCGTCACCGAGGCTTCTGGAAGCCGACCGACACGGTGAAGGAGCGGGCCGCGCTCGACGCCGCCTATGCCCGGGGCGACCGCCCCTGGGCCGTGTGGGAACGGCACGGCGCCGGGGCGGGGGCCGCGTGATCCGGCTCGGGACGGGACCGCTGGAGCGGATCGCCGCGGTGGGCGCGCACTGCGACGACATCGCCATCGGCGCCGGCGGCACCCTGCTGACGATGTGCCGCGCACGGCCCGGTCTCCGGGTCGACGCGCTGGTGCTCTCCGGCGGGGGCGGCGAGCGGGAGCGGGAGGAGCGGGCCGCGCTCAGCGCCTTCTGTCCGGGCGCCGATCTGCGGCTGACCGTGCTCAAACTCCCCGACGGCCGGCTGCCGGCCCGGTGGGAGGAGGCCAAGGACGCGGTCGAGGAACTGCGCACGCGGACCGATCCGGATCTCGTACTGGCCCCGCGCACCGACGACGCGCACCAGGACCACCGGGGGCTGGCGAAGCTGGTGACCACCGCGTTCCGCGACCATCTCGTGCTCGGCTACGAGATCGTCAAGTGGGACGGCGATCTCGGCCGTCCGTCGGCGTATCAGCCGCTCTCGCCCGGGACCGCCGAGGACAAGGTGCGGCTGCTCCAGGAGCACTATCCCTCGCAGCGGCACCGGCCCTGGTACGACCGCGAGGCGTTCCTCGGCCTCGCGCGGATCCGCGGCATCGAATGCCAGGAGCGCTACGCCGAGGCGTTCGCCGTCACCAAACTAACTCTCGACCTGGGGGAATGAACCTTGCGCGTACTGCTGACCGGACATCAGGGCTACCTGGGCACCGTGATGGCCCCGATCCTGGCGGAAGCCGGACACGAGGTCGTCGGACTGGACTCCGGCCTCTTCGCCGGCTCCGTGCTGGGCCCGCCGCCCGCCGACCCGCCGGGGCACCGGGTGGATCTGCGTGACGTCACGGCCGAACACGTGGCGGGGGTGGACGCGGTGATCCACCTGGCCGCGCTCTCCAACGACCCGCTGGGAGCGCTGGCGCCCGACCTCACCTATGACATCAACCACCACGCCTCCGTACGGCTGGCCCGGCTCGCCAGGGACGCCGGGGTGCGGCGCTTTCTGTACGCGTCGACCTGCTCCGTCTACGGTGCCGCCGGCGGTGACGACCTGGTGGCCGAGGACGCCCCGCTGCGCCCGGTGACCCCCTACGCCGAGTCCAAGGTGCGGGTGGAGGACGATCTGCACGCACTGGCCGACGGGGACTTCACCCCGGTGTACATGCGCAATGCCACCGCCTTCGGCTACTCGCCCCGGCTCCGCGCCGACATCGTGCTGAACAATCTGGTGGGCCACGCACTGCTCTCCGGCGAGGTGCTGGTGCTCTCCGACGGCACCCCCTGGCGCCCGCTGGTGCACGCCGCCGACATCGCCCGCGCCTTCTCGGCCGCGCTGGCCGCGCCCCGGGAGGCGGTGCACGACCGGGCGTTCAACATCGGCAGCGAGATCAACAATGTCACGGTCGCCGAGATCGCCGCGCAGGTCGCCGAGGCGGTCTCCGGCTCCCGTGTGGTCATCACCGGCGAGAACGGCGCCGATCCGCGCTCCTACCGGGTGGACTTCTCCCGGTTCCGCGCCGCGCTGCCCGGCTTCGACTGCGAGTGGACGGTGAAGCGGGGCG
Organism: Streptomyces sp. CAU 1734; assembly: GCF_039888735.1. Classification (NCBI taxonomy): domain Bacteria; kingdom Bacillati; phylum Actinomycetota; class Actinomycetes; order Kitasatosporales; family Streptomycetaceae; genus Streptomyces; species Streptomyces sp. CAU 1734. Next base: position 83,800 of record NZ_JBDQQP010000018.1, read on the forward strand.
CGCTCGAACTCGCCGACGCCTACCGGGAACACGGACTGACCAAGGAGGACTTCGACCGGCGCTTCACCCGGCTGGCCGTGCTGCGCGCGGCGTCCGAGGCCGGCACCGTCGACGACACCCTGCGGTGGCGCCGATGACCGCGGCCGGCGAGCGGATGCACGAGCTGGTGCGGCGGCTGTACCCGCTCTGCCGGAGCATCACCGGCGACGGCGTGCGCGCCACCCTGGACATCGTCGGCGAGTACATTCCGCTGCGGGTGCACGAGGTGCCGACCGGGACACAGGTGCTCGACTGGACGGTGCCGCAGGAGTGGAACATCCGGGACGCGTACATCGCCGACGCCGCCGGCGGACGGGTCGTCGACTTCGCCGAGTCCAGCCTCCATGTGCTCGGCTACAGCCTGCCGGTGTCGGCGACCATGCCCCTGGCCGAGCTGCGCGCCCATCTGCACACCCTGCCCGACCAGCCGTCCCTGGTGCCCTACCGCACCAGCTACTACCAGCCGGACTGGGGGTTCTGCCTGTCCCAGGAGACCCTGGACGCGCTGCCGGACGGTGAGTACGAGGTCCGCATCGACTCCACCCTCGCCGACGGCCATCTCACCTACGCCGAGCACGTGATCCCCGGCCGGGTCGCCGACGAGGTGATCGTCTCCTGCCATGTCTGCCATCCGTCGCTGGCCAACGACAATCTGGCCGGCATCGCGGTGGCGGTCTTCCTGGCCCGGGCGCTGGCCGAGGAGAAGCCCCACTACACCTACCGGTTCCTCTTCGCGCCCGGCACCATCGGGGCGATCACCTGGCTGGCCCGCAACCGGGAGCGGGTGGAGCGGGTCAGGCACGGCCTCGTGCTGGCCTGCGCCGGCGACCGGGGCGAGCTGACGTACAAGCGGAGCAGACGCGGCGACGCGGAGATCGACCGGGTGATGCGCCATGTCCTCGGTACCTCCGAACGCCCGCACCGGATCAATGAGTTCACCCCGTACGGCTACGACGAGCGGCAGTTCTGCTCGCCCGGATTCGATCTCGGGGTGGGCTCGCTCAGCCGCACCCCGTACGCCGGCTATCCCGAGTACCACACCTCGGGGGACAACCCGGACTTCGTCACCGCGGAGGCGATGGCCGACACCCTCGCCGTCTGCCGTGAGGCGTTCGCCGTGCTGGACCGCAACCGGCGGTATCTCAACCTCAGCCCGCACGGCGAACCACAGCTGGGCCGGCGGGGGCTGTACGAATCGCTCGGCGGGCGCAGCGACGCCAAGCAGGCACAGATGGCCATGCTGTGGGTGCTCAGCCTCTCCGACGGGGAGCACGGTCTGCTGGATGTCGCCGAGCGGTCCGGGCTGCCGTTCGACACCGTCGCCGCCGCGGCCGACGCCCTGCACGGCGCCGGGCTGATCAAGGCATGACGCCGATGTCCGCCGGGAGGGAGAAGGCGACGGCGCCGGCCGCCCCCGCCGGGCCGGCCGCGAAGCGTGCTCTGGCCGGGCGGCTGTCCTGGGGACTGGCCGACCAGGCGGTCTGCAGCATGACCAACTTCGCGGTGGGCATCTATGTCGCCCGCTCGCTGGGACTGGCCGCCTTCGGCGTGTTCAGCCTGGCCTGGGTGACCTACGGCGTGGTGCTCAGCGTCTCCCGCGGAGTCGCCACCGACCCGCTGATGGTGCGCTTCAGCGGGGTGCCGGCCGACTCCTGGCGCACGGCGGCGGCCCGCGCGTCGGGCACCTCGCTCTGCGTCGGCGCCGCCGTCGGCACGGTGTGCCTGGCGGCCGGTCTCGGCATCGGCGGCGGTGTGGGGTCCGCCTTCGCCGCCCTCGGTGCCGTCCTGCCCGCGCTGCTGCTCCAGGACGCCTGGCGGTTCTCCTTCTTCGCCGCCGGCACCGGCCGGAAGGCCTTCGCCAACGACCTCCTGGGGGGCGTCGCGCTCATCCCGGCCATGGTGGTGGCGGCCCGGGCGGGCAGTGTGGCCGCCTTCGTACTCGCCTGGGGGGCCGCCGCCGCGGTGGCCGCCGGGTACGGCTGCCTCCAGTCCGGCATCCTGCCCCGCCCGGCCGGCGTGCGCCGGTGGCTGCGCGACCACCGCGACCTCGGCTACCGGTATCTGGTCGAGAACGTCGGTGTCAGCGGCGCGGCCCAGCTCCGCGCGTACGGCCTCGGCCTGATCGTCGGGGTCAGCGCGGTGGGCGTGGTCCGGGGCGCCGAGCTCCTGCTCGGCCCGTTCCTCGCCGTGCTGATGGGCCTGTCGCTGGTCACCGTGGCCGAGGCGGCCCGGGTGCTGCGGCAGGCCCCGCACCGGCTGCGCCAGTTCTGCCTGCTGCTCGGCGGCGGACAGGCCGTCGCCGCCCTGATCTGGGGCGCGGCACTGCTGCTGGTGCCCGACCGGGCCGGTGAGCTGGTCCTCGGCGGTGTCTGGCACGCCGCCTCGGAACTCATCGTGCCGGCCACGCTCGGCGTCGCGGGCGCCGGCCTCGGCGTCGGCGCCGCGGCCGGGCTGCGCGCCCTCGCGGCGGCCCGGCGCAGCCTGCGCTGCCAACTGTTCGCCTCCACCTGCTACGTCGCCGGCGGGCTCGGCGGGGCGGCCCTGGGCGGCACCGTCGGCTCGGCCTGGGGCGTGGCCGCCGCCACGCTGAGCGGCTCGGCCGTGTGGTGGCTGCAACTGCGGGCCGCGCTGCGCGAGCGCGACCGCGACTCCATCCGTGAAGTGAGGACGTCATGACCACCGTTCCCAGGCTGAGCATCGGCCTGCCCGTGTACAACGGCGAGGAGTACCTCGCCGAGGCGCTCGACGCCCTGCTCGGCCAGACGTACGAGGATTTCGAGCTGGTCGTCTCCGACAACGCCTCGACCGACGGGACCCGGGACATCTGCCGGCGGTACGCCGAGCGGGACTCGCGCATCCGGTACATCCGGCTGCCCCGGAACATCGGCGCCGCCCCCAACCACAATTACGTGTTCACCGAATGCCGCGGCGAGCTCTTCAAATGGGCCTCGCACGACGATCTGTACGCCCGGGACCTGCTGCGGCGCTGTGTGGAGGCGCTGGACGAGCGGCCCGGGATGATCCTCGCCCACAGCGGCCAGGCCGTCATCGACGCCGACGGCCGGGTGAAGGTGCCGTACGAGTACGCGCTCGCCACCGACTCGCCGCGCGCGCCGGAGCGCTTCCGCAGCATGCTCTTCGAGCCCGGCGGCGACGACTTCTACGGGGTGATGCGGGCCGATGTGCTGCGCCGGGTGAAGCCCCACGACAGCTACCACCACGCCGACCGCACCTTCGTCGCCGAGATCGGTCTGCACGGGCCCTTCCACCAGGTGCCCGAGCTGCTCTACTTCCGCCGCGACCACCCCACCCGCGCCGAGCGGGCCAACCCCGGCAAGCGCTCCCGGTGCGTCAATCTGGACCCCCGCCGGGCGGGACCGCTGCACCCGACGCCCCGGCTGCTCGCCGAGTACGTCTGGGGCTTCGTCTCGGCCATCCGGCGGGCGCCGCTCTCCCCGGCCGACCGGCGCGAATGCCACCGCCACCTGGCCGCGTGGCTGGCCAGCCGGGCGCGGCCGGGCGCCGGCGAGCGGGTCGAGGACCGCGCCCCGGTCGACCCGGCCCGTCTCACCGTCTCCGTCGACGCCCTCGTGGCCGGCCGCGAGGGCGGCCGGTCATGAGCTCCGCGAACGGCAACCCGGTGCGCGTCGGGGTATTCGGCCTGCTGGGCTCCGGCAACCTCGGCAACGACGGCTCGCTGGAGGCGGTGCTCGGATATCTGCGCGCCGCGCACCCGGAGGCGGCCGTGGACGCGCTGTGCGGCGGCCCCGGGGTCGTCACCGCCCGGTACGGGATCCCCGCCACGCGGCTGCACTGGTACCGGGGGGAGTACCGGACCGCTTCGCGGGCGGGCGCCATCGCGGGGAAGGGAGTGGGCAAACTCGCCGACGTCTTCCGCACCGCCGCCTGGGTGCGCCGGCACGATGTGGTGATCGTGCCGGGCATGGGCGTGCTGGAGGCCACCCTGCCGCTGCGGCCGTGGGGCTTCCCGTACTCCCTCTTCCTGCTCTGCGCCGCCGGCCGGCTGTTCGGCACCCGGGTCGCGCTGGTCGGGGTCGGTGCCGCCGCGATCGGCAGCCGGCCCACCCGGGCCCTGGTGCGCTGGTCGGCGCGGCTGGCCGCGTACCGGTCGTACCGGGACGAGCAGTCCCGCGACGCGATACGGGCGATGGGGGTGGACACCGCGCGCGACGAGGTCTGTCCGGACCTCGCGTTCTCCCTGCCGGCCCCGCCGGCGAGCGCGCCCCGCAGCGGTCCGCCGGGCCCGGTCTGTGTGGGGGTGATGGACTTCCACGGCGGCGACGACGACCGCGCCCGGGCCGGGGAGATCCACCGCCGCTATCTCGACGGGACGATCCGCTTCGTCCGCGCGCTGGCGGAGGAGGGCAGGCCGGTCCGGCTGCTCACCGGTGACGAGGCCGACGGGGCGGTGGTCGACGCGATCCTCGAAGCGGTCGACTCGCCGCTGGTCACCGCCGCCGGGGCGGCCTCGCTGGCCGACCTGATGCGGGAGGCGGCGGCGGCCGACACCGTGGTGGCGACCCGCTACCACAATCTGATCTGCGCGCTGAAGGCCGGCACACCCGCACTCGCGCTCAGTTACGCGGCGAAGAGCGACGCGCTGATGGCCCGGATGGGGCTGGACGAGTACTGCCACCCGGCCCGCGAGGTCGACCCCGGCCGGCTGCTCGAACAGTTCCGGTCGCTGGAGCGGAGATCGGCGGAGCTGCGCCGGACCCTCGCCGAGCGCAATCTGGCCGCCGCCCGCGGCCTGGAGGAGCATTTCACCGCTCTGACCGAGGCCGTGTTCCCGCCCTCCCCGGCGGCCGGACGGACCCCCACCCCCACCCACGCCCTGCGGGAGACACCGTGAAAGCGACCCCGATCCCGGAGATATCCGGCGCGTATCTCTTCGAGCCGGCGCGGTTCGCCGACGAACGCGGCTTCTTCTGCCGCACCTTCGACGCCGATGTGATCCGCTCGGTGGGCCTCGACCCGGACGCCTTCGTCCAGGACAGCGTGTCCCGCTCGGCCCGGGGGGTGCTGCGCGGTCTGCATCTGCGCTCCGGAGCCGGCGAGGCGAAGCTGGTGCGGTGCTCGTACGGGAGGATCTTCGATGTCGTCGTGGATCTGCGGGCGGACTCGCCCACCCACCGCAACACGGCCTTCTTCGAGCTCTGCGGCGAGACACAGCGGACCCTCTACATCCCGGCGGGGTGCGCGCACGGCTTCCAGGCGCTGACCGAGACCGCCGACACCTCCTACCGGATCGACCGCCGGCACGATCCGGCCGAGGACGTGACGATCGCCTTCGACGACCCGGAGCTCGCCATTCCCTGGCCGCTTCCGGCCACCTCGATGTCCGCGCGGGACCGGGAGGCACCGAGCCTCGCCGAGGTCCTGCGGCGCAAGGAAGAAGTGAGGCCCGCTTGAACACCGAAGAGTTCAGCCTGCCCCGGTCGCGGCAGGCGAACGAGCGGCTGCACGCCCTGATCCCCGGGGGCGCGCACACCTACGCCAAGGGCGACGACCAGTACCCCGAGAACCTGGCCCCGGTCATCAGCCACGGCCGGGGCGCCCATGTGTGGGACATCGACGGCAACCGCTATGTCGAGTACGGCTCCGGCCTGCGGTCGGTCAGCCTCGGCCACGCCCATCCGCGTGTGACCGAGGCGGTGCGGCGGGAACTCGGCCGGGGCGCCAACTTCGTCCGGCCCTCCGTCCTGGAGGTCGAGGCCGCGGAACGCTTCCTGGCCACCGTGCCGACCGCCGAGATGGTGAAGTTCGCGAAGAACGGCTCCGACGCCACCACCGCCGCGGTCCGCCTCGCCCGCGCCGCCACCGGGCGCTCCCGGGTGGCCATCTGCGGCGACCATCCGTTCTTCTCCGTCGACGACTGGTTCATCGGCACCACCCCGATGTCCGCCGGTGTCCCGGACTCGGCCACCGAACTCACCGTGGCCTTCCCCTACGGCGACCTGGCCGCCACCGAGGAACTGCTCACCCGCCACCGGGACGAGATCGCCTGTCTGATCCTCGAACCCGCCGGCCACACCGAGCCGCCGCCCGGATACCTCGCCGGTCTGCGCGAACTGGCCGACCGGCACGGCTGTGTACTGGTCTTCGACGAGATGATCACCGGCTTCCGCTGGTCCGAGGCGGGCGCCCAGGGCCTGTACGGAGTCGTCCCCGACCTCTCCACCTTCGGCAAGGCGCTGGGCAACGGGTTCGCCGTCTCCGCGCTGGCCGGCCGCCGGGAGCTGATGGAGCTGGGCGGGCTGCGCCACTCCGGCGACCGGGTGTTCCTGCTCTCCACCACCCACGGCGCGGAAACCCACTCACTGGCCGCGGCGATGGCCGTGCTCACCACCTACACCGAGGAGGGTGTCACCGCGCGGCTGCATGCCCTCGGCGAGCGGCTGGCCGCCGGTGTCCGCGAGGCCGCGGCCGGCATGGGTGTCGGCGACCACATCGTCGTCCGGGGCCGGGCCAGCAATCTGGTCTTCGCCACCCTCGACGAGAATCTGCTGCCGTCGCAGCCGTACCGCACCCTGTTCCTGCGCCGGCTCCTCGCGGGCGGGGTGCTCGCCCCGTCGTTCGTGGTGAGCAGCGCGCTCGACGACGCCGACATCGACCACACCGTCGAGACGGTCGCCGAGGCATGCGCGGTGTACCGGAAGGCGCTGGACGCCGCCGATCCCACTCCCTGGCTGGGCGGAAGGCCGGTGAAGCCGGTCTTCCGGCGCCGGGTGTGAGCCGGTGCCGGCGGTGCCGGGGCGTGAGCCGGCGTCAGGGGCGCCGGCCGGCCGTCCGGTCGATCAGCCAGGCGGTCGTCGGCGTCACGGCCAGCGCGGTGCACCAGCCGCCGAGGGCATCGCTCGGGTAGTGCGCGCCCAGAGCCACCTGCGCCCAGCCCATGGCGGCGCCGGCGACCAGCGCCGCGGCGAGTACGAGTGAGGTCCCGGCCGCCCTGCCGAGTCCGGGCCGGCCGGCCGCGAGCAGCGCCACCACGAGGGCGAGGGCGGTGAGGAAGGCGGTGTGCCCGCTCGGATAGGACAGGTGCTCGCCGTTGATGGTGCGTCCCGCCAGGGGCTTGATCAGCTTGGTCGCCGCCACGGTGAGGCCGGTGCCGGCGAGGGCGAGCACCGCCGCGCGGGGCCGCCGGAGCAGCAGACAGACCGCCGCGACGGCGGCGACCAGCGCCGCCGCTCCGGCGGGCTCGCCCAGGAAGTCCACGGCCAGAGCGGCGCGCCGCCACGACGGCGGCACACCTTCGGGCGACGGCTGGAGCCGGGCGTCCACCGCGCCGGGCAGGCTGTGGCCGGCGTACAGCACCCCGACCGCGAAGGCCGTCAGCGCACCGAGGACCGCGATCAGCCCGAGCCACGCGCGCAGCGGCGGGGGCAGCACGGCGGGCGTCGCGCCTCTCACCCGTCCGCCGCCGGCCGGCTCCCGGCGGACATCGGATGTCCCGCCCTCGCCGCGGGGCGCCGATGACGTCGTGTCACCCGCCGTTCCCGTGTGGCCGTGCTCCGGGGAACCGTCCGCCGCCGTACGGGCCGCGCCGCCGCGCCGGGCACCGGGCTCCCCGGATCCGCTCCCGGCCGGTGACGCCGGCCGCCGTCCTCGCCCCGTCGTCACCAGCGAGCCCCCCGTCGTGTCCGGCCCCGCCGGCCGGTCCGTCACCCGGCCGGGGGCATCGGAAATCAGTACCACCCGCCACCCTAGCCAAGAACGGGTCCCGGAATCCGGCCGTCGGGCGGTCCGCCCGCCGGCCCCCGGCGGACCGAGGCCCCGGATCGTCCCGCCGTACGGCAGCGGGCACTCCCAGTGCCCGCTGCCGTACGGCGACCCGCCCGGAATCGCCCGCGATCCGGCTGGAGTCCCGCTGGAGTCCGGCTGGAAAACGCCCCTGCAGCGCCGCCCGCGCATGCCCTCGCGGCCCGCCGCTCCCGCCCGCCCGGGCCCGTCGGCGAGCCCCCCGGGGCCGTGTCGCGGCGCGTCCGGGCGGCGCTGACGGGACTCGTCCCCGCGGCCCGGCCCATCCCGTACAAACCGCGCAGACAGGAGGCCATACTGGACGGGCCGGGGAGGGCGGAGCACAACGACGGGGGCGACAGCAGGCGATGGCGGAATCCAGGCTGATCCAGGGCCGGTACCGGCTGCTCGAAGTCATCGGGCGCGGGGGCATGGGCGAGGTGTGGAGCGCGGTGGACGAGTCGCTCGGGCGGCGCGTCGCGGTCAAATGCCTCAAACCCATGGGACTCCAGCACGACACCTCCTTCACCACCGTGCTGCGGGAGCGGTTCCGCCGGGAGGCCCGCGTCGCCGCGGCCCTCCAGCACCGGGGGGTGACCGTCGTCCACGACTTCGGGGAGTACGAAGGAGTCCTCTATCTGGTGATGGAGCTCCTGGAGGGCCGCAATCTCAGCCAGCTCCTGGAGGAGAACCAGCAGCGCCCGCTGGCGGTGCCCGAGATCATCGACATCGCCGAGCAGGTCGCCGACGCCCTCGCCTACACCCATGAACGCGGCATCATCCACCGGGATCTGAAGCCCGCCAACATCATGAGACTCACCGACGGCGCGGTGAAGATCTGCGACTTCGGCATCGCCCGCCTCGGCGCGGACATCGGCCTCTCCGCCAAGCTCACCGGTGTCGGCATCGCCATGGGCACCCCGCACTACATGTCGCCCGAACAGATCGGCGGCGGCCAGATCGACCACCGCAGCGACCTCTACTCCCTGGGCTGTGTGCTGTACGAGATCGCCACCGGCGTACCGCCCTTCGACCACGAGGACGCCTGGTCCGTCCTGGTGGGACACCGCGACACCGAGCCCCGGCCGCTGAGCTCCCACCGGGACGACATCCCCGGCCACTTCGAGCGGCTCGTCCTCGACCTGCTCGCCAAGACCCCGGACGGGCGGCCCGACGACGCCAAGCATCTGCGCCGCCGGATCCGCTCCGACGGCCGGCTCCGGCCCACCCTGCCCGCGCCGCTCGGCGGGCTGCCCGGCACGGCGCCCGCCGAGCCCCGGCTGCCCGCCTGGACCCGCGGGATGACGGGCGGTCACAAGGCCCTGGGCACCGCGCTGCGGACCGTGCTCCCCGACCACACGGCCGGACTGACCGGCGAGTGGACCACCGGCATCGACCCGCGCGCCGCGGCGGTCCCGCCGGCCCGGACCGGGAGGGAGCGGCCCGCCCCGTCCCCCGAGGTGCTCGCCGTCCTCGCCGGACGCCACAGCGCCGGGCTCAGCCTCGGCCGCCTCGGCCGCTGGGAGGAGGCCGGCGAGGTGCACCGCGCGGTCGCCGCCGAACGCGAGCACGCCCTCGGCCCCGACCACCCCGACACCCTCGCCAGCCGGTACGAGATCGGCTTCACCCTGAGCCGCACCGGGCGTTCCGAGGACGCGCTCCGCGAGTTCGGCCGGGTCGCCCGGGGCCGGGAGCAGGCACTGGGCCCCGACCATCCCGACACCCTGGCCGCCCGCCAGGAGTCCGCGTACGTCCTCGGCAGACTCGGCCGCCACTTCGAGGCCAACGAGGTGTATGCCGCCGTCCTCGCGGCCCGGGAGCGCACCATGGGCGCCGACCATCCCGACACCCTGCGCTGCCGCCACAATCTCGCCTTCAATCTGAGCAGACTGGGACGGCTGGAGGACTCCTTCCGGATGGCCTGCGAGGTCGCGGCGGCCCGCGCCCGGGTCCTGGGCGCCGACCACCCCGACACCCTCGTGACCCGCTACGAGGTGGCCTACGCCCTGGGGCAGCTGGGCCGCTGGACGGAGGCGCTGGCGACCTACCGGGAGGTCGCGGCCGCCCGTACCCGCGCCCTGGGCGCCGACCATCCCGACACCCTGGCCACCCGGTACGAGGTGGGGATAAGCCTCGGGCGGCTGGGCCGCAGCGCCGAGGCCCTGGAGCTGTATCTGGGGCTGGTCGAGGACCGCACCCGGGTGCACGGCCCGGAGGATCCCGAGACGCTCCGGGCCCGGCACGGCGTGGGGGTGAATCTGGGCCGCCTCGTCCGCTGGGAGGAGGCGCTGGCCGAGGCCCGCGCCGTCGGCGAGGCCCGGGAACGCGTCCTCGGCCCGGACCATCCCGACACCCTGGTCAGCCGGCGCGAGATCGCGGTCGGGCTCGGCTGGCTCGGCCGCTGGGCGGAGGCGCTCACCCTCTACGGCCGGGTCGCCGAGGCCCGCGAGCGGCTGTTCGGACTGGACCATCCCGAGGCGCTGGCCAGCCGCAATGACGAGGCCCACTGTCTGGAGCAGCTGGGACGGCACTCCGAGGCGGTGGAGCTCTACCGCCGGGTCGCCGCGCTGCGCGAACGCCGGGGAACCCGGGGCGCCGCCCGCCGCCCGGGGGAGTGACCCGGCGGAGCGGCGGTTTTCCGCCGGACGGTTCGGCTCCGCCGGCGGCGGTTATGTTCGGGCCATGCCCGTACACCCTTCGTACGATGTCGTGATCATCGGCGGCGGCCACAACGGCCTGGTCGCCGCCGCCTATCTGGCCCGCGCCGGACGGACCGTCCTGGTTCTCGAACGCTCGGCGGCCACCGGGGGAGCGGCGGTCTCCACCCGCCCCTTCGCCGGGATCGACGCCCGGCTCTCCCGCTACTCCTACCTGGTCTCCCTGCTGCCGCCCCGGATCATCCGGGATCTCGGACTCCGCTTCTCTGTGCGGAAGCGGCGGATCTCCTCCTACACCCCGCACGGCACCGGCGGGCTGCTGGTGGGCGAAGGGCGCACCCGCGCCTCCTTCGCCCGGCTCACCGGCGGCGAGAGCGAGTACGCGGCCTGGCGCGAGTTCTCCGCGATGACCGCGCGCGTCGCCGAGCGGGTCTTCCCGACCCTGACCGAACCGCTGCCGACCCGGGCCGGACTGCGGGCCCGGATCGACGACGAGACCGCCTGGCGGGCGCTGTTCGAGGAACCCGTCGGCCGGGTGATCGAGCAGCGGTTCTCCCACGACCTGGTCCGGGGCGTGGTGCTCACCGACGCGCTGATCGGCACCTTCGCCGACGCCCATGACCCCGGCCTCGCCCAGAACCGCTGCTTCCTCTACCACGTCATCGGAGGCGGCACCGGGGACTGGGACGTGCCGGTCGGCGGGATGGGCGCACTCACCGACGCCCTGGCGTCGGCCGCGCTGGCCGCCGGAGCCGAGATCGTGACCGGCCATGAGGCCATCCGGCTGGAAACCGACGGCACCCGGGCCGAGATCACCCACCGGTCGGCCGCCGGCGAGGGCACGGTCGCCGCCCGCCGGGTCCTGGTGAACGCCGCCCCGGCGGAACTCGCGGCCCTGCTCGGCGAGGAGCCGCCGGCACCCGCCCCGGAGGGCGCGCAGTTCAAGGTGAACATGCTGCTGCGGCGGCTGCCCCGGCTGCGCGACCGCACCGTCGATCCGCGCGACGCCTTCGCCGGGACCTTCCATGTCTCCGAGGGATACGGGCAACTGGCCGCCGCCCACCGGGAGGCCGCCTCCGGTCGGCTGCCCGGCGCACCGCCCTCGGAGATCTACTGCCACTCCCTGACCGACCCGTCGATCCTCGGTCCCTCGCTCGCCGAGAGCGGCCACCACACCCTGACCCTCTTCGGACTGCACACCCCCGCCAGGCTCTTCACCGCCGACAACGACGCCACCCGCGCACGGCTGCTCGCGGCCACCCTCGCCGAGCTCGACACCCATCTCGGCGAGCCGATCACCGGCCTGCTGGCGGCCGACGCGGACGGGCGGCCCTGCATCGAGGCCAGAACCCCGCTCGATCTGGAACGGGAGCTGCGCATGCCCGGCGGCCACATCTTCCACCGGGACCTCTCCTTCCCGTACGCCGACGGCTCCCCGGGCACCGGCCGCTGGGGAGTGGAGACCGCGCACCCCAATGTCCTGCTGTGCGGCGCGGGCGCGCCGCGCGGCGGCGGGGTCAGCGGGGTGCCCGGCCACAACGCCGCGATGGCGGCGCTGGGCAGGTGACGGCGGGGAGCCGGTCCGTCCGGGCGGACCGGCCCTCCCGCGCCCGGTCAGTCCGGGGAGACCGTCCAGCCCCGTGCCTCGATCCGCCGGGCGTCCCGGGGCCGGGTCTCGTCGAAGACCGTACGGCCCCGGTCCGCCACCCGGATCGCGTCCACGTACACACCGCGCCCCACGTAGCGCTGATCGGTGGTGTACCGCCAGCGCAGCCGCGGTTCCGTGCCCCGCCATGCCGACAGATCCGCCGTCAGCCGGTGCCAGACCCGGCCCGACCAGCCGGTCACCGCGCCCGCCGGGTGCTCGGTCCCGCCGTCTCCGTCCTCCCCGTCCGCCGGTTCCGTGGTGAACGCCACCGGCCGCCAGGTCGCCCCGCCGTCCGCCGAGCCCTCCAGGAAGAGACGGTCCGCGCCCGGCTCGGTGTCCCACCACAGGGAACAGCGCAGCACCGGCCCGCCGCCCGCGCCGGCGGCGGACGGGGCGTCCCGGAGCGCCAGGCCCGGGAGGGTGAGGGTGGCCTCGGCGGCACTCGCCATGCCCGAGAACCAGGCGGCGCGCCCGCGGCGGGGGCGCACCGGCACGGCCCGCGCCAGCCGGTTGGCGGCGGCGACCCGGGGCGCGCTGCCCGACCGCCAGCGCCGCACTGGATGGACGGAGTTGCCCAGCACGATCAGGAAGGTGTCCGACTCCGGGTCGAGCACCAGGCTGGTACCGGTGAATCCGGTGTGCCCGGCGGTGCGCGGCCCGGCCATCGCCCCCATGTACCAGTGCTGGTACAGCTCGAAGCCGAGGCCGTGCTCATCGCCCGGGAAGGCGGTGTTGAAGTCGGTGAACAGCAGCTCCACCGACTCCGGCCGCAGAATCCGGGACCGGCCGTAGACACCGCCGTTGAGGAGCGTACGGGCGAGGACCGCCAGGTCCCAGGCGCAGGAGAAGACCCCGGCATGGCCCGCGACCCCGCCGAAGGCATGGGCGTTCTCGTCGTGCACCTCGCCCCAGACCAGGCCCCGGTCCAGGCCCGACCACGGCGGGCGGGCGTCCTCGGTGGCGGCGATCCCCGGCTTCCAGGAGGCCGGCGGATTGAAGCGGGTCCGGCGCATCCCGAGCGGCGCGGTGATCTCGTCCCGGAGCAGCGCGTCGAGCGGGCGGCCGGTGATCCGTTCCAGGATCAGCTGAAGCGCGATCAGATTGAGATCGGAGTAGAGATAGACGGAGCCCGGCGGTTCGGCCGGGGCCTCGTCCCAGAGCATCCGCAGCCTCCCCTCCCGGGTCGGCTCGCGGTGGAAGGGAATCCAGGCGCGGAGCCCCGAGGTGTGCGTCAGCAGCTGCCGCACCGTGATGTTCTCCTTGCCCGCCGCGCCGAACTCCGGGAGATACGCGGCGGCCGGAGCCTCCAGCTCCACCTCCCCCCGCTCGATCCGCCGCACCGCGAGAATCGAGGTGAAGAGCTTGGAGACGGACGCCAGGTCGAACACGGTGTCCGGCGTCATCGCGATCTGCCGGTCGGGCGGGAACTCCACCGCGGTGTCGGTGCGTTCGTCGTACGAGGAGTACCGCACCGCCATGCCGATCGGCCGGTGCAGCGCCACCGTCCCGCCGCGCCCGGCCAGCAGTACCGCACCCGCGTACCAGGGGTGCACCGGCGAGGGCCCCAGGAACGTTTCCGCGTCGGTGACGAGCCGGTCCAGCTCGGCCGCGATCAGCCCGGCCCGCTCCGGCGATCCGGGCCGGAGCACCGGCCGCTCCCGCTCCCCGTGCCCGCCCTCCGGTGCGGCGGCGCCCCCGCCCCCGGCGGCCTCCGCGAAGGGAATCGGCCCCAGCGCCAGCGCCCCGCCCAGCGCGAACGCCCCACCGGCCACTCTCCGGCGGCTGATTCCCCGGCCCGGCGCGTCCTCACTCATCCGCAACCCCTCTCCGAACAGATCTGAAAGTATCTTTCGAGATTCCGAACAGCAGTGAAACCTTCTTTCGGTACCGGGACGCTGTCAACCACTCCGCGGGGCCGGCCGCTCCCGAAGAGATCTGACACTGTGTCAGTAAGTGTCCTTCCCCGCCCACTCCGCCGCGGCGGCCCGCCGCCCATGGAGACGGAGCCGAGCGAATCCCCGGGCATCGAGTACGCCCTCCTCGGCTTCACACCGTTCCCGGCCGTGGCCGTGGCCGTGGCCGCGGGCATCGGCGGGGCGGGCGGCGTGGGCGTCCTCGGCGCGGTCCGCTGCGCCGGACCCGGTGAACTCCGCCGCGATCCCGGGGCCCGGCCGCTCACCGGGATCGCCGTCCTCGGGGGAGAACGGCGCCCGGCTGCCGCCCGGCGAGGTGGGCGCGGTCCATCCGCGGATGGGCACCGATGGCTTCCGCCGCCACCGGGACGACGCCGGGACCGAACGGAACCGGAGGGGGGACTCCTTCACCGTCGCGACCCCGGCCTCCGGTACGAGGACGGCTGTCTCCCTCTCCGGGACCGGAGGAACGGCCTGATCATCTCGGCCGGGGTGAGCATCCACCCCGGCCGGGGCCGCGTCGGCCCCGCTCTCCCGTCCCGCAGCGGCGGACGCGGCGGTCTCCGGCATTCCGCGCACCGGCCGGGAGAGGAGATCCGGGCGGTGGCCGGGAGCCGGACGACGCGCTCGCCGCCGGCGGCGTACGAACGCCCGCGGAGCGTCGGCTCCGTCGCCGAGAATCCCCGCTGCCCCGGCGGCGGCTCGTACCGGCGCCGGCCGCGTGCGCCGTACGGGGAGAGGCCGGCGGGGCGGCCCCGCCGAGCGCGGTCAGGGGCTGAAGGAGAGGAAGACGAAGACGGCGAAGAGCACCAGATGCACCCCGCCCTGGAGCAGCGTCGCCCGCCCCGGCACCACGGTCAGCGCGCTCACCACCGCGGTCAGGACCAGCAGGACCATATGGGTGGCGTCCTCGCCCAGGATCAGGGGCCCCTCCAGCCAGATGGAGGCCAGGGCGATGGCCGGGATGGTCAGGCCGATGCTGGCGATGGCGGAGCCGTACGCCAGATTGAGGCTGGTCTGGAGCCGGTCGCGGCGGGCGGCCCGGACCGCGGCCAGGGTCTCGGGGGAGAGCACCAGCAGCGCGATCACCACACCGACGACCGTCTTCGGCAGCCCCGCCGACTCCACCCCGCTCTCGATCGCCGGTGAGACCAGCTTGGCGTTGCCCACGACCGCGACCAGGGCCACCAGCAGCAGGCCCACACTCCACCAGGTCTCCCGGTCACCGGGGGGCGGGGCGTGCTCGTCCGGCCCCGCCTCGCTCCCATCGGTCCGCACGGGCAGGAAGTAGTCCCGGTGCCGCACCGTCTGCACGCCGACGAAGAGCGCGTACAGACAGAGCGAGGCCCCGGCGGCGAAGGCGAGCTGATCGCCGGTGAACTCCTTGCCGGAGTGACCGGTGGTGAAGCTCGGCAGCACCAGGGTCATGGTGGCGAGTGTGCAGACGGTCGCCAGGGCGCCGCCGGAGCCCTCGGCGTTGAAGACCGCGACCCGGTTGCGCAGCGCCCCGACCAGCACGGAGAGCCCGACGATCCCATTGCAGGTGATCATGACGGCGGCGAAGACGGTGTCCCGGGCGTAGGTGGACGCCTTGGCCCCGCCATCGGCCATCAGAGTGACGATCAGACCGACCTCGATCACGGTCACCGCGACGGCGAGAACCAGCGAACCGAACGGCTCCCCGACCCGGTGGGCGACGACCTCGGCGTGGTGGACCGCGCAGAGCACGGCGCCGATGAGGCAGATGCCGATGAGGGCGATGGCCCATCCGGGCAGCTCGCGGCCCCAGCCGAACGCGAGGGCGACCACCGCGAGGAGCGGCACCCAGGTCGTCCACTGCGTACGGAGCGCTGCGGTGCCGGTCTTCATGGACGCCACGCTGCCAGCCGCGGGGGCGCGGCGCGCGTGGTGCTGAGCCAACAGGGGCCGTTCCGGTACGCGCGGATCCCGGGATCCCGTCACCGGGCTCCGGGTGCCGCTGCCGCCGGTCCCGTCCTCCCGGTCCGGCCGCGCCCCTGCCCGGCGGCAGTCCGCCTCTCCCCTCGGCGACCGCCGCGTCTCCCCGGCGATCACCAGCCGGCGGGGGAGCCCGTACCCGGCCGGCCTGCCGGGGCAGTGTGCCCGGATGCCCTCCGGCGTCCGCGCCCGCCCATCCGGCCCATCCGGCCGATGCGCACCGGCGACGGCGCCGCGGCGCTGATCCCCGCCGCCGGCGACCGGGCCCGGGTGCGGCGCGAACGGCCCGTCCGGTTCCGGGCCATGGACCATCGCACCGAGGCGCACCCCCTCGGAGCGCGCGACCCCGCCGAACCGCCCTCCCCCCGGCGCGCCGCCGAGCGCCCCGGGGCCTTCGGCCGGCCCGTCGGCACCGCCGAACCGCATGCCCCGTTCAGCTCCCGGGAAGCGGTTCCGCGCCGAGCCCTCAACCTCGACTCCAGGGTGAGAGTCAACCCCTCGGGCGGGGTGCTCCCCACCCGTGCCATCGGAGTTCCGGCATGCCCCGGTTCGCGGTGACGCGGGCGGGCACCGGATCGACGGCGCCCGCAGGGTACGGGGCCATGCCTGTGGCGGCGGGGCCCCGTTCTCCGCCGTGTGGCCGGTCGCCACCGACCCCGCGCCGGGGTGACCGGCGGGACCGGCGCGCGGCGCCGTGCCGGTTCCGCTCCCGGCCCGGCCCCGGGTCGGCCGAGTGGCGCCGGACCCGTACCATTGCGTTATGTCCTTCCTCCGCCGCCGCAGCGCCGCCACACCCGCGGGCCCGGACTTCGACGTCCTGGCCATGGATCCGGGGGACTGGCCCGGGAATCTCGGTGCGGGACTCCTTCCCGCACCCGACGGCACCTGCCAGGGCGTCTTTCTGCGGTACGACCTCTTCGGCGGGCGCGGCCCCGCGATGATCATCGGGAATCTCCCGGAGGGCTCCCCGGCCCGGGACCTGGAAGAGGGACAGATCCCCTTCGAGGTGGCCCAGCTGCTGCTGGCCCTGGAGAACGACGAGCCCGTCGAGGTCGTCGGCACCGAGGACGTCCCCGTGATGCAGGGGGACAATCTGCTGATCGTGCGCCGGCTGAAGCTCTCGGAGAGCCGGATCTCCTGCGTGCAGTTCGACCGGAGCGATCAGGTGCTGGTCACCATCGCCAGCTGGGACCGCCCGATCACGGACGATCTCTACGCCCTGCTCAAGCCGCTGCCCGCGGAGCTCTTCCAGCAGGGCTGACACCGCTCCCGGGCTCCACGCTCCCGTGTGCCGCGCAGCCCCTTCGGCTGCGCGGCACACGGCTGTGGTCCCGGGTGAGGGGTGTCAGCGGGCGCGCATCGTCGCCACCCGGACCGCCGCCGTGCCCAGACCGGTCGGCTGCCCGAGGACCGAGGCGCAGCCGTGTCCGGCCGGCCGCTGCCCCGGACGGACGGTGCCCGCACCCGAGCGCACATCCTCAGGGCCGTAACGCCGCACGGTCCGGTGCCAGTTCAGAATGCCGGCCAGCCAGTCCTCGATCTCCCGGACATAGGCGCCGAGCGCTGCCCGCCCCGCGGTGTCCAGGGCGAAGTCCGCGCAGAGCAGCGGGAGTTCGCTTTCCTTCACATGGAGGAACTGCCGCAGCCGTCCGCGCATCAGGTCGTCCACGATGCGGACCGCCGCCGGATAGTCGCAGTCGAAGAACGTCTGCACCACCAGCACCGAGTTGTGGACCTCGCCCTCGACCTCGATCTCCTTCTGATAGGAGAAGAGGTCGTTCAGCAGGCAGGCGTAGTCCTGGGCCGCGTTCTCCAGGCTCTGGACGGTGCCGCTGCGCAGCACTCCCTCCGGCAGCTCCTCGCGGTGGCGCAGCCTGGAGAGAAGCATGGTGAGATCCGAGCCGAAGGTCAGCCTGCGCATCTCCAGATAGTCGACCGGGTCGGGGACCCGGTGCTGTGTCTGGTCGTGCAGCTCCCAGAGCCAGCTCTCCAGCATCTGTTCGATCGCGTCCCGCAGCTGCCGGCGGGCGCTCGCGTCCATCGGCCCGGCCGTGCGCGCCCACAGATCCGCGAGTGCCCGCTCGATCGGGCTGACGGCCGCCGACGGGGCGCCGGCCGGATCGGCGACCGGCATACAGGCGAGCAGCCGGTCGTGGGCCAGCCTCGCCCCGGCCGGATTGCGGGGCACTCCGTACACCTTGGGGTAGTAGTCGTCGCCGTAGGTTCCCCAGGTCAGCCACTCCGCGCTGAGCTCCAGCTCCTCCTGGGTGGCATCCGGGTCGAGCCCGGCGGAGCAGAGTGCGAGATCGAAGCCGCGCAGCATCGGGCCGTCCCAGATGTCACCCAGCAGCCCCATCCGGTCCGCCCACAGGAGCGATTTCTGCAGGGCGTCCCGGTGGTGCGGGCTCAGGGTCAGCGGGAAGGGCAGGTCGAACTCCGGCAGCAGCGAGGGCCCGACCCTCCGGTGCGGAACATGCGTCAGCGCGCGCAGCCGCTGCGCGGCCGGGCGCCCGAAGAGGTTTCTGATGTTGAGCGCCGAGGTCCCGAGCACACCATCGGCCATCGAACCCTCGCCGACCAGGCCCTCGTTCATATAGCGGCTGGAGCGCATGTGCCATTCGTGGCCACCGGACTGCCAGTCCTGGAGACCCTTCACATAGAGCGCGACGGCCGCGCACTCCGCCGGGGACAGCCCCTCCTCGGCGCAGAGCCGGGGCACTTCGGTGAGCGCGGTGTTCTCGAACTGCAGCAGCCGTGAGGTCAGCAGATCATTGACGGCCTCGGCCGCCTCCTGGGTGGTGCAGCCGAGGAAGGTCTCCAGCACCAGCACACCATTGCTCAGCTCGCCCTCGTCCTCCACCTCCCGCTGATACGAGAAGAGGTCGTTGCGCAGATGCACGGCGTCGGCGAAGGCGTCGGTGAGCACCCGCAGCGGCCGGGAGGCCGCCACCCGCTCGGGCAGTTCGGCACCGGCGGCGTACTCCACCAGACCGGCGGACCAGGGCGCACCGCCCACCTTGCGGCGCATCTCGATGTACTCGACCGGGTTGGCGACACGGCCCTCGTTGATGTTCGAGAGCTCCCAGATGGATTCATTCAGCAGATTGCGGGTCGACTCGGCGAACCGCGCCCGCCAGGCGGGGGACATCGCCGGTACGGTCCGGGCCCAGAGGTCCGCCAGCCCCGCCTCGACCGGATTGGTGGGCTCCGGTGTGGGCTCGGCCGGGTCAGGCGGCATGAAGGCGGGCAGCCGGTCCAGATACGCCTTGCCGCCCTCGCGGTCCAGGGTGCGCTTGAAGATCTCCAGGAAGTGGTCGTCGAAGAAGAAGACCCACACATACCAGTCGGTGACCAGGGAGAGGGCGTCCGCGTCACAGTCGGGGTGGGTGTAGCCGCACAGCAGCGCGTAGTCGTGCGCTTCGAGATCGCGCTCCTCCCAGACGCCGGACCCCTCCAGCATCCCCATGCCCCTGGCCCACTCCCGGGTGTGTGTCCGGGCGGTGCCGACATGAGGGTTGAGGCGTGCCGGGTACGGCACATAGAAGTCGGGCAGAACGAACGGCTGTGCCATGCGCGGAGGGCCTTTCGGAGGGGGACGGGATTCGTGCGGCAGCTCTACCCATCACCCGAACAGGCCACACATATCAGCTGAAAAGTCATGGAATCCGCCAGAATGCTGGGATGGATTCGGGCCCGGAGGGGTCACCCGGCCGGGCGAACGGATCCCGATGGCAGGATCCGCCCGCCCCTTCCGGACCCGGCGGGGTCAGCGCGTGCCGACCGCCGCCCGCACCGCCCGGCGGGCCAGCGCGCAGTCGTCGTGCAGCCGGCGCAGTAACAACCGCTGTTCCTCACCGGGGGAGAGGCCGCTCGCCGTCGCGGTGGCGGCCACGGACTCGCGCATCGTCCGCTGCACCGCCGTCTCATAGGTGCGGATCTCCCGGGTCAGCACCAGCATCAGATTCACCAGGAAGGCGTCCCGCTCGTCCGGGCCGTTCCGCTGGGCCAGCTGGCTGATGTGCCGCCGGGCGGCCGGCGCGTCCCCCAGTACGGACCAGAGGGTGGCCAGGTCGTACCCGGGCAGATACCAGCCCGCGTGCTCCCAGTCCACCAGCACCGGACCCGTCGGTGCCAGGAGGATGTTGGAGAGCAGCGCGTCACCGTGGCAGAACTGCTGCATCCCCCGCGCGCCGCCGGCGAACGCCCGCCCGCGCAGCAGCTTCTGGAGATCCCCCCGGTCACGGTCGGTGAAGAGCCCCAGCTCGTGATAGCGGGAGATCCGGGACGAGTAGTCCAGCGGGCGCTCGAAGAGCTCGGCCGGGGGCCGCCAGCTGTTGAGCCGTCCGACCGCCCCGAGAACCGCCCGCAGATCGGCCCGCGGCGGCGCTTCCGCCGGGTGCCGGGTCAGGGCGGCGGGCCGTCCGGGCATCCGTTCGATCACCAGGGTGCAGTTCTCCGGATCCGCGGCGATCAGCCGCGGCGCCCGCACCGGCGGGCGGTTCCGGACGAACGCGCGGTAGACGGCTATTTCGTGCTGGAACCGCTCCGTCCAGACCGGTGAGCGGTCCAGCAGGCACTTGGCGACCGCGGTCGCCCGCCCGGTGGTGCCCACGATCAGCACGGAACGCCCGCTGCGGCGCAGCACCTGCACCGGATGGAACTCCGGGCAGATCCGGTGCACGGCCGCCACCGCCATCCGCAGCTGTGCGCCCTGTGCCCCGGACAAGTCGATTCTCCCGCTCAGGGGCTGACCGGCCGGCACCGCCGCCCGCCGCGCCCGGTTCGGGAACGACGGTGCGGAGAACGGTCCGGTGCCGGTCTGGAAGGCGGCGCGCTGCGGCCGGTGAGAGGCGGACACGGAGGACGATGCTGTGTGCATGGGGGTGACAGATCCCTTCGTGCGCCGACAGATTGCGTACGCGCGCCCCGCCCCGGCGGAGATTCGCACCCTGGGGAGTGCGACCGCCGCCGGGCCGGGGTGGCGCGTTCCTACGTCACACCACCGAACGGGTGGCACACCATGTGGCGCACCCTGGCGAACCCCTGGCGAATGCGCGCCGCGCGTCGGAGGAGGGGTTGACGGAGGGTTACTGTCAACTCAGCCGAGAACCTGGGGGCTTGACGTGACCGGAGAACCCAACACCCGCCTGAGCGATCTGTTCGGCATGACCGGGTGGTCCAAGGGCGAACTCGCGAGACTGGTGAACCGGCAGGCGGCGGCCATGGGCCATCCGCAGCTGGCGACCGACACCTCGCGGGTGCGGCGGTGGATCGACACGGGCGAGATCCCGCGCGATCCCGTGCCCAGGGTGCTGGCGGCTCTCTTCACCGAGCGGCTCGGCCGTGTCGTGACCACCGAGGACCTCGGACTCGTGCGGAGCGGGCGAGCGGGCAGACGGAAGGACGCGCAGGGAAGCGAGAACCCTGACGGACTCCCGTGGCCGCCCGACCGGACGGCCGCGGTCCTCTCCGAATTCACGGGAATGGACCTCATGCTCAACCGACGCGGCTTGGTGGGCGCGGGCGCCGCGCTCGCCGCGGGGACAGCACTCAGCAGCGCCATGCACGACTGGCTGCACAGCGACCCCGCTCTCGTACCGGACATCCCCTACGCCGACAGCACCCCGCACGCCGACCCCGCCGGATTCGACCGTTATGAGGCGGCCCCCATCGGGTCGCAGGAGATCGAGGCACTGGAGCGCTCCGTCGAGGTGTTCCGCGCCTGGGACGCCTCCCGTGGCGGCGGGCTCCAGCGGAAGGCCGTGGTGGGACAGCTCAATGAGGTGGGCGGCATGCTCGCCTACCGTCATCCCGAACACCTTCAGCGGCGGCTCTGGGGAGTCGCCGCCAATCTCGCCGTCCTCGCGGGCTGGATGTCCCACGACGTCGGCCTCGAACCCACCGCCCAGAAATACTTCGTCATCGCCGCCCACGCGGCCCGGGAGGGCGGGGACCGGCCGCGTGCCGGGGAGGCCCTGTCCCGGGCCGCCCGGCAGATGGTCCATCTGGGCCGCCCGGACGACGCACTCGATCTGATGAAACTCGCGAAGTCCGGCTCGGGCGACCGGACCCTGCCGCGCACCCGGGCGATGCTCTGCACCATCGAGGCATGGGCCCAGGCGTCGATGGGGAACGGCCAGGCCATGCGGCGCACCCTCGGCGAGGCGGAGGAGCTCTTCGTCTCCGACACGGGCGATGTGCCGCCGCCCAGCTGGATGCAGATGTTCGACGAGGCGGATCTGCACGGCATGGAGGCCCTGGCCTACCGCACCCTCGCGGAGCACGATCCCTCGGCCGCGGGCATCGCGCAGCGCCATGCCCGCAAGGCCCTGGAGCTGCGGGAAGGGGGGCGGCAGCGGTCGAAGATCTTCGACTACATCTCCATGGCCTCCGCCTGTTTCATCGCCGACGATCCCGAGCAGGCCGACCGCTACGCCAGGCTGGCCCTGGTGTCGATGGGGGAGACCTCATCGCACCGGACCTGGGACCGGCTGCGCGAGATGTACCGGCTCACCGGCCAGTACTCGGGCTATCTGAAGATCGAGGAACTGCGCCAGGACATCCGTATCGCCCTGCCGAACAGCCCGTCGCGGAAGGCCGGAATCGTCGGGGTGTAGCCGCCTCCGGCCGTCCTGCGCGGTGCTGTACGCCTTCGTCCGCCTTTCCCGGCTCCCGCAGCCCCCGGGGGCTCTCGTGGGCCGCCGCGGGCTCTCAGGGGCCGATCCTGGCCACCATCACACAGGCGTCGTCCCGCCGGCCCTCGGCACCGAACATGTCGACCACGACACGGACGCACTCCCGGGCGTCCCTGGCCCGGGCGAATCGCGGTGCGAGCGCGAGCAGCCGGTCGGTGTCGCACTCCCCGGCCGCGCTCGTCCTGGTCAGGCCGTCGGTGTGCAGCACCAGCACATCACCCGGTTGCAGACGGGTCTCCGCCTGCTCGTACACGGCGCCGGAGGTCGCCCCCAGCAGTACACCGTCGGGGGGAGTCAGCGAGCGCCCCGTCCCGTTGCGGAAGAGCAGCGGGGCGGGGTGGCCCGCCTGCGCCCAGGAGAGCAGACCCTCCTCCGGGTCGAACCTGCAGCACACGGCACTGCCCAGGGCCGGCTGCGGCGAGGTCTCCAGCAGTTCATTGAGATGGCCCATCAGCCGCGCGGGCTCGACCCCGGCCAGCCCCATGCCGCGGAGCGCGCCGAGCAGCACCGCCATCGAGGAGGTGGCCGTCACCCCGTGCCCCGTGAGGTCGCCCATCCCCAGCAGGCAGGCACCGGAGGGGAGGCGGACCGCGTCGTACCAGTCGCCCCCGATGAGCGCGCTGTTCGCGGAGGGGAAGGAGTGGGCCGCGACCTCGAATTCGGCCGAGCCCTCGGCGGGCACCCGCAGCGACCCCTGCCAGGGCGGCAGCACCGCTTCCTGGAGCTCGACCGCGAGCCGCCGCTCGGTGTGTTCGAAGTGCTGCTGGCGGTGGAGGGAGTCCCTGCTCTCGCGCACCGTGCGCTCGCTGCGCCGCAATTCGCTGACGTCCCGGAAGACCGCCCACATGGAGGCGGTCGAGCCGTCGGAGTCGAGCACCGGTTCCCCGGTCATGTGCACCGTGCGCACCCGGCCGTCGGTCCTGACCATCCGGAACTCGCCGTCGATGGGGCGTCCGTCGACCAGACAGCCCGTCACCATCGCGGTGAGCAGGGCCTGGTCCTCGGCGAAGACCACCGACGGCAGCTCATCCAGGGTCATGGGGCCACTCGCCGGGCTTCGGCCGAGAATCCGGAAGAGCTCGTCGGACCAGCTCACCTCGTCGGTGAGCAGATTCCACTCGGCGCTGCCGACACGGCTGAGCAGGGAGCCCGTGCGCTGGGCGCCGTCGGCCTCGTACGGGGTGAGCTCCCGGTCGAACGCGTCCCCGGGGCCGCCGCTCGGCAGCCCTTCCCTGAGCTGACCCAGGTGGGCGCCGAGGTCGTCGAGATGGTGGGCCGCGAGATCGCAGAGCGCCCGCTGCCAGCGGCCCTGCGGATCGTCCTCGGCGGCGGCGGCCTTCCGCCGTACGGCGTCCAGATCGCCGCGGAGCCGGTGCGTTCTGCTGATCAGAGCGTCGACGGTGCCGCGGTCGGGCGGCTGTGGGGCGGGACGGTCCGCGAACACTTGGGACGGCATGTCGTACTCCGATACAGGCGTGGCCTCGGCCAGGTCTGAGACACGGTCTGAGCTATGGGCCGTTACGACTCTTGCACAGGGAGCGATGGCCCGTAAGGGATTTGGCGACACTCGGCATGGTGATGCCCCCGTCATATGTCCCCATGGGGTGATCGAGGCGGTCGTGATCCGGCCAAGGTGCGAAGCGGCCTGCCCGGACGGCGAGTCGGGGGAACTCTCCGGACGCCCCGTACACCGGGGCGGACCCGCTCGGCGGCAGGGGCGGTACCGGCGGAATCCGGACGTTCGCCGGATCCCGGGCGGGAGCGGCCGGCGGGACGGGACCGGCCGACGGGGCGGGAAAGATTCCGCCGGCCACACGGTGTTCACCGTCTGTTCGAGGGCGTTCGGGGGTGCCCGGAGGCACTCTGGGTGTTGCCCAGGGGGCGGGCGTGGCGTGTGGTACGTGTCGCCGCGGTGGCCCGCGTGATGTGCCGACTGCCGGTGAAATCGCAGGTCACGGCGATTGTCAGTGGGGGGAGTCAGTATGTGGACCATGACGATTCGCACTGCTGTTCCTGCCGTCGCCGCGCCTTCGGTTTCCGCCGCCGCGGCACCCGACGAGGCCGCCGGCCTCCCGGCCGGCGGGCCGGTCTCCCCCGCGGAGGTTCCCGCCGACCCCGCCGCGTACACGGCCGCGGTGGAGACCGCGGCCCGTGCCGCCGCCGCGTACTACGCGAACGGGGAGAGCGACCTCGACGACGACGCGTACGACCGGCTGGCGCGCGGCATCGCGGTGTACGAATCCGCCCACCCCGGCGAGGTGGCGGCCGATTCACCGACGGGCAAGGTCGCGGGCGGCGCGGCGACGGGGGATGTGCCGCACACCGCGGCGATGCTCTCCCTGGACAATGCCTTCTCCCCCGAACAGCTGCTGAGCTGGACCGCTTCCCTGGAGCGCCGGATCGGCCGCCCCGTCGAACAGTGGAGCGTCGAACCGAAGCTGGACGGCCTCGCCGTCGCCGCCCGCTACGAGGAGGGCCGCCTCGCCCGTCTGATCACCCGGGGGGACGGCACCGCGGGCGAGGACGTCTCGCACGCCATCGGCACCGTCGTCGGACTGCCCGGCCGGCTCACCGAGGCGGTCACGCTCGAAGTGCGCGGTGAGGTCCTGATGACCCGGGAGCAGTTCGAGCGCGCCAATGCCGTGCGCACGGAGCACGGCGGCGCCCCGTTCGCCAATCCGCGCAACGGCGCGGCGGGGACCCTCCGGGCGAGGGACCGCGAGTACCGGGTGGAGATGACCTTCTTCGGCTACGGCGTGCTGCCGCTGGCCGAATCGGGGCCGGAGCTCACCGGGAAGCTGTCGGAGGCGCCGCACAGTGAGCTGCTGGCATATGTCTCCGGCCTCGGAATCCACACCGCCCGGGAGACCGAGGTCCCGCCGCGCGCGCTGACCGGTGTGGAGGCGGTCCGGGCCCGGATCGAGGAGATCGCCGCGCTCCGTCCCGTGCTGCCCTTCGGCATCGACGGCATCGTCGTCCGGGCCGACCTCGCCGCGGACCGGGACGCCGCCGGTTCCGGGTCCCGCGCGCCGCGGTGGGCCATCGCCTACAAGCTGCCCGCCGTGGAGAAGGTCACCACCCTGCTGGCGGTGGAGTGGAATGTGGGGCGCACCGGCGCCATCGCGCCCCGGGCCGTGCTGGAGCCGGTCGAGATCGACGGGTCGACCGTCACCCACGCCACCCTGCACAATCCCGCCGACATCACCCGCCGCGATCTGCGCATCGGCGACCGGGTGATGGTCCACAAGGCCGGTGACATCATTCCGCGGATCGAGGCGCCGGTCGTCCATCTGCGGACGGGCGCGGAGCTGCCGATCGTCTTCCCCGAGGTGTGCCCCCAGTGCGGCTCCGGGATCGACAGCTCCGAACAGCGGTGGAGATGTGTGCGCGGGCGCGACTGCCGCCTGGTGGCCTCCATTTCGTACGCGGCCGGGCGCGACCAGCTCGACATCGAGGGACTCGGCACCACGCGCGTCGTCCAGCTGGTGGAGGCGGCCCTGGTGAGCGACTTCGCCGATCTCTTCACTCTCACCCGGGAGGAGCTGCTGGGTCTGGAGCGCATGGGGGAGACCAGTACCGACAATCTGCTCGCGGCCATCGGGGCGGCGAAGGACCGGCCGCTGTCCCGGGTCTTCTGCGCGCTGGGTGTGCGGGGCACCGGCCGGTCCATGTCCCGGCGGATCGCCCGTCACTTCGCCACGATGGAGCTGATCCGGGCGGCCGACGCCGATGCCCTCCAGCGCGTGGACGGCATCGGGGTGGAGAAGGCCGCGATGGTCGTCGCCGAACTGGCCGAACTGGCGCCGCTGCTGGAGAAGCTGATCGCCGCGGGCGTCCGGATGGACGAACCGGGAGCCACCCCGCCCGCCGCCGAGACCGAGGAGAGCGCGGGTGACACCGGCTCCGCCGCGGGCGGTCCGCTCGCCGGGATGACCGTGGTGGTGACGGGAGCGATGACCGGCGCACTGGAGAAGCTCACCCGCAATCAGATGAATGAGCTCATCGAGCGGGCCGGCGGCAAGTCCTCGTCCACGGTCTCCAAGCGCACCTCTCTCCTGGTGGCCGGGGAGAACGCCGGCTCCAAGCGGGCCAAGGCCGAGCAGCTGGGCACCCGGACGGCCACCCCGGACGAATTCGCGCTCATGGTCGCGGACTTCCCGGGGAGCGGTTCCTGAGTCCGGGCCCCCGGGCCGGGTGGAATCCGAGGTGGTCATCACGCCGTTCCGGCTGGTCGTTTCGCAAGATCATCGGCACGATTGAGGGCATGGGACACAGGGGGAGCACAGCGCTGTCGGCCGGACTCGTCATCGCGCTGGCCGCCACCGGATGCACGGCGCGGGCGGAGCCCGCCGGCGGCGCAACCGTGATCCGGGTCGACAAACGGACCGCGCTCGCCGATGAGCCGGTCCGGGTGCGGATCGGCGGACTCGGCGCGGGGGAGAGGATCACCGTCAGCTCCGACGCCACCGACTGGAAGGGCGCCGACTGGGAGGGCAGGGCGGTCTTCCGGGCCGACAGCGCGGGCACGGTGGACCTCACCCGTGCCCAGCCGCTGTCGGGCACCTACCGGAAGGCGGACGGGATGGGGCTGTTCTGGTCCATGGTCCCGCCCGAGGGGGATCCCGACGAGCAGTGGTTCCACACCGACTATCCGTCGAGGGAGGCGTCGTTCACCCTGCGGATCTCCGTACGGCGGGCGGACGGGAGCGAGACGGCCCAGGTGCTCACCCGGGAGTGGATGCGGGAGGGCGTCGAGATGCGGGAGGTCACCCTGGCGGACGACAAGGTGAGCGGATCCCTCTATCTGCCGCGCTCCGGCGGGCCGCGCCGTGCCCCGGTCCTTCTTCTCGGCGGTTCCGACGGCGGTACGGCCGACGACTGGGAGGCGGCACTGCTCGCCTCCCGGGGCCACCCGACCCTGGCCCTCTGCTACTTCCGCTGCCCCGGGCTGCCCAGGACGCTGAAGGACATACCACTGGAGTACTTCGTCAAGGCCGTCCGGCTGCTGGGCTCCCAGCGGGGCGCGGACCCGGCGAAGACGGCGGTCGTGGGGGTCTCGCGGGGCAGCGAGGCCGCCCAGCTGCTGGCCCAGCGCTATCCGGAGCTGGTGCGCGACGCCATCGCCGTGGTCCCGGGGGACCGGGTCCACGGCAGCTATCCCGAGGGCGGGTTCGCCTGGACCCAGCGCGGCAAGGGCCTGGAGCCCGGTGAGGAGATACCCCTCGACCGGGTCCGGGGCACCGTGCTCGCGATCGGCGCCGGGGACGACCGTCTCTGGGACTCCCTGAAGTCCGCCGAATCCATCGGCCGCAAGCGCGGCGTCTCGGGCCCGCACCGCTCCCTCCTCCACCCCGACGCCGGTCACGCCGCCGGAGGGCGGCCCTACACCCCCGGCGGCATCAGGTTCGTGCACCCGGTGGAGGGCGAGGAGCTGGACCTGGGCGGTACCCGGGCGCTCGACGCCGAGGGCCGGGCGGAGAGCTGGCCGGAGATACTCGAACTCATCGCCCGCCCCTGACCGGCGGCGGCCGGCCGGGCCGGCGCGGGCGTGCCTCTCGGCGCGATGCCCGCGGCTCTTCCGCACCGGCGGCTTCCCTCCGTGGAAAGTTAGGTTAGGCTGACCTAAATTTCGCGCGTTCGGCGGCCAGGAAGAGCCGGACCCACCGGGGAGGAGCGGTCCATGGGGCACGGCTGGGAGGGCGTCGTCCTCAAACTGATGCGCGGCAAGGACTTCACCTTCACGGTGACCGGGGCCGAACAGATCACGGAGCACTTCCGCCGGGTGCACTTCTCCGACGGCGGCATGCTCGCCCGGACCGGAGTCCACCCCACCATGTGGGTCCGCGTCTGGTTCGACAACGGCGACAAACCGCATCAGCGCGCCTACACCCTGGTCGACCCGGACCCCGAAGCCGGCACCTTCGGCATGGACTTCGCCCTGCACGACGGCCGCGCATGCGACTGGGCACGTGCCGCCGCCCCCGGCGACACCGTCGACGCCACCCTCCAGGGCACCGGCTTCGCCGCGCCCGCCCCGCTCCCCGCCAGACTCTTCGTCATCGGCGACCCCGCCTCCCTCCCCGCGGTCAACTCCCTTCTGGAGGCGTTCCCCGGGGTGCCCGCCACCATCTGGTTCGAGACCGGCCACGACACCGGCGAGGAACTGCCCCTGCGGCTGGAGGCCGCCCACCACGAACTTCACCTCGTGCCGCGCCGCGGCCGGCACCTGGTCTCCGAGGTCAAGTCCGCCCTGCCCGGCCTCCTGGGCGACCCTTCGGAGGCGTATGTCTGGATAGCCTGCGACACCGCCACGACCCGCGCCCTCGCCGGCTGGGCCCGCAAGGAACTCGGCCTCCCGAAGGAGCGGGTGAACGCGCTCGGCTACTGGCGCGCCGCCGCCTGACCGCGCGCACACCCGCCGCGCGGGTGCGGGTCCGGCGCCCGCGCGCCCGGGGCGGTCCGGGGCTCCGCCGGTTCCGGCCATCCGGGCCGGACACACGCACAGGGCGTGCGGCGGTCCGTCCCCCGGGCCCGACGGGCCAGTGGGGCAGCGGGCCACCCGCACCGCCCGGCCAACCCCGTATCCGCACTGGTCCTGTGAGACACCTCCCGGCATGCTGGTCCCTCCCATCCGCACCCCGGAAGGACACACCCATGACCGGCTCCCCTCGGCTGTCGCTGGCGAGCATCGTCATCGACTGCCGGGACGCCCATGCCCTTGCCGGGTTCTACGGACGGCTCCTCGGCTGGGAGGTGAGGTCCAGCGAGGCCGACTGGGTCCATCTGCGGTCCCCGGACGGTGCCCTCGGGCTCTCGTTCCAGAGCGAGCCGGGGTACGAGCCCCCGCACTGGCCCGAGGTGCGCGGTGCGCAGCAGAAGATGCTCCATCTGGACATCCGGGTGGACGACCTCGACTCGGCGGCCCGGCTCGCCGTCTCCCTCGGCGCCACCGAGGCGGGTGACCGGGAGCACGACGACGTACGCGTCCTGCTGGATCCGGCCGGCCACCCCTTCTGTCTCTTCCTCACGGCAGTCGCCGACCAGCAGGTGTAATACTCGATCGATGACGTCACAGCTGACAGGCGCCGGCCGCCGGGCGACCCGGCAAGGGCCGGACGCGACACGGATCCGCCGGGCCACCGCCTCCGATGCCAGGCGGCTGACCGCGCTGGTCCGCCGTTCGCGCGCCTACGAGGGCCGGTACGCGCCGATGGTGGCCGGCTACCGGGTGGGGCCCGATTACATCGAGACCCACCCGGTCTTCACCGCCGTCGACGCGGACGACACCGTGCTCGGCTTCTACGCCCTGCTGCTCAGCCCGCCCGAACTGGATCTGATGTTCGTCTCGGACGCCGCACAGGGCCTGGGCATCGGACGCCGCCTCATCCGGCATCTGACCGGCGAGGCACGCGCCGCCGGGATCCCCGCCGTGCGGATCGTCTCCCACCCGCCCGCCGAGGGCTTCTACCTCGGCATGGGCGCCCGGCGCACCGGCACCGTCCGGGCCAATCCGCCCGCCGTGCCCTGGGACCGCCCCGAACTGCTGCTGCCGATCACCCAGCCGGATCCGTAGGAAACGACCCGGGGTCTCCCCTCGCGGATCGGGCCGGTCCCGCCCGGGCCGCACCGGTCAGACGACCGCCCCCGTACCGCTCCGGTCGCGCCCGCGCGCCGTCGCGGCGCGCGGGCGGTCCGGATGACGGTGCTGGAGCGCCACCGCCAGAGGCATCGCGGTGAACACCGTCGAGGCGATGCCGACCACCACCCCCGCCAGCAGCGCCACGGCGAAGTCGGCCAGTGAGTCCCCGCCGAGCACGGCCAGCGCCACCAGGACGAAGAGCGCGCCCATACCGGTGTTGACCGTACGCGGCAGAGTCTGGGCCACCGCCCGGTCCGCCAGCTCCGGCCATGCCCCGCGCGGGAACGCCCGCCGGAGCTCGCGCAGCCGGTCCAGGACGACCACCGTGTCATTGACCGAGTAGCCGACCACCGTCAGCAGGGCGGCGAGGAAGACACTGTCGACCGGTTTGCCCAGCCAGGCGAAGAGCCCCACGACCAGCAGCACGTCCTGGACCATCGCCGCGACCGCGGCCGTGGCGAAGGTCCAGCGGAACCGCACCGTCAGATAGAGCAGCTGCGCGGCGACCGCCACCGACAGCGCGATCAGCGCATGGGTGCGCAGCTCACTGCCGAGGCTCGGCCCGATCCGCTCATCGCGCTCCACCGTCACCTTCCCGGCCGCCCCGGTGAGCGCCTCCCGGATCTCCCGCTCCTCCGTGTTGCTCAGCTCACCCGTGCGCACGGTGATGCCGTTCCCGCCGGTCTTCTGGACCACCGCCCTGGGGAATCCGGCGTCCGCGACCGCGGCCCGCGCCGTGTCCGCGTCCACCGGCCGCTCGGCGGCGTACTGCACCTGCCGTCCGCCGGTGAACTCCACACCGAACTCCAGGCCCCGGAAACCGATCCCGCTCAGCGCGAGCAGCAGCAGCCCCGCACAGGTCGCGAGCCAGCGCCGCCGGTGCCGCATCAGCCGGGGCGGCCGCCGCTCCAGCCATCGCCGTACCCGCCCCACCGAGGTGATGCCGGTCAGCGCCGGCCGCCGCAGTACCGCCTTGCGGCCCATGGTCAGGTCGGTGAGCAGCCGGGTGATCACCATCGCGGAGACCAGCGACGCCAGTACGCCGATGGCGAGGGTCACTCCGAAACCCTTGACGGGGCCGGTCGCGAAGACGAAGAGCAGCCCCGCCGCGAGCAGTGTGGTCACATGCGAGTCGGTGACCGCGCTCCACGCCTTGCGGAAACCGGTCCGCAGCGGACGGCGCGGATCCACCCCCGGGCGGTACTCCTCCCGGGCGCGTTCGAAGACCAGCACATTGGCGTCGATCGCGATGCCGATGGCGAGCACGAATCCGGCCAGCCCGGGGAGCGTCAGTGTGGCGTTGAGCGCCACCACGGCGGCGTAGGAGATCAGCCCGTACAGCAGCAGGGCGACCGTCGCGAGCACTCCTGCCAGCCGGTAGACGGCGATGACGAACGCCCCCGTGCACACCAGCCCGATGACGGCGGCCAGCGCGCTCGCCCTGATGGCGTCCTTGCCGAGGGTGGGTCCCACCACATCCTGCTCGATCGCCGTCACCGGCACGGGCAGCGCGCCGCCCTTGACCAGCGCCGCCAGATCGCGTGCCTCGTCGCCGCCGAAATCACCGGTGATCCGGGCCGATCCCCCGGTGATCCCGGCCCCGCACGGCACCGAACCCTCCATACCGGGCGCCGAGACAATCGCTCCGTCGAGCACGATGGCGACCCGGCGCGCGGGATCGCCCGGCTGGGCGCAGGCCGCCGCACCGGTGACGCCGGCCCACTTGTCGCCGTCCCCCCGGAAGGTGAGATCGACCGTCCAGCCGAGGCCGCCCTGCGTGTCCAGCACCGCCTCGGCGTCCTTCACCTCCTCACCGGTCAGCGCGGGCGGCGCGAGGGAGAGAAAGCCCCCGGCGGTGTCCGGATCGGCCAGCACCCGCGAACCGTCGGCGGCGGCGGTGCTCGCGGGCCCCGCCGTCGCCTCCTTCACGGGGTGGAAGGTCAGCTGCGCGGTCCGGCCGATGACCTCGGCGGCCTCGCGCGGGTCGCGGACTCCCGGCAGTTCGACGACGATACGGCGCTCACCGGAGCGGGCCAGCGACGGCTCGGCGACCCCCAGCGCGTCGACGCGCTGCCGCAGCACCTCCAGCGCCCGATCGGTCGCGGCGGCGTCGGCGCGGACGGTGGGGGAGTCCCGGGTCTCCAGGACGATGCGGGTGCCCCCGCGCAGATCCAGCCCCAGTTTGGGCGGGACGGTCAGCGCGGTGAACACCGATACGGCGATGACGGCGAGCGCGAAGAGCGCGCGCCAGAGTGTGGCACGGGATGACAAGACGTACTCCACGGGCAGCACGCGGAGCGCCCGGAGGGCGTCCGCGGAAATGGGTGGGGGACCGGGCGCACCCGTCTCCCGGACCTGGACATGCCACAGGCGGGGACGGCGGGTGCGGACAGAAGGTCAGCTGCTCGGTGTGGAGGGCGGTGCTCTGCTGTGCCGGGAGAAAGGGGCGGGCTGCGGCGGCGCGCGTTCCCGCCGGGGGTCCGCCGACTCGCCGCCGGCCGGGGGCTGGTGGGACACGGCCTCGGCCGGCGGCGCCGGGAGGGGTGCGGGCGGAAGACCGGCCGGTTCGGCCGGGATGACCTCCGCCACGGCCGCGACGGGCGCGCGGCGCACCTCGGCCCGGACGGACGAGGCGCGGTGCGCGGTCTCCGCGCGAGCGGGTGAGGACGACGCCGCAGCGGCGGCGGGGGCCGAGACGCCGGTACCGCCGGAGGCGGCCGGCGGAGCTCCGAGGAACAGCACGAAGGCCGCCCACAGACCCAGCAGCATGGGGGAGAGAGCACCCGCGACGAGGAGGCGTGCGCGTGGTCGCATACGTCCCCCTCCCCTGTCGGCCGCCGGTCCCGCCCCGGGCCGTTCGTCACAGCCTAGGCGACGGCGGCGCGCGGGGACACGGCGGTGCGGGCCGCCGGGGGCGGGGTGCGCTGTGGCGGGCCGGACGGGCGGGCCGTCCCCGTGTGGTCCGGCCCGCGATGTCCGTCCGAGCCGTTCCCGGCCGTCGCGTCCCGCCGGGTGGGGACGGACCGGCGCGGTACGGAGCCGTCCGGCCCGGGAGCCGGTACGCGGCGGACCGCGTGCCCCGGGCCGCCCGGCACCTCCACCCGGAGGACCGGGTCAGCGTGTCCCCCGTCCCGTCCGGGCCACGTCCGCGTCATGCCCGCGTCCCGTCCCCGTCCCTTCCGTGTCCCCCGTCCCGTCCCGCTCGCGTCCCCTCCCGCGTGTCAGTTGTGAACGCCTCGTGAACGCCCCTCACCTCGTGGCCCCAGTGCTTACGATCTCCGTCGGGCGGTCTCGCACAGATGACCGTCCGTGCCCGCACTTCCCCACCATGGAGGTCGCACGTGTTCCGGTCTGCCGCAGGACACCGCAGTCGCACCACCGGGCAGGGCATCCGAACGGCGGCCGGTGCCGCCGCGGCCGTGCTCCTGGCCGCGGGCTGCTCCTCCGGCGAGGGCGCGGCCGAGGCGGCGGGCGGCGTACCGGTCGTGGCCGAGGGCAAGCTCACCACCTGCACCCATCTGCCCTACCCGCCGTTCCAGTCCGAGAAGGACGGCGAGGTCGTCGGCTTCGACGTGGCCCTGATCGATCTGGTGGCGAAGAAGCTCGACGTCGAGCAGAAGATCCTGGACACGCCGTTCGAGAACTTCAAGACCGGCGCCTTTCTCAATTCCGGCGAGTGCGATCTCGCGGCGGCCGGAATGACGATCACCGATGAACGCAAGAAGAACGTCGACTTCTCCGTCCCGTACTTCGACGCCACCCAGGCACTCCTTGTCGACAGGAAGAGCGGTGTCAGGACGCTCGCCGATCTGACCGGGAGCGGTGCGAAGGGGAAACTCGGCGCGCAGGCGGAGACCACCGGGGAGAGCCACGCCAAGGAGCAGGGGCTCGACCCGGTCGCCTTCGAGAGTTCCGACGCGGTGCTCAACGGACTGCGCACCGGACAGGTCGACGCGATTGTCATCGACTATCCCGTGGTGCAGGGCTGGCTCAAGGACAAGGCGAATTCCGCCGCGTTCGTACTCGGCGACAGCATCGACACCGGCGAGCAGTACGGCTTCTCGGTCAAGAAGGGCAATACCGAACTCCTCGACGCGATCAACGAGGTGATCAAGGACGCCCGTGCCGACGGCACCTACGACAAGCTCTTCGAGCAGTGGATCGGCCCGCTGCCCAAGACCACCCCGTGACCTCTCGTCTCACCCGGCGGCAGCGCCGCCGGGTTCTCCACGGCCTTCAGTACGCCCTCTTCGTGCTGGTCATCGCCCTGGTCGGCATCGGCGCCGACTGGGGCCGGCTGGCGCATCAGTTCGCCCAGGGCGATCTCGCCGGGGAGCTCTTCCCGGAGATCATCACCATCGCCCTGCGCAACACGGTGATCTACACCCTCTCCGGATTCGTCTTCGGACTGGTGCTGGGTCTGGTCATCGCGCTGATGCGGCTCTCGTCGGTGGCGCCCTACCGCTGGGCGGCCACCGTCTACATCGAGTTCTTCCGCGGCCTGCCCGCCCTGCTGATCTTCATCTTCGTCGGTGTGGCGGTGCCGCTGGCCTTTCCCGGAACCGAGATTCCCGGGGGGACCTATGGAAAGGTCGCGCTCGGCCTCGGCCTGGTCGCCGCCGCGTACATGGCGGAGACGATCCGGGCCGGAATCCAGGCGGTGCCCAGAGGGCAGATGGAGGCCGCCCGGTCGCTCGGTTTCTCCCACACCCGGGCCATGGTCTCGGTGATCATTCCCCAGGCGTTCCGGATCATCATTCCGCCGCTCACCAACGAACTGGTCCTGCTGTTCAAGGACTCCTCGCTGGTGCTCTTCCTCGGTGTCACGCTGGAGGAGCGGGAGCTCACCAAATTCGGCCGGGATCTCGCCAGCCAGACCGCCAACTCCACCCCGATCCTGGTCGCCGGCCTGTGCTACCTCCTGGTGACCGTACCGCTGAGTCTGGTGGTGCGCCGCCTGGAGGCCCGTGCCGACAGCGCCAGGTGACGACCACGACGCCAAGTGAGGACCACCATGGCACCGCACACGGAACCGGCGCCCGGGCCGGAGATCCGGATCCGCGAGCTGCACAAGTCCTTCGGGGAGAACGCGGTGCTGCGGGGGATCGATCTGGACGTCGCCCGGGGTGAGGTCGTCTGTGTGATCGGCCCGTCCGGATCGGGCAAGTCGACCCTGCTGCGCTGTGTGAATCTGCTGGAGGAGCCGACCCGGGGACGGATCCTGGTCGGCGGCCGGGAGGTCACCGACCCCGAGGTGGACATCGACGCGGTGCGCCGCCGCATCGGCATGGTCTTCCAGCAGTTCAATCTGTTCCCGCATCTCACCGCGACCGAGAATCTGACCCTGCCGCAGCGCCGGGTGCTGCGCCGGGACAAGGCTGCGGCGGCGGCCGTCGCCAGGCGGAATCTGGAACGGGTCGGGCTGGCCGAGAAGGCGCATGCCTACCCGGCCCAGCTCTCCGGCGGCCAGCAGCAGCGGGTGGCCATCGCCCGGTCGCTGTCGATGGACCCGGAGGTGATGCTCTTCGACGAACCGACCTCGGCGCTCGACCCGGAACTCGTCGGCGAGGTGCTCTCCGTGATGAGGCTGCTGGCCGCCGACGGGATGACCATGATGGTCGTCACCCATGAGATGAGCTTCGCGCGCGAGGTCGCCGACCGGGTGATCTTCATGGACGACGGGGTGATCGTGGAGGAGGGGCCGGCCGCGCGGGTCATCGGCGCGCCGGGCCATGAGCGGACGCGCAACTTCCTCGACCGGGTGCTGGACCCGGCCGGCACCCGGCCGTCCGTCTCCGCCCCCGGCGCACCGGCGGACGGGCCGCCGCCCCGCTCGCGGAAGTCCCCCCGCTCCGGCGGCTGACCGCGCCGCCCGTGACTCGCGCAAGGGACCGGCGTACGGGACCCGCCGCGAGGCGCGCGCAAGGCGCTCGCGTACGGGACCGGTCGCGCGGGACCGGTCCCGTACGGCCGGACCGGTGGCCCCCGCCGGGAGCGGGGACCACCGGCCGTCCGCCGATGAGCCGTACGGACTCTGCCGGCCGTACGGCTCATGCGGTCACTCCGGGCCTGTGGGGGGCGGCCCGGTCCCGGTCCGTCAGTACACGCTCACGCCGTAGGCGCTGAGTGCCTCCGTGACCGGCTGGAAGAAGGTCGTGCCGCCCGTGGAGCAGTTGCCGCTGCCGCCGGAGGTCAGTCCCAGCGCGGTGGTGCCGGAGAAGAGCGAGCCGCCGCTGTCGCCGGGCTCGGCGCAGACGTTGGTCTGGATCATCCCGTACACCACGTCTCCGCCGCCGTAGTTCACGGTGGCGTTGAGCCCGGTGACGCGCCCGCTCCGGAGCCCGGTGGTGCTGCCGCTGCGCTGTACGGACTGGCCCACGGTCGCGTTGGCGGCCGAGGTGATGTCCCGGTAACTGCCGTTGTAGAGCCAGACTCTGCCATCGGCGGCCGAGGCGCTGGAGTGCCGGATGATGCCGTAGTCATTGACCGGGAAGCTCGATCCGGTCCGGGTGCCCAGCAGGGTGGTGTTGGAGGAGTTCGTGTACCAGGTGCTGCCGATCTCGGTGCAGTGGCCCGCCGTGAGCGCGTAGTAGGTGTTGCCGCTGCGGACATTGAAACCGAGCGAGCAGCGTCCGCCGCCCGCGTGGATCGCCTGGCCTCCGGCGATCAGCTTGCTGAAGGTGCCCGGGGTGCGCTTGATCTCCAGCGATCCGGCCGCGCTGCCCGCGGCCTCGCGGATCTCGGCTATCTCCGCGGCGGACACCGACTGGTCGGCGGTGACGACGACCTTGCCGGTCGCCCGGTCGGTGTACCAGGCGGTGCCGGCGACATCGGCGCCCAGCACGGCGTCGCCGGCCTGGGCGAGCCGGACCGACTGGACCGTGGCGGCCTCGGTGCCGCTCTGCTCGGCGGCGCCCGCGGTGGGAGCGGCGAGCGCGGAGGCCGCCAGCAGGCCGGCCGCGACCGCGATCAGCCGGGCGCGCCCGGCCGCGGTGCGGTGGGGGGAGAAGCGCTTGATCGTCACTGCATCCTCCGGTGGGGGGATCCGTGGCCCCTGGGGTGTGGGCCTGGACAGCGCCGATGACGGGCCCGACGGCGGCCGGTACGGCCATCAGTCATGTGCCTGTCAATCGATGCGATAGGAATCCTGGGCTCCGGATGGTCTCGCGACAAGATCGGCTTTCGGCCCGCCGGTTCCCGCCCGACGGCGCTGCCCGCCCCGGCGAGGCTGCGGCGGCGCGGTCCTTGACCGCCGCTCAGTCGCCGGGCCCGTGCCCGTGGCCGGCGGGGGACGGGCTCCGTACTCCCCGGGCCGGGTCAAGCGGAACGCATTCTCCCGTCTGTGCTGATCAGGACGGACGGGGCCGGCCCGCCGGTGCCTCCGGGCATCCGCGCGCGACCGTTCCTCCCGCGATCTGACCGCCGCACGTACCGTCCGCCCCCGGCCCGGGCCGCCCCCGATGTCCGCCGGGGTCCGGGGTCCGGTGACCCCGCGCCGATATGCGGAGCCTCAGGGGTCTTCAACTGCTTTGCCCCCATGGCCGAAACTGCATGCCCCGGCGCCCGGCCGGTCCCTCCGTTCCGCCCCCGCGGCCTCCCGGAAGCCTCAGATCAGCAGCCGCAGCCGGGTCTCGGCCACTCCCAGCCGGATGGACTGGCCCCAGGTCAGTTCCAGGGCGTCGCTCTCGACCCCGTCGCCGAAGGCCACCAGCCGGTCCGACTCGACCGTCAGCCGCAGTACGTCCGTCCGCTCCAGCACCCCGGCCACCAGGGAGGCGCCGGTGGCCGGTGACGGCCATGCCTCGCGGACGAACCAGAGCAGACGCGGGTCGGCGGGGCCGGGGAGCGGCAGCCCGCTCGACCGCTCCCGCCAGAGCGACCGCAGCCACCCGGTGGCGCCGGTTCCGGTGCCGACCAGCACTCCGGAAGACGCCTGGGTCTCGGAGACCGGGGTCCGCTCCCGGCCGGCGCCCTCCGTCGCCCCGGGGTCCGCGCCCGGGCCGCCCCGCCCGGTCCCGGCGCCGGCGGTCAGCCGGTACCGGGCGCTCTGGTGGCCGGAGCGGCCCAGATAGATCTCATTGAGCGCGCGGATCCGTTCGGTGTTGTCGGCGACCGCCTCCACCATGGTGAGTTCGTCGAGGACCGCGCTCCCGCTCACCGCCGCCGCCAGCAGCCGGGCGGTCTCCTCCGGCCGGTGGCGCACCAGGACACCCAGCCCCCGGCCCGGCTCCGTGTCGATCCCCACCACCGGCTGTCCCGACAGATACTTCGCCGCGTTGGCCACCAGGCCATCGGTCCCCACCACCACGACCACGTCCTCGGGGCCGAAGAGGAACCGGTCGAGATCGGCGCGCTCCACCCGTGCCTGACGCCAGTTCAGCGGAACGGCGGCGGCCACCTCGGCGAGCGTCCGCCGCGCCCGGAGGTGCCGCGCCGCCGG
This sequence comes from Streptomyces sp. CAU 1734, assembly GCF_039888735.1. NCBI lineage: Bacteria > Bacillati > Actinomycetota > Actinomycetes > Kitasatosporales > Streptomycetaceae > Streptomyces > Streptomyces sp. CAU 1734. The sequence continues at coordinate 122,545 of NZ_JBDQQP010000018.1, forward strand.
CTCCTCGATGGCGCGGCCCCGCGAGGAGAGGAAGAACCCCGCCTGGCCGTGCGTGCCGTGCCGGGCCAGCAACTCCTCGTACTCACTGGTCCGGTGCACCAGTACCGCGCGCGGGGCGAGGCTCACTCCCGCACTCCGGCGCCCGGTCCGCCCAGCCGGGCGAGCAGCCCGGTCAGTACGTCGGGCGAGACGGTGAGGCTGTCGATGCGCGGCAGATTCTCCGCCAGCCGGGCGCCGGTCAGCGCATGCAGCGTCGCCGGATCCACCTCGGCATGCACCCGCAGCCAGGCCGCCCGCGCCTGTGCCCGCGCCTCGCCGGTCTCCCGGGCCGCCTCGGCCTCCGCCCGCGCCAGCAGTACCGTGCGCGCCGCCTCGGCCCGGGCCCGTACCGCGTCGGCGGCGGATTCCTCCTCGGCCTCCCGCCGCGCGTTGGTGCCGCGCTGCTCGACCAGCCGCTCCTCCCGGCGCGCGAGTTCGATCCTGCTGGCGAGCTCGTTCTCGGCGATGGCCCGCTCCCGCTCCACGGCCACCGCGCGCCGCTCGTAGGTGGCGCGGTCCGCCTCCTGCTGGATCTGCTCGCGCGCCGGGGTCCGCAGTGCGCGCTCCACCTCGGGTTCGGGGCGGATCGCGACCACCCGCACGGCCACCACCTCGATGCCGGTGGCGCCGAGCCGCGGTTCCCCGGCGAGCCCGCCGGTGATCCGTTCCCGTACCGCCGCCACTCCGTCGGCGAGCGCCCCGGCCAGCGGTGTACGGGCCAGCACATCGAGCGCATGCTGCTGCGCGGTCTCGGTCAGCAGGGTGGAGATCTGCTCCAGCGGGGCGCCGCGCCAGGCTCCGCTGTCGGGGTCGACGGAGAAGTCCAGCCGGGCCGCCGCGACGGCGGGGTCGCCGATCCGGTAGGTCACGGTCGCCTGGACCGTCACATCCTGGAAGTCGGCGGTACGGGCGTGGAAGGCCATCGATTCCTCCCGGTCGTCGACCGGGACCTCGGCCAGGGCGGCGCTCAGCGCGCGGTACCAGAAACTCAGCCCCGGCCCGTCGTGGACGAGTCTGCCGCGCCGGTGGTGACGGATGTGCGCGGTGGGCGCGGAACGCAGATGACGCCAGCCGAGCCGCCTGATGATGTCCGCCATGACGATCCCCCTTTTTCGTCCTTCTGACGATAGTGGAGTCACCCGTTTATCGTCAATGGGACGAGATGGGTCGGCGGGGCGCAAGGGGGAGTTCCGGTACGGGTGTTCAGCCGCCCGCCCCACGTGGCACGATGCCCGGGGCCTGTGTCCACGGTGGCGCATGAGGCCGGAAGGAGTGTCAGTGACAGGGGAGAAACAACGGGGCACGGGCGGCGGGTCGGGGCTGCTCGCTCTCGGTACGCTGCCGGTCGCCGCGACCGCGCTCACGGCGACCATCGCCGTCTATATGGCGCTGGTGGCGTTCGGCAACATCACCGACTTCGGCACCAACCGGGAATTCGTCCGCCATGTCCTCGCCATGGACACCACGTTCCGGGACGAGGACGTGATGTGGCGGGCGATCGAATCCCGGACCGTGAGCGACATCGCCTATGTGGCCATCATCGTCTGGGAGACCGCCGCGGCGGCCGTACTGCTCTTCGCCACCTGGCTGTGGGGCGGCGCCCTGCGCGGCGGCGACGGCCTCCGGGCCCGCCGTGCCACCACCCTCGGGCTGACGATGGTGCTGCTGCTCTTCGGGCTCGGCTTCATCGCCATCGGCGGCGAGTGGTTCCAGATGTGGCAGTCCTCCGACTGGAACGGACTGGAGCCGGCGGGACGCAATGTGATGATGGCGGCCTTCGTCCTGCTGGTGATCCATCTGCCCGGCGCGCGCGGCGGCGGGGAGAGCGGTGACCGGACCGCCGGTGACCGCGCGGGCGCGGGCCGGGAGACCGGTCAGTCGCACCGGTAGTCGAAAGCCGTGCCGGCCCGGTGCTGCGTCGGGGACAGAATGCGCAGCTCGGCCTCCGCGCGGAAGTCGCCCCGTCCGCGGATAGACCAGAGCAGATGGACGCGGGCCTGTTTCTGCCCCCGCCGCAGCTCCTCCCGCAGCCGGCCCGACACGGTGCCGTCGCTGCGGATCCAGCGGTAGACCAGCGTGCCCGGCCGGCCGTTGGTGCCGATCTCGGCGACCACATCGGCGGTGCCCCCGCAGCCGATGGACTGGGCGGCGGCGCGCACGGCGATCTGCTCCACCTCGATCGGCCTGCCGTATCGCTGCCACAGCAGCACCGCCAGCACCAGCAGCAGCACGGCGGCGGCCAGGCCGTAGCGGCGCGGACCGCGCCGGGCGGGCCCCGGGGCGGCCCCGCGCCACACCGCCACGAGGGTGCCGGGCTCGGGGGGCCGGACCGGTGCCGGAGCCCGTACCCCGGGGCCGAAGCGCAGCAGCCCGTCCTCCACTCGGTCCGGTGCCGCACCGGCCGGCTCGTGGGTCACCGGCAGAGCGCCCGCGGTGTATCCCCGGGTGCGGCCGGCCGGGGCGGGGCTCCCGGTGCGATCGGTCCGGGGGAGGGGGAGGGGGACGGTGGCCGCGGCGCCGCCCGGCCGGTCGGCCGGCGCGTCGGCGGGCAGGCCGTCCCGGACCGGCGCCGGATCCGTCCGCTCCTCCGTTCCCTCCGCACTCCCCGGCCGCTCGAACCAGTGGCTCCCCAGCGCGGTGGCGCTGTAGCCGTCGTCGTCTCCCGGCTGGTCGGCCCCGGGCCCGGCGGACATCGGACGCTCGGTCATCCGAGACCGCACCCCCGGCTGATCTGCTGCGATGCGCCGCCGCCCGGCGCCGCGGGCTCGGTCGTGGCCCGGACCGCCAGATAGCAGCCCTCGCCCTGGAAGGTGTGGGTCGGGGTGAGGGTGTACTGCCGGGCACCGCTGCGGCGGAAGGTCTCCGAACCCTGCGCGGTGCCGAGTTCGCCCTGGGTGTTGCCGCTGTACCAGGTGACGGTGACGGTGATCGGGCCCGTGCCGTCCGTGGTGACCTCGACCGTGGCACTCGCGCCGGCCGCCCTGAAGGAGGAGTCCTGGAGCCCGCTCACGGTCACGGACCGCACCGTCACCGGCGGCGGGGTCGTCCGGGTCGGTGAGGGGCTCGGCGGCCGGCCGGTGGAGGGACTCGCGGGCGGGCTCGTGCCGGCGGGCGGCGACGGCGGGCGCGCGGACGGCGGGGAGGTTCCCGGGGCCGGCCCGGTCGGCGGTCCGCCGGACACGGGCGGGGGCGGGACGGAGGCCGGGCCTCCGGGGGAGAGGGATCCGGACGGCGACGGCACGGCGGACGCGCCGGGTGAGGGGCCGGGGGAGGGCCCGGGCGCGTCCGGCGGCGGGCTCTCCCCGGAGGGTTCCGCACTGGTGGTGGCGAGTGACTGCGCCGAGGTACGGGAGGGCGGGTCCTCCCCCTCGGCCGCGACCACCAGCGCGAACAGCCCGGCCGCCAGCGCCGCCGCGACCGCGGCGGAGACCGACTGGCGCAGCACCCCGCGCCGCCGGACGCCCGGAGCCGTCCCGCCGGCGGCCGAGGCCGCCGCGCCCGCTTCGGGGACCGGCCCGTCGGCGCCGTGCGAGCCGCCCAGTACCGTCGTGGCCGAGTCCGCGGTGCCCGCGGACTCACCCGCCGACGGGAAGAGCAGCGGCAGCAGGGCGGCGAGCGCGGCGAGCCCGCGCCGGCCCCGCTCCTCCCACCCGGCCCCGTAGGCGCTCCCGGCGATCGTCTCCAGCTCCGCCACGAACGCCATGGCGTCGGCGGGCCGGTCGGCCGGGGACTTCGCCAGCCCCCGCGCGATCAGCGGACGCAGTGCGTCCGGAATCCCCTCCTCGGGGATGGGGGCCTCGATATGACGGAGCGCCAGTTCGGGCAGGCTCTCCGCCGAGTACGGCTTGCGGCCGGTCAGACACTCGTGGAAGGTGGCCGTCGCGGCATAGACATCGGCCGCGGGGGAGGCGGGCTCGCCCTGCCACTGCTCCGGTGCCATGTACGAGGGTGTACCGGCGACCTCGGCCCCGGACCCGTCCGGCACGGCGATGCCGAAGTCGACCAGTTTGGAGGAGCCGTCCGCCGAGACGAGGACGTTCTCGGGCTTGTAGTCCCGGTGCACCACGCCCGCCCGGTGGGCCGCCGCCAGTCCCAGCAGCGAACCCTTGAGCACCACCAGCGCCGCCTCCGGGCCCGTCGAGCCCTCCTCGCGGAGCAGTGCGCGCAGCGCGACGCCGTCCACGGCCTCCATCACGATGGCGGCGCCGTGCGGCCCCTCGACGTACTCGTACAGCCGGACCACATACGGAGTGCTGAGCTCCCCGAGTAACCGGGCCTCGGCGCGGAAACCCCGCACGAAGGCGGCATTGGTCCGCAGCCGTGCGGCGAGATACTTGACCGCCACGGGCACACCGGTCGCCTCGTGGACGGCCAGCACCACCCGGCCGCTCGCACCGGACCCCAGCTCCCGGGACTCCGCGTAACCGGGCACTGCCCATCTGTCGTTCATCCCGCCGCCCTCCTCGGGCTCCCTCTTCCGGTCCGCGCCGGGTGCTCCGCGGCACGGCGGTCGGGACACGACTGCCGCACGGTAGCCCACCGGCGCTCCCCACAGCAGACATGAATCGAGTCATGCCCGGTTCCTGCGGAGGGGCGGATTCCGAGGGGAGTGGAGGAGTGATCAAGGGGCGCTCGGGAGCGCGTGAGAGGTGAATCGCGCGGTCACGGAGGGTGCGGCCCGCCTCTTCGCGACCCTGGATCCCCCAGGGCGCCCGGCGGAAAAACGCGCCGGTGGATCTCGGCGGGCGCCGCCCGGACAAGGGGAAGCCCCGACTGGACGGGGGGAGACCAGCCGGGGCGGTATGGCACGGACACGGAGGGCGGTCGCCTCTCGGCGAAACGCTCCATGGGGTATCAGCCGAACGATCTTCCCCATGGGCAATGGGTGGGCCCGGGGACACTGTCCCCTCCGCAGCCGCATACCGTTCAACGGCCGGCGGGCCCGCTGTGTTCCCGGCCCGGCCGCGCGCCGGTGTGACACCGGGCACCCGCGGTCCCTCCCCTGCCCCCCGCCGCTCCCGGCGGGGCTTTTCCCGGCCTCCCCGGGCACTCCGGCGCATCCGCCCGGCCCCCGGGCCCGGGATGGCTCGAAAGCGCCGCTCGAACCCCGGAGCCCTTCCGTCCGCCATCGCCCGCGTGGTGCCGGAGCCGGCGGGGCGGGGACGACCGGTAAGGGGGTGACCGGTAGGGGGGGGTGACGGCACCGGACGCGGCGGGCCCGCCCGGTTCCGGGCGCCCGGACCGATTCCCCGGCGGAAATCCAAGCCTTCGCACCACGGCCGGTCGAATTCGGCGTTGCCAAAGAACAGTTCGCGGGGATAGGGTTTTCTCTGTGACTGCCGGGTCGGCCATGGGCCAGAATCGAGTTGGGTTCCCGGCCTCGGAGTGACTCCGAGGCGGGTGAGAGCCCCGCCTTCTGCTTTGTACAAGCGCGCTGCGCGTGACTTCTCCGCGTTCTGACGCGCTCCTCCGGCTTCCGGCAGTGTTTTCTCATGGGTCCCCATGTCCGCCCCGAGCGGCACGGACCCCTTTGCCTGCCACCGAACCACACCTCCACCACACCTTCGTCACGGCGAATTCCGTGTGGTGTCACAGCGCCATTCCCTCCGCCCCGCCGGGGCGGCTATTCGCCATGCCCGGGAAGAGACCCGGGCGCGGTGCCACCGACAGAGAAAGCAGCGAATGCCGAACGATTTCAATCAGCGGATCATCGAGGAGTTCCGGGCCAATGAGGGCCGGGTCGGGGGACACTTCGAAGGAGCGCGGCTGCTCCTGCTGACCACGACCGGCGCCCGGTCGGGCAGGCCCCGTACGACCCCCGTGGGCTACCTCCCCGACGGCGGCGCGCGGGTGCTCGTGATCGCCTCCGCCGGGGGCGCGCCCCGGCATCCGGCCTGGTACCACAATCTGCGCGCCACCCCCCGGGTCACGGTCGAGAGCGGGGTCTTCACCTATGAGGCGGAGGCGGAGACACTCACCGGCCCGGAGCGCGACCGCGCCTTCGCCCGTGCCGTGGAGTCCGACCCGGGATGGGCGGAGTACCAGGAGCGCACGGAGCGGATCATTCCCGTGGTGGCGCTGAAGGAGATCCCCGGACCGCCGAAGGTGGCCGCCGCCTCCGCGGCTGAGGCCATCCGCCTCGTCCACAACGGACTCCGCCGCGAACTCGCCCTGATCCGGGACGAGATGGCCGCCTCGGGCCCCGGAATCGGTGCGCAGCTCCGCGTGAACTGCCTGACCTTCTGCCAGGGGCTGCACAACCACCACACGGGAGAGGACACGATGATGTTCCCGATGCTGGGCGCCGGACATCCGGCACTGGCCCCGGTGCTCGCCCGGCTGCGGGAGGAGCACCGGACGATCGCCGCGCTCCTCGCCGATCTGGAGCGGGTCATCTCCGACGAGAAGGCCGACCGGGACACCGCCATCGCCGAGGTCGAACGCCTCACCGGCGAACTGGAGGCCCATCTGCGCCACGAGGAGGAGCAGTTGCTGCCGCTGCTGGGTGCCTAGGCCGTCCGGGGGGCGCGGGCGCTCGTCCTCCAGACGCTGATCCGGCTCCCGCGCCGGGGGCGGTGTCCCGTGCCCGCGGTCGTCGGGTGCCGTTCGGCGCCTCCGGGGAGAGGCCCGCGGTGTGAGTGGCGGCGAGCGGTGCCGTGTCGTCCGGGTGCTCGAGTTCGTGGACGGTGCCGTCCGGTGCCACGAGCTCCGGGAGGAGCCGGGAGTGGCGGACGATGTCGAGGGGGACGGCCGCCGCTCCCGGGTGGTGTCCTCGGACCATCACCATTGGCGGATCGCGGGGTGTGGTGTGGTGTTACGGCGTCATGAACTTTCCGCTGCCGAGCGGGAGCCGGTCTCTCCCGCACCGGTGTCACCGAACCGCACGGGGGCCGCGCCCTGAAGGCCGTCAAGGTCGCCGCGGGCGCGGCCGGGTTCGACGCGGTGGCACGCGTCGGCGCGCCCGGTGAGGCGGACCACTGCCGCGACGGCGGCATTCCGCAGGACGTGCCGCTGCGGCCGGATCTGCTGACACTCCATCAACTGGCAATAAGGCCGGGCCACTTCATGATGCCCGGCCTCTTGTGTGCACCCCCCGGCATGGGCTAGATCTCTTCTCGCGATTGGTACAGACCACCTACCCCCCTCAGACAAGGCCACCAGTATGTTCAGACGCACCTCCGCGTTCCTGGCGACGGCTCTGCTCGCCTCGCTCGTCGCGGTCCCCACGACCGCTCAAGCCGATGACGACGACAGCCGCCGGCTGCCCGGCCACCGCGTGGCCTACTTCACCGGGTGGAGCGTCTACAGCGGCTTCTCCGCCAAGAAGGTCCAGGACTCGGGCCAGGCGTCGAAGCTGTCCGTGATCAACTACGCCTTCGGCAACATCTCCCCCGAGGGCACCTGCTTCGAGGACAACCAGGCCGACCAGGCCGACGCCTGGGCCGACTACCAGCGCCCGATCGACGCCGCCGACTCGGTGGACGGCGTCGCCGACAACTGGGACCAGCCGCTGAAGGGCAGCTTCAACCAGTTGCGGAAGCTGAAGGCGAAGAACCCCCACCTGAAGGTCGTCATCTCGATCGGCGGCTGGGGCTGGTCCAAGTACTTCTCGGACGTGGCCGCCACCGACGCCGCCCGCAAGAAGTTCGTGGCCTCCTGCGTCGACCTCTACATCAAGGGCAACCTGCCGCAGTTGGACGCGCCGGGGGGCGGCCCGGGCAGCGGCGCGGGCGTCTTCGACGGCATCGACCTCGACTGGGAGCACCCGGGCGGCGACGGTCTGCCGGACAACCACGTGCGCCCCGAGGACGGCCGCAACTTCACCCTGCTGCTGACCGAGTTCCGGCGGCAGCTGGACGCGGTGGGCGGCACCGGGCGGGGGCGCCACCTGCTGACGGCGGCCGTGGCCAACAACACCGCCGTCGCGGACCGGCTGGAGCTGCGGAAGGTCGCCCGCCAAGTGGACTTCCTGAACCTGATGACCTACACCATGCACGGCTCCTGGGAGCCGCAGGGCCCGACCAACCACCAGGCGAACCTCTACACCGACCCGGCCGACCCCTCCGGAGCCGACTACAGCTACAGCGCGGACAAGGTGGTGCGGCACTACCTGGCCGGCGGCCTGCCGGCCCACAAGGCGGTGCTCGGGGTGCCGTCCTGGGGCTACGGCTGGACGGGAGTGCCCGCCGGGGCGAAGAACGGCCTCTACCAGCCCGCCACCGGCATGTCCCCGCGCGGCGGCGGCCAGCTCCCCTACAAGGCCGTCAAGGACCTGCCGGGCACCGTGCACACCGACCGCAGGCACGGCGCGGCCTGGAAGTACGACGGCACCGAGTTCTGGACGTACGACACCCCGGCCACCGCCGCCCAGAAGGCCCGCTACACCAAGCGGAACGGCCTCGGCGGCGTGATGGTCTGGTCCCTGGACGGGGATGACGCCCAGGGCTCGCTGATCTCCGCGCTGGACCGCGGTCTGCGGCGCTGACCCGCGGTCGCGGCCCGGTGGCGGGCGGGGCGCCCCGGTCCCTCCCCGGTGCCGGGCCCGCCCGCGGCGCCGGGGAGGGGGACCCGTGCCCCGGCGGCCCGGGTCACGCCCCTGGTGGTGCCGGCCGGGGCCCGGATCGCGGGAGCGGCACGGGCGTGCGGGGAGGGGCCGCGGGCGGGTTCCGGGGCGGCCGGATGGTGGCCGCACCGGCGCTTCCGCCTATGCTCCGGACATGTCCAGCAACCCATCACCCGAACTGGTGATCGCCTCCGGCGGCGCCAGGGCCCGCTTCGACGGCCTGCGGCTCTCCGTGGAGCGCGACCGCGCCGTCTGGAACATACCGGTGGAAGCGATCCGCTCGGCGGAGCTGGCAGAGGGCAGCGCCGTACGGGTCGAGCTGAGCGGGGACCCGGCCGGCGCGCTCCGCGGCCTGGACGCGGCCCTCTCGATGCCCGCCGCCAATGTGATCGTGGCCAAGGCGTTCCGTGACCGGATACGAGCCGTGCTGGCCACCGTCCCGCCCGCCCCGGACGGTCACTCCCTGGTCGTCAGGGAGAGCCGGCCCAGGGCCCGGCATCCCTTCCTGACGGCCGAATTCCGGCGGGAGCAGACCGCCGTCGGGGCGGCCCTGGTCTGGCTGATCGCCATTGTGGCGATCGGCGGCCCGGGCACCCTGGCCTTCGTCTCCTGGCTGACGCCGCTGGGCGCCTTCATGACCGGGGTCGCGGTGACCCGCCGCATCCGGCCGATGCGCGTCCTGCGGCGCCGGGGGGTCACGGTGACCGGCCAGGTCACCGGCTCCCTCTCGGCCGGCTCGAAGGGCAGCATCCAGCGCTATCCGCTGCTCGCCTTCACCGCGCTCGACGGGACGTCTCATGAGGGGGTCCGGTCCGTGGTCTCCGTGTGGGCCGCGCCTCCCAAGGGGCCCGTGGACGTCACCTACGACCCGGAGAACCCGGGCCTGGCCACCCGGCCGAAGACGTTCAGCCACTCCTTCAACACCGCGGTGATGGTGGCCATGGGCGCTCTGCTCGCCTCGCTCGGCCTCTTCATCCTGTATCTCCTGGCGACGTCCTGAGCCCGGGCGCTCGCGGTGCCTCGACACCGGAGGCGGTGTCACCGGGCGCCGGACCTCGCCGGTCCGCCCCGGGGTCCCTCGCCGGCCGGGCGCGGAGCTCGACGTCGCAACCGCCGTCATTCCCTTTCCCGCCGGCGCGGGAGACGCGCCCGCCGGTGCCGATGCGCCGGGCGGCCCGGCCCCCCGACCGGGTCGACCTGGCCTGATCGGCCCGCTTACTGTATAGCCGATCAGTAACCTGTGCAGGGCGCGAAATGGTCGGCCGGTGGCCGATACCGGACGTCAGGAACGCTCCCTCCCGGCGGTGCGCCCGGTGTGTGCCATCACCGCCGCGACGGCCGCGCACGGGAGGGCGAAGAGCGCGAAGAGCTGCGCATGGCCCAGCAGCCCCGAGGCGGCGCCGTACACCGCGTACACCAGGAGAGTCACCGCGCTGCCGCCGAATCCGGCGAGCGAGGTCACCGTCGCCCGGCTCGGTCCGGTGATCGCCGACTGGAGTCGCGCGTCGGCGACGACATCGGCCGCCTGGAACACCAGAAACGCCAGACCGAGCAGAAGGAACCCCGCCGCGCCGCCCAGCAGCGCACCCGACGCCAGCAGCGCGCCGGCGGCGGTGAGCGCGCCGGCCGGGAACAGCCCCGACAGCCGCACCGCGCCGCCCGACAGCCGGTCCGCGCGGTCGGCGAGCAGTCCGCCGGCGGTCACTCCGGCCCAGACCGCCAGAACGAGAAACGGAATATGCTCCACGGCCGCGCCGGATTCGGCCGCCAGCAGCGGCACATACTCGTCCAGGGCTCCCCAGATCGCGGTCAGGACCACCGCCATCAGCAGGGCGTACCGCACGGATCCGCTCCCGCGGGCTTCGGCCAGGCCCAGCCGGAGCGTGGCGACCGGCCCCGGGCGGGCAGCCGCCCCGGAAGCGGAACCGGAACCGGAACCAAGGTCCGCACCGGAAGCGGAACCGGAGCCCGCACCGGACCCGGCTGCGGAATCCGAAGCGGACCCGCGGTCCGGGCCGGATCCGGACCCGCGGTCCGAGCCGCAACCGGCGGCGGAGCCCGAACCGGGGTCGGAACACCCGCGCGTGGCGCCGGAGCGGTGCCGGTGCTCGGGCAGGCCGGCCGCTGCCGCCGCGCAGAGCAGACAGGCCGCCACACTGGCGATCCCCAGCACCGGATAGCCGCCGAGTGCGTGAACCGGCCCCGCGACCGCCGTCGCCACCGCCGTGGCGGTCGCGCTCACCGCCGTGCAGCGGCCCATCAGCCGGGTGTACCGCCCGCCCGCGCCCAGCCGCTCCAGCTCGTCATGGGCCAGCGCCTCGAACGCGCCGGAGCGCAGTGAACCGCCCGCGCCCCACAGGACGAAGCCGAGCGCGAAGGCCCCGTACGACGGGACGGCGACCCAGAGCGCGAAACCCGCCGCGGACAGCAGCGGCCCGCAGATCAGCACCAGCCGGCGGGAGACCAGATCCGCCCAGACACCGGACGGCACCTCGATCAGCAGTCCGGTCAGTGACGCGATGGCGAACAGGGACGAGATCTGCGCGGTGCCGAGACCGTGCTCGGTGAACAGCACCGCGTAGAGCGGATACAGCAGAATCAGATCCTCGAAGCCCGCACAGGCGAGCAGCCTGCGCTCCAGCCGCCGGACCGGGACTCCGGGGCGCGCGGACGGGCGGAGGGAAGGGGAGACGGGCACGGCAGGTCCTTCGGACGGAGCGGACGGCGGCGGAACGCACTCCCACTCCGGCGGACCCCGGCACCACCGGCCCCGGCACCGCGCGCGGCGGCCACCGGTACGGGCGGCTTCGCCCGTACCGGCCGGAACCTCGGCGGTGGATCAATGTCGTCGGCTCATGCCCTCACTGTACGGAACCCTCCCGCCCGGGCCCGAGTGGTTTTCCGCGCCTGCGAAGCGCCCGGAGCCCGGCCGCGAGGGCGACCGCGCCGGCCGCGGCCACCAGCCCCGCGCTCACCCATACCGGCGCGCGGTAACCCGCTTCGGCGGTGATGGCGGCCCCGCCGAGCCAGGGGCCGACGGCCGCGCCGGCGTTGAAGGCGGTGGTGGCACTCGCCCCGGCCAGATCCGGGGCGCCGGAGGCGGTGTGGAGCACCCGGGAGACCAGGACCGAGCCGACCGCGAAGGACAGCGCCCCCTGGACGAGTACGAGCACGAGCGCCGCCACCGGGTTCCCCGCCGAGACCGCGAGCACGATCCAGCCCGCGAGCAGTGCCGCCCCGCAGACCCTGAGCAGGGCCGGGGAATGGGTGTCGGCGTACCGGCCGGCGACCGTGACACCGATGAGGGATCCCGCACCGAACAGCGCCAGCACCGCGGGCACCCGGTCCGGACCGATCCCGCCGACCTCGGTGATCAGCGGTGCCAGATAGGTGAAGGTGCAGAAGGTCGCGCCGTTCACCAGCGCGCTCAGCAGCAGGAGCGTCCCGAGCCCCGGGGTGCGGCGCAGAGCGCGCAGCTGTGCGCGCCGCGCGCCGGACGCCCGGTCCGGAGTGCTCTCCGGCACCCACTTCACAATGGCGGCGACGGCGGGCAGCGAGAGCAGCGCCACCGCCCAGAACACCGCGCGCCACCCCCAGATCCGGCCGAGGAGCGCACCCCCGGGCACGCCCACGACACAGGCCAGGGTGACCCCGCCGAGCAGCACCGAGGCGGCACGGCCCCGGGCGCCGGGCGGGACCAGCCCGGCCGCCGTCGCCAGCGCGACCGCCAGGAAGCCGGCATAGGCCGGTGCCGCCACCAGCCGGGTGGCCAGCAGCACGGCGTAATCGGTGGCCAGCGCGCCCACGACATGGACGAGAAGAAAGACGACGAGGAAGGTCAGCAGCGCGCGCCGCTGCGACCAGCGCATGCCGAGCAGCGCCATCAGCGGCGCCCCGACCACCATCCCCACGGCGAAGGCAGAGGTCAGAGCACCGGCGGCCGGAATCGACACCTGAAGATCACGGGAGATGTCCGGGATCAGACCGGCGAGCATGAACTCGGATGTTCCCTGGGCGAAGACGGCCAGTCCGAGCAGAAGAAGAACGAGAGGCACAGAGAGACTCCACAGCCACGACAGAGTGCAACAGGGCGGCGTGGGCCGCGGGCGGCTCTCGTACCGGTGCCGGGGCATGCACCCGGGCGCCTCGGGGTCTCCCCGGGCGCGGGGTGTCAGAGCGACAGCGGGAAAGGCCACCGGGCGGCCGGTGGCCGGAGTCTGTCGGACTCGGGGCTGGACATGATCGGAGAATAGGGAGGGCGGGGGACGGGTGTCCAGCGATTTGGCCCTCGCTGACGACCTTCCCGGGCTCGCGTGCCTGCGCCGGGTACCGCCGGGGGTACCCGTACCCCCGGGCACCGCTCTTCCTCCGGGCCCGGCGGTCCGGGTGGTGCCCCACGCCGCGTCGGTGTCCGTCGCCGGCGCTCCGCGTGGACTCCGTCCTCCGCCTCGCGACCGCGCGCACCGGAGCCTCCCCCGCGCGCCACCATCTCACCGATCCGGGCCGATCCGTGAGAAACGGCCCGACGGCCCGCGCGGCCCGGACACCGCCCCCGGCTCGCGTTGTGCCGCTACTGGCCGACCAGTCCGTCGATCCGCTCCCGCAGAAAGTCCGCGTGGCCATTGTGCCGGGCGTACTCCTCGATCATGTGCACCACGACCTCACGGACGGAGACCGGCTCCCCGTCGTGCAGCACGGTGCTGTCGAGACCGGGCGCACGGCTGACCCACTCCTCCGCGAAGGCGACCTCCTCGCGCCAGCTCTCCCACGCCTCGGCGACCACCGCGGGATCCGCCACCGCGCCGGTGAAGGCGCCGTCGCGGTCGTCCGCCGTGCGATAGCGGCGCGGCACGTCCTGCCCGTCCAGGATCTGCCGGAACCAGGCCCGCTCCACATCCGCCAGATGACGCACCAGCCCGAGCAGCGAGAGATCGGACGGCGGCACCGAACGGCTCGCCAGCGCGGCGGCGTCGAGACCGGCGCACTTCAGCTCCAGGGTGAGGCGCTGATCCCGGAGGAAACCGGCCAGGGTCTCCCGCTCGCCCGTGAGGCCGCCGTCGCCGCGCGGGTCGTCATCAGGGTTCACGATCATGTCCTGCCAGCCGAAGCGGCGCTCCGGAAGGCCCGTGTCCGCCTCTCCGGCCGGTTCTGCGGCGGTCTCGGCGGGATCTTCGGGGGTGTTCTCGGGCCGTTTCCGGCCGCTGTTCTCGGACATCTCCCGATGATCGGTGACGCGCCGCCGATCCGCGACCGCTTTTACGGGCCCGGCGGCCCCGCCCGGCCCGTATCGGCCCCGCCGCCGCCCGGCCCGCTCCGCTTCGCCTACCGCGTCAGCGAGACCTCGGCCCACACCTGCTTGCCCCCGGCGAAGGGCACCCATCCCCAGGCCGACGACAGCGCCTCCACGATGAGCAGCCCCCGTCCCCCGGTCGCGTCCGGATCGACCGAGGGCGGTCTGCCCGGGGAGCGCGGCGAGGAGTCGTTGACCGCGATCCGCAGCCGGTCCTGTATCAGGGTCAGATCCAGCCGCACCCGGCCCTCCGTGTGAGCGATGGCGTTGGTCACCAGCTCGGAGACGATCAGCAGCGCGATGTCCACATCGCCCGCCGCCTCCCAGGAGCGGAGCGTACGGGCGGTGAAGCGCCGGGCATGGACGATGGCGTCCGGCAGCCGCCAGACGGGCCACCGCTCCCGGACCGGCCGGGTGGCCACCCCGTCGTACCGCAGCAGCAGCACCGCCACATCGTCGTCCCGCCGCTCCGGATGCCCGAGGAGCGCGTCGGCGGTGCCGCCGGTGTCGGCCGGATCGGCCGCCCCCAGCAGTGCGCGGAGCCGCTTCATCCCCTCCTCCAGCGGCAGCCGCGCCGACTCCACCAGACCGTCCGTCAGCAGGGTGAGCAGCGAGCCCGGGGCCAGCCCGAACTCCGTCATGGGGTACTGCGCGTCCGTCGTCACGCCCAGCGGCGGCCCGCCCTGGACACAGAGCTCCTCCGTGGAGCCGTCGGGGTGGCGCAGCAGCGGGGGCGGATGCCCCGCCCGGACCGTGCGGGCCACCCCCTCCTCCATGTCCAGATCCACATAGCAGCAGGTGGCGAAGAGATCGGTCTCCATGCCCATGAGCAGCCGGTTCGCATGGCTGACCACCACATCCGGCGGATGCCCCTCCACCGCGTACGCACGGATCGCGGTACGCATCTGGCCCATGATGGTGGCCGCCTCCGCACTGTGGCCCTGGACATCGCCGATGACCAGGGCCACATGACTGTCCGGCAGGGGTATCACGTCGTACCAGTCCCCGCCGACCTCCAGCCCGGCCGTCGCGGGCAGATAGCGGGCGACCGCCTTGCCGCCCGCCAGTACCGGCAGCTTCCGGGGCAGCAGACTGCGCTGGAGTGTCCGGGCCAGCTCGTGCCGGGCGTCCAGGGCATGGGCGCGCATCAGTGCCTGCCCCACCAGGCTCGCCGTCGCCGTCAGCAGGGAGCGCTCCTCCTGCCCGAAGGCGCGCTCCCGGTCCCAGCCCACCAGCGCCGCCCCCACCGTCCTGCCCTCCGCCTGGAGGGGCAGCACCGCGAGGCCGCCGGGGCCTATGCCGGCGAGCCCCGGTTCGAGATCGGAGCCCGGCAGCCAGATCGCCACCGTGCCCTCGCGCAGCGCGCCCCGCAGGGTCGGCAGCGCACCGCTCGGCGCGTCGGGCCACTCCGAACGCCACTCGGAACGCCAGACCTCCGGCCAGGCGTCCCGCTGCGGCGGGTCGAGCACGGTGACCACCAGCCGGTCGGCCGTCAGCTCCGCCACCGCTATCCGGTCGGCGCCGAGCGGCCCCCGCAGAGCCCCGACGGTCACCTCGCCGACCTCGCGGACGGTGCTCGCCCCGGCCAGTCTCGCGGAGAGCCGGCGCACCATGGACACCTCGTCGGCGCCGGGCCGCAGCGACGAGGCGTCGGCCATCACACCCAGGACGCGCTCGGGGGTGCCGTCCGGCGCGAGCAGGGTGCGGCAGCGCAGCCCCAGCCAGCGCAGCTCGCCGTTGGACCGGCGGATGCGGAAGGTCAGCTGATGATCGGCCGGCGAGGAACGGCCCGGCTCCACCACCGACATCAGGGCCGGCACATCGTCGGGCACCGCACAGGCCAGCAGGGTCTCGACCCGTCCGTCGAAACCCCCGGCGGACAGTCCGAGCAGCTCCAGTACCCGCGCGTCCGCCGTCATCTCCCCGGCGGCGGTCGCCAGGGTGAGAGCCCCGCTGCGCAGCGGCACCAGCCCCCGGACCTTCTCCCCGGTCCCGCGGGGCCGCCGGACCAGCGGGGAGACCACGGCCTCCACCCCGGCGGTCACCTGGTCCGCGTACAGCTCCAGCAGATGGCGGCGGTCGGAGTCGAAGCCGCCGGGCAGACCGCCCATGACCGCCAGACAGCCCAGCCGGTTGGCATGCCCGCCGAGCGGGAGCACTCCCAGCGCCGCCCCGGGCGGCCAGGTCTTGAGGTGGTCCCGCAGAGCGGTGTCCCGGACGGGCCGGGAGCCGTCGGCGGCGAACCGCGCCAGCTCCTCGGGCCCGAGCCACAGCGGACGCCCGGTGCGGAAGGTGTCGGCGACGGGGGAGCGGCCCGCGAGCTGGACGACGGCCGGCAACGCGTACGCGGCCTCCGTGCCGTCCACCGCCTCGGCCAGATCGAGGCTGTCGCCCTCCTCGGACAGCACATAGACAGCTGCTGACTCGGTCCCGCAGAAAGTGAAGTCATGCCTGCTCAAGGCCCGTACCGCCTACCAGAAGCCGTGGCCGTGCCGGTGGCACCCGGTGGTGATGACACTGCTGTGGGCAAAGCCGGGCCCGGCCGAGATGGACACCTCGCCGTCGGCGCCCCACTCTATGCCGCGGTGGCCCCGGCGGTGGGGGCGAATCATCGGTGCGACGGTGGTGATTATGTGTCAGAAAGCTTCGCAGAGAAGGGAGATGAGCCGGACACCCGATCCGGCCGGACACCCGATCCGGCCGGCCGCCGGTCCGGCGTCCTCAGCCGCAGTGCGCCTCCGCCCGGGTCCGGCCGGCCGCCGTCCGCGACCACACGTCCGGAGCGGCGGCGGGCGGCGACAGCACATCCGGGACCGCGGGCAGGGTCCGCCCCTCCAGCAGCTCCATGCCCAGCGGCGTGAGCGCGTGGCGGATGGTGTTGCGCACCCGCAGGCTGCGGATCAGGCCGGCGTCCCGCAGTACGGTGGCGTGTTCGCTCGCCGACGCCGGGGAGATCTCCAGCCGGCGGGCGATCTCGTGGCCGGTGGTGTGCTCCGAGCCGGCGATCATGCACAGCGTCGCCGCCCGGGTGCGGCCGAGCAGCCGGGCGAGGGTGTCGGTGCCCGGAGTGGCCGCGATCTGGTCCAGCGCGCCCAGGGTGCGGACCACCGGATACACCAGAACGGGTGTCAGTTCGGCGTCCCGCAGACAGATCGGCTTCCCCCGGCAGAAGAAGGACGGCACGAGCCGCAGCCCGCGCCCCTGAAGGTGCAGATCGCGGTCGACCGGATAGCGGACCCGCAGCACCGGCGGCTCCCAGGTGATCGCCGGGTGGAGACTCGCGAGCAGACCGTCCGTCCCCCCGGCCAGAAACGCCCCGGCGCGCGCCGCCCGGTCGGCGTCGACGGTCGCCGCGATCTGCCGCCAGTGGGGCCGGAGCGCCTGCCGGTGGTACTGGCGGAGCGCGCTGCCCAGGCCCCGCAGTGCCTCCGGCCGGCCGTCCGCGAGCACCCGGGCCCAGGACGGCAGCTGCTGTTCCCGCCCGAGCGTGGCCATATCCATTCGCAGTCGTGTGCGAGGAACCGAGAGGATCGCTTCGATTCCGCTTTCGGCACAGGCGACACCCTCGGCAGGAGTGAGGAAGTCCGGCGAATAGCCGCGCGGCGGTGCGAGCAGCAGCAGCGGCCGGGCCGCCGGGGCGAGTGTTCCGCGCAGCCGGCCACGCCAGCCGCGCATCCCGACGTCATCGTCATCGCTTCCGAGAACATGCAGGCTGAGAAGAGTTTCCCAAGCGGGATCCGGCCCCGGGGCCAGCTGAATCCGCCCGAGGTCCTCTGTACTGAAATGGATGCGCAGCACGAACGTACCCCCGTGAAAAGCTGCTGCCCCAGGGGTCCTACTCTTCCCCTCCCTGCCCCTCGGCGGTAGTCCGTAATCCGCCATTAGATGACCTTCGGCCAGGACCGAAGAAGATTCCGCTTAACCGTCGGACCGGCCTAGGTTTCTCAGCAGACACCGGGAGACGGGCACCGGAATCCGCCGACGGATTCCGGTACCGCCCCGGGCGATGAGAGGAACCACATGACATCCGTACGACGCACGGCGGGCATTCTCACCATCGCGGCGGCCATGATGGCCACCACCACGGCACTGGCCATCGGGCCGGCCACCGCGTCCGCCCCCTCCGCCGGGCGGGCGGCACCGGCCGCGCCGCAGCAGCGGGCGGCGGCCTGGGACGGCAACATCTACCTCTACTACAGCGCGTCCGCCAACAGCTCCTGGAGCAAGTACGACGGAGCCGTGGACGACTTCGCGGGCCACACCTTCGCCGCCGGCGGTGAGGGCCACGGCCTGCGGGTGAAGAACAACGTCAACCGCGCCTGGAACAACGACGCGAACTGGACCGCCCGTATCTACTACAACGAGAACCAGAACGCGAGCGGCCCGGCGCCGTACGACGACTTCTACCCCGGCAACGCCCGCGCGCTGAACAGCGGGGTGCGCAACAACAACGCCTCGCTCGGCTGGTGGAACTGACACATCACCGGGCCCGTCCGCACCCCACCGCGGGCGGGCCCCGGCGCGGCACCGAGGCAGAAGGGAACCCGGGGATGGAACCGGGCGGGAAGACAGCGGGAAAGACCGCGGGCGGGGCACCGGGAAGGACACCCGGCAGGACCGGAGCGGAGGCACCCGGCAGGAGCGGGGTGAAGGCGGTCGGCGGAACCGGAGGGAAGACACCCGGCAGGTCCGGGGGCGGCCGTCCGGCCGGCCGGACGGCGGGAAGGGCGTACGGGACATCGCGGGGGAGACGCCGGACGGCCGCACTGCTTCTGCTGCTCGCCGCCCTGGCGGGCTGCGCGCCGCAGCCGTCCGGCGGACCGGGAGGCGCTCCCGCCCCGGAGCCGCTGCCGCCGGTGCACACGGTGCCGCGGCTGCGCACGGCCGATGCGCTGGTGCTCCCCATCGAGCCCTATCTCTTCACGGACCGCCAGGTCACGCGGCTGCTCCGGGCCCGGGGGATCCTGACCGCGCGCTGTATGCGGCGGTACGGGCACGACTGGCCCGAGCCCCCCGCGCGATCCCGCGGGACCGGCACGCTGAACCCGGCCAACACCGCCCACCGATACGGGCTGAGCAGCATGTCCGTCGCGGCCCGGGTCGGCTACCACCCGGCCGCGCCGGACGCCCACCCGGCCGGGAAACCGGAGAAGAGCTCCGGTCCGTCGCCGGGCCCGGAGCAGATGGCGGCCCTGACCGGCCTCGACGCGGGAGGGACCCCGGTGCGCACCGACCGGCGGGGCCGGACCCTTCCGCCCGGCGGATGCCTCGGCGAGGCCACCGCCGCACTCTCGGGGGATCCGGAGAAGATCGGCAACCGGGAGCTCGTGGGTGCCGTCAACATCGGCAGCTATCAGCGGTCGCAGCGCGATCCCCGGGTGCGCGAGGTCTTCCGCGCCTGGTCGCGGTGTATGGCCGGACACGGCCACGACTACCCGGACCCGACCCGGGTGCCGGGCACCGCCCCCGAATTCGGCGGGCCCGAGGCCGGCGCCGCCGAGCTGGCCCTCGCCCGTGCCGATGTGCGGTGCAAGTGGGAGACCAATGTCATCGGCGTCTGGTTCTCGGTCGACGCGGCGTACCAGCGGCGGGCGATGGGGGACCACAGGCGGGAGCTGGCCGCCGTCGCACAGGACATCCGGCGGCAGCTCGCCGGCGCGGACCGGGTGCTCGGGCGGGACTGACCGCCCGCGCGGGACCCATGGACCGGGGAGCCGTACGCGGCCGGGCGGGGGCGGTACGCGCCCGGCTCCCCGCCCCCGAGGCACGGGGGAAACCACCGGGGCCGTCACCGCGATCAGCGGTGACGGCCCCGGAGGCGCGCGGACGGGGGGGAAACCCGCTCAGAGAGCTCCCCTGCGCCGCTCCCGCATCAGCAGATATCCGAGATAGGCCCCGCCGAGCGCCATGGTGTAGAGACCGACCGGCAGATCGTCGAAGAGCTCCAGCTGCTGTGCGCACAGATCCGCCAGCACCAGCAGCAGCGCCCCGGTCAGCGCGGAGAGCATCAGATGCGGGCCGGGCACCCGGGTGAGCCGCCGGGCGATCTGCGGCGCGGTCAGCGAGATGAAGGCGATCGGCCCGGCGACGCTCACCGCCCCCGCCGAGAGCACGATCGCCAGCACCACCGCGAAGGTCTTGGTGCGCCCGGGCCCGGCCCCGAGCCCTTCGGCGATGTCGTCGCCCATCTCACCGATCTCCAGCCGCCTGCCGATCAGCGCGGTGAGCGGGGCCGTCACCAGCAGCACCAGACCGATGGTCGTGGCGTCGTCCCAGGAGCGGGCCGACAGGCTGCCGTTGACATAGGCGGTGAGCGCCGAGGCGCTGTCCCGCTTCATCGCGTACACGACGTACTGGGTCACCGCCGTGCAGATGGCGGCGACACCGATACCGGCGACCACCAGCCGGGCGGGGTTGCGGAAACCCGTTCCGGTGGAGACGTACACGAGCGCCATCGCGAGCACGGAGCCGGCGAGCGCGCCCAGCGGCACGGAGACCGTGCCGGGCAGCATCAGCGCGGCCAGCGCCGCCCCCGCGCCCGCTCCGGCGGCCAGTCCGATCACATCGGGGCTGCCCAGCGGATTGCGCGTGGCCGACTGGAACAGCGCCCCGGAGAGCCCCAGCGCACAGCCGGTGCCGAGTGCGGTGACCAGCCGGGGCCCGCGCAGCTCCGCCAGGACGAAGGCGTTCTTGCCCTGCGCCGCGCCGCCGAGCGCCTCGCCCAGCTCGGCGACCGGAATGCCGAGCCGGCCGAGCGAGAGGGTGGCGGTCGCCGCGCCGGCGATCAGCACCAGCAGCGCCAGTGCGACGAGTACGGAGATCCGCCGCACCGGAATCGCGACATGGCGGCCCGCGGTGAGACGGGTCCGCGCGGAACGGGTGCGGGGAGCGGCGCGCTTCACGGCCCCGGCCGCCGGCGGCGTCATGCGTTCCCCCTCATCCTGCGTACGGCGATGAGCAGCGCGGGCGCGCCGACGAAGGCGGTGACGACGCCGACCATCAGTTCCTGGGGGCGCATCACCACCCGTCCGATCACATCGGCGGCCAGCAGCAGCGACGGGCCGATGATCGCCGAGAGGAGGATCTGGAAGCGGAAGTCGACCCCGATGACGGCCCGGACGATGTGCGGGACCGCCAGTCCGACGAAGGCGATCGGGCCGACCGCGGCCGTCGCCGCCGCGCTCAGCAGGGTGGCGGCGACCAGACCGGCGCCGCGCACCAGCCAGGGGCGGGCGCCGAGCGCCGCCGCCGTCGAGTCGCCGAGCGCCAGCGCGTTGAGCCCGCGGCCGAGCAGCAGCGCGATCAGCAGACCGGCCGCCGCGAAGGGCAGCATCGCGGTGAAGACCTCGAAACTCCGGCCGCCGAGCGCTCCCACCACCCAGTACCGGTAGCTGTCGAAGACCTCCGGTTTGCTGAGCGACACCGCCTGGATGTACGCGAAGAGCATCGCCGAGAGCACGGCGCCGGCCAGCACCAGCCGGACCTGGCTCCGGCCGGATCCGGAGGAGCCGATGATCTGGACGAGGACTCCGGCCAGGAGCGCGCCGGGCAGTGCCCACCACATGGCGGCGGTGCTGCCGCTCGCACCCCAGAAGGCGGTGGCCGTGACGATGCCGGCCGCGGCACCGGCGTTGATCCCGAGCAGCCCGGGCTCGGCCAGCTGGTTGCGGGTCACTCCCTGCATCAGGGTGCCCGCGACCGCGAGACAGAGACCGGCCAGCACACCGAGCGCGGTCCGCGGATAGCGGCTCTCGATGACGGTGGTGACCGTGGGGCCGGCACTGCCCGTCAGCACATCGGCGACATCGCCCAGCGAGGTGGTCCGGCTGCCGAACACCACACTGGCGACCAGCGCGAGCGCGAGTACGGCGAGGCCGGCGAGGAGGGCGCACAACCGCCGGGCAGTGCCCTTGGCGGCGGCACTGCCCGGCGGTTCACGAGTGATGGTGGCCATCGCGGGGTGGTGTGCCCCGCTTACTTGGCCGCGGCGGCGACGGCCTTGTCGATCAGCGGCAGATACCGGTCGATCGTCCACGGCACGGTCAGCGGGTTGATGATCGAGGACGCGGTCACGAAGGAGTTGTTGTCACCGACGACCACGGCACCCTTCTTCACCGCCGGGATGCTGCCGTACAGCGGCTGGGCCTCGATCTCCTCGCGGTTCTTCTCGTCGCTGTAGAACGTGAAGACCAGATCGCTGTCCTTGAGCTTCTCGGCGTTCTCCAGTCCGATGAGCGCCGAGTCGGTGCCCTCGGTCTCCTTGAAGCCGTTCACCACCGGGTCGACGGTCAGACCGAGCGAGGAGACCATCTTGACCCGCTGCTCGTCGGGCTTGAAGACGCCGAGCGTGCCGGGGCCGGTGTTGTAGATGTAGGAGAACGTGTGGTTCTTGTAGTCCGGCCGGGTCTTCGCGGCGGCGGCCAGCTGCTCCTCGATCCTCGCCTTCAGCTTCGGCGCCTCGGCGGGCTTGCCCAGCGCCTTGGAGACGATGTCGATCTGCTGGTCCCAGTTGGTGCTCCAGGGCAGATCCGGGTAGGCGACCGTGGGGGCGATCTTCTCCAGGAGGTCGTACTGCTTCTGTGTGACGCCCGACCAGGGAGCGAGGATCACATCCGGGTCCAGCTCGGTGATCGTCTCGATGTCGAGTTCCTCGCCGCCCGCGAACTGCTCGGGCAGCTTCTCGCCCGACTTGGTCACGGCCTCGTGGATCCACGGCAGATAGCCGGTCTTGTCGCTGCCCCAGGCGTACGACTCGATGCCCACCGGCGTGTGGCCGAGCGCGATCGCGGTCTCGGCGGAGCCCTGGCCGAGGGTGACGACCCGCTTCGGCTGCGCGGGGATCTCCGCGGTGCCGAGCGCGCTCTTGATGGAGACCGGGAACGCTCCGCCGCCCTTCGCGGCGCCGCCCTCGGACTTCGTGTCACCGTCACCGGACGACGAGCAGCCGCCGATGGTCAGGACGGCGGCGGTTGCGGTGGCCGCGGCGGCGAGCGCGCGGCGGCGCGCACGAGTGAACCCGAGCATGGATGTTCCTCAAGAGTCGGCGTGTGAAGCGGTCGGCCGGGGCGTGTTCGGGGAAGGTCTCCCCCTCGTCCCGCCACGATGGGCACGGCGACACACGGCACTGATCGACTTAGGCAAGGCTAAGCTACGACTGGAGAAACGTTCAACCATCCCCGGGGAGACCCCCGGCACATCCGTGCCGGGAGCCGCGGCGCCCCGGGCTCCCGCGGCGTCCGGCGCGCGGGACGCCGCGGGAGGTCCTGAGTCACCGGCGCGGGCCGCGCCTTCGCCGCTCCGGGGTCCCGGGGCTCACCGCACCCACCGGGTCCACCGGACGGCCTCGCGCTCCCCGGGGGTGCCGATGGTCTCCGGCCGGGACGGGGGCGTGCGGTCCAGCAGCCCGTGCGCCCGGCAATGGGCATCACTGAACACGGTGTCGGCGTACCGGTGCGGTCCGTCGGGGAAGACCGCCGCGATCCGGGTGCCCGGCGGTTCTGTACGGGCGAGCCACCCGGCCGCCAGCGCCACCGCGCCCACACTCCAGCCCCCGGTGGCGTACCGCAGCTCGGCCAGCCGGCGGGCCGTCCGGACCGCCTCGCCCGGCGCGACCCAGTGGACCTCGTCGAAGGCGGCGTGATCGAAGCCGTCCGGGCGGACCGAGGAGCCGAGTCCGCGCATCAGCCGGAGCCGGGCCGGCTGCCCGAAGACGGCGGAGCCGATGGAGTCGACACCGGCCAGACGCAGTCCCGGCATGGAGAGCCGCAGCGCGCGGGCGATGCCGGTGGCGTGACCGCCCGTGCCCACCGCGCACACCAGGACATCGATCCGCTCCAGCCGCCCGGCCAACTCCGCCGCGAGCGGGGCGTAGGCGGTCGCGAGACCGGGATGGCGGTACCGGTCGGGACACCAGGCCCCGGGGAGTTCGGCCAGCAGCCCGGCGACCCGGGTGCGGCGGGCGCGCTCCCCGCCGCCGGGCGACCGGGGACCGTCCACCCGGTGGACGATCGCGCCGTACGCCCCGAGCAGCCGGCCCGTCGCCGGGTCCGGGGCGGATCCGGTGACGAGATGGACCGGGTGCCCGTGGACCGCGCCGGCCAGGGCGAGAGCGAGCGCCCGCGCGCCCGAGGCGGATTCCACGATCGGGGCACCCGGCCGCAGATCGCCCCGCTCCCTGGCGCAGGCGACGAGACGGAGTGCGGCGCGGTCCTTGACGCCGCCGGGGTTGAATCCCTCGAGCTTCGCCCAGAATCCGCCGGGTGAGCCGGTGAAGGGTTTCCCGATGCGCAGCAGCGGGGTGTCCCCGACGCCGGCCGGCCGGCCGCGGCGGGAGGGGAATGCGGTGGTCGGAGCGGGACAGTCCATGGTGAGTGCGTCCTTCGCGTACGAGGCGTCCCGCCGCCGGGCTCCGGGGGCGCGCACGGGGGCGTGCCGCGCGGAACGGCACGCCCGGGCGGTGGCGACGGAGCGGTCGGGCGCGGCGGCGGCGCGGTGACGGGCGGAGCGACGGCGACGGCCGCGAGGTGCGAGCCGCCGTCCGGTCACCGCCGCCGTCACCGCCGCGCGAGCCGCCGGCCCGGGGTGCCCGGCCGGAATCGTCCGTGCATGCCGCAGAGGGCGGGATGACGCCGGGAAAGGAGAGGGGAATCGTGAGGCGCCGGCCCGGCCGCCGGACCGGAAGGCTCAGGTCCGGGGCGGGGCGACGGCCCCCGTCATCTGCGGTCGACGCACAACAGGGTGGGCAGATCCCGGCCGTCCGCGGTGCCGGGAGGTGCCCCGGCGGGCCGCTCCCGCGCGGGACCGGCCGTACGCGTCTGCCCGGAGCCGGGCACACCCGCCTCGGGCGGTACGCGCTCCGCGCCGCCGGACGGGGACGCGAGATGCTGCTCGGTACCGGGGGAACCGGTGTGACAGGTGTCGTCCAGCGGCTCCGCGCTCCACCCGCCGGCCGACGCCGCGGGAGCCGCCGATGCCGCCGGAGCCGATCGGGCGGCGGGGGCGTTCTGCGGGGCGCCGGTGAGCAGATGGTGCCCCGCCGAGTCGCAGACACCGACCAGCAGGGTGAGCATGGTCGCGATCAGGAACGGCACCAGCCACTGCCCGGGCGCCGCTCCCGCGCGGGACCGCACAGGACGTCTCATAGGGAACCGAAGTTACCCCGTGCCGTCGCGGGAGGCGATCACGCGGGTCGCCCAAGGAGGACAGCCCCTGGAAGGGTGATGCCGGACCGGATGGTTCCGTGCTGGCGGATATCCATGGGCCCGGGCTCCCCGCCACCGGTGTTCTCCCAGCTCCGGCACTGCCATTCGGCTTACCGGAATGGGGAATTCGTTCGAAGGTGGCCGAAACTCAACCCTATGGGTGACCGGGTCGTTCCCTTGTCCTATGCCGGGGGCCGCCCGCTCCCTAGCATGGTCGTCTTATCGGACCCTGTTTTCATGAACGCGGGTGAGCAAGGGATGCAAGAGGAGTCGTGGCGCCCGGACGCCATCGACACAACCGTGCCCAGCGTGGCGCGGATGTACGACTTTTTCCTCGGAGGGAACGACAACTACGAGTCGGACCGGCTGGCATGTGACGAGCTGCTGAAGCAGGTTCCCAGCACCAAGGTGCTGGCGGTCAACAACCGCCGGTTCCTTCAGCGGGTGGTGCGGCTGCTGGCCAGCGAGTACGGCATACGCCAGTTCATCGACCATGGTTCAGGTCTGCCGACGCAGGACAATGTCCACCAGGTCGCCCAGGCGATCGACCCCTCCTCGCGGGTGGTCTATGTGGACAACGACCCCATCGTGCTGGCGCACGGCCGGGCGCTGCTGGAGGAGAACGACCGCACGGCGGTCATCCAGGCCGACATGCGCGACACCGACCACATCTTCGGGCACGCCGAGACCACCAGGCTCATCGACTTCGATCAGCCGGTCGCGGCGCTCTTCGTCTCCGTGCTGCACTGCATCCCGGACGAGAGCGACCCGGCGGGCCTGATCCGCACGGTCGCCGGGCGGCTCGCCCCGGGGAGCTTCCTGGTGGTGTGCCAGCTGGTCAGCGAGCGTCCGGAGATCCGGAAGTTCGTCACCGACTTCATGGCCGAGGCCACCGGCGGCCACTGGGGCAGGGTGCGGGAGGAGCGCGAGGTCACCGAGTACTTCGAGGGCCTGGAGATCCTGGAGCCCGGTCTGGTGGAGGTGTCGACCTGGCGTCCGGACACCGAGCTGGCCCCGGTGCAGCAGACCGACGAGTGGATCGAGTGGGGCGGCGTGGCCCGGCTGAGGTAGCCGCGACGGCCGCCGGCCCGGGCGGGGAGACGTTCCCCGCCCGGGCCGGACCGTTTTCGCGGGCCTTCCGCGCCGGCCTGCGGAGACGGAGAAGCCCGGCCGGAGCGCATCTCAGCGGACGCGCTCCGGCCGGGCTTCTCCGCCGTGCGTAACGCGGTCCCGGGCGTGGCCGGGACCGCGTCAGAACTCCGCCAGCCGCTTCCGCAGCACCGTCATCGACTCCGCCGGGGTGAGCGCGCAGGCGCCCATCCGGTCGAGCATGTTCCGGTACTCCTCCACGATCTGCGGCTTCTGACTGAACGTCGAATCCGTCAGATGCTCGATGTAGACGGCGTCCTTGAGATCACCGAGCGCGAACCGCAGATAGGTGACACCGGTACCGACCCCCACCGCCGCCGACACATCGAGCGGCGCGATCTGGAGGGTGACCCGGGGGCGCTCCATCATGGCGATCAGATGCTCCAGCTGAGCGCGCATCACATCCCGGCCGCCGACCGTCCGCAGCAGTACGGACTCGTCGATCATCGCCCACAGATGCGGCGCGCCGGGCTCGTCGAGATGGCGCTGCCGCTCCTGCCGCAGCTCCACCCGCCGCATGACATCGTGCTGGAGCAGCTGCCCGGGCCCGGCCTTGATCACGGCGCGGGTGTAGGCGGGAGTCTGGAGCAGCCCCGGCACATAGAACGGCTCGTAGGTGCGGATCCGCTCGGCCGCGCTCTCCAGCGCGACCAGCGGGGTGAAGAAGTCCGAGAGCACATCGCTGAACGAGCGCCACCAGTCGGAGCGCCGGGACTGGTCCACCAGCCGCAGGAACTCCTCGACCCGCTCCTCGCTCCCGACGCCGTAGAGCGCCAGCAGCGCGAGAGCGTCGTCCCGCTTGCAGCCATGGCGCCCCAGTTCGATTCGGCTCGTTTTGGATCGTGAGAAACCGAGCCGGCCGTCCACATGGGCGGGGTCGAGCCCGGCGGCGACGCGCAGTTCGCGCAGCTTGCCGCCGAGGATCAGCTTCAGTGCCGTGGGGTTGTTCTCCACTGCCCCCAGCGGTCGCGGAAACAACGACTCGTGCGGGTCGGTCGCAGCCATCGGGCGCTCCTCGCGGACGCTGGGGAAGTGCCAGTATTCACCAGTCGTCCACACCGGGCACAGGGGTGGACAGCCGGTTCAGCGGATTTCAGCCAATGACAGCATCGAAGTCGCCACTGCGGGCCCCGGCGACGAATGCCGCTATCTCGTCGCGTGTGTAGACCAGCGCCGGGCCCAGCGGATCGCGGGAGTTGCGGATCGCCACGGATCCGTCGGGCAGTTCGGCCAGTTCCACGCAGTTGCCCGTCGCATTGCTGTGACTGCTCTTGGTCCACGTCACCGAGCCGACGGTGTCCGCGCCCATGCCGTTGAAGAATCGCTTCACTGCAACAGCCCCTTGCCTCTCGTGGTGTCCGGTCGATCGCCTCGACTCCGGCGTATGCAATCCCATTTGCAATCCCAGATGCAATTGCATTCTCGCGGGATGCTCGACCATACTCGTTCCCAGGCAGCTGCGGCAGCGTCGAACTCCGAATCCTCCAGGGGGACATGACCCGTGACGACCCATGTGTCAGCCTCATCGAGCACGAGTGTCAGGGAGGGCAGCGGCGGCCGTGCCGCCGTCCCCGGCCCGGTCGCCGGATGGCCGCTGCGCGCCGCCGAAGCGATCCGGCCGCCGTGGGGCGCCGGTCAGGGCCTCGGCGCGACGGGGTTCGCCGCCTGCGGTCTGGACGGGAATCTGCGGAACGCCCCCCAGGCGCGGCGGTTCGTCGCCGCCACCCTCGACGGATGGGCGCTGCGCGGGCTCGCCGACGACGCCGGGCTGGTCGTCAGCGAGCTGGTCACCAACGCGGTCCAGCACGCCGTGGACCCGGCCGCGCCCGACAACGGCGAGTACCCGGTCTGGCTGGGGATCTTCCTCCACCCCCATGACGTCGTCTGTGCGGTCACCGATCCCAGCCCGGTGCCCCCGCGCCCGCGCGACGCCGAGTTCTCCGCCCTCGGCGGCCGGGGGCTCGCCCTCATCCAGGCGGTGAGCCGCAACTGGTCCTGGTCGCTGACCCCGCCGCGCGGCAAGACGGTCTGGGCCGCGCTGCCCCGCGAATCCGCGCCCGGCCGCTGAGCCCCGGGCCGGGGGTGCCCGGTGGCCCCCGTCACGGGGGTGCGGGAGCCACCGGGTCATCCCGGTCACCGGCGGCGCGGGCCCCGCGTGGACCGCCCGGACGGTCCCGGCGTCAGAGGAAGTCGCCGGGCGGGGACGTCGGAAGACGGCGTCAGAGGGTGTCGTCGCCCTCCAGGAAGGTCCGCACCACCTCGATCTCCCCGATCCGGCCGGTCTCCACCCGCCGCGGATCGTCGCCGAGCACCACCAGGTCGGCCCGCTTGCCCGCGGTGACGCTCCCCGCGCTCTCCTCCCAGCGGCAGGCGTACGCCGCGTCCGCCGTGTACGCGCGCAGCGCCTCGTCCACCGTGATTCCCTCGGCCGGGCCGATGATCCGCCCCGACACCGAGGCCCGCTCCACCATGAACTGGATCGCCCGCAGCGGTGACCCCTCGGTGACCGGCCGGTCCGAACTGCCGGCCACCCGGATCCCGTGGTCGAGAAAGCCCCGGCCCCGGTAGAGCCACGGCGCCCGGTGCGCACCCATGATCCCGGCGTAGTCGTCCCCGAAGTACCGCAGGAAGGACGGCTGTATCACCGCGATGGCGCCCACCGAGGCGAACCGGGGCAGCTGGTCGGGCCGGACCAGTCCCGCATGCTCGATCCGGTGCCGGGCGTCGGGCCTCGGGCGTATCCGCTGGGCTTCCTCCAGCGCGTCCAGGGCGATGTCCACCGCGCGGTCCCCGATGGCATGCACCGCGAGCTGCCACCCCGCGAGATGGCCCGCGATGATGGTCTCCGCCGCCGGCCGTGCCGGCCGCTGGAGTTGTCCGGCACTCTCCGTTCCCTCGTAGGGGCTGCTCAGCGCGGCGGTACGGGCCATCATGCCGCCGTCCAGGAAGATCTTGAGCGCCCCGAGCGAGAGCCGTCCGGACCCGGCGCCGAAGCCGGTCCGCAGCCCGAGACCGAAGGCGTACGGGGTGGTGTCCTCCGGAGCCGCCCCGACCGGGCGCAGCGCGTCGGCCGCCACCATCAGCTGGAGGCGCACGGGGAGCCGCCCCGTCTCCAGGGCGAGCTGATGGCCGGCCGCCTCGATGGGGCTGTGGACGAGTAGTTCACTGCCGATGCCCGCTTCGGCGCAGCCGGTCACCCCCTCGCGGCGGCA
Source organism: Streptomyces sp. CAU 1734 (assembly GCF_039888735.1). NCBI lineage: Bacteria > Bacillati > Actinomycetota > Actinomycetes > Kitasatosporales > Streptomycetaceae > Streptomyces > Streptomyces sp. CAU 1734. Next base: position 151,999 of record NZ_JBDQQP010000018.1, read on the forward strand.
CTGCCGCCCGGCCTCGCCGATGGCGTCCGCCAGCTCCTCCAGGGTGCGCGCGGGCCGCAGCCGCCGGGCCTCGCTCATCGCCTCCTCCGCGAGGAACCCCTCGGTGCGGATCCCGGCGGGCAGCGCGTCGAGCACGGCGGTGTTGACCACACAGCCGTGGCCCGAGTCGTGTGCGAGGAACACCCTGCGGCCCGCGCTCACCGAATCCAGCTCCGCGGCGGTGAGATGCCGGCCGAGCGGACGCTGGTCGTATCCCGCCAGATCCACCCAGGCTCCCGGGGCCGACGCCGCGACGGCGCCCGCCACCGCCGCGAGGATGCCGGCCGCCCGCGCGGACGGCGCCACCGAGGGTGTCCGCGCCTTCAGACCCGTCCAGACGGTGTGCACATGGCTGTCGATGAACCCCGGCAGCACGGTCGCACCGCCGAGATCGACGGTCCGGCGCGCCGGGAGTCCGGACACCTGATCGTCGACTCCGACGATCAGACCCCGCCAGATGCCCAGTTGACGGGCGGCGGGCCGGGCCGGGTCCATGGTGATGATGTTGGCGTTGGTGAATCTGGTGCAGAGCACAGGCGTCCCTTCGGCGATGGCTGGGATCGCCCCCCGCCGGCTCCTTCACGCGGGGAACTCCCGCGCCCCGGATCGATGTCATCACAGCCCGGACTATGCTTAGGTGAGGCTAGCCTAAGGTGGTGTTGATGCGTGGACGAACGAGGGGCGATCTCCGCGAACCGGTTGGAGGCGTGGGCCGATGGTGTGCTCGGACGCCTCGACGCGCAAGAGGAAGCCGATCGCTCCCTGCTTCACGCCCTGCCGAGAGAACCGACCCTGCGCGAGGAGACCACCGCGCGGATGGCGGACGCGCTGCGGGCCGCCGCGCTCGGCCTCGGGCCGGCGGGCTGCGCGGTCGCGGCCAGGGTCTCCGAGCGGCTGCTCCTCAACTGGCAGCGGCAGGACGCCGCGTTCGCGGCAGCCATGGCCGCCGCCGCGGAGCTCGCTCCGGCCGGTGAGAACGGCCGGCCGCCGCTCAGCCCTCTCGCCCTGCGGGTCCTGCTGAGAGCGGTCCGCGGCGGCGCCCTCCACGGCTCGGCCGCCGCGCTGATCGGGATGTCCGGCCGGGCGTTCTACCGGCTCCGCCGGGACAGCCCGGAGATCGCCGCACTGGTGGCGGCGGCCAGGCGCTCCCGTCCGAAGAAGTCCGGCCGGCGCGGCCGGCCGGGCCACGAAGAGCACTGGCGCTACCGGCTCGTGCGCGTCGACACATCCCCGCCGCCCGCCGCGCCCTGCCCCGTACCGCCGGCGGACCCGGCCCCGGGTCCTGTTCCGCCGCCCCCGGACCGCGCGGCGTCGGACTGACCCGAACGCCGGCAGGCGCGGGTGCGCCCGGGCCCGGTCCGGTGATCCGCGCGGCGCCGGCGGGGGAGTACGGCCGGGGTGTGCCTCCTCCCCCCGCCCGGGGAGGGATCCGCGCCTCCAGTCCGTCCGGCGGACAGCCCGGAGGCCGGCCCGCCCCCGTGTGCTCGGTGTGCCTCCCCGGCGACGCGAGCACCCCCCACCGAGTCCCCGTACGGCACAAGCCGCGGAGCCCGGCCCCTCAAGCGCCGCACCGCACAAGGATGTTCGTCTCCCGCCGCATGGGCGCCGGCCGGGCCCGCGCGGACGCCTCCCGTACACACCGGCCCCGCGACCGCCGGCCGGCCCGCGCGGTGTGCGGCCCCGGCTGCTCAACCTCCCCCGTACGGCGGCCACATCGCGGCCCCCGGCCTCCCCGGATGGCCAACACCGTTGCCGGGGTGGTCCAATGACCCGAAGTTAGTCTAGCCTTACCTGATTCTCGTGCCCGCTTCTCCGGGCGCTGCGGGCAGGTCCGAAGGGGTGTGCATGGGGTCGGAAGCCCTGTCGGGACAACAGGTGCTCCGACGCTCGGTCACGGGGCAGCGCCGCGATGTCGTCATCGGCTCCGTGCTGGGCGCGGGTCATCAGGCCGGTGAGGTCGCGGTCCCGGTACTCATCGGCGTGGTGATCGACCGGGGAGTCGCCCGGGGCGACACCTCCGGACTGCTGCTCGGCCTCGCCGCCCTCGCCGCCGTCTACATCGGACTCTCCTTCAGTTTCCGCTTCAGCGCCCGGGCCGGGGAACGCGCCGCCGAGACCGCCGCCCACCGGCTCCGGTGCGAGCTCGTCACCCGGGTCCTGGCACCCGGCGGCGGCGCCGGCGACGGACGGCTGCCCGGCGAACTGACCAGCATCGCCACCCAGGACGCCAAGCGGGTCGGCGCGGTCACCATGGCCCTGATCGTCGGGGTCGCCTCCCTCATGGGCCTCCTGGTCAGCGCCGTCGTGCTGCTGCGCATCTCCCTCGTACTCGGACTGCTCGTCCTCCTCGGCACCCCGCTGCTCCTGTGGCTGGGCCACCTCCTCAGCAAGCCGCTGGAGCGGCGCAGCGAGGCCGAACAGGAACGCGCCGCGCATGCCTCCGGCATCGCCGCCGACCTGGTCACCGGACTCCGCGTCCTGAAGGGCATCGGCGCCGAACCGGCCGCCGTCTCCCGCTACCGCGCCACCAGCCGCGCCTCCCTGACCGCCACCCTCCGCGCCGCCCGCGCCCAGGCATGGCAGAACGGGATCGTGCTCGCCCTCACCGGTGTGTTCATCGCCGTGGTTGCCCTGATCGGCGGACGTCTCGCCACCCGGGGGGACATCAGCATCGGCGAACTCGTCTCCGCCGTCGGCCTCGCCCTCTTCCTCATCGGACCGCTCTCCGAGGTCTCCTGGGTCACCGCCGAACTCGCCCAGGGCCGCGCCTCCGCCGGACGGATCGCCCAGGTCCTGGCCGCCGAGGAGACCGTGCTCCCCGGTTCGGGCACCCTGCCCCGGCCCGTCGCGGGCCGGGTGCGGCTGAACCGCCTCTCCCTCGCCGGGCTCAAGGGCATCGATCTCGACATCGCACCCGGCCAGCTCGTCGGTGTCGTCACCACCGACCCCGCCGACGCCGCGGCCCTGCTCAACTGCCTCGGCCGGCGGCACGACCCGGAGAGCGGCACGGCCGAACTGGACGGACTGCCGCTCGACACCCTCGACCCGGCCGACATCCGCACCGCGATCCTCGTCGCCGAGCACGACGCCGATCTCTTCGAGGGCACCCTGGAGTCCAATGTCTCCGCGGCGCCCGGCTCCGCGGGCACCGGTCCCGCGATGGCCGCGTCGGGAGCGGACGACGTGGCGCGGGCCCTGCCCCGCGGCGCCGCCACGGTGATCACCGAACGCGGACGTTCGCTCTCCGGCGGGCAGCGCCAGCGCGTCGCCCTCGCCCGGGCTCTCGCGGCGGACCCCCCGGTCCTCGTACTGCACGACCCCGCCACCGCCGTCGACGCCGTCACCGAGGCCCGGATCGCCGCGGGAATCCGCGAGATCCGCCGGGGGCGTACCACCATCGTGGTCACCGCGAGCCCCGCCCTGCTCGCGGTGGCCGACCGGGTCGTCCTCGTCGAGAACGGCCGCGTGACCGCGGACGCCCCGCACGCCCGGCTGGTACGAGACCGGGCCGACTACCGGACGGCGGTGCTCTCATGACCGGAGCGGACGGAAACAAGGACACCGGCGCGGGGAAGGACACCGGCACGGGCTTCCCGGACACCGGCACCGGCCTTCCGGACACCGGCACCGGCTTCCCTGACACCGGCACGGGCGCCGGTGCGGAGGAACCGCGCCGCGTCCTGCTGCCCATCGCCACGGGCGCCCGCACCCGGGCGGCCGTCGCCGAGCTCCTCCGCCCCCACCGGCGGCTCGCCCTCACCGGCTTCACCGTCATGGTCGCGGCCACCGCCATCGGACTCCTCACCCAGCCGCTCCTCGGCCGCATCGTCGACCTCGCCGCCGGCCGGCGGCCCGTTGACACCATCACCACCGTCATCCTGCTGCTGGTGGCCGTCGCCGTCGCCCAGGGCCTCACCACCGGCCTCGGGCTCAGCCTGATCTCCCGGCTCGGCGAGACCGTCCTCGCCCGGCTGCGCGAACGGTTCGTGGAGCGCGCCCTCGGGCTGCCGCTGGAACGCGTGGAACAGGCCGGATCGGGCGATCTGACCGTACGCGTCACCGGCGATGTCTCCCTCGTCGCCGACGCCGTCCGCAACGCCCTCCCCGAGCTGGCCCGTTCGCTTCTCGCCATCCTCCTCACCCTCGGCGCGCTCGCCCTGCTCGACTGGCGGTTCCTGCTGGCCGCCCTGCTCGCCGTACCCGTACAGGCCCACACCGCCCGCTGGTACGTCCGGCAGGCCGTGCCGCTCTACGCCCGGCAGCGGGTCGCCGGCGGCGCACAGCAGCAGCAGCTCCTGGACACCATCGGCGGCGGCGCGACCGTCCGCGCCTTCCGGCTGGAGCGCGAGCACACCGAGCGGGTCGCCGAGCGCTCCCGGTCCATGGTCGAGCTCACCATGCGCGGCGTCCGGCTGGTCCTCGGCTTCTACAGCAGACTCCACATCGCCGAGTTCATCGGTCTCGCCGCGGTGCTGACCACCGGATTCCTGCTGGTGCGGTCCGGCTCCGCGTCCCTCGGCACGGCGACCGCCGCCGCCCTCTACTTCCACAGCCTCTTCACCCCGGTCAACTCCGCGCTGGTGCTCCTGGACGACGCCCAGTCCGCGATCGCGAGCCTCGCCCGGATCATCGGCGTCGCCGACCAGCCGCCGGAGCGGGAACCGGAACACGCCGCCGAGCCGCGCGACGCGTCCGTCACCGTCACCGGACTGAGCCACACCTACCCGGGCGGGAAGCCCGTACTGCACGAGGTCGCGCTCACCCTCCGGCCCGGCGAGCGGGTCGCCCTCGTCGGCGCCAGCGGTGCCGGCAAGACCACACTCGCCAAACTGATCGCCGGCATCCACACACCGTCCGCCGGTGAACTGCGCGTCGGGGGCGCCCGGCCGGACGAGCTCGGCCCCGCCGCACTCCGCCGCACGGTCGCCCTCATCACCCAGGAGACCCATGTCTTCGCCGGACCGCTCGCCGATGACCTCCGCCTCGCCGGACCCGGCGCCACCGACGCGGAACTGCGCGCCGCGCTCGACCGGGTCGACGCGCTCGGCTGGGCCGAGGCACTGCCCGAGGGCCTCGCGACCGTCGTCGGCGACGGCGGCCACCGGCTCAGCGGCGACCGGGTCCAGGCCCTCGCCCTGGCACGGCTGATCCTCGCGGATCCGCCCGTCGTCATCCTCGACGAGGCCACCGCCGAAGCCGGTTCGGCGGGCGCCCGCGCGCTGGAGAAGGCGGTCGACCGGGCGGTGGAGGGCCGCACCGTACTGATCGTCGCGCACCGGCTCACCCAGGCGGCCGGCGCCGACCGGGTCGTGGTGATGGAGGCCGGGCGGATCGCCGAGAGCGGCACCCACGACGAACTCCGCACCGCCAAGGGTCCGTACGCCGCCCTCTGGGACGCCTGGTCGGACCACCGCGACAGCGCCCCGTCCGTGACGGCGGCCGATCCGGCGGACAACCGTGACAGCGCCCCGCCCCCGCCCGCGGCCGGCCCGGCGGACACCCGCGACAGCACGTCACCCGCGACGGCCGCCGGCCCGGGGGACACCACGTCCTGACCGCGTCCCTCACGACTCCACCCCCCACAGCCTCATCACGCACAGGTAACCGACAGAAGGACCACCGATGGCCCGCTCATCGCGAGCTTCACGACTCGCCACCGCGCTCGCATCCGCACTCCTGCTCCTCGCCACCGCGGCCTGCGGCGGCAACGACGGCGCCGGCGACGGCGGCGAGAAGCCGGAATCCGGCAAGGACTCCGCCGCGGGCTCCGCCTTCCCGGTGGAGATCCCGCACAAGTACGGCACCACCGAGATCACCTCCGCGCCCAAGCGGATCGTCACCGTCGGCCTCACCGACCACGACGCCGTGCTCGCGCTCGGCACCGTCCCGGTCGGCACCACCGAATGGCTCGGCGGGTACAAGGGCGCCATCGGCCCCTGGGCGAAGGACCGGCTCGGCGGTGCCGCCGTGCCCACCGTGCTCAAGGACACCGGCACCGGACCGCAGGTGGAGCGCATCGCCGCGCTCAAGCCGGACCTGATCCTGGCGCTCTACGGCGGCCTCACCAAGGAGCAGTACAAGTCCCTCTCCGCGGTCGCCAAGGTCGTCGCCCACCCCAAGGAGTACAACGACTACGGCATCCCCTGGCAGGAGCTGACGACCAAGGTCGGCGCCGTCCTGGGCAAGCAGCCCGAGGCCGAGAAGCTCATCGCCGAGGTGGAGGGGCAGATCGCGGCCGCGGCCAAGCCCGAGTTCAAGGGCCGGGGCGCGCTGATGGCCACCCCGTACGAGGGCATGTTCGTCTTCGGCAGCCAGGACCCGCGCTCCCGCCTGCTGGCCCAGCTCGGATTCGAGCTCCCCAAGGATCTCGACCAGTCGATCGGCGACAAGTTCGGCGCCAACATCAGCAAGGAGCGCACCGATCTGCTCGACCAGGACGCCGTCGTGTGGATGGTCGGCGATGTCGCCAAGGACTCCGCGAAGCTCCACAAGGACGCCTCGTACGGTGATCTGAAGGTGGTCGGTGAGGGCCGCGAGGTCTTCATCCACGAGACCAGCGACTACGGCAACGCCACCTCCATGACCTCCGTCCTCAGCATCCCCTATGTCGTCGAGCGCCTGGTGCCCCAGCTCGCCGCCGCCGTCGACGGCAAGCCGGCGACCAAGGTGGAGCAGCCCGCCCCCTGACCGCACACCGCCGCGAACGGGCGGGTGACCGGGAACACCCCCGGTCACCCGCCCGTTTCCGCCGCTCAGCCGCCGGCCCGCTTCACCAGGCCCTCCAGGGCACGGAACCAGGTCTCCGCGAGATCCTGCACGGCGTCCCGGGGGAGCAGCCCCTCCGGCCAGGACCAGTGGGCGGCCAGCACCGGCCCGTCCGCCCGGTCCTCGGTCACCACACTGATGCCCAGCGCATGGCCCTCCCGCATCGCGTCCTCCGCGCCGATGTCGGCGACATCCTCCTCGGGGGCGTACGACCAGTCGGTCGCGTCCGGGATGGAGAAACGTCCCAGATAGTTGAACTCGATCCGGGGCGCCTCCCGCGCGGCCAGCACCTCACGGGTACGCGGGTTGAGATACCGCAGCATGCCGTAGCCGACGCCGTTCGCGGGCAGCGACGCCAGATGCTCCCTGACCCGCCGCACCGCCTCGGCGGCCGCCGGACCGCCCGCGAACGCCTCCGCCGGATCGACCGGGCCCGGGTCCAGCCGTACCGGATGGACGCTGGTGAACCAGCCCACCGTACGGGAGAGATCGGCGCTCGCCCCGGCCAGCTCCTCCTCGCGGCCGTGGCCCTCCAGATCGACCAGGACCGAGCTGTCACTGCCGCCGTGCCGCCTCCGCCAGTCGGCCACCGCCACGGCGAGCCCCGCGAGCAGTACCTCATTGACGTTCGCACCGAGCGCGGCGGGCACGGCCGAGAGCAGCGGACCGGTCCGCTCCGGCTCCATCCTGAGTGCCAGTTCACGCAGGGTGCCGGCGGTGTCCCGGTCCGGATCCAGCGGCCGGGCCAGCGGGAAGGGTTCCGAACCGCCGTCGAGCACGGCCGTCCACACCGGCAGTTCCGCCTCCCGGGCCGGATCCAGCGCCAGCTCGGCCAGATTCCGGGACCAGCGGGCGAAGGACGTCTCCACCGGTTCGAGCGACGCCGGCCGGCCGGCCGACACATCCTGCCAGGCCGCCGCGAGATCCGGCAGCAGGATCCGCCAGGAGACACCGTCCACCACCAGGTGGTGGGCCATCAGCAGCAGCCGCCCCGGCTCCGGTCCGGCGTCGAACCACACCGCCCGGACCATCTCACCGGCGTCCGGATCCAGCACCGCCCGGGCCCGGCGCGCCTCGTCGGCGATCACCGTGCGCAGCGCACCGGAGTTCAGCCCGCGCGCGTCCACCCGGTCGATCCAGCCGGCCGCGTCCACCGCACCGGCCGCCGGGACCCTGAGCGACCACTCCTCGTCCGATGTCCGCACCAGGGTGGCCCGGAGCAGATCGTGCCGGTCGGCCAGGGCCTGGAGCACCGCGGCCAGCCCGGCCCGGTCCAGCGCGGCCGGGGTCCGCACCAGAGCCGCCTGGTGGTAGCCGCCGATCGGGCCGCCCAGCTCGCGCAGCCAGTGCATCACCGGGGTCAGCGGCACCGTGCCCGTGCCGTCGTCGGAGATCCGCACGGTGTCCGCGGCGGTCGCCACCGCGGCCAGCCCGGCGGCGCTGCGGTGCCGGAAGACCAGGCGCGGAGTGATCCGCACGCCCGCCGCCCGCGCCCGGGCGACCACTTGCATCGCCACGATGCTGTCCCCGCCGAGGGCGAAGAAGTCGTCGTCCGCGCCGACCCGCGGCAGCCCCAGCACCTCGCCGATGACCGCGCAGAGCGTCCGCTCCAGCGGGGTCGCCGGCTCCCGGCCCGCGGCGATGGCCGCGAAGTCGGGCTCGGGCAGGGCGGCCCGGTCCAGCTTGCCGTTGGCGAGCCGGGGCAGGCGCTCCAGCACCACCACCGCGGCGGGGACCATGTAGTCCGGCAGCCCGGCGGCGAGATGGGCACGGAGCTCGGCCGGGTCCGCCGAGCCGCCCGCGACCGGGACCGCGTGGGCCACCAGCCGGGTGAGCGCGCCGTCGCGGCGGACCGTCACCACACACTGGCCGACCGAGGGATGCGATCCCAGCGCCGACTCGATCTCGGCCGGCTCGATCCGGAAGCCGCGGATCTTGACCTGGTCGTCGGCCCGGCCCAGATAGTCGAGCCACCCCTCGGCGGTCCAGCGGGCCAGATCGCCGGTCCGGTAGAGCCGGCCGCCCGGCGGACCGAACGGGTCGGCGACAAACCGCCCGGCCGTCAGCGCCGGAGCGCCGAGATAGCCGCGCGCCAGGCCGTCGCCCGCCAGATACAGCTCACCCGTGACACCCGGCGGCACCGGCCGCAGCAGATCGTCGAGCACATACGCCCGGGTACCCGCCACCGGCCGGCCGACCAGCGGCCGTTCGCTGTCCCGCACCCGCGCCACCAGGGCGTCCACGGTCGATTCCGTCGGACCGTAGAGATTGAACGCCTCCGTTCCGCGCAGCGATCCCAGCAGCTCCCACAGGGCCAGGGGCACCGCCTCGCCGCCGACACCGACCACCGTGAGCGGGCAGTGCCCGTCCCGTACCAGACCGGCCCCGGCCATCTGCGCGAAGAACGACGGAGTGACCTCCAGGAAGTCGAAACCGTGCGTCACGACCTCGGCCGCCAGCAGCTCCGGGTCGCGCCGGGTCTCCTCGGACACCACATGCACACAGTGCCCGTCCAGCAGCCACAGCTGCGGCTGCCAGGAGGCGTCGAAGGAGAACGACCAGGCGTGACCGGCCGTCAGCCGCTCCCGCCCGGCGGCGGCCCTCGCCGGCCCGTACAGCGTCTCGCGGTGGCTGTGGAAGAGATGGCCGACGCTCTCATGGGTGACCACCACCCCCTTCGGCCGCCCCGTGGAGCCGGAGGTGTAGATGACATGCGCGGGGTGTCCCGGGGTGAGCGGTGCGCTCCGCTCGGCGTCCACCGGGTCCGCGCCGTCCATCCCCGCGATCCGGGGATCGTCGATGAGCAGCACCGGAACCCCCGCCGGCAGCGTCCCCGCCAGCTCCGCGGTGGTCAGCACGGCCACCGGCCGCGCGTCGAGCAGCATGTCGGCCGTCCGCCCGCCCGGCCCGTCCGGGTCGAGCGGCAGATAGGCGGCCCCGGCCTTCTGCACCGCGAGGATCGCCAGCAGCGTGCGCGCCGAACGCGGCAGCGCCAGCGCCACGATCCCCTCCGGACCCGCGCCCTCGGCCATCAGCAGCCGGGCCAGCCGGTTCGCCGCCGTGTTGAGCTCGGCGAACGACAGCGCCAGACCGTCGGACGCGACGGCGGGAGCGTCCGGAGTGAGCCGCACCTGCCGCTCGAACAGCGCCGGTACGGTGGTGGGTCCGGCGATCCGCCCCCGGGCGTTCCACTCCCCGAGAATCCGCTCGCGCTCCTCTTCGCCGAGGATCTCGATCCGGCCGATCCGCACACCCGGATCAGCCGCCACGGCCCGCAGGATCTGCCGCAGCCGGGCGGCGAAGGAGACCGCGGTGGTGTGGTCGAAGAGATCGGTGCTGTACTCCAGCACCCCGTCCACCCCCGATCCGTCCGCCCGCTCCGCGAAGTCGAAGGAGAGATCGAACTTCGCGGTGGTCTGGCCGGTGTCCATCCGCCCGGCCGCGAGTCCGGGCAGCCCGATCTCCTCACCGCCGGCGGCCAGATGGACCACCATCACCTGGAACAGCGGATGGCGGGCGAGCGAACGCGCCGGATTGATCACCTCCACCAGCCGCTCGAACGGCACCTCCTGATGGTCGAAGGCGGCCAGATCTGCCTCCCGGACCCGGGCCAGCAGCTCATGGAAGGCCGGATCGCCCGAGGTGTCCGTCCGCAGCACCAGCGTATTGAGGAAGAAACCGACCAGATCCTCCAGCGCCTCGTCCGTGCGCCCCGAGATCGGGCTGCCGATCGGGATGTCGCTCCCCGCGCCGAGCCGGGTCAGCAGCGTGGCCACCGCCGCCTGCATCACCATGAACATCGAGACATCACAGGAGCGCGCCACCCGCCGCAGCCCGGCGGTCAGTTCGGCGTCGAGCGAGAGATCGGCGGTGCCGCCCCCATAGGTGGACTCCAGCGGACGCTGCCGGTCCACCGGCAGCGCCAGCTCCTCCGGGAGTCCCGCCAGGGCATCCCGCCAGAAGGCGATCTGCCGGGCGAGCAGGCTCTCCGGATCGCTCTCGTCGCCCAGCACCTCGCGGTGCCAGAGCGTGTAGTCGGCGTACTGCACCGGCAGCGGCTCCCACTCCGGTGCCCGGCCCGCCGAGCGCGCCGCGTACGCCTCCGCCAAGTCGCGCTGGAGCGGCAGGTCCGACCACTCGTCACCGGCGATGTGATGCAGCAGTACCAGCAGCACCCACTCCCCGGCACCGCGCCGGAAGACCTCCACCCGCAGCGGCGCCTCCCGGTCCAGCGCGAAGCCGTACTCCGCCGCCCGGCCCAGCCGCGCCGCGAGCTCGTCCTCCGTGTCCGGCCCGGCGTCCGTCACCACCACCGGGATCGCGGCCGTCTCGGGGCTCAGGATCAGCTGGTACGCCTGCCCGTTCTCGTCCGGGAAGACCGTGCGCAGCGTCTCGTGCCGCTCCGCCACATCCCGCACGGCCGCCCGCAGCGCCCCGAGGTCGAGATCGCCCGACAGCCGCCAGGCCGAGGGAATGTTGTACGTGGAACTCGGCCCCTCCACCTGGTGGAGGACCCACAGGCGCCGCTGCGCCGAGGAGAGCGGCAGCCGCTCCGGGCGCACCCGCTCCGTCAGCGCGGGCCGCGCCGCACGGGCCGCCCCCTCCAGCCGGCCGGCCAGCCGGGCGGCCGTGGGGGAGTCGAACACCTCCCGCAGCGACACCTCCGCCGACAGCGCCGCACGGATCCGGGCCACCAGCCGCATCGCCAGCAGCGAATGACCGCCGAGCGCGAAGAAGTCGTCGTCGACCCCGACCCGTTCCACCCCGAGCACCGCGGCGAACTCCGCGCACAGCAGCTCCTCACGGGGCGTGCGCGGCGCCCGCCCGCCCGCCGCCGCGGCGAAGTCCGGTGCCGGGAGCGCCGCCTGGTCGAGCTTGCCGCTCACCGACCTCGGCAGTGCGTCCACCACCACGAAGGCGCCCGGGACCATCGGCGCGGGCAGCGCGGCCGCGGCGTGGCTCCGCAGCACGGCCGGATCGGGAACCCGCCCCGGCACCGGCACGGTGTACGCCACCAGCCGGCTGATCCCGGGGGTGTCCTCCCGCACCACCACCGCGGCCGACGCCACATCGGGGTGGGCCGCCAGCAGCGACTCGATCTCGCCCCGCTCGATCCGGAAGCCCCGGATCTTCACCTGGTCGTCGGCCCGGCCCAGGAACTCCAGGACACCGTCCGCGCGCCGCCGCACCAGGTCGCCGGTGCGGTACATCCGCTCACCCGGCGCCCCGGAGGGATCGGCCGTGAACCGCTCGGCGGTAAGTCCCGGCCTGCCCAGATAGCCCCGGGCCAGACCGGCCCCGGCCAGATACAGCTCACCGGCCACCCCGGCGGGGACCGGCCGCAGCCGCCCGTCCAGCACATGCGCGCGGATGTTGCCGACCGGCGCGGCCCACCGGCCGCGCTCCGACTCCGTACCGCCGTGCCAGCCGTACGCGTCGACCGCGCACTCGGTCGGCCCGTAGAGATCGTGCGCCCGGACGCCGGGCAGGGCGCACAGCCGCTCCCACAGGGGCGCGGGAGTGGCCTCGCCGCCGACCGCGATGGTCCCCGGCAGGTGCCGGCCCGGATCGAGGAAGCCGTGGTGGATCAGTTCCCGCAGATAGGTCGGGGTGACATCGGCGAAGTCGATCCGCTCCCGCTCCAGATATCCGAGCACCGCGGCCGGATCGGCCATGGTGGCCTCGTCGGTGACATGGAGTTCGTGCCCGGCGAGCAGCCAGAGCAGCGGCTCCCAGGAGCCGTCGAAGCTGAACGAGGCCGCGTGCACGGCCCGCAGGGGCGATCCGTCACCGGCGCGTTCGGCGGGCTCGATGAGATCCGCCAAGTGCGAGCCGAAGAGATTGCCCAGCCCGCGATGGGTGCCGATCACTCCCTTGGGGCGGCCGGTGGAACCCGAGGTGAAGATGACATACGCGGCGCTGTCCGGCGCCGGGTACGTCCACGGGGCGGCCCCGTCCTCCGGCACCGGATACGTCTCCGGTACCGCGCCCTCCTCCGGTACCGCGTCGAGGAGCACCCGCGCATGCCCCGTCCCCGGCAGTTCCGGCGCCAGTGCCCGCGTCGTCAGCACACAGAGCGGCGCCGCGTCCTCCAGCATGAACTCCAGCCGGTCCGGCGGATACTCCGGATCCAGCGGCAGATAGGCCGCCCCCGACGCCAGCACCCCCAGAATCGCCGGCACCATCTCCCGGCGGGGCAGCGCCAGCGCCACCACCGTCTCCGGACCGGCCCCGCGCTCCCGCAGCAGCGCGGCGACCGACCCGGCCCGGGCCGCCAGCTCCGCGAAGGTCAGCCGCGCGCCGTCCCCGGTGACCAGGGCCACCGCGCCGGGCCGGCTCCGTACCGCGTCCGCGAAGAGCTCCGGCACGGAGCGGTCTCCGCCCGGCCGCGCGGTGTCGTTCCACTCCGCCGCCGCGGACTCCTCCGCGGGCGTGAGCACCCGCAGCGCGCCGACCCGGCGATCCGGTCCGGCCGCGATCTGCTCCAGCAGCGACACCATCCGGGAGGCCAGCGCCTGCGCCGTCCCCGCGTCGGCGAGATCCGCCGCGTACTCCAGCAACAGCGCCAGGGGCCGCCCCTCACCGTGGTCGACAAAGGTGAAGTCGAGATCGAACTTGGCCATCCCGGTGTCCATCTCGAACCACTCGGTGGCCAGCCCCAGCAGCTCCGGATCACCGTCCGGGCGCAGGTGGTATCCCAGCATCACCTGGAAGAGCGGATTGCGGTCCGCCACCCGCACCGGATTGACCGCCTCCACCACCCGGTCGAACGGCACGTCCTGGTGCTCGAAGGCGGCCAGCGCCGACTCCCGGACCCGGGACAGCAGCTCACCGAAGGAGGGGTCGCCCGACAGATCCGTCCGCAGCACCAGCGTATTGACGAAGAAGCCGACCAGATCATCGGCCGCCGCGTCGGTGCGGCCCGCGATCGGCGCGCCCAGCGGGATGTCGTCCCCGGCCCCCATCCGGTGCAGCAGCGTCGCCGTCACCGCCTGGAAGAGCATGAACATACTCACCCCGCGCTCGGCGCAGAGCGCCCGCAGCGCACCGCCCGTCCCGGCCGGCACCTCCGCCCGCACCATGCCGCTGCGCCCGGTGGCCGGGGTGGTGCCCCGCGAACGCGTCCGGTCCAGCGGCAGCGGCACCTCCTCCGGCAGTCCGTGCAGCGCCCGGGACCAGTACCCGAGCTGCCGCTCGCCCACCTGATCCAGCAGCCGCTCCTGCCAGAGCGTGTAGTCGGCGTACTGCACCGGCAGCGGCTCCCACTCCGGTGCCCGGCCCGCCGAACGCGCCGCGTACGCCGTGTTCAGATCGGCCAGGAAGGGCCGGTCCGACCACTCGTCGGTGGTGATGTGGTGCAGCACCACCGCCACCACATGATCGTCCGGTCCCAGCCGCAGCACCTCGGCCCGCAGCGGCAGCCGCGCCGACAGATCGAACGGACGCCGCTGCGCCTCCTCGATCAGCGCCGCGAGCTCGTCCTCGGCGCACTCCCGCACCGTGAACCCGGGGTCGGCCTCACCGGCCGGGACGATCCGCTGATACGGCTCGCCCCCGGCCTCACCGACCAGGGTCCGCAGTGATTCGTGCCGCCCGGCCACATCGCGCAGCGCGGCCCGCAGCGCCCCGGTGTCGAGCCCGCCGCGCAGCCGGAACACCAGCGGGAAGTTGTACGCCACACCGCCGCCGGTGATCCGCTCCACCAGCCAGAGCCGCCGCTGCGCCGCCGACAGCGGGACCCGCTCGGGGCGCACCGCGGCGGCCGTCAGCGCGGGCCGCGCCGGTGCGCCCGACTCCGCGCGCACCGCCAGCAGCTCCGGCGTCGGCGCCTCGAAGAGATCGCGGATCGCCAGTTCGGCGCCGAGCTCGGTGCGCGCCCGGCTGATCAGCCGGGTGGCCAGCAGCGAATGCCCGCCCAGATCGAAGAAGTTGTCCTCGGCACCCGTCCGGGGGAGCCCCAGCACCTCGGCGAAGAGCCCGCAGAGAATCTCCTCCCGCCGGTTCGCCGGGCCGCGCCCCGAGGAGAGCGCCACCGCCGGATCGGGCTCGGGCAGCGCGCTCACATCGAGCTTGCCATTGGCGTTCATCGGCAGCCGGGGCACCACGACGAAGGCGCCGGGCACCATGTAGCCGGGCAGCCGCCGCCCCAGATCCTCCCGGAGCGTGCGCACCAGATCCCCGGCACCGCGGTTGAGCGTCGGTGTGTTGGCGTACGAGGACGTCCCCGCCGCCCGGTGCAGACCGGAGGTGAACCGGAACGACCCGCCGCGCACGAACACCGCCTCGTACGACCCCGGCTCGGCCGACCAGGTGGTCAGCAGCCGGTATCCCCGGGCCGCTCCGAGCTCCCGCAGATCCTCGGGCTCCACTCCGCCCGGATCCCCCTGCGGCAGCCGCCCCGCGGCGAGGTCCCGCACCGCGGCCAGCTCACCCGAGGCACGGGGATCGGGGACCCGCACCAGACGGACCGTCTCCGGGCCCGCCGCCAGCAGTTCCGCGAGCGCGGCCGTCCCCGCCCACGGGGTCACGGGAGCGTCCGCGACATCCGCCGCGCCGGCCGCGTCCCGGTAGAGCACCGCGTCATAGCGGTGCCGGGTCAGCTCATTGTGGAACCGGCCCTCCTTCGTCCGCAGATCGAGACCGAAGCCCAGCGTGCCGAACCAGTCCGGGTCGACCAGCAGTTCCTTCTCCAGCGCGATGCCCCGGTCCACCGCCCGGCGGATCGCCGCCGGTTCCGCGTCCGCACCCGCCCTGGCCAGCTGAATACCGGTCTGGAAGGCCCGCGCCAGCCGCAGATTGCGCACATCGCCCACGAAGAGCGCGCCCCCGGGAGCCAGCAGCTCCATCGCGCCGGTGACCACCTGCCGCAGATAGTCCAGGCTCGGGAAGTACTGGACCACCGAGTTGATGACGACCGTGTCGAACGACCCGGCCGGCAGCCCCTCCGTCTCATGGGCTGCCCGGCAGCGCAGTTCGACCCGGGCGGCGAGCCCGGGATCGCGCCGCAGATCCTCCCCGATCTTCCGGATCACCGGCTCGGCGAAGTCCGTCGCCCAGTACGCCTCGGCCTCCGGGGCCAGCTGCGACAGCAGCAGCCCCGACCCCACACCGATCTCCAGAATCCGCCGGGGACGCAGCTCCCGGATCCGGGCGACGGTCGCCGCCCGCCACTCGCGCATCTCCTCCACCGGAATGGGGGAGCCGTCGTACGAGCTGTCCCAGCCAGCGAAGTCCTCGGTGAAGACGGCGGTCGGGATCTCGGCGTACTCCGCCGAGTAGATCTCCCGCCACTCCCCGATCTGCTCCCGCTCGGCCGCGTCCCGGGTCTCCTCGTCGGCTTCGGCGGGCACGACATACCCCACCAGCCGCTGGGTGCCCGGCGCCGAGGTGTCGTCACGGGGGACGACGGCCGCCTGCGCCACCCGCGGATGCTGGGCGAGCACGGTCTCGATCTCGCCCGGCTCCACCCGGTGGCCCCGGATCTTCACCTGGTCGTCGGTCCGGCCCAGGAAGTCGAGAATGCCGTCCGGGCGCCGCCGCACCAGGTCGCCGGTGCGGTACATCCGCTCACCCGGCCGCCCGAAGGGATCGGCCGTGAACCGCCCGGCGGTCAGCCCGTACCGGTCGAGATAGCCCCGGGCGAGACCGACACCCGCGATGTAGAGCTCACCCGGCACCCCGTCCGGCACCGGCCGCAGCCAGGTGTCCAGGACATGGGCCCGGGTTCCCCGGATCGGCCGGCCCACGGTCGGGGTGGCGCTGTCGTGCGTACCGCCGCCGAGGGTGTTGATGGTGTACTCGGTCGGGCCGTACAGGTTGTAACCGTAGGTGCCCTCGGTGTCCCGCAGCCGGTTCCAGACCGCCTCGGTCACCGCCTCGCCGCCCAGCAGCACCAGCGGCGGACGGTGCCCCTCCAGCAGCCCCTCCTCGATCAGCAGATGGGCGTAGGTGGGCGTCACATTGACCACATCGACCCGGTGGGCCTCGCAGTACGCCACCAGCGCGGTGGCGTCGCGGCGCAGCTCCTCGTCGCAGATGTGCACCTCATGGCCCTCGACGAGCCAGAGCAGCTCCTCCCAGGACATGTCGAAGGCGAAGGAGACCGTGTGGGCGATCCGCAGCCGCCGGCCGCCCGCCGAGGCGATGGCCGGGGCGAAGATCTCCTTCTGGTGGTTGAGCTGCATATTCGTCAGGCCCAGATAGGGCGTGACCACCCCCTTGGGGCGGCCGGTGGAGCCCGAGGTGTAGATGACATACGCCGGGTGATCCAGGCTGAACTCCACCCGCACCGGCTCCGCCGGCAGGCCCGCCAGCTCCGCCGCGACCGCCGGATCGTCCAGCAGCACCCGGGGAGCCGCGCACTCCAGTGTCGCCGAGACCGCCGTGGTGGAGAGCAGCAGCAGCGGCCGGGCGTCGGCCAGCATCAGGGAGAGCCGGTCGGCCGGGTGGTCCAGCTCCAGCGGCAGATACGCCGCCCCCGTGCGCAGCACCGCGAAGAGCGCCACCACCATGTCCACCGAGCGCGGCAGGCCGAGCGCGATCACCGTCTCCGGTGCCGCCCCCCGGGCCAGCAGCAGATGTGCGAACCGGTCGCACCGGGCGTCCAGTTCGGCATAGGTGAGGGTCTGTTCGCCGAAGACGAGCGCCGTGGCGTCCGGGGTGCGGGCGGCCTGCGCGGCCAGCATGTCCGCCACGGTTTCACGTGGAACATCCGCCCGGCCCTCGGTGTCCCGGCGGCGCAGGGTCTCGCGCTCCGCCGGAAGCAGCGGGTCCAGCGACCCGACCCGCGCCCGCGGATCCGCCGCCAGCTGTTCCAGCAGCAGAACGAAGCGCTCCAACAGGCCGGTCGCGTACGCCTCGGTGATCACATCCGGCCGATGGGCGAGGGTGACGGCGATCCGGTGCCCCGGGGTGATGATCAGATTCACCGGATAGTGCGTGGCGTCCACATTGGCCACCGCGCGGGCGCCGTGCTTCTCCTCCAGTTCGGCGAGGCGTTCCCCGGTGTCCGCGTTGCGCAGGACGAACAGGGTGTCGAAGAGCCTGCGGTGGCCCGTCTCCGCCTGGAGCACACCCAGACTCAGGTGGTCATGGGCCATCAGCTCCATGCGCTCGGCCTGGATCCGGTGCAGCAGTTCCGGCAGGGGCTCCGCCGGATCGAAGGCGATCCGGGTCGGCACCGTGTTGAGGAACATGCCGATCACACTCTCGACATCCGGCACCTCGCTCGGCCGGCCCGCCACCGTCGTGCCGAAGACCACATCGGTGCGCCCGGTGGCACTCGCCAGGGTCAGCCCCCAGGCCGCGGTCAGCAGGGTGTTGAGGGTCAGACCGTGACCGCGCGCGGCCTCCCGCAGCAGCTCTCCCGTCTCCGCCGTCAGCACGGCGTCGAGCCGCTCCGGGATGACGGGCTCAAGACCCCGGTCACCGGCGGCCGGCACCAGCAGGGTCGGCTCCTCCAGACCGTCGAGCGCGGCCCGCCACACACCGGTGGCCTCGCCGTCGTCCTGCCGCTCCAGCCAGCTCAGATAGTCGCGGTACGAACCGGGCCGCTCCAGCGCCGACGGGTCGCCCCCGTTCTCGTAGAGCGCGAAGAGCTGGTCCAGGAAGAGCCAGGCCGACCAGCCGTCCCACAGAATCAGATGACGGCCGATGACCAGCCGGTCGCCGCGCTCCCGGCCGAGCCGGACCAGCAGCATCCGGAAGAGCAGCGGCCGGGTCAGGTCGAAGCGCCGCGAGCGCTCCGCGTCCATCAGCTCCCGCAGACGTTCGTCCTGCTCGCCGGCCGCGAGAGCGGAGAGGTCGACCTCGTCGAGCGGGATCTCCGGATCGCGGACGATGAACTGCACGGGCCGGCTGAGCCCTTCACTGGTGAATCCGGCCCGCAGCCCGGTGTGCCGCTCCAGCAGCACCCGCACCGCGTCGCGCAGCCGTCCGGTGTCCACCCGGTCCGAGAAGTCGAACGACTCGTGGACCGTGTAGACATCCAGCGCACCGCTGTCGTACGTGGAGTGGAAGAACAGGCCCTCCTGGAGCGGGGCGAGCGGCCAGATGTCCTCCACCCGGCCGGGGGCGAACCGCTCCACCCGGGCCCGCTCCTCCGGGGTGAGCCGGAAGCCGGCGTCCGGCTCGCTCCGCTCCGGCGCCGCCGGCTCCGCCGCGACGGCGGCCAGCGCCGCCGGGGTGCGGTGCTCGAAGACATCGCGCGGGCTCAGCACGAGACCGGCGCGGCGCGCCCGGCCGGAGACCCCGATGGAGCTGATGCTGTCGCCGCCGAGCAGGAAGAAGTCGTCATCGGCCGAGATGTCACCGGTCTTCAGCACGGCGGCGAAGATCTCGGTGAGCACCCGCTCGCGGGCGGTCCGCGGCGCGCGGGCCCGCGCCCGTACCGCCTCCGGCGCCGGGAGAGCGGACCGGTCTAGCTTGCCGCTCGGGGTCAGCGGCAGCGCGTCGAGAAGGACGAAGGACGTGGGCACCATCGGCGCGGGAAGGCTCCCGGCGAGTGCGGCGCGCAGCGCGTCCGGCTCCGGGGCGGTGTCCCCGGTGTCCGCGGTGCCGGCGGTGTCCGGGGCTTCCGGGGTTTCCCGGGCCACCACATACGCCACCAGGGCGTTCTCCCGCACGGTGACGGCCGACTGGGCCACCTGCGGCAGCCGCAGCAGCGCCGCCTCGATCTCACCGAGTTCGATCCGGTTGCCGCGCAGCTTGATCTGCCGGTCGGTGCGGCCGAGATACTCGATATCCCCGTCGGCGCGCTGCCGCACCAGGTCGCCGGTGCGGTACATCCGGCTGCCGGGCGGCCCGTACGGATCGGCGGTGAACCTCTCGGCGGTCAGCCCCGGACGGCCGTGATAGCCCCGGGCCAGCTGGACACCACAGAGATGGAGCTCGCCCGGGACCCCCGGCGGGACCGGCCGCAGCGCCCCGTCCAGCACCCGGAGCCCGGTGTTCCACACCGGGCGTCCGATCGGCACGGTGAGCGCGCTCCGGTCCGCCTCGTCACAGGTGTGATGGGTGACATCGACGGCTGCCTCGGTGGGACCGTACAAATTGTGCAGCGGCACCCCGGTCAGCGCATGCCAGCCCGCCGCGGCGGCGCCGGTCAGCGCCTCGCCGCTGCTGAAGGCCCGGCGCAGGCCCGCCGCCCAGGACGGGTCGGCGGTCACCTCGTCCGACAGCAGGAAACCCTCCAGCATGGAGGGGACGAAATGCAGGGTGGTGATCCGCTCCGCCCGGATCAGCTCCGCCAGATACGCCGGGTCACGGTGCCCGTCCGGCCTGGCGAGCACCACCGCCGCGCCCTCCAGGAGCGGCCAGAACAGCTCCCACACGGAGACGTCGAAGCTGGTCGGCGTCTTCTGGAGCACCCGGTCACCGGAGCCGAGCCGGTAGGTGTCCTGCATCCACGCCAGCCGGTTCACGATCGCCCGGTGGGTGACCACGACACCCTTGGGCAGCCCGGTGGATCCCGAGGTGTAGATCAGATACGCGGCGTCGTCCGGACGCGCCTCCCGCGCACCGGTGACCGCCCCGGTCCCCGGCGCGCCGTCGTCCGCGCCGAGCACCAGCAGCGGGGAACCGGCGGGCAGCCGGCCCGCCACCGACTCGGTCGTGACCACCACCGCGGCCCCGGAGTCGGCCAGCATGTGCGCCACCCGGTCCGCCGGATACTCCGGATCGACCGGCAGATACGCCGCCCCCGACTTCACCGCGCCGAGCAGGGCCGGCATCAGCTCCGCCGACCGCTCCACCGCTATCGCCACGATCCCGCCGGGCCCGGCACCGCGCGCGCGGAGCCGCTCCGCCAGGACCGAGGCACGGGCGTCCAGTTCCGCGTAGGTCAGCCGCTCCCCGCCGCAGACCACGGCGGTCGCCCCGGGGGTGCGCGCCACCTGCGCGGCGAAGGCGGCGGCCAGGGTGGTGCCCGCGAGCGGCCGGGTCTCCCCGGCGGGGTGCGCCCCGGCCGCCTCCCCGGCGAGCAGCAGATCCAGTCCGGCGACCCGCCGTGCCGGATCCCCGGCCAGTGCCTCCAGCACCAGCGCGAGCCGGTCCGCGATCCGCCGCACCTCCGCCCCGGGGAGCCGCCCCGCATGGTGCTTGAGCCGCAGATCGAGCCGGACCCCCGGCTTCACGATCAGGGCGAGCGGATAGTGCACCGCGTCGTGGAACTCGTGACCGGTGATCCGCACCGTGCCCGAGGGGTCGCGCAGATCGGTGTCGGCCGGATAGTTCTCGAACACCACCAGCGTGTCGAAGAGTTCACCCGTGCCCGCCGGACCCGCCGCCCGCCGGATCTCGGCGAGACCGAGATGCTGATGGTCCAGCAGCCGGGCCTGCTCCTCCTGGAGCCGGGTCAGCACGGTGGCGAGACTGTCGGACGGCCGGCCGCGGAACCGCGTCGGCAGGGTGTTGATGAAGAGCCCGACCATCGACTCGATGCCGTCGACGGCGCCGTCGCGCCCGGAGACCGTGGTGCCGAACACCACATCGTCCCGGCCGGTCAGCCCGCCCAGCAGCAGCCCCCACGCGGCCTGCACCACCGTGCCGAGGGTGACGCCCAGCTCCCGGGCCCGGCCGGACAGCCCGGCCGTCGTCCGCTCGGAGAGCCGGAGCCGGACCTGGCCGGTCCGCAGCGGACCGTCCGCCGCCGGGGCCTCCACCAGCCGCGTCGGCCCGTCCAGATCGGCCAGCGCCACCCGCCACGCCTCGCGGGCCGCTTCCCGGTCCAGCTCCCCGAGCCGGGCGAGATACCCGCGGTACGGGGCCGGCCCGGGCAGCTCCGCGGGAGCCGGCCCGTACAGCGCCAGCAGTTCCCGGTGGAGCACCGGCAGCGACCAGCCGTCCGCGACGATGTGATGGAAGGTCAGGATCAGCCGGGACCGCTCCCCGCCCAGCCGGACCAGCGCACAGCGCAGCAGCGGCGGCGCGGCGAGATCGAAACCGGCCGCCCGCTCCCCGGCCGCGAGGGCGTCGGCCGCCGCCGCCTCCAGCGGACCCTCCTCGCGCCAGGGTAGTACGGCGTCACGGGTGATGATCTGCACCGGAGTGCCGTCGGCGCGCAGCCGGAAGCCCGCGCGCAGCGGGGCGTGGCGGTCCAGCAGCGCCTGCGCGGCCCGCCGCAGCGCGCCGCCGTCGACCGGCCCGGCCAGCTCGACGACCTGCTGCACCACATAGGAATCCGCCTCGCCGTCCCCCGCCAGAGCGTGGAAGTGGAAGCCCGCCTGAAGCGGGGTGAGCGGCAGCAGCTCCTCGATGTCCAGCGGATCCGAGCCCTGGATCAGCGCCAGTTCACCCTCGGCGGGCACGACGAGCGGACCCGCGCCCGCGGCCGGCTCCGGCGCGGCGCTCTCCGCGCGGTCCGCGGCCACCGAGGCGAGCGCGGCGACCGTACGGTGCCGGAAGACATCCCGCACGGTCAGCCGCACACCCGCCGCGCGGGCCCGGACGAGCAGCTGGATCGCGGTGATGCTGTCCCCGCCGAGCGCGAGGAAGTCGTCGTCCGCCGATACCGAGGCCAGGCCGAGCACCTCGGCGTACAGACGGCAGAGCAGCTCCTCGCCCGCGCCGCGCGGCGCCCGGCCGGAGCTGAGGGCCCCGTAGTCCGGCACCGGCAGCGCGCGGGCGTCCAGCTTTCCGCTGGGGGTGACCGGCAGCCGGCCCAGGGGCACGAAGGCGGCGGGCACCATGTAGTCGGGCAGCCACTCGGCCGCATGGGCGCGCAGCGTCCGCATCAGCGCGGTGACATCACGGAACGGCGCCGGGCGGTTGGCGAGCGGGAAACCCCCGCCTGCCCGGTAGAGCGGCCCCTCCGGAGCGCCCTCCGCAGCACGCGGAGCACCCCTGTCCGCGTTCCCGTCCACACGGTCGTCCGCCAACCGGTCGACGAGGACGACATCGAGGGCGCCGTCGTCCGCGAGCCCGTTCCAGGTGACCGCCGCACGGTAGCCGTGCGCCTCGGCCAGGGTGTGGAAGACCTCGGGGTCCACCCCCTCGGCGGCCGGCCCGCTGCTGTCCTCCAGCAGCCGCAGATCGGCGAGGTCCGCGGTGAGCCGGGCATTCGGCACCCCCGTGATCCGCAGCCGCGCCGGGCGACGGGCCAGCAGCCCCGCCACCTCCCCGGCCGTCCCGAGCTCGCCCCAGCGCACCTCCCGCCCGGCGGATCCCGGCGCGCCGGCTCCCCGGCCGCCGCCCGCCGCGCGGGGCCGCAGCACCACGTCGTACCGGTAGCGGCTCAGCTCATTGTGGTGCGCCGCGCGCTTGACCCGGATGTCCGCGTCGAAGCCCTCCAGCCCGGCGAAGAAGTCCGGGTCGAGCAGCAGCTCGCCCTCCCAGGCCGCGGACTGCTCGACCGCCGCCCGCAGCACCGCCTTGTCCGCCGTCTCGGAGCCGGCGGCGCGCCGGCGCTCCACGGCCGCGCGGAGCGTCCGCAGCAGCCGCAGATTGCGTACGTCGCCGACGAAGATCCGGCCCCCGGGCGCGAGCAGCGCCGCCGCCCCGCGCAGCACATCGGCGAGATAGCCCGCGCCGGGAAAGTACTGCGCCACGGAGTTGACGACGACCACGTCGAAGTACCCCTCGGGCACTCCGTCCAGTTCGTGCGCGGGCCGGGCCCGCAGCTCCACCCGCCCCGCCAGTTCCGGCACGGCGGCGACCTGCCCGCGCAGGGCCCGCACCGCCTCCTCGGAGAGGTCCGTACCCCAGTAGCTCTCGCACTCCGGAGCCAGCCGGGACAGGATCAGCCCCGAACCGACCCCGATCTCCAGCACCCGCCGGGCCGGGCCGAGGGCGCGGATGCTCTCCACCGTGGCGTCACGCCACTCCCGCATCTCGGCCACCGGGATGGGCCGGCCGTCGTACATGCTGTTCCAGCCGGCGAAGTTCTCCCGGAAGCCGTCCGTCCCGGCGGCGCCGTAGAGCAGTTCGTGGAGCTCCTTCCACTCCGCGATGTGCCCCGAACCGTCCTGCCCCGGCGCGGCGGCGAGCGAGGGGACGACATACGCGGCGAGCCGCCGGTCCCCGGGCCGGTCCTCGCGGGCGACCACGGTGACCTGGTCCACCGCCGGATGGCGGCGCAGCGCCGACTCGATCTCGCCCGGCTCGATCCGGAATCCGCGGATCTTGATCTGCGAGTCGGCGCGGCCGATGAATTCCAGCCGCCCGTCCGCCCGCAGACGGACCAGGTCACCGGTGCGGTAGAGCCGCTCCCCGGGTGCGCCGAAGGGATCGGCGACAAACCGCTCGGCGGTCAGCCCCGGCCGGTTCAGATAGCCCCGGGCCAGTCCCGCACCGCCCAGATACAGCTCACCCGTCACACCCTCCGGAACCGGGCGCAGCCGCCCGTCGAGGACATACGCCCGGGTGCCCGGATCGGGAACACCGATCGGCACGGTCGACCCGGTGGGGATGTCCGGATCGCAGAGCCCGAGCGTCGAATTGGTGGTCGCCTCCGTCGGACCGTACGCGTTGAACATCATCCGGCCGCGCGCGTACCGGGAGACGAGCTCCGGTGAGACCCGCTCGGTACCCGCCAGCAGCGTCGCCGACGGGGGCAGCACCGCGTCCTCGGGCATGGCCGCCAGCAGCGCGGGCGGCAGGATCATGAAGGTGACGCCCTGGGCGTTGGCGTAATCGGTGAGCGCCGGCCCCGGTACCCGGCGCTCCGCCGGTACGACGACGAGCCGGCCGCCGGAGAGCAGGCCGAGGCAGAGATCCCAGAACGCCACATCGAAGGCCGGGGAGGCGAATTGCAGCACCCGGCTGTGCGGACCGATGCCGAAGCGCTCGGTCTGGGTGGCGATCAGCCCCGCCACACCGCCGTGGGCGACCACCACTCCCTTGGGCCGGCCGGTCGATCCGGAGGTGTAGATGACACAGGCGGCGTTGAGCACGGTCAGCGGCGCGCCCCGGTCGGCGTCCGAGGGGTCGTGCGAGGGGCCGGCCGCCAGCTCGGCGGCGAGCGCGGGGGAGTCGAGCACCACCCGCTCGGGGCCCTCCCCGGCCGGGAGGTCCCGCGCGGTCTCCGCGGTGGTCACCAGCGCGGCCGGCCCGGCGTCCCCGAGCATCCAGGCGATCCGGTCGGCCGGATAGTCGTGGTCCAGCGGCAGACAGGCCGCGCCGGACTTCAACACCGCGACCTGGGCGATGATCAGTTCGGCCGAGCGCGGCAGTGCGAGCGCCACGGTCCGCTCCGGACCCGCGCCCCGGGCGATCAGGGCATGGGCGAGCCGGTTGGCCCGCTCGTCCACCTCGGCGTAGGTGTACCGCTCGTCCTCGAAGACCAGGGCGGTGGCACCGGGCCGCCGCCGCACCTGTTCGGCGAAGAGCGCGGGCCAGGTGGCGGGCGGCACGCCGTGTCCGGTCTCGTTCCACTCCACGACGATCCGGCGGAATTCGCCGGCGGGCATCACATCGAGCGCGCTCACCGGCGTGTCCGGACGGGCGAGGCCGTCGGCGAGCAGGGTCGCCCAGTGGCCGAGCAGCCGCTCCACGGTCTCCGCGCCGAGCGGATCCGGACGGTGGAACGCCCGGATCTCACCCGGAAGATGCTCCAGGTACAGATCGACGGCCATGCCCCGGACGCCGGACGCGTCCACACCGTCCGGGCCGATTTCCGTATCCCCGGGACCGGAATCCGACGTACTCGTGGCCGAAACCCGCGTACGGAAAACGGTGTTGAAGAAGTACCCGCCTGTGCGGTTCGGTTCCGGCCTCAGTTCGGCGACGAGCTCCGCGAGCGGCACCCGGTGCTCCCGGGCCCCCGCGACCGCCTCGGCCGTCCTCCGTACCAGCTCACCGAAGGCGGGGTCGTCCCCCGCGGTCACCCGCAGCGGCAGCGGATCCCCGCCGCTCCCCGGGGTGTGGCCGACCACCGGTGCCGTCTCGCCGCTGTAGCGGTGCAGCAGTGCGATGTACGCGGCGAGTGCCGCATCGGCCGGGATGTCCGCATCGACCGCGCGGACCCGAACTGCCCATTCCCCCGCCGCTGTTCCCGGGTGCCGCCCGTCGGACGGCAGTACCGTCTCCCGGGGCGGCGGGGTGAGAACCCGGCGCCAGTACGCCGCGATACCTTCTGACACCGTCTCAGAACCGTACAAGGTGGGCGAGCCTCCCCAGCAGGTTGTCCCGACGGGCAGCCGAGACGTCCGCGCCATATTAAGGTAAGCATTACCTAATTCAATGCGGTTGCACCTGATCGCCGGCAGCGGCTCCGCCGCGCCCGGCGCGGAAGGTCGGCCCGACCTGAGGAAGTTGACGTGGGGAGCGAGAAATCCGGTGCGGCACATCCCCGCGCGGTGCTTCTTCTGATCCTGCCGGGTGCTGTTCTGGTCGCGCTGGTGATGCTGTCACTGCTGCTGGGAGCCCTGAGCGTGCCACCCGGAGAGGTCTGGGACACCCTCACCGGAGACGCGCCCAACACCCGGGTGGAGAACGCCATCTGGGATGTTCGCGTCCCGAGGACCCTCCTCGGACTCACCGCGGGCGCGGCCCTCGGCCTCTCCGGGGCGCTGATGCAGGCACTGACCCGCAATCCGCTGGCGGACCCCGGCATCCTCGGCGTCAGCGCGGGCGCCGCCTTCGCCATCGTGTTCGCCGTGGCCGTCCTCGGTCTGAGGTCCGCCCACGCCTACATCTGGTTCGCCTTCGCCGGTGCGCTGGCCGCCAGCGTGCTGGTCTATCTCATGGGCGGACTCGGCCGGTCCGGTACGACACCGGTCAAACTCGCCCTCGCCGGCATCGCCATGACCTCCCTGCTTTTCTCGCTGACCAGCGCCATCGCACTGACCGACCCGGACGCGCTCAACCGCTTCCGCTTCTGGTCCGCGGGCTCGCTCGCCAACCAGGACGGAGCGACGCTGCTGCGGATCCTGCCCTTCCTCGCGGCCGGCGCGGTCATCGCCGTCGGCCTCGGCTCCTCCCTCAACAGGCTCGCCCTCGGCGACGATGTGGCGACCTCGCTGGGGCTGCGCACCGGCCCGGTCCGCGCCCTCGGCGTCGTCGCCGTCACCCTGCTGACCGGCGCGGCCGTGGTCCTCATCGGCCCGGTGGTCTTCGTCGGCCTGGTCGTCCCGCATGTCGCCCGCGTGCTGGCGCAGTACGCGGGAATCGGCCCCGACCACCGGTGGCTGCTGCCGCTGTCGGCGGTCCTGGCCCCCGCACTGCTGCTCGCCGCGGACATCACCGGGCGGCTGCTGGCCCGGCCGGCCGAGGTGCAGGCCGGAATCCTCGTCGCCTTCATCGGCGGACCGTTCTTCATCGCGATGGTCCGCCGCCGCCGACTCGCGGAGTTGTGAGCATGACCGATCTCCCGCACGATCACGGGGCCACCCGCAAGAAGGCCCGCCACGCCGGACGGGTCACCGTCCGGCTCACGATGCCGCCCGTCTCCGGGGTGCTGCGCCCCCGGGCCGCCGCCGTCTGCGCGGTCCTCACCGCCGCCGTCCTCGTGGTCTTCTGCTGGGGCATCGCCATCGGCGACATCCCGTACTCCGTCACCGATGTGATGCGGGCGCTCGCCGGATCGGGCGATCCGGGCACCCTCTTCATCGTGCGGGAGCTGCGGCTGCCCCGGGCGATGACCGGGCTCCTGGTCGGGATCGCCTTCGGGATCTCCGGCGCCCTCATCCAGACCATGACCCTCAACCCGCTGGCCAGCCCGGACATGATCGGGATCAGCCAGGGCGCGGGCGCGGCGGTCGTCGCCGGAATCGTCTTCGGCTGGGACGCGGGACTCGGCACCCAGACACTCGGCCTCCTGGGCGCCCTGGCCGCCGCCGTGCTCGTCTACGCGCTGGCCTGGAAGCGCGGCACCACGGGCTACCGGATCGTTCTCGTCGGCATCGGCATCGCCTGGATCTGCACCAGTGTCACCGACTATCTGCTGGCCCGGGGCGAGCAGCTGGAGGCCCAGGCCGCGCTCGGCTGGCTGGTCGGCAATCTCAACGGCCGCACCTGGGACCAGGCCGGCCCGCTCGCCGTCGCCCTGGTCGTCCTGATCCCCGTGGGCATCCTCCTCGGCCGGCTGCTGCGCACCCTCCAGCTCGGCGACGACGTGGCCCGCGGCCTCGGCACCCGTGTCCAGCCGGTACGGCTCGGCATTCTGCTCACCGGCGTCGGACTCGTCGCCTTCGGCACGGCCGCCGCCGGGCCGATCGCCTTCGTGGCGCTCGCCGCACCGCAGATCGCCCAGCGCCTCACCCGTACCGCCTGGCCGCCGCCGCTGACCGCCGGACTCACCGGGGCCCTGATCGTCCTGGTCTCCGATCTGATCGCCCGGGAGCTGATCTCCGGCACCGAGCTCCCGGTCGGCATCGTCAGCGGCGTACTCGGCGCCCCCGTACTGCTCTGGCTGCTCATCCGCGCGAACCGCGCCGGCTCAGGAGGCTGAACCATGACATCGAAGAACACGCCCCCGGCCGGTCCCCGGCTGACGGCCGCCGGTCTCACCCTCGCGTACGACCAGCGGGTCGTCGTCGAGAAGCTCGATGTCGCCATCCCGGCCGGACGGATCACCGCGATCGTCGGGGCGAACGCCTGCGGCAAGTCCACCCTGCTCCGGGCACTCGCCCGGCTGCTGGCACCGAGGGCCGGCACGGTGGAGCTCGACGGCCGTTCCGTGCACTCCATACCGACCAGAGAACTGGCCCAGCGCCTCGGCATCCTGCCGCAGACACCGGTCGCCCCCGAGGGGCTGACCGTCATCGACCTGGTGGGCCGAGGGCGCTCGCCCCACCAGACCTGGTGGCGGCAGTGGTCCGCCGGCGACGAGAGCGCGGTGTACGACGCGCTCCGCGCCACCGCCATGACCGAGCTCGCCGACCGGCCCGTCGACGAGCTCTCCGGGGGTCAGCGGCAGCGTGCCTGGATCGCGATGGCCGTCGCCCAGGGCACCCCGGTACTGCTTCTCGACGAGCCCACCACCTATCTCGATCTCGCCCACCAGATCGATGTGCTGGACCTGATCACCGACCTCAACCGGCACGAGAGCCGCACTGTCGTCATGGTCCTCCACGATCTGAACCAGGCATGCCGGTACGCGGACCATCTCATCGCCATGAAGTCCGGCCGCATCGTCGCCGAGGGCGACCCGGCGGAGGTCATCGACGCCGCCCTGGTGGAGGAGGTCTTCGGGTTGCGCTGCCGGATCGCTCCCGATCCGGTCAGCGGTACGCCGATGGTCATTCCGATGGGCCGTCACCACGACGCCTCCGCCCGGCGCGGCGAAACACACGGAGCGGGAGCGGGGAACGGATCCGGAGGCCAACAAGCCGTCGTATGACGGATATCGGCGACACATCCGGCGTCGCGCACGCCAACAGGGCGGCCGGGCACGGTGATCCGTCACCGAATCGGCCTCAGAGATTGCAAGGTAAGGCTAACCTTATCTAGCATATCCCCGCTAAGGGAGGCGATGAACGCGGTGAACACACTGCACAGTGGTTCAGGCACCATCTACGACGTCCTCGGTATCGGCTTCGGGCCATCCAATCTGGCCCTCGCGATCGCGCTGGAGGAGTACAACGCACAGGTCTCCGAGGACGACCGGATCAAGGCGGGATTCCTTGAGCGGCAGCCGCGTTTCGGCTGGCACCGGGGAATGCTGATCGACGATGCCACCATGCAGGTGTCCTTTCTGAAGGACCTTGTCACCATGCGGGACCCGACCAGCGATTTCAGCTTCCTCTGCTATCTGCGGGAGCGGGACCGGCTGGTCGACTTCCTCAATCAGAAGACGCTCTTTCCGCTGCGCATCGAGTTCCACGACTACTTCGAGTGGGCGGCGGCGCGGGTCGCCGGGTCGGTGGAGTACTCCGCCGAGGTCGTCTCGGTCAAACCGGTGACCGAGGAGGGGGAGATCCGCTGGTTCGACGTGACCAGCCGGGACCCGCGCGACCCGGCCGTCACCACGGTCCGCAGGACCCGCAGCCTCTGTGTGGCCACCGGGCTGGAACCGCACCTTCCGCCCGGGACGGTGCTCTCCGACCGGGTCTGGCACACCAGCGAACTGATACAGCGGGTGGCGGGGATGGTGGAGAGCGGCGCGCCGGTGCGCCGTGCCGTCGTTCTCGGCGCGGGGCAGAGCGCGGCCGAGGCCGTCGATTATCTGCACCGCAATTTCCCGGACGCCGAGATCTGCTCGGTCTTCGCCAAATACGGCTACACCCCGGCGGACGACAGCCCGTTCGCCAACCGGATCTTCGACCCCGAGGCCGTCGACATCTACCACGGTGCGCCGCGCGAGGTGAAACGCTCCCTCCTCGACTATCACCGCTCCACCAACTACTCCGTGGTGGACATCGACCTGATCGAGGCGCTCTCCCGCACCATGTACCAGGAGAAGGTCCAGGGACGCCGCCGGTTGCGCATGCTGAACATCTCCCGGATCCGCGGGGTCGACACCGACGGCGGGCGGCTCGGCGTCACCGTCGAGTATCTGCCGACGGGCGAGCGGGAGACACTGGAGGCCGATCTGCTCGTCCATGCCACGGGATACCAGCCGCAGGGCATCGGGGAACGCCTCGGCGAGATCGGCAAACTCTGTCTGCGCGACGAGGAGGACGCACTCCAGGTCGGCCGGGACCACCGGGTGGCCACGATCGCCCAGGTGGCCTGCGACATCTACCTTCAGGGCGGCACCGAGCACACCCATGGGCTGACCTCGACACTGCTCTCCCACACCGCCGTCCGCGCGGGGGAGATCCAGGCGTCACTCATCGCCCGCCGGGCCGGCCGCGCGCACCCGGCGGCCAGCGGCGCGCAGTGATCCGTCCCCGTCCGCCGCGGCCGTACCGGTCGCGGTGAACGCACGGGGCGGCGCACCCGCCGGTGCGCCGCCCCCTGCCGGGCCGCTGTGAGAAACGACCGGGCCCGGCCGCGCGGCGCGCGGCCGGGCCCGGGTGTTCCGGCCGGATCAGCCGGCGCTCATCGCGCCGATCCGCTGGTCAGGCCTCTGTGGTGCGGTGACCTGCTGTGCCGTGTCGTGCCGTGGTCAGTTGGCGTTGACCAGGCCGTGCGCCGGGACGGTGACCGTCCGGGCTCCCGGCTTGCCACCGAGAACGATCTTGCGCAGCGCGGAGTTGTTGCTGGTGCTGGTCTCCTTGAGACGCTTCTCCGGGTTGGCGAGAACCTGGATCCAGTACGTGCCGTTCGGGAGGTCCGTGATGTCGAAGGACTGGTCCGGCAGGTCCTGGGTGTAGGTGTCACCGGAACCGACGTCCAGCACCTCACGCACGGAGATGGAGGTCTCCCAGCCGCAGGCGGTCGAGAGGTCGGTGTTGAACGGGTGCCAGTTGGCACCCTTCACCGTGTAGTCCACCGCGTCCGTGTTGGCGAGGCAGAACGCCTCCTTGCCACTGCGGACGGCTTCCTTCTGGTCGGCCTTCAGCAGCCGGTAGCTCGCGAAGTCGGTGAAGTGCCAGTGCACATGCCCCGGACGCGGGTCCCACTCCATGGTGCCGGACGGCGTGTAGCCGACCTGCTTGCCCTTGGCGTCGTAGAAGTACTGGTACGCGTTCATCAGCTCGGCGCCGGGCTTGCGGAAGCCGTCGACCACCAGCCGCGCGGGGCCCGCGTTCCACACATTGGCGGAGAAGGCGACGAAGTCCTTGCCCGGAGCGTCGTACTGCTTGCCGTCGACGATCTGGATGCCGAAGGCGGGCAGCGAACGCAGGTCGGGCTTGGGAACGTTGGGCACCTTGGCCTTGCCCGTCGGGGGCTTCGCGTTGGGCTTCTGCGCCGGAGCGCGGCGCGAACCGTCGGTCTGCCCCGGCTTGTCACCCAGGTTGAAGGTGGTGCGCGCGGCCGTCTTCAGCGCCCACGGCAGCGCCGGCGGGGCCGGCGGGTTCGGGCCGTGGCCGACGTTGTACGTCGGAGCGGTACCGCTGGTCGCCTGCCCCAGCGTGGCCGGCGGCTGGAGCTTGCCGTGCGAGGCGTGGTGGTCGTGCGCGCCCGCGGCCTTCGAGGAACGTCCGACACCCCCGCCGGGACCCTCCGGATCGGGCTTGCGCTCGATCACGTTCACCTTGACGGTCTGCGGCTTGTTGGCGATCCCGAACAGGTCGCGGTACTTCTTCGCCACGGAGATCTTGGCGGTGTACTTGCCGGGCGCCAGGTCGACCGTGCGGTCGTAGTGGCCGGAGTAAGTGTTGGACGCCCAGCCGTTCTCGACACCCCACACCGAGCCGAGGGTGAAGGGGTTGGTCGGGCAGGACTCCGGGAACTTCGACTTCGCCGGCGCGGTGGGACTGACCCGCCCGGACGCGTTGTTCGGGCAGAAGGTCTCGCTCTGCGTCACGACGGTCTTGCCCGCGGCGTCCGTGATGCTCACGTCGATGAAGCCGGGCAGCCCCTGGAAGTCCTTGACCAGACCCTTGGGCAGGGTCTTGACCGTGGTCTTCGTGCCGCTGCGGATGATCTGCTGGGCGACGATGGGGTCCTTGTAGGACTTCCGGGTCACCTTGAACTCGAACGGCGAGCCCTGAGAGGTGACGTAGGTGCCCAGGTCCAGCCAGACACCGGGTGCGTCGGGCCACCTGTCGAGGTTCACCGACTTGCTGGCCGCGATGAGACTGAGCTTCGGGCCGGCGGGTGCCTTGGCCTTCTTGGCGTCGGGCGCGGCGGCCACGACACCGGCGGTCACGGCGATGGCGGCGGACACAGCGAGCGTCGAACGCCACAGACGGGCGCGAGGAGTTCTGGTCATCGTTCCTCAGGTTAGAGCGAATGCCTCTTGGTCAGGATGGAGCGGAAGCCCGTGGAGTCCCGACCGGACCATTCGCCCCCGTCCGGTGCCGGTCGTCTTCGCCACGGCTCGCCGGAAGAGAGTCCGGGGAGCGCGGCATGGTTGTCCGGCACCTCGGAAAAGATGAATCCTTGTCTGAAAATCGCTGTTGATAGCCGGATTCGGTCATCGTGCTGTCGACCGGCTACCACGATTCATGCGGTTGTGTTACGCGACGTCCTGTCTCTCCCCGTCCATCCCTGCCCCTCGCCGTCGCTTCCTGTGTTCCAACGCCCGCCGGTTGTGGTGAAGTTCCCGCCCCGACCCATTCGCTCGCCGGCCGCTGCTCCCTCTCCGGTCAGCCGGCCAGCCCGGGAGCACCCCAGAGCGGGAACCAGCGGCCCGGGTCGCTCTCCATCGGCAGATCGTCCGAGAGCAGCGCCCGGATCTGGAGTTCCAGTGCGGTGTCGCGCCGCTCGGCGGCGCCCGGCAGCGGTGCGAAGGGATAGAAGGTGCCGCGCTTGTAGAGATAGACCAGGGCCAGCCCGCGCTGTCGTCCATCGGATACCTGGTGAAAGGCGACGAGGGAGCAGAGCAGGTGAGCCCCGAACTCCGCCTCCTCCAGCATCGTGTTCACCGCATGCAGGTCATTGACCAGCGAGGAGATCCCGTCGGGGTCCCCGGGGTGCCGGGCGAGGATCCAGGCGTACCCGTAGGAGTCCCGGCTGAACTCCACCGGTACTCCGCCCCCGTACCCGGCCGCCGGGTTCACCCCGTGCTCCGTGCCCCGGCCCGCCGTCGCGGTATCCGCGTCGAGGAGATTCCGTACCTCCTCCTCGAGCCGGGCGAACGCACCCCCTTCCACTCGGGAGAAACAGACCGAGCCCGCCCCGGTGGGCGTGAACCCGGCCCCCGCCTCCAGGGTGACGGCCGCGCCGGGCAGGCCGAAGAGCCGGTCGAGGTCCGGCCGCACCGGTCTGCTCCGGCCGAGGATGGCGTCGAGAAACCCCACGGACCCTCCGATCACGGCCGGGCCAGCCGCGCCGAGATCCGGCCCAGCTGTTCCAGCCGCTGTTCGAGTGTCGGGTGGGAGGAGAGCACCCGGCTCAGACTCTCCCGGGAGGAGAACGCCGGCGCGAACCAGAAGGCGTTGTACGGCTCGGCCTTCCGCAGGTCCCGGGTCGGAATCCGCGCCATCTCACCGGTCACCTTGGTGAGCGCGGCGGCGAGCGCCGACGGCCTGCCCGTCAGCAGGGCTGCCGCCCGGTCGGCGGCCAGCTCGCGATAGCGGGAGAGCAGCCGGGTGAGGAGAAAACTGATCGCGTACACGGCGGCGCTGACCAGCGGAATGAGAATCATGGCGATGGCGGCGTTGCCGTTGTTCCGCCCGGCCCGCCCCAGGCCGCTGTACAGCGAGAATCTGGTCATCACCCCGGCCAGGACGCCGAGGAAGGAGGCGATCGTCATCACCGCGACATCCCGGTGCGCGACATGTGACAGCTCGTGCGCGAGTACCCCTTCCAGTTCCTCGGGCTCCAGTCGCCGCAGCAGCCCCGTGGTGGCGCAGACCAGGGCGGTCTTCTGGCTGCGTCCGGTCGCGAACGCGTTCGGTACGTCACTGTCGGCGATCGCCACCCGAGGCTTGGGCATATCGGCGAGCGCGCAGATCCGGTCCACGGCCCCGTGGAGCTCCGGGGCCTCCTCGGGGCTGACCTCGCGGGCCCCCATGCCGCGCGCGGCTATCCGGTCACTGAACCAGAACTGGGCGACGAAGAGCGCGCCCGCCCCCAGCAGGATGACCGGCCAGGCGCCGCGCACCAGGGCGAGCAGGACGCCCACGAAGACGACGTAGAGCAGCCCGATGAGGAACATCGTGGTCACCATGCGTGTGGTGAGCCCGCGATCCGGCGTGAAACGGGAGGACCGGGCCCTGTTCGAGGCCATCTGATCACCTTCCGGGGAGCGCTGTGAATACCCCCATGAATACCTCCATACCTCCATACCTCCATGCCTCCATGCCTCCATACCGATTGTGCTCCTGAACTGTCTTGTTCGGGGGATTGGCGGGGGAGTCGGGCGTTTGTCGCAGAGGGTGACTGTCTGTTGCGTTGGGTGTTTGTGTGGTGGGTGTGTTGAGTGGTTGTGGATTGGGTTTCGTGGGGGTGGGGTTTGGGTGGGGTGTCGTTGTCTGTGTGGGGAGGTTGGTATGTGGGGTTCGGGTTGGTTGT